>JACRIN010000066.1 GCA_016220085.1 Planctomycetota bacterium
GACTCTCCTCGTAGCGCTTCAGCGCTTGCTCGCGTTGACCCAGCGCAAGCTCCACGTCCGCGACCTTGATCAGTGAGAGCGACACGTCCCTCAGCGCCTCGGGCGTCTCGCGATCTTGTCGCTGATCTTCCGCTCGTTCGAGTCCTTCCTTCAGCGAGGCGAGCGCGCTGCTCAAGTCACCCCGCGCCGCAAGCGCACTACCGTGCTGGTGCAGGACGGCGACCAGCAGACGGGACGCGTCTGGGTCATTCGGCCGCAAGATTGCCTGCCGACGGCAGCCGGACAGCAGTCCCTGCGAGAAGCGAATCGCTCTCGACGTGTCCCGCGCGGCGACCAGAAACTGAACGACGCCGAGCTGATCCCACCCGGACACGACGTCCACGGGCCACGCACAGGGCCGCGAATCGACATTCTTCGTCGCGCCCCCGTCCGCCTGAACCGGCGCGAGATCGACGATCCGGCGAACCACCGGGATCGCCTCTGCCCACGCACGCTCCGCTACGTACGCGTTCATTAGTCGCAGAGCGGAGTTGATCCAGACCTTGACCTCTGCGGAGTCCGCGGAGGCTTCGCTCGTCAGCCGCCGAGACGGGCGCAGCTCACGTTCCTCACGGATCCATGCGGCGATCGACGTGGGCGACGTGTCACGCGATGGGGCGCTCGACGCACTGCGAGGGAGCGAACGCAGGAACTCCTCCTGGTTCTCGCGAAGGAAGTCGACGTCCCTCCCGACGTCCTCCAGGCCTGCCTCGAGACGCCGGGTCGCGTCCCGAGTTTCGATGACATCTACGTGAGTCGCCTTCGTCTCGGCGTGAGTCGCCTTCGCCTCGGCGAGAATCTCGCCGAGGATTCGCTGCAGGTCTGCGTCGAGAGTCCTGATCCTCTCGACCACCTCCTGGTGATACGCCTCCTGAGACTTCGCGACCTCGACCAGCATGTCGCGCACCTTGCCCATGGACTCATCGAGCGCCTGCATCGCCAGCCGGGTCTTAGGATCGGCTCGGTTGCTGCCCTCCATGACCCGCCGCAGAATCTCACCCTGAACATCCAGCTGGAGGGCGATGCCGCCCTTGCCGCCGGCGACGACGTCGTGCTTGATGGCTTCCCGAAGCGAGATCCCGAAGTCTCGCGCCACTTCTTCCCCCAGCGCTACTCGGGTTTCGGCGCGAAGCGAGACTCCGGCCGCGCGCTCCCACTCGCCAACAAGATCGGCGAATGCAGTCGGGTCGATCGCTTGCGCGCGAGGATCGCGAACGAACTCGATCAACCGAGGTTCCGACAAGGCATGGACGACGGGATGCGTTGCAGATGTCGGATCCGACGCCAGTTTCAGCCAGGCATCCGGCGCATGGTCAGCAAGCTCTTCTAGTGCAGCCCGATCTGGCGCATCGGCAGCCTCACGATCGCGGCGCCGCAGAATGAGCATGCGCAGAGAGTCCCCCACGACCTTCGCGAGATCGTGGTTTCGATAGAACGCTGCGGCATCGGGAAGTGCGGCGACTCGCTCTCGATCGATATACGACGCGACCAGGTTTCCAGCGATCGCCTGCGCGATCGACAGGATCGTCAACGCTCCTGCAGCTACCTTTGCGAGTCGCCGATGCCGTGCGCTTCGCTCGCGCCCCGACTGTGACGGCGTCGCGCTCCCTTCCACCTGCTGAACGGCTGCGAGGAAGGTCGGGAGTGCCAGCAGCACCCCGACGGCAACGAGCGTTCCTGTGATCGCGATCTTCCACAGCAACGCCGTGTTCTCCCACACCCAGTGCGCTGCTGCCGGGATGCCCGCGACGAACAGCAAGGCAACTGCGGCGGGGCCCAGCACGAGCGCCGCCAGCAGCGCTGCGACTCGACGACGAGACCGGTACCAGGGATCGGAGCCGGATGATCGCTCCGTGAACTCCGGGTCCGGGGATGCACGGAACGGCGCTGCGCGCTTCTTCATGCCAACACCGTAGCATGCCCGACAAGAGCATCGACGGCGTCCGAACTCCTGACGCAACGGGCGCAGAGACGGCGCTGCGACATCCCGTTCCGTTCGCTCAAGGCGCCACGCGGGCGCCCGCATCGACGTCACCGCGGGCGCGAGCGCGCCGGAGTCGCTGGTGCAGCGCGTGATCGCGCGCCTACGCGAACTCGGCGTCGCCGAGGTCACCGAGCTGCACGGCGAGCCCGAGAACGTGGTCTTCTCGCTGCCGGCCGAACTGCGCTGACGCCGTGACGGCGGTGACGCGCGGCGGGCGCGCGGCGCTCAGGATTCGCGGGCTCGCATTTCGTGCGTGCGTCGAGTGCGTGCGCGCCCCTGGCATCGAGTAGACGCTCTCGCCGTCGTTCGAAACTCGATTCCGCATCGCCGCGCTGTTCCACTGCTGGCCCCCGCTGCCCCCCGTCGGCCCCCCGGGCCGACTCCATCGACATGAAGTTCCAACGCTCGCTCGCGTCGTGCCTCGCAATCGTCCTCGTCGTACTGTCGAGCTGCGGCACGACCACGCCGAATCTGGTCGCCCGCGGCGTCAGCGTGAAGTGGCAAGGAGGCCTCCACTACGCCGAGGTCTACGTCGTGAACGGGCACGCGCACCAGTTCGGCGGCTCGGACGCCGGGCCGTTCCGCGTCTACGTCGACGGCGACGAGACTCCGATCTCGCAGAACTACCGGCCGCAGAAAGCGAAGGAGCTCGCCGGACTCGCATGGCAGGACGCCGACATTTTCTGGGCGGACTTCAGCGGCGTCTCGCGGCAAGAGAACCTCCATCTCGCCAACGTGAAGAGCCTGACCGTGCACGTCGATCCGAAGGACGAGGTCGACGAATCGCACGAGGACGACAACACGCTGACCACACCGCTGCCGGAGTCGGTCGGCGCGAACTACGTCTTCGGCTATTTGCTCGTTCCGCGAGGCCACTACATTCTGGAGCCCGGCTACCGCGCGGGTCAGAACATCCTGATCGGGAACGGACAGGTGATTGGAATCGAGGTGGCGTTGCGTCGCTGCGGTCTGACGCAGGACGTCCCGATCGAGATGAGCATCCGCTCGGGTACGACGCTGCTCGCGACGGCGTCGGTCCCGTCGCTCGGTCTGCCGCTCGACTGCTCGGGCGTACCCGCGAGCCTGAGCGGTCCGCTGCCCGGTGCCGCGTTCTTCGACTTCCGGTCCAACCCGATCTCGGTGGCGCCGGGGAGCGAGCTGCTGCTCGAGATCACCAACTCGGCGACCGCGGGCGACCTGCAGCTCGGCATCACGTCGGACTCGATCGGCGGCTCGGGCAACTTCCAGGGCACGCGCAATTGGGCGCACGATCTCGTCTACCGCGTCTACTACGTGCAGTAGCGAGCACCGAGACGGGCGCGAGCCAAGGCGTCGGGCGCTCCAACGCGATTCGAGTGACGCCGGCGCCCTGACGGCGAAAGCGCGAGCCGAACACGGAGCACTGGCGCGATTCGCGGAGCTCGTGCTCCGCGTCGTGCGCGATCCGCGAGCGCCAGGCGCGTTCGCGCCCGAGCGGATTGCAAGGGCGCAACGCGACGCGCCCGGCGAACGCCTCGTCGCGGACCGAGCGCATTGCCGCCGAAGCGGTCGCGGCGCAGAATCTCCGCGCTCACCTCGAAGGAGTTCATTCATGCGTTCGACCGTCGCCCTGCTCGTCACCTCGTTGCTCGCCGTCGCGTGCCATTCGTCCGGCTCGGGAACCGCGTCGCGCGGCCAGCGTGAATCCGGCGCGTGGAAAACGCTCTTCGACGGCAAGACGACCGACGGTTGGGTCGCGTGGGGCGGCCGCTACGACGGCAACGCGCGGTGGACGGTCGAGGACGGCGTGCTGACCGGACGTCAGAACCTGAAGCAGGAAGGCGGGCTGATCTACACCGAGGGCTTCTACTCGAACTTCGAGTTCGAGGTCGACGTCAAGTGCGACTACCCGTTCGACTCCGGCATCTTCCTGCGCATGGTGCCCGACGAGAAGGGCGCGCAGGTCACGATCGACTACCGCCCGAACGGCGAGATCGGCGCGATCTACTCCGACGGCTTCCTCCAACACAACCTCGACGGCGGCCAGCTCTTCACGAAGGACGAGTGGAACCACTTCAAGGTCGTGTGCACCGGCCGCGACCTCGCGATCGACACGTGGCTCAACGGATCGCTGCTCTGCAGCTATCGCATGGAGCCCGGCTCGACCGGCTACGCGCCGACCGGGCGCATCGGCCTGCAGGTCCACGGCGGCGAGAACGTGCCGCTCGAAACCAAGGTGCAGTTCAAGAACATGCGCGTGAAGGAGCTCCCCGTCGCCGACGAGCCGATCGCCGTCGACGCGCCGGGCGGCGCGAAGCAGTTGTCGCAGCGCGCGCTGCTCGACGGCTGGCGGCCGCTGTTCGACGGCACGACGCTCGAGGGCTGGGACGTGCGCGGTCCGGCGGAAGGCGTCGAGGTCAAGGGCGGCGCGCTGGTCGTCACCAGCGGTGACGGCGAGCTGCGTTCGAAGGGCGATTACCAGGACTTCGAGCTCTACGCGGACTTCCAGCTCTCGAAGCTCTGCAACTCCGGCGTCTTCCTGCGCGCCGAGCGCTCCGAAGCGAACCCCGCGTTCTCCGGTTGCGAGGTGCAGGTGCTCGACGACTACAACTGGGAAGCGGCGGCGGGCTACCAATTGCACGACTACCAGTTCACCGGCGGCCTTTACGGCTCGGTTGCGCCGGGCGTGAAGGGTGTGCTGAAGCTCGCGCCGGAGTGGAACACGTACCACATCACGTTCAAGGGTCCGCGGATCCGCACCGAGCTCAACGGTCGAGTCCTGTACGACGTCGACACGACGACGGTGCCGGTGCCGCCCGACACCAAGCCTTTCGCGGAGCGCGCGAAGACCGGCTTCATCGGTCTCCAACGCCACGGAGCGGCGAAGGAAGGCGAGTCGACTTTCGTCGCGTACAAGAACCTGTTCGTGAAGACGCTCTGATCAGCGCAGCGTCAGGACGAGCTCGTCGGCGCCGGGCTTCACGCCTTTCGACTCGGCGCGCAGACGCTTCTTCGACGCGTCCTGTGCGGTCGGCCCCGGCCAAGCGGCGACGAAGTCGAGTGTCGCGTCGACGGCGACAGCGAACTCGAAGCGCCCGTGGGAGTCGGTCAGCATCTGGTGCTGGTGATCGTCGGCGTCGAAGGCGCTCACGAGCGCGCCGGCGAGCACCACGCCGCGTTCGTCGACGGCGCGACCGACCAGCGGTGTCGTGCGCCCGAGCGCGAGCTCGAGCTCCGGTCCGCCGACGTGCAGGCCCTCGACCGAGCGGCTGACGAAGGCCCGCTTCTTCCCGGTCGCCGCGGCAAGGCTCCCGCGATCCTCGTGGAAATCGGCGTACACGCGATACTCGCGGTCGTCGAGCCCGTCGAACCGGAACGCGCCGTCGGCGTCGGTCCGCGCGACGCGGGACTCGACGGAAGCGTTCGTGCAGTAGAGCAGCACCGTGGCGTCCGCGAGCGCGCCCCCGTCGGGATCGACGACGCGGCCCGCGATCGCGCCGCCCGCGGGCTGCCGGAGCTCGAGGCCCTCGACGCGTTCGCCGGCGGAGAGCTCGACCTCGCGGCTCTGTCGCGCGCCGCCATCGGATGGAACGTAACGCACGGTCCATCGGCCCGGCGCGAGATCGACGGCGCGGAAGCTGCCGTCGCGCTGCACGTCGACGAACGCGTAGGCGAGACCGCTCGGATCGAGCGTGGTCGCGGACTCCGAGCCGCGCGCGGCGCCGATCGAAACCGTCGTCGTCGAGCCGCCGGCTTTCACTTCCGTGGCCTTGCGATCGGCGACGGCGAGCACCTCGGGCACGAACTCGCGTGAAAACTCGACGCGCGCGCCCGACACCGGACGTCCGCCGGCGTCGCGCACGCGGCCGGCGAGCGTCGCACCGACCGATGCTCGCAACGCGCCGACGTCGAGGGTCTCACCGTCCCGCCCGACCGGCAGCACCCACGCGTCACGCGCGCGGCCCGGCGCCGCGACGTAGAGCGCGTGGCCGAGATCCGTGCGCAGGTTCGCGAGCTCGAAGGCCCCGCTCGCATCGGTCTTCACCCCAGGCTCCTCACCGAGCGTACCGGCGCCGGAGGCATACGCGATCACCCACGCATCGGCGAGCGGCGCCCCGTCGACGTCCTCGATTCGGCCGCGAACGGTCCAGCCGCGAGCCAGAGCGACCTCGACGGGCTCCGGCGTCGCGCCCGGCGCTCCGTCGGGCGCGCGAACGCGCATCTGCGTCGACGCGAAGCCGTCGGCATCGACGTACAAGTCCCACTCGGTGCTTTCGGCGACGTGCGCGAGACGGAACGCGCCCGCGGCATCGCTCCTGGTCAGCACCGTGTGATGCTGGTTCACGAAGATCCGCGCGTTCGCGATCGGAGCGCGGTCCACGGCGGCGACGACTCGGCCCGTGATGCGCACGCCGTCGAGCACGACCAGCTCGCGCTCGACTTCCTCGCCGGACTTCGCTGCGACGCGCAGCGACGACGGGCTCGAACCATCGGCGAGGACGATCTGCGCGGACCAGACGCCGGGAGGAACTTCGTTCGAGCTCCAGCGACAGTTCGCGTCGGTGCGATCGACGACGAGTGGCAGCCAACCGTCGCGCACGGTGAGCTCGAGTCGCGCGTTCGCGAGCGGCCTCTTGCGCTCGTCGCGACAGACGAGGGTCAACTTGGCCGGTCGCTCGAGCACCGTCTCGCAGCTCGAGCCCGCGAAGACGTCGGAGTGTCGCGCTCGCGCGAAGCCTGCGGCGCGCACGGAGACGTCGAGCGCCCGCTCACGCGGCGCGAGCACGCGCCACCGACCGGCTTCGTCGGTCGTCGTCCGGGCGACAGGCCGCTCGTCCGACGCGAACGCGCCCGACGCGAAGACGAGGCCGGCCGCGGGACGCTCGGAGACTTCGATCGATGCGTCGGCGATCGGGCGACCTTGCGAGTCGAGCACGCGGCCCTCGAGATCGCCCTGGCGCGCGCCGAGCGCGACGACGCTGCGCTGCGCGTCGGCGGCTTGCGCGGAAGCGACGGCCGGCCCGGAGTCCGAGGCCGTGGGCTCGGATGCGACGGCGAGCGCGTCCGCGGTGCCCGTCGTGCGTTGCGCGACGCGCCAGCCGAGCGCAGCGACCGCGAGCAACGCCGCGGCGACGAGCCCGAACGCTTTCCACGGCGCCGCCGCCGACGGCTCGGGGCCCGCGAAGCGGACCAACGCGAGCAACGCGGACCGTCGATCCCCGCCGTGCTCGCGTTCGAGCCGCTCACGCAGCTTGGCGTGCGCGCGAACGAGCCGCGAGTTGACCGTCTTGACCGGCACACCGAGCTGCGCGGCGATCGCGCGCGGAGGCAGCTCGTCGAAGTAGCGCAAGAGCACCGTCGTGCGGAACGGCTCCTCCAACGCTTCGACCGCCGCGACGACGCGTGCGTGCGTCGAGAAACGCGCGGCGCTGTCGAGCTCGGAGGGCAGCGCTTCCTCGCGCGCGACGACTCGCTCGCGCGCCGCGCGCCGACCGCCGGCGCGCGATCGTTCGGCGATCAGATTGCGCAGCACGACGCGGAACCAGCCGCGCCAGGCAACCTCGCCGCGCGGACCGTGCTCGAGCGCCGCGGTCAAAGCCTCTTGAGCGAGATCGTCGGCCTCGGCCGCGTCGCGCACCAACGAACGCGCGAGCGCACGAACCCAACCGACGTGAGCGAGCAGCTTTTCGGAGTCGTAGGTAGCTTCCATGCTTGCGTGAGTGCCGCGAACCGCGAATCTACCCCCGGAATTCGCGTGCGCTCGCTCGAAGCTCCGCCGACCTGCTCGCCGACGCACCGACGGGCGTCGTGCCGAGCTGCGAGACGGGTCGCAGGGCAAACGTCCCGGCGTGGCCGCCCCATCCCATCCGCCAACAGCCCGTCGAAAAAGGCGCCGTCGCGAGGCAGAGCGCGACGAAGTATCGCGGAAGGGCGCGAAGCCGAGTGGGTGACGTGCTCGGCGGGTTGCTAGGGCCTGACCCAGCCCACGTAACCGAGATCGGGCTCCCAATCGCGATCGCGCCAGACGAGGTGCCGCTCGAACCGGCCGTCGCAGTCCGCGTCGACGAACTCGAGCGTTCGGTCGAAAGTGCCGACGATGCAGCCGCCGGTCTCGCCCGTGTAGAGCTTCAGCGACCGACCAAAGCGTGCGTCGTCTTCGAACTGCATGAACGTGCTCTCGGCGAGCAGCGGCTCGCGCGCGGCCGTGAGCTCGACGGTCACCGAGCCCCGCTCGGGGTCGAGGCGCAGGAGCTCGGCGCTCTCGAGCGTCAGCAAGTACACGCTCGAGCCTTCGCGATCGACCGCGATCGCGCGCACGTGGCCGAAGCGAGACGTCCGCAGGAGCTCGCGCCGCTCGCGCACCGCGTCGAGGTTTGCCGCGCCAGCAGCACCGGGCGCGCCGAGTGCGCCCGGCGAGTCCGACGCTCGACCCGCGAACTACAAGGGCGTCAGCACGAACCCGCGCACTTGACCGTTCAGGTTGCCCCAGCCGACGATCCGGCCGCCGTCGTCGAGATCGAAGGCGCCGACGTACGTCCATCCAGCCGGCGATGCGACGAGGTGCTCGACGAACGTGAACTGACCGGCGCTCCACAGGAAGGGCTTCAGCTCGCCGGAGGCAGCCAGGGTCGCGGCGCCGAGGATCTGTCCGCGCTCGTTGACGCGCACGGCGTAGCCTTTGGACGCGGTCGGCGGCAGCGGCAGCACGAACGGCGCGCCGCTCACCCACACGATCGGCACCTGCGTCGCGGGAGCGTTGAACGCTTGCCCCACGATCGTGCCGCGGTCGTTGACGTCCTGCGCGGCGCCGTGCGCGAGGCTCGACGGCAGCGCGAGCGGCGCGAGCACGCCGTGCGACCAGACGAACGGCTGCGGCGGGTCGCTCGGCGTCGGACGCATCTCGCCGACGATCACGTTGGAAGCGTTGATCCCGCGGGCGATCGACGTCCACGTCGCCGGCGAGCCGAGCGGCAGCACGACGCCACTCGGAAGCCAAGCGACTGCAGCATGCGGGTGCGCGGCGAACGCGTCGGAGGAACCCCCGACGACGATCCCGGCGTCGTTCAGGTCCGCGGCCCACGCGCGCACGCCGAAGAGCGGCGGCAGGACCTGGTTCTGACCGCCGACGTGGACGAACGCGATCTCGCCGGTCGGACTCTGCGCGCCGCAGAGCACCATGCCGCTCTGGTTCGCTCGAAACGCCCACGCTTCGGTCGCTCCACCGGGGATCGGCAGGTTGACGGAGACGCCGTCGCGCCACAGCGTCGGTACGAACGAGCCCGGCAGGTCGCGGACGCCTCCAACCACCAGGCCGGTGCGCGAGTCGAGCCCGTTGCCCATGCTTTGGCCCGGGTTCGGTGCAGCGAGCAATTCGAACTCGTACGTCGCGGTTGCGGCGAGCTGCGTGGTCGTAGGCTCCGTCGCGGCGCCGACGGAGAGTTGCGATGCGAGTGCGAGAGCAAGGAAAAGCATCGTTGGGTTCCTGAAAGGGGTCGAGAGCGAATGCGCGACGTCTCGGCGTCGCGGCTTCCGATCCTAGGGCCGCGGCGCGCGACAGCTACGATTCGCGAGGGCACCGTCTCCGCGAAAAACGAATGCGCGGCTCCGCTCGCGAGCAGATTGGATTCGCCCCGCGCGCTCGAAATCGCGCGCGTGCGTCGAATCGATGTGCGCGCTCGCTCAGTTTCCGCGCCGCGGCAACCAGAGCTCGCCGAGCACCAGCACGCAACCGAGTGCGGCGCCGCCCGCGAATGCGCTGCCGCCGCCGATCACGAGCCACACCAGCGCCGCGCTCTCGCGCGCGAGGAACCAGCCCGCGAGGTCGCACGCGAGCCCGACGCCGAGCAGGAACGCGACCATGCTGCGCGCGAACGGCACGAAGCGCGTCGACCACACCAGGATCATCAGCACACCGGCCAGCGTCGCCATCGCGAGCGCGTGCGTGTGCGTCGACGTGACCAAGATCGGCCAGGGCGTCGCTTCGAGCTTGCGAGAGAACGCGACCTTCTCGATGTCGTCCCAGTACTCGAGCGGGATCGTTTGTCCGATCCCCTCGCCTTGCGTCGACTTGCGCGAGTGGCACTGCAAGCAGTCGCGCGCGACGATCTCCGCGGGCGCAGCGGGACCGAGGTCGGGGTTGTCGAAGTTCTCGCTGACCTTGTCGCTCTTCAGCCAGTCGAGCAAGAGCTTGCGATCCGCCGCCTGCTGCTCCTTCGGATGCTCGCGCTCGAGCGCGACGACGAACGGCGCGGGATTGTCGATGCCGTGGTACGCGCCAACGAGATCGTCGATCGACACGCCGGGACGCGCGTCGCGATTCTGGTGATGGTCCTGCAGGTGCGTCAACGAAGCCCACAGTCCGAGCAGCACGGCGCCGACGACGCCGGTCAGGCCGAAACGGAAAGCGAGCGGCAGCTCGCGCAGTCGAAAGGTCGGGTTCATTCGCTCTTCAGCAACGCTTCGTCGATCGCGACCGTCTGGCCGGTCGTGACCGCTTGGTTCGCGAGGATAGCGACCGCCGCCGCGCGCAGACCTTCCTCGACCGAGCAAACGACCGGCGTGTTCTCGGTGACGCTCTTCAGGAAGTCCGCGAGCGGGTAGTAGAGCGGCGGATTCGGCAGACCGACGCCTTCCTTGAGCTTGCCTTGGGCGGCGAGCTTGGTCGCGTCGGCGATCAGCGTGATCCCTTGCTCGTCGTGGAACTGCTGGCGGTTCGCGTAGACCTCCCAGCCCTGCGTCGGCGAGTCGGCTTCCTTGAACATCCAACCGGCGGTCCACGCGAGCTTGATCGAGCCCATCGAGCCGCAGAAGAGCTCGTGCTGCGAATCGAACGAGTTCGCGAGCGTCGCGTCGTAGATCAGACGGCGCTCGCCGGGGAACTGGAGCTCGCAGAGCACCGTGTCGTGCACCGTGCGACCGTCCTTGTGCAGTTGGATCGAGCCGAAACCGCGCACCGCGGTCGGGTACGCGCCGAGGAACCAGTGGAACACGTCGAACTGTTGCGTGCCGTATTCGCCGACCAGGCCGAGCGACACCTTCGGATCGAGCGGCCAGTTGAGCGCGGCTTCCTCCTCCGCGTTCGCGCCCGGAGTACGCCACGTGCTCTTCTTGTGGTACTGCGCGCGCATCGTGACGGTGTCGCGGAGCGCGCCGGAGCGGAAGAACGAGCGCGCGAGCCCGTAGATCGGATTCGAGCGGCCGTACATGCCGGTGACGCACACTTTGCCGGACTTGCGAGCGGCTTGGACGAGCGTGCGGCAGTCATCGAGCGTCGTCGCGAGCGGAGATTCGACGTACACGTGCTTGCCCGCGGCGAGGCATTCGAGCGCGACGTCCTTGTGCGTGTGCGACGGCGTCGCGACGAACACCGCGGCGACGCTCTTCGCCTTGTCGAGCATCTCCGCGATCGTCGCGTAGCCCTCGGCGCCTTGCACGCGGCGCTGGCCGCTCTTCAGGCGCGCATCGAGCACGTCGACGACGGCGACGACCTTGACGCCTTCGATCTTCGCGAGCTCGCCGAGGATCGCGCGCCCTTGGCGGCCGCAACCGACCAGCGCGACGTCGATCGGCACTTTCGTCTGCGGCAGCGACGCGGCGGCGACGAGCTCGGAGGTCAGGGCGAACGCCGCGGCGGCGGACGCGCCGTGGACGAGGAAGTCTCTGCGATCGATCGGGCTCATGGGAGAACGGTGGCGGAGCGGAGGAAGGACGAAACGTCAGGGGTACGGTTGAACTGCCAAGAGCGCGCGAAGCGCGGGCCACGACCGAACGCGAGTTCGAGGTCGCGCGGCGCGTGCGCGGTCCCGAATCGGCCGCCGCGCGGCGCGCCGGCGGTCTCGATTCTCGAGTCGTGCATGGTGGGATCTGTTTCGAGCTGCGAGTGCGGCGGCTCGCGGTCGAGTCGGCTCGGCGAGCCGCGCGGTGCGCTCGCGAGCTCGACGTCGAGCTCGCGTCCCTCGCGCGGAAGCTCGCCGAGCACCAGCAGCGCGGTCGACCACGCCTCGGCGATGCGCGCGTCGGCGTGGACGACGGCGACGGTCGCGTCGGAGGCGGCGCTCGTCCGCGTGCGCGGATCGAGCACGTGCCCCGAGCCGTCGGCGAGCGTGCGCCCGTGCTGCGCGGAGACCGAGAGCGCGGCGTCGCAGAGCTCGACGACCGGCGCACCGTCGCCGCCTTCGAGCGCGACGCGCCAAGCGCGAGCGTCCGGCGGCGCTCCGAGCGCGAGCACCGAGCTGGTCCCGCCGTGCAGCAGCGCGTTCGTCACGCCCGCGGCGCGCAGCTCGCGCGCCGCGAGCTCCAACGCGTGCCCCTTCGCGATCCCGCCGAGGTCGAGCGCGACGCCGGGCCGCGCGAACCGGAGCGTGCGTCGCTCGCGATCGAGTCGCACGGCGTCCCAACCGACGTACTCACGCGCAGCGGCGACGTACTCACGCGCAGCGGCGGCGTCGAGCGCGAGCTCGCCGCCGCACGGCGCGCGCCGGTCGAGCGCGCGCACGAGCGGCGCGACGCTCGGATCGAACGCTCCCCCGGTCGCGCGCCACGCGTCTTCGCACGCGGCGAGGAGCTCGAACTGATCCGCGTCGAGCGCGACCGGACGCAGCGCGGCGGTGCGGTTCAGGTGCGCGAGAAAGCTGTCGCTCGCGAACGCCGACCACTCGGCGTCGCAGCGCTCGACCGCTTCGAGCGCCGCCTCGCCCGCGGCGCGCACTCGCAGCCGGTCCCCGTCGTCGACGAGGACCAGCTCGAAGCGCGTCGCCATCGCGCTCGTCGCGAGACGGAGCACGAGGTCAGGCTCCGCCCCGGCGGGAAGCGCGGAACGGCGGATGGCTCGGACGGCGACGCACGCGACCCGATTAGACGCGGTGGACCGCGCCGGTCTTCGGGTCGAACTCGTACTTGCCGCCGCCCCACAGCGAGCGCGTCGCGAGGTCGATGATCACCATCGCCTTGCAAGCGAGCTCGATCGGGCTCTGGTTCGGTTGGCGCGTGCGCACCGAGTTGAAGAAGTTGAGGCGCAGCGCGTCCTGCGGATCGCCGCCCTCGGTGCACTGCACTTCGCGCGCGTCGATCTCGTCGACGAACGGCTGTTGCGGTTGGAGCACGACGTTGTTGCCGCCGAGCAGCAGGTTCGCCTTGTGGCCGCGGATCATCGGCTCGATCCCGGTGTCGTTGCAGACCGAGCCCGCGACGATCATCGTGTGCTCCTTCTCGAACTCGGCGGTCAGGAAGACCTGGTCGTGGTTCTCCATGTCCTTGAAGACGTAGTGACCGCCGCCCGCGCTGACGCGCACCGGCCAACCGACGTCGAGCGCCCAGATCATCGGCGTCATCATGTGCGGCAGGAGGTCGCCGACGACGCCGGTCGACCAACGACGGTAGCGACGCCAACGGTGGTAGACCTCGGTGTCGAACGGCACTTCACCTTCCGAACCGCACCACGCCTTCCAGTCGAGCATCTCGCCCGGTTGCACCGCGGGATCGATGCCGTAGAGCCACTCGCCGTCCTTCGAGTTGCGGCAGTAGCTCGTCTGCGAGAGCGTCGGATGCCCGATCGCGCCCTCGGCGATCAACTTCTTCGCCTCGCGGTACTTCTGGTACATCATGTACTGCGTCCCGACCTGCAGGATCATGTCGGGGTTCGCGTCGACGACCTTCTTGAGGTGCAGCGCGTCCTCGGTCTTGATGCAGAGCGGCTTCTCGACGTACACGTCCTTGCCGGCGGCGAGCGCATCGATCGCCATCGGCACGTGCCAGTGCTCCGGCGTCGCGATCAGCACGCAGTGAAGATCGGTGCGCGCGAGCAACTCGCGGTAGTCGCGGTAGCCGTCGACCTGGAAGCCCTGTTGCTCGGTGGCACTCTTCAATGCGCCGTCGAGCCGCGGCTTGCAAACTTCGGCGAGCGCGACGACCTTGACCTTTTCCGTGCCGGCCTTGTTCGCGGCGATGATCGCCTGCAGGTGACCGCCGCCCATCCCACCGGGCCCGATGATCCCCATTCGAATCGGTTCGTCGGCGGCGAGCGGCGCGCGGGATTTCGCGCGGGGCAGCGGCCCGGCGAGCGCGGTGCGCGTCGACTTGCAGCTCGTGACCGCCGCGACGCCCGTCAGCGCGGCGGCGGCGCCGAGGAAACGGCGGCGGGAGGTCGAGGACGGGGTCGGAACTTCGGACTCGGGGGCGTGGGTCATGGGTCGGTCCTGGGTTGGCCTCTGGGCGTCGATGAGCGAGCTGGGAGAGCATAGCGAGGTCGGTCCCCGGGAGGCAGCTCGGCAAAAGGGCGAGCGAGCAACTGCTCCTTCGTCCGCAGATCGCCACCGCTGCACGCGAGCTCCAACCTGCTCGCGCGGGTGCAACGCGAGAGAAATCCCTGAACCCTACGGACCGCCCGCGACGTCTAACGCGGGTCCGACGGTCCGACGCGCGCGCCGCGCGGACGACGCCCCAAGACCCCGCGTGGCGTGCCAAGCTGGAGTCGATCCACGGCGCCCACGACTTCCAGGCAGCTTGCAGAGACACGTCCGATGCTCCGAACGCTCACCCGTCGCCTCATCCCGCTGTTCGTCCCGCTGATCGTCGCCGCCGCGGCGCACGCCGGCGGCGCGACGATCTACGGCGACCCGACCGGGACCGTGTATCCGACGATCCAAGGTGCGATCGACGCGGCGCCCGAAGGCGCGGTGATCGTCACCGGCAAGGCGCCGTTCGCGGGCTTCGTCATCGACGGCAAGAGCGTGTCGCTCGCGACCGTCGACGAAGCCTTCGGCTCGACGATCTTCGGCACGATCACGATCCGCAATCTCAGCGCGTCGCAGCGCGTGTTGATCGACAACTACCACGTGTACTCCCAGACGCTCGCGCAGCCGGCGGTGTCGATCGAGAACTGCACGGGCGACGTGCGCATCCAGGCGTCGTGGCTCCACGGCTTCGAATCGACGACGCCGGGCGCGGATGGCGGAACCGCGCTCGACTTGCTCGCGGCGACGCGCGTCACGCTGGTCGACGGCTACCTCGATGGCGGCGAAGGCCAGGATCTGTGCGGAGGCCGAGGAGGAAACGGCGGCGACTCGGTCGTCTGCGTCCAGAGCCGTCTCGCGCTCTACGACATGCACGTCAATCCGGGTTCCGGCGGCGACGGCTCCGTCGGAGGGGACGGTGGCGACGGCGGCGTTTCGACCGCAAGCCTCTGCATCGCGTACCGCAGCCACCTTTCGAGCTCCTCGGGCGGCGACGGATGCGGCGCGGCGCCGAACTTCGGTGGCGACGGCGGCAACGGTTGGACCATGGACGTCGTTTCGGAGCTGCGAGTGATGTCGACGCCGGTGACCGGCGGAAACGGAGGCCAGGGCTGGCCGCCGGAAAACGGCGGCGCGCCCGGCGTGAACTGCACGGGTCCTTTCACGAGCGGTTGGGGAGGCGGAGACCCCGTGTTCCGACCGGATCGTCGAGCGCTGGTGCTCTCGGCCGCTGCCATCCCGGGCGTCTGCTCGGGTGCGAGCCAAGACGCGATCTACCTACCGTCCTCGACGACGCCGGCGTTCCTGCCTTCCGTGAGCGGGTTCCTCTTCCGACACCTCCCGATCTCGACCAAGGTGTCGTTCGCCCCTGCGTTCACGCTGCCGCTCGGCTCGGCGCACGTCCAAGTGCCGACGCCGCAGGTCGCGCCCGGCGCGAAGACCTGGGTGTTCCAGCTCCAGCCCTACGCGCTGAATCCAGCGTCCGGCGCGAGCTGGGGCCAGCCGCACCAGTTCCTGCTGCTCGACAACGCCGCGGGCAGCGACTGCAACGGCAACGGACTCGCGGACGTGTTCGACGTGCTGCAAGGCGCGTCGATGGACCTGAACGGCGACACCGTCCCCGACGAGTGCCACGTCCCGACGATCTACCACGTCGACGCGGCCGCCGCGCCTGGCGGCGACGGTTCGCTCGCGGCTCCGTTCCAGACGCTCTTCGAGGGCTTCGCCGCGGCGACCACCGGCGACACGATCCTGGTCGAGGACGGCGTGTACACGGGCTCGGCGAATCGCGGGCTCGTCTTCAACGGTCGGGCGATGACGGTGAAGAGCCGCTTCGGGCCGGATCAAAGCGTGATCGACTGCCAAGGAACCGAGCGCGCGTTCCGATTCTCCGACGCGGAAACCGCGGCCGCTCGCGTCGAGGGGTTCACGATCCAGAACGGCCTGTCGCCGGTCGGCTCGAACGTGCCCGGCGGAGGCGGCATCGCGATCTCGGGCGCGTCCCCCACGATCGCGAACTGCATCTTCGAGGCGTGCAGCGTCGGCGACGAGACCAACCAACACGGCGCCGCGATCGGCACGTTCGGACTGCAGGGTTCGCCGCGGATCGAAGGCTGCACGATCAGGAACTGCGACAGCGGCGGCGCAGCGATCTGGCTCGCCAGCCAGTCGATCTCGACGCCGACGGTGGTGATCGGGACGACGTTCGAGAACAACGTCTCCGGGATCGGCAACGTGCCCCTGCACGTCGACAGCGCCGCGAGCACGGACGTCGTGCAGTGCCGGTTCCTCGGCAACCTGAGCGCGACCGCCAGCGCGATCGAGTTCGAGACCAACGGCGTTGCGCGGCTGCGCGTCGAAGGCTCGCTCTTCGCCGGCAACCAGAGTGCCCCGGCGATCCTCGCGTTCACCAGCGGTGCGCCGAGCTACGCGTTCAACTGCGAGCTCGACGAGTGCACGTTCGTCGACAACTCCTGGGGCGCGCTCGAGATCGGTGGCGCGACGCACGCGCGGTTCGCCAACTCGATCGCGTGGGATCCGAGCGGTCCGGGCGCGGCGGCGCTGCGCATGACGCACGCGAACGCGGTGCTCGAAATCGTCGGTTGCGACATCCAGTCCGGCGTCTCGGGCGTTCAGTGGAGCGCAGGAACGCTCGTGTGGGGCGCGGCGAACATCGCCGGCAACCCGCGCTTCGTCGACCTCGACGGGCCGGACAACGTGCTCGAGACCTACGACGACAACGTCTATCGACTGCAGGCGACGTCGCCGTGCCTCGACGCCGGCGCCAACACGTACGCGCCGCAGGATTGGGCCGACGTCGACGGCGACGGCGACACGGGCGAGGCCATTCCGCTCGACCTGAACGGCAAACCGCGCTTCAAGGACCTGCCGAGCGTCCCCGACACCGGCATCGGCTCGCCGCCGTTGATCGACATCGGTTGCTACGAACGGCAGGGCTGACGTCGCACCGCGCCTGCATCAACGCCGCGACGCGAGCCGCTCGAACACGTGCATCGGCACGCACTTGTAGGCGCTCTGCGCGAGCTCGCGGAAGCCGCACTTCGTCGCCACGCGGATCGAGGCGGCATTCGCGGGCTCGATGATGCAGACGGTGCGCGGATCGGCGAAGTTCGTGTCGCCCCAGGCCTGCGCCGCGCGCACCGCTTCGGTCGCGTAGCCCTTGCCGTGCGCGGCGCGCGCCAGCGCCCAACCGCACTCCGGCGTGCCGCGAAACACAGGCTCGATCTCGCGCAACTGCTCCGCGAAGCCGACCTCGCCGAGCAGCCGGCCCGAGTACCGATCGCACACGACCCAGTAGCCCCAACCGAGCGCCGACCAGTGGCCGATGTGCCGCAGGAAGCGCGCCCAGTTGTCCGCTTCGCTGAGCGGGTGGCCGCCGATGTAGCGCACGACCTCGGGGTCCTGCCACATCGCGACCGACGCTTCGAAATCGGCGAGCGTGCGTCCGCGCAGGATCAAGCGCTCGGTCTCGAGCACCGGCACCGGCGGCAAGTGCGCCGGGAGCTGCGGCGGTCGACTCACGCTTCGCCGCCCGGCCGAACGAAGCGCGCGAGGCGAGCGAGCGCGCGCGACAGCAGCATGCGCGAATTCGCCTCGCTGATCTCGAGCCGCTTCGCAATCTCCGCGTGCGAGAGGTGCTCGACGTGGTGGAGCGCGATCACCTCGCGATAGTTCTCCGGGAGCTTCGCGAACGCGTCCTCGAACGCCGCGAGTTCCTCGCGCCACGCGATCACGCGGCTCGGCGTCGCGCCGCGGCTCTCGGAGTCCGCGTGCGGGAGCTCGGCGGGCTCGACCGCGCGATCCTCGGCGCGCACGTCGCGCCGATCCGCGGTGTAGTAGCGACGCCGGTTCATCATCTTCATCACCGCGGCGCGGTAGAGCCACTGCTTGAACTCGGCTTCGCTGCGGTAGGTCAGGCGCCCGCTCTTCAGGCTCTCCAGCACTTCGCGACAGACCGACTGCGCGAGGTCCGACGCGGATTCCTTCGCGCGCACGAGCTCGCCGGCGTTGCGCGCGACGTAGGCGCGGATGTCCGGCAAGTAGCGTTCGAGCAGAGCTTCGATCGCGTGCGCGGCGCCGGCGTCGCCCGTCGAGGCGGCCTGCACCCAATGTCGGGGGTCGTCTCTGGGGTCTCTGGCCATCGCGAGCGTCTCGATTCTAGCCGCCGCGGTTCGTGCGTTGCGTTGCACCCCGAGCGGGTTTCCGTACGGCGTCGGGCCGCGAGCTCCCGACCGCCAGGTCAGCCACGTCAGGCGGCGCCGGGCTCGTCGCGCACGCGCCGCGTGGCGAAAGTCGACCGACTCGGTACCCTCGCCCCATGCCCGAACCCGATCCGAACGAGCCCGACTTCGACCCGATCGAGGAGCGGCTCGCCGAGTACCTCGCGGCAACGGAGGACGAGCGTCCGCCGCTGCTCGCGCGCCTCGCGGCCGAGCAGCCGGAAGCAGCGAAGGAGCTCGAGCGCCGGCTCGCCGGCCTGCGCGCGATCGGGATGATTGCCGACTCGAACGTCGCCGGGCCGAACTTCGCCGGCGTGCCCGAACGCCTCGGGGACTTTCGGCTGATCGAAAAGCTCGGCGGCGGCGGCATGGGCGTCGTCTATCGCGCGGAGCAGTCGTCGCTCGGCCGCGAGGTCGCGCTGAAGCTCGTTCGGCCCGAGCACCTGTTCTTCCCCGGCGCGCGCGAGCGCTTCCGGCGCGAGGTCGAGGCGGTCGCGCGGCTCAAGCACCCCGGCATCGTGCCGGTGTACACGGTCGGCGAGGAGCACGGGCTCCCCTACTTCGCGATGGAGCGCATCGAGGGCGCGACGCTCGCCGACGTGCTCTCCGAACTCTCGGGGCGTGCGAGCGAATCGCTCACCGGCGCGGACTTCGCGCGAGCGCTCGGCACGCGCGGCAAGCTCGCGCCGGCCGATCTCGACGCGACCGCGTTCGAGCGCGGCTGGCTGGAGCTCGTCGTCGGGCTCGCCGCGGAGATCGCCGATGCGCTCGACCACGCGCACGCGCACGGCATCCTGCACCGCGACGTCAAGCCGTCGAACGTCGCGATGACGCGCGGCGGGCGCGCGATGCTGCTCGACTTCGGCTTGACGAGCTCCGCGGAGGCCGACCGCATCACCCGCTCGGGAACGCAAGTCGGCACGCTGTACTACATGTCGCCCGAGCAAGTCTCCGGCGACGCGCTCGACGCGCGCACCGACGTCTATTCGCTCGGCGCGACGCTCTACGAGCTCCTCGCGCTGCGCGTGCCGTTCCAGGCCGAGAACCGCGTCAAGACCGAGGACGCGATCCGCGCGGGCGGCGCGTTGCCCGCCGTGCGCTTCAACCGGCGCGTCCCCGCGGACCTCGACGTCGTACTCGCGAAGGCGATGGCGCTCGCGCCTCGCGACCGCTACACGAGCGCGGCAGCGTTCGCGCGCGATCTGCGCAACGTGCTCGAGCGCCGTCCGATCGAGGCGCGGCCGCCCGGGCCCTGGCTGCGGCTCATGCGCTTCGTGCAACGCGATCCGACGCTCGCGTCGGCGCTCGCGCTCGGCGTCTTGCTGTTCGTCGGCGCGCCGAGCGCGCTGCTCGTCCAAGCGCGCGAGCACGGCCGCGACGTCGAGGATCGGCTCGCGCTCGAGCAGAAGCTGCGCGCCGACGCCGATCGCGCGACCGCGAACGCCGTCGAGCAGGTGCGTCGGCACCAACAGGTCACCGAACTCCTGATGTCGATCTTCGAGTCCGCGGACCCGGACAAGACGCACGGCGTCGAGATCACCGCGCGCGAGCTGCTCGACCGCGGCATCGAGCAGGTGCGCGGCAGGTTGAGCGAGCAACCGGCGACGCGCGCGTCGCTCTTGTTCGTGCTCGGAGGCGTCTACAAGCAGCTCAGCCTGCTCGAGCGCGCCGCGGAGCTCGAAGGGGAGGGCTACGAGGCGATCCGCGAGCGCACCGATCTGTCACCGAGCGACACCGCCGAGCCGATCTCCAACTACGCGAACACGCTGCAGATGCTCGGGCAGGTCGAGCGCGCCCGCGAGTTGTTCGAACTCTCGGTCGAGCAAGCGACGCGCGCATTCGGCGCCGACGACGCGCGGACGCTGAAGATGCGCGCCAGTCTCGCGCGGGCCTTCGTCGACCTCGGTCGCCACGCGGAAGCCGCCGCGGCGTTCGCCGAGATCGTGCCGAAGCTGCGCGCGGCGAACGCCGAGCCGCTGGTCCTCGCGCAGGCGCTGTCGCAAGCGGCGACGTTGGACCTGCAGTGCGTGCAGCGCAGGCTCGCGAAGGACCCGAAGGCCGCGCTCGCGAGCGCGGAGCAAGGCCTGCGCGAGGCGGACGAGCTGTATCGGCGGACGACCGACACGCCGACGATGGCGTCCGCGGGCAATGCGCTCTCGCTCGGACTGACGCTGAAGCTGCAAGGCAAGCTCGACGAAGCGGAGCCGATGTATCGGCGCGCGCTCGAGCACTTCGAACGCGCCACGGGCCCATCGTCGATGCACGTCGGCAGCGTGCTCACCAACCTCGCGGGCTTGCTCGACGCGCGCGGCAAGAGCGGCGATGGAGTTCCGCTGCTCGAGCGCGCCGTCGCGATCTTCCTCGAGACGCTCCCGCCGGGCCACGAGAGCACCGTGCTCGTCCAAGGCAACCTCGCGAACACCCGCATCCGCGCGGGCGACGGCGCGAACGCGTGGTTCGAGCTCCGCCGCGTGCTCCCCGATCAGGAGCGCGTGTTCGGGCGCGTCTCGCCGATCGTCGGCAGCACGCATTGGGCGCTCGCCGGCCTCGCGCGCGACTTCGCGGACGTCGCGACGGCGCGCGCGCATCTCGAGGCCGCGTTCGCGATCGATGCGGCGCTCTACGGCGAGGCTTCCGACGACGCGCTCGCGCTGCGGCTCGACCTCGCCGACGCGAGCCTCGCGCTGAAGGACGTCGAGCGCGCGCAAGCGGAGCTCGAGGCCGTCCGCGGACTGCTCGGCGACGCCGAGCCGGGCACGAAGACCGCGCAGCGCCTCGCGCCGCTCTCCGCCTCGATCGCGCTCGTCGCGGGCGACGCCGAGGCTGCGCTCGCCGAGTCGCGCGCCGCGCTCGCGACCGCGGTCGACCCGGTGCTCCGGCTGAAGCTCGAACACGTGCTCGGGCTCGCGCTGCTCGCCGCGCGCGACTTCGAGGGCGCGCGCGAGCAGTTGGCGACCGGCGTTTCCGGCCACGGGCAGCGCGTCGGTGACGAGCTCCTGTGCCGCCGCTGCGCCGCGTCGCTGCTCACCGCGCTCGAAGGCGCGGGCCGCTCGGATGAAGCCCGCGAACTCGCCGCGCGGATCGAGTGCGCGTTCGGCCGCTGACGCGACTCAGAGTCCGTGAAAGCACCCGCGCGTCGGCCCGAGAACGTGCGGAGACGTGTCCTTCAAGGCGAAGCGACGACGCGACTTCTTGAGGTCATGGAGGAGCGCCGAGACAGCAGCGCGCGTCCCGGCGCGTCCGAAGCCGGCGTGGATTCCCCGACAGACGCTCAACGCGAAGTCAGATCGCGGTCGAGCCCCTCGCCGCCGACCGCGTCGTCGCGGCCGAGCGAGAAGACGCGGAACCCGGAGTCCCGCGGCTCCAAGCGGAACGTGCGCCCCCACGAGTCGACGAAGAGTCCGTCGTACGCCTCGATCCCGAACCACTCGTTCGCGTCGGCGCCGCGCAGCGCGTCGATCGACGCCGGGAGCTCGCCGCGCTTGGTCCGGTACGCGTCGACCGCCTTCAGCAGCCGCGCGATCTTCTTCTCGTCCTCGTACTGCGCTTGCTCGATCGCGGACTGCTCGCGCGAGTCGAGCTCGAACTCGCGAAACAGCAGCGTCGCGGAAACCACGCTCGCGACCAACAGCACCAGCGTGACGACGATGAACAGCACGAACTTGCGCTGCGACGACTGCTCGAGCGTCCGCACCGAACCGCTCATCGCGCGTCCTCGATCAAGCGCGCCGCGTAATCGATGCCGTCGGGCGTGCGCGAACCGTGCCACGACAGGTACTCGCCGTCGGCGATCCGGATGCGGTCGCGAACGATGCCGGACTCGCGCGCGAGCTCGTCGGCGTGCTCCGGCTTGAACGGGAACGGTTCGGTGCAGAGCAGGACGAGCTCCGGATCCGCCGCGCCGAGCGCCGCGGGCTCGATCGCCGGATAGCGACTGCGCGCGTCGCCGAGGACGTTGACGCCGCCGGCGAGCTCCAGCATGCGGCTCGCGAACGTGTCGCGCGAAACGCTCATCCAGGGCTTGCGCCAGATCAGGTACGCGAAGCGCACCGGCCGCGCGTCGAGCGCCGCCTTCCGCACGCGCCCCGCGCGCCGCTCGATGTCGACCGCGATCGCCTCCGCCGGCTCGCGCGCGTCGAGCGCGGCTCCGATCGAGCGCACCATCTCCGCGGTCTCGGCGAGCGTGCGCGGCAGCGAGCTCGCGATCGACACCCCCGCCGCCTGCAACGCGCTCGCGTCCTCGAGCCGATTCTCCTCGTCGTTCATCAAGACGACGTCGGGCGCGAGCTCGACGATGCGCGCGACGTTCGGGTTCTTCGTGCCGCCGACCTTCTCGACCGCGTCGACCTCGGGCTTCGGGTGCACGCACCAATCGGTGATGCCGACGAGCTCACGTCCGCGGCCGAGCGCGAACACGAGCTCGGTCAAGCTCGGACACAACGACACGATGCGCATCCACGCATGATGAACGTCGCGCGCCGTCCGGGCAACCGCGGTTCAGCGAGAGTCGTCGGCGGCGAGGCTCGCCGCGCGGACGAACCCGTCGGCGTCGACCGCGGACGTCACCGAAGCTCGCACCGGCGCGAGCGCGTCGCGCGGACGCTCGACGGCGAGCCAGAGCTCTTCCACGGCAGCGTCGTCGGGAGCTTCGGGGACAGCTTCGCCGGGAGCTTTCGGGGGAGCTTCGGGGTCCGCTTCGGGAGCCACAGCAGCTCGCTCGTCGACGAGCACCAGCCGCGCTTCGCGCACCACGGTGCCGCGCGTGCGTTCGACCGTCGGCAACACCGCCCACGCCGGAGTCCGCCCTTCGCTCCACGTCACCGGGCCGTCGCCGCGGCGCACGCGCGCGATCACGCGATACGGCAGCGTGAGCTCGGTTTCGGCGAACCAGTGGTAGACGAGCAACCGCTCGCCGGTGCCCGCGAGCGTTCGCGTCTCGACGCCGAGCAACGTCAATACCTCGACGCCGTCTCCGACGGGCATTTCGAAGCGCACGGGCTCGCCGAAGCCGCGCGCCGCGCGGTACGCGTCCGGATCCGCGACGCGCTCGGTCTCGATCAGGCGCGGCGCGACCATGCCGGGTCGCTGGCGCGCGAGCACGTACAGCGGCCCGGTCACCTCGCCCGCGCTCGGATCGTGGAACGCCGCGAGCACGCCGTAGCGCGAGTTCAGCTCGCCGACGAGCGCGGGCTGCTCGGCGAGCAACGCGACGTGCAGGATCAGGATGTCGAGCCCGTCGAGCTGCTTCTGCACCGCCTTCTTCGCGCCCGGTCCGAGCCGCGGATAGAAGTCGAGCGGCGGCCACACGCGCACGAGCTCGGCCTCCGGCACGTTGCGCAGGTACGGGCCCCAATAGAACGAGCTGCTGACTCGAAAGCGCCGGCCACTCTTCAGCGGATGGGCTTCGACGACGCCGTTGACGTAGTCCATCGCGTCCCAGAAGACGCCGTAGCGCCGCGGAGTTTGGCGCTGGAGCTCGAAGGGCGCGAGCGCGACCGCCGCGAAGAGCAACGCCGCCGCGAGCACCGCGCTCACGCGAACGCCGGTGGCGCGCACGCTCGGACCGTTTGCGCTCACGCCCGCACCGGGCGCGCGCACGCGCGCACCCCACGAGTTCGCCCCCCCGAAGGCGCCGCGCACCTGCTCGAACCCGAGCCCGGCGAGCACCGCGAGCGCCGGCAGGATCGGCATCCACAGGCGGAACGACTTGTCACCCTTCATGCTGGTCAGCGTCGCGTGCACGACCACGAGCGCGATCAGCAACACTCCGGCGGCGAGGCGCGCGCGCGCGACCCGGAAGAGCCCGAAGACTCCGAGCGCGAGCACCGGCCACGACAGGAACGACGTCAAGTGCTCGAGATACCAGGTCTTCGGCAAGAGCTGGCGCGTCGTCGTCTCTCCATCGAGCACCGGGAAGTCGCGCAGACTGCTCTGCGCTTCGTACACCGCGCGCGCCGCGTCGACGAGGCCGAGCCGCGCGAGCGTCGTCGTCAACACCGAGCCCGTGTTGTCGACGACGTAGCGCCACACGCTGCCGCCCCACTCGCCGTACATCCAACGATCGAGCACGACCTGCAACGCGACGGCGATCGCGACGCCGCCGACGAGGCCGCGCCATGCGCTCGTCCGCCGGAAACGATCGCGCGCGAAGCACCACGTCGCGACCAATGCGATCACCGGCAACGTCTTGTACGCGAGCACGAAGGCGAGCCCGAGCCACAGCCCACCCGCGAACTCGCGCCGCCGGCTGCGCCGCTCGACGAACGCTTCGAGCCCGAGCGCGAGGCACGCTGCCGCCGCGATGTCCGCGAGCGGCCACACCGAGTGCAGCAGGAAGATCGGATTCGCTCCCGCGACGAGCGCCGCGGCGAGCCCCGCTCGCACGCCGCCGACGCGCGCGCCGAGCCGCGCGACGGCCCAGACGAACGCGAGCCCGATCGCGATCCCGATCAGCTGCGCCGCGGGCATCACCCAACGCGCGTCCTCGATGCCGAACCAGCGATCGATCGCGAACAGCGGCACGAACAGCGCGGAGAACGCGAACGAGCGGATCGTCCCTTCGTTGCCGACTTGGACGCCGAGCACCCAGTGACGCGCTCGCTCCAGATACTCGACGACATCAGCAAGCGGATACCCGCGTTGCATCGACCACGCGACGAGCTGCAGCACCAACGTCGCCGCGAGGATCGCGAGCAACGCGCCGCGCGGAAGCGCGGGCGCCCGGTCCACGTCGGGATCGGGCGCGAGCGACCGAGCGCTCGTGGCTTGGGCGTCAGGCTGCATCGTGGGAAGTTGCGACGTCCGTCGGTGCGCCGACACCGACGTCGATTCGTTCCAGCCTACCTACGATCCGAACACGATGCTCTGTTCGCCGCGCGAACGCGGTGGGATCACCGTCGTGCCGCGAGCTTCGGAGCCGTCGGGAGCGACCGCGCGCCACGCGTACTCGCCGTTCGGCAGCCCGTCGAGCACCAGCGCGCCGCCCGTGTCGGTCCGCAGCCCGCCCGCGGGCGCCGCGAGTTTGCCCTCCGCGATCCACTGCTCGACCGCGACGCCGAACTCGACCGACTGGAGCTCGACCGCCGCGTCCGGCACGACCGCTCCGCCGACGCCGCGCGCCTCGAAGCGCACGCCGCCGAGTCGCCGCAACGGCACCACCGTCTCGGCCTGCGTCCGCGCCACCTCGAAGTGGATCGGCCAGTACCCGACCTCGTCCACCTCGACGAAGAACCGCCCCTCGCCAACCGGCTGACTCGCCGCTCGACCGAAGGCATCGGTCTGGATCTCGTCGATCCAGTACGTGTCTTCGTACGCGAAGCGCACTTCGACGCCGACGCACGCGAAGCCTCGATCCTCGACACGGACGCGCAGCGGCGAGAGCCCGTCGAGCGCGATCTCGATGGGCTCGGCGCGCTGCGCGCCCGTGTCGACGATCACAGCCGAGGAAAGTCCGATCGCGGCCGCCGACGCGCGCACCCAGATGCGCTCCGCGTCGAACGGATCGAGCGTGCACTCGCCGTCGCCGTCGGTCGTGTAGTTGTACACCCACTTGAAGGTCGAGACCGCGCCGACGGCGACGCTCGCCGCGGGCAATGGACGTCCATCACCGTCGACGACGCGCACGCGCAGCGCGGGCGAGCCGCAGACGAGCTCGAGCTCGACATCGCCGGCCGACGGGACCGCGCACGACTTCACGCCGAGGGTCGCCCAGTCGGCGGAGTACGCCGTGAGCGCGAGCGCCTCGCCCGCGATGCCCTCCAGTCGAGCAACACCCTGCGCGTCGAAGCGCACGTAGCGACTGGTCGCGCCGCCCGACCGGCGAAAGGCCGCCTGCAAGTACTGCGGACGAACGGCGTCGGGCTCCGAGATCGCGCGCACCGTGCAGCGACGACCTCCGTCGACCCGAATGACGTACGTCCACGTCCGTCCGGAGAACAAACGCACGTCGAGCATCTCCGTGAGCTGATCGCCGAGGTTCACCTGGATCTGCAACGTCTTCGGCGGAACGTCGTCGTACACGAGCACGCCCTGTGCGTCGAAATGGCGCACGGGCAAGAGCGGTGAGTCGAACGACTGCGCGTACGCCTGCGTGAAGTCGAAGCCGCTGTCGGACTCGAGCCGCAGCTCCAGGCGCTGCGTGCGCGCCATCGTGATCACGCCGAAATCGGCGCCGCTCTCGGGCGTCGATTGGGCGACCGCGACCCGCGGGGCGTAGTCCCGCGCGACGACCCACGCGAACGCCTGCCCGGACGGAAGCGCCTCCAGCTCGAACTCTCCCGCGGCATCGACCTCGCGCGGCGCGCCCCGCAAGACCGTGCTTCCGTCCGGGAGCGTGGTGACGGCTTGCACGCGCGCTTCGGGAATGGGCAAACCGGACGCGCCATCGACGACGCGGCCTCGCCCGAGTTGGCGACCGCCAAGCTCCAACTCGACCTTCGAATCCACGCCCGGCGCGACGATCACCGCTTGGAACGAACTCGCCGGCGCGTCGGACGAGTGCGCGCCGATGCAGAGCTCTCCGATCGGAGCATCCTCGATGACGAACGTGCCGTCCGGAGAGTCGTTGACCCTCGACAACTGACGCTGCGTCGGTTGACCGTGCCAGTAGATGACCTCGAAGTCCTTCGCCGGCTCGCCGTCGCGAAGGCAGCGTCCGAGAACGCGCCCGGCGGGCGCGAGCTCGAGGATCACCGGCTCCGTCGCCGAATCGAAATGGGTGTAAGGCCCGACGAACGGCACGGCCCAACCCGTCGCGCGCGCGCCGAAGTAAGTCGCGACTCCGGGCACGACCGGAACGCGCGCCAACCCGGCGGCGTCCGTCCGGCGTTCGAGCTCGAAGAAGCGACCGTCGCGATACCAGCGCGAGTAGACGGTCGTTTCCGAGCATGGTTCGCCGCCGACCTGACGCGCGAGCACGAGCGCATCGACTCCGCGCTCTGCTTCGAAGTCGATCGTGTACGTCGCTCCCGCCTTCGGCCGTCCGATCGACTTCTCGATCGGCGCGAGCCCCGACGCCTCGAGCCGGAACAACACCTCGTCCACCGGGGCCGCGGGCAGGTCTTTGATCGACCAGCCTCCGGCGGGATCGAGCTCCGTGCGGCCGATCTCCGCGCGAAAACCGGAGCGAAGCGACTCGGCGACCACGAACGCATTGCGAGGAGCGGGCTCCGATCCGTGAACGACGCGTCCACCTGCCGCGAACGTCGCGCAGACGACCAATCGGATCGTGGTGCTCGGAACGCCGATGAACGGACGCGAACGCAGCTCGCCGAGCGCGGCTTCGACGCGTTGCGGTCCCTCGAAGCGCGGCATCTCGACGCGGCCGTCGGCGTCGGCGAGGAAAGCGCGCTCGAAGGTCGAACGCGGTCGGTCCGAGGCCCGGTAGGGTCGCGCGTTACCGGCAACGAGCTCCAAACCGCTTTGGCGAACGCGCGCGCCTGCCGCGGGCGTGCCGTCGACGTGCTCGACGAGGACGGTGATGTCGGGCGCGGCGGAGAGCTCGATCACGCAGGCCGCGCCCCAATCGCTTGGCCCCAAGATCGCGCGGGACTTCGCGCCGAACCCGCGGGCGCTCGCCCACAGGATCCCGGGCTGCGCGACCGACTCGGTGCCGGCGCGCTCGAAGCGAAAGCGACCGTCGGAGTCCGAGCGCGCCGTTTCCGAAGCACCGGGCATCTCGGCGTCGGACGGTGCGGCATCGTACCGCGCGATGTCGGACGGTTCGGTGTCGCGGGGTTCGGTGTCGCGACGCTCGGTGTTGCGAAGCTCGGTGTCGCGCGGGTTGGCGGCGGACACCTCGGCGTCGGACGAGCCGGCGGCCGACGGAGTGAACACCACGTCCGCGGCTTCGACGGGCGCGCCGCCGTCCGTCACGACCCGACCAACGCGCAGCGCGGTCGAGAGCTCGGCTCGCGGCGAGAACGGCAGGTCCGGAGTTGGCGCGCCGCGATCGAGCTCGCTCGCTCGTCGCGAGCCGCCCGCCGTCTCCGCGAGACCGGTCGGTCCCATACGAGACGCGTTCCAGAACACGAACGCCCCGACGGCGACCACGCCGCCGAGGACGAGCAACCAACGCGGTGACGACGCACGACGCATCGGTTCGATGGACTACGGCACTTTCGACTTCTGCGACGCGCTCTGCTGCCCGCCATTCCCGCGCGCGATCGTGCCCGGCCCGATTCCGCCGCCCTGCGCGAACGCGGAATCGGCGACCGCCGTCACGACCAACAACGCCGCGACCAGGCGCGTCCACCGCTTGGAGAAGAAGCTACTTGAAGACACTGAGCACACTCCGGCCCGCTGGGCCCATTCGTTCACCAAAGCGAGCAACGAGTTCGAGCGACTCCTTGGTCGGAGCCCATCGACCCGCGGATCTCAACCGATGCAAGTCCGCCGCATACGCGAGGGCGCAGTCCTCGGCCTGCGCCGCCACCGCCGATTCGAGATCGGTCGAGTAGCTCTCGAGCAACACCGCGGTCCCCGATTGCACCGCATAGAAGCAAGCGACCAGGCCCGCGAGGGCATTGTCGGGGCGCAATCGCCATGCGTGGCGATACGCGACTTGCGCGCCGATCGGATCGCCTTCGAGCACTCGCACGAGCCCGAGATCGGACCAGGCCATCGACAGTTGCACCACGGACCGGGTTTCCTCGATCACGCGCTCGAAAGCGCGGCGACCGGCGGGGACGTCGCCGCCAACCACGGCGGAGAGGCCCCACCAGATCTGCGTCGCGCTGTTGGGCTCGAAACGCATCGCCAACGTCGCGAGGTCGTCAGCGGACGCGGCGCGCAATGACCACGGTTCGCGCGCGAGCTCGAGCTCCGACGCCCAGGACGCGCGCAACGCTTCGTGCACGCCCCGCGCGAGCACGTCGATCGCCCCCTCGGGTTTCGCGTCCTGGCGTTCGAGGCGCACGGCGAACACGCGGCGACCCGGCGTGCGCTCCGCCTCCAAACGCTCTCGACACAACCAACGAAGGCCCTGCGCGATCTCGCTCCGATGGGCGGCGAGGAGGTGGCGTTCGAGCGAGCTCAGGCCCGTCTTGCTCACGCGCGTCGGCTCGTCGAGCCAGGCGCGGCGCGGAACGGTGCCGGTCCGCGGGACCCGCAGCAACAGCGAATTCGGGTTCGCCGCGGCTTCGGCGAGCAGCGCCTCGACCTCGGGCTCGAAGACGGCGCGATCGTCGGGATGGGCGCTCATAGTCCGTACTCCCGCGGGTCGATGTCGCGGCCGAAGGCGAGCGAGAGACGGCGCAGCCCTTCGCGCACGAGCTCGCGGACTCGTTGCGGCGGCCCGTGGCCCTCGGCGACGTAGCGGTGCAGCGTCTTGCGTTGCACGAGCAGCGCGAAGACCGCGTGCCGAAGCTCGTCGTGCGACGTGTTGAGTACGACGCACACGCGCCGCGCCTTCCATGCGTCGATGCCGAGCGATTGAGCGATCAACTGGTAGCGCGTGTCCGCCGCGTCGAGCTTCGCGCCCGAGCGCTCCGCCTCGACGTCCTCGTCGACCAGGTCGTCGATGCCGCGGTCGATGCAGGCTTCGAGGAACGCGCCGAGCGGCGGATCGCCGCGATAGAAGAACGCCTTGCGCGCGGTGTGTGCGAGCACGCGCAGGTACGTCCGCTCCGGATCGAGCAGCACGGCTCTCGAATCCAAGCGCGCGGCGACGCGCGATTCGATTTCGAGAGCGCGAGCCGCGAGCAGTTTGTCGAGGATCTCGCGCGGAGATTCCCCGCGCAACCAGCGTGCGCCGGGGTACTCCTCACCGCCCTCGCGGCGTTGCTCGGGATTCAGGTCCATGGGCGAAGTCGGTCTCCCCTCGATCGAAGCGCCCACCTCGACCGACCGACCGCCGAATCGTCCGGCGCGACTCGGGAGCTGTCAAGATGGGGAATCGCCTCTTCGCGCTCGCCCTCCCCCGCGCTGCAACGATGGGAGCCGAAAGGTACGCTGCGCGGCTCATGGAGACTCCTCGCTTCCCCGTCCGGGCCGAGTTCGAACGCTGGCGCCAGACGCATCAGTTGATCGACGCGTTGTTCGAGCTCGGAGCGCCGAGCCTCTCCCACTCCGCGCCCGCGGTGTCCGCGTGGTCGCCGCTCGCGCACCTCGCGCACGTCGAGCTCGCGAACGAGCTCTGCCTGCGCAACCTGTCGAGCTTCGCGCGGCGCGAAGGCTTCCTGCTGCAGACGGGGAAGACGCCGAGCGAGGACGTGCTCGCGATCCTTGCCGCCGGCACGCTGCCGCGCGGAACGGCGACGGCGCCGCGCATGGTCGTGCCGCCGCTCGACGTCGAGCTCGACATGGTGCGTTCGTGGCACCGCGATAACGTGACGACGCTCGCCGACCTCGCGCGCAACCCGCATCTGATCGAGGCGAGCGAGCAGACGATCGCGCATCAGGTGCTCGGGCCGCTCGGCGCGCCGCAGTGGCTGCGGTTCGCCGTCGTGCACTCGCGCCACCACCTCGCGATCGCGCGCGAAGCGTTGGTCGCGCTCGGAACGAAACCGGGCGAGCTCCCGCCGCTGCCCGCGCTCTAGGCAGGTCGCCGCGCGAAGCGGACGAACCTTCCGTTCGCGCTCGCTCGCGCCCCCGCGCGAAAGCGCCAACAAAGCGCTCAGCGTGTCCGTCTCTCGGGCGCAATCCATCCGAAGAGAGCGAGCACGACACCATGACCGACCCGACGCGACCGAGCGAGTTCCGACTCGAGATCCAAGAGCCCTGCCACAAGACGTGGGACGAGCTCCAAGGCGACGACGTGCGCCGCTTCTGCGCTGAATGCCGCTTGCACGTGCATTCGAGCGCCGCGCTCACGCGCGAGCAGGCGCGCGAGCTCGTCACCCGAGCCACTTCGCGCGTCTGCATGCGAGTTCAGTACGACGCGGCCGGCGCGCCGGTCTATCTCGATTCGGTCCGGCGTGATCTCGAGCGACGTGCTCCCGAGCTGCGCGACTCCAAGCACCGCGATCCCATCCGAGGCGATGCCGAGCGCGCGACGCAGCGGTTCCCGCACCGCCTGTTGCGCTGGGCGGCCTCCGCGGCGGCCGGCGTGCTCGCGGCGTGCAGCGGCGGCGCGCCGACGGTCGATGCGCCGAGCGATCCGTCGACCGACGGCCGTGCGCACGGAGGCGAGACGACGACCGAGCTCGGCAAGGTCCGCGCGCCCGAGCGGATCGGCGACGTCGCGCTGCCGGCGGTCGAGCCGCCGCGCGAGCTCCTCGGCGAAGTCTTCACTCCCGCGCCGCAGCCCGTGGAGCCCGCGACTCAACCCACGCCGCCATCCACGGCGCCCACGCCGCCGCCCGAGGAGCTCGCGTCGCCGCCCGCGGAACCCCAGCCGCCGTTGGAACGCCCGGAGCGCGGCGAGTGACCGACGCCGCTCGCGCCCGCGGCTCCTCGGGTTCCACCGAACGCGACGTGGCGCGCGAAGAGTGAATCGGGATCGCGCTACACCAGCACGAACCGCTTGCCGTCGCGCACGAGCCGCCCGAACGCGTGCTCGGCGTCGTGATAGAAGAGCCCGAGCCATCCGCGCTCCGCCGCCCGCGCGAGCCACGTCGAACGCATCGCGAACGAGCGCGCGACGTCGATGTCGAACGCCATGATGTACGCGGGCTGGATGTGGTGCGTCGTCGGCACGACGTCGGACCAGAAGATCGCGCAGTCGCTCGACTCTTCGTCGCCGAGCGTGATCACCGCGACGCCGTCGGAGTGGCCGCCGAGCACGTGCGCGTGGAGGCCTGGGAGCAGCTCGCGATCGCCTTCGTAGCCTTCGAGCACGCGCGCGACGAGCAGCGGCTCGACGTCCTCGCGCCGATAGCTCGCGCGCCGCACGTGGTCGGGCGAGAGCGCGTTCGCGATCTCGATCTTTGGCGCGAAGTAGCGAGCGCGCGGAAAGCGCGGAACGAGCGCGTCACCGCGACGCGCGACCGCCGCGCCGAAGTGGTCCCAATGACAATGCGTCGCGACGACGTGCGTGACGTCCTCGGGTGCGACGCCGGCGAGCGCGAGCGAGCTCTCCAGCGACTGCTCGGTCTCGATCCGATAGATCCGGCGGCCCTTTTCGTCCCAGCGGTCGCCGAGACCGCATTCGACGAGCAGGGTGTGCCCGTCCCGTTGCGCGAGGAACGGTCGGATCGCGATCGCGATCGAGTTGTCGGCGTCCGGCGGCGTCAGCTTCTCCCACAACGGCTTCGGCACGACTCCCCACATCCCGCCGCCGTCGAGGCGCATGCGACCGTCGGTGAGCGGCGTGATGCGCCACCCGCCGATCTCGACCGTGCGCTCCCGCTTTATCGCTCGTGCATCCACGCAGCCATGCGAACACCGCGCGCCGCGAGCGTCAAGCTCGCGCTCAATAGCCGAGCTCTTCCAACGCCGCCTTGGCGTCGGGATCGTCCGAGAGCTTCGCTTCGCCCCAGAGCGCGCGGCCGCGAACCTTGCGCCAATTCGCGAGCGCGCGACTGAACGTCTCCGCGCGCTGCGGCTCTTGCTTCGACAGATCGTGCGCGCCGAACGGATCGCGCGCGAAGTCGAAGAGCGCGTGCCCGTGCGCGGACTCGACGAAATGCCACGAGCCGTCGATCAACGAGAATTCCTCGCCCGAAAAGCGCGGCGGGATCCACTCGGTCATGTCGTGGCGCCGACTGATCATGGGCGCGGACGCGATCGTGCCGCCCACGAGCAGCGGCGAGAGCGAACGGCCGCCGAACGGAGGCGCGCACGGAGCTCCGAGCAGCTCGAGCAGCGTCGGCAGGAAATCGAGCGTGCTGACGACCTCGGGGTGGACGCCGGGAGCGACGGGCGAGCTCGCGTCCGGCAGGCGCAGCACGAACGGGATGTTGAGCTCGCGCCGGTGCAGGAACTCGCCGTGGTCGAACGCGTAGCCGTGCGTCGCGACGAGCTCGTCGAGCGTCTCGCCGTGATCGGACGTGACGACGACCAGCGTCCGCGCGAGCACGCCCGACGCGCGCAGCTCGTCGAGCAACAGCCCGAGCTCCGCGTCCGCGTACGCGATCTCCGCCTCGTACGCGAGCGCGGTCGCCGCGAGCCCGTCGCTCGCGAGCTCCGCGGGCGGCTTGATGAAACCGCAGTCGACCCGCGGATCGGTCGCGAACGCGCCCGCGGGAGCGCCGACTTGCGCGCGCGCCGCGTCGCCGAGCGCGTCGTTCGGCGGGTCGTACGGCGCGTGCGCATCGTAGAAGTGCACGAAGCAGAAGAAGCGCTCGCTGGCGTGCTCGGCGAGCCACTTCGCCGCCTCCTTGCGGACCGGCGCGGCGCGGCGCTCAGGACGCTTGCGCGGACCCTGGTAGACGTCGAAGCCCTGGTTCAAGCCGAACTGCGCGTCGAGCGGCACCGCCCCGACGAACGCGCCGGTCGCGAAGCCCGCGGCTTTCAAGCGCTCGGCGAGCGTGTTCGCTTCGCTCGGCACGACCTGCAGGTTGCGCAGCACGCCGAGCTCGAGCGGGTGCAACGACGTGAACATCGAAGCGTGCGACGGCAGCGTCGTTGGCATCGGCGTGTACGCGTTGACGAAGCGATGCCCCTCCGCCGCGAGGCGATCGAGGTTCGGCGTCGTCGGCCGCGAGTGGCCGTAGCACGAGAGTCGATCGGCGCGCGTGGTGTCGAGACTGACGAAGAGCAGGTTCGTGTCCGCGGGCAGCACCAAACGCGGCCGTGAGCCCGGCGCGTTCGCCGTCGAGCTCCCGAGGTCGCCGCTCGGCGCGCCCGGCGAACTCGGCGCGGGCTCCGAAGGCGCGCACGCGGCGAGCCACGCGATCACGAACGACCCGAACGCGCCACGGAACATCGCAGTCGGTCCGTCGCGCGCCCTGGACTCAACCGCCGCGCAGGATGTTGCGCGCGATCACGATGCGTTGCACTTCGCTCGTGCCTTCGCCGATCACGCAGAGCTTGGCGTCGCGCCACATCCGCTCGACCGGATACTCGCGGCTGTAGCCGTAGCCGCCGTAGATCTGGATCGCGTCGTACGTGACCTTCATCGCGGTCTCGGACGCTGAAAGCTTCGCCATCGCCGCCTCCTTCGAGTACGGCAGGCCGAGGTCCTTCAACCGCGCCGCGTGGTACACGAGATGGCGCGACGCTTCGATCTGCAGCGCCATGTCGGCGAGCTTGAACTGCACCGCTTGCAAGTCGGCGAGCGTGCCGCCGAACGCTTCGCGCTCCTTCGCGTACCTCAGAGCGCATTCGTACGCGCCTTCCGCGATGCCGAGGCTCAACGCGCCGATGGAGATGCGCCCGCCGTCGAGCGTCATCATGAAGGTCTTGAAGCCTTGCCCCGGCGGCCCGAGCAGGTGGTCCTTCGGGATCTTCGCGTCCTCGAAGACGAGGCTCGCCCAATCGGAACCGCGCATGCCGAGCTTGTGCTCGCCCTTCTCGATGACGAAGCCCGGCGTGTCGCGCGGGACGACGAAGGCGCTGATCCCCTTCGGGCCGAGCGACTTGTCGGTGACCGCGGTGACGATGTACGTGCCGGCGTAGTTCGCGTTCGTGCAGAAGCACTTGCGGCCGTTGAGCACCCAGTGCGAGCCCGCGTCGACCGCCGTCGTCCGCGTCGAGCCCGAGTCCGAGCCCGCGCCCGGCTCGGTCAAGCCGTACGCGCCCATGTGCTTGCCCGCGATCAGGTCGGGCACGTACTTGGTCTTGAGGTGATCGCCCCACGCGTAGATCGGATACGTCCCGAGCGAGACGTGCGCGGCGAGCGTCAGTCCGGTCGAGCCGCAGACCTTCGAGATCTCCTCGACCGCGAGGATGTACGAGAGCGTGTCGCCACCCGCGCCGCCGACGTCCTCGGAGAACGGGATGCCGGGGAGGCCGAGCTCGACGATGCGCTTCCACGTGTCGTGCGGGAAGACGTGTTGCTCGTCGATCTCGTGCGCCTTGGGCTCGACTTCGGTGCGCGCGAAGTCGCGCACCATGTCGCGAATCATCGTCTGGCTCTCGGTGAGGTCCAGACCGTGCTTGATCTCGGGGACGGTGATCATGGGGTGCTCTTCTCGTGTGTGCGTGGGTGGCCGGCGCTCAATCGAATTCGATGCGCCAGCCGGCGGTGCGACGCGCTTTGTCGCCGCGTGCCGTGCCGTTCTTGGTGGATGTCGTCTCGCGGTAGAACTCGGCGCTGCGTCCGGCAGCCACCCAGTCGATCAAGGCCTGACGCGAGAACTTCCATTCGCGCCCGATCTTGCGCGCGGGCAGGTTCTCGGTGTGCAGCACCTTGTTGAATGTCTTGACCGAGACGCCGAGCAATTCGGCCGCTTCCTCGATCGTCAGGACGTCTTTGTTGGTCTCGACCATCGCGTTCTCCCTCTTAGCCCTTGGCTTCGGCGGCGAAGCGACGGGTCATCTCGGTCTGGATCCACTTCGCGATCTCCTCGGTGTGCGTGCCGGGGCCGAAGAGCTTCGCGTAGCCCTTCTTCTCGAGCTCGAGCATGTCGTCCGACGGGATGATGCCGCCGCCGGTGAGCACGACGTGGCCCATGTCGCGTTTGACGAGCTCCTCGCGCACGCGAGGGAAGAGCGTCATGTGCGCGCCGGAGAGGATCGAGAGCCCGACGACGTCGACGTCCTCCTGCGCGGCGATCTCGGCGATCGCTTCCGGCGTCTGATGGAGACCGGTGTAGATCACCTCCATGCCGTAGTCGCGCAGCGCACTCGCGACGGTCTTCGCGCCGCGATCGTGCCCATCGAGCCCGGGCTTGCCCACCAACACTCGGATCTTGCGGTCGGTCATGGCGTCAATCCTTCCTTGATTGGCCCGAGAATGCTGCGTTCCGGATCGCGGCGAGCGGCTCGCGGTCCGCAGCGTGGTCGGCGTCCGCGATGCGCCGATGGATTCGTATGGCGGACCACAACGCGAAACCGGCGGTGACGAGCGTCGAAATCCCCGAGAGCGCGCTCAACGCCGGGGACTCACCGCGCAAGGGCAGGGTCTCGTCGCCGAAGGCAGCGAGCACGAGCATCGCGCCGCAACCAAGCGCCCACGCGCCAGCGGCGGCGAGCCCGAAGGCTCCAACGCGCGTCACGAGTCTCGTCGAACGACTCATCGGATCCTCGTCTCCTTGTAGCAGCCAAACTCGGTACGCACCGAAGCCGCGCGCGCGGCGACGGTCGGACCGATTGGCAAACCCAGCTCGGTCCCGAAGCGAGCCGCGAGCGGTCGATGGTCGCGGTCACGCATGAACGAGCCTCCGTCGTTGCATCCGTTCGACATGGAGGACCAGGATCCAGATCCCCACCGGCTGCGCGGCCACGTTCACGAGCAGTGACCCAAGCTCGCGGCTGTTGCCGAAGACTCCCCACGTCGAAAGCGCGGCCACGAAGAAGAGGGTTCCGATGACGACCCCGAGCGCGGTGCGGAAGCGACCGACTGGAAGCGGAGCGCGTCCACCCCCGCGGGCCAACAACCCGACGACGATGCCGGACGCGAAGACCACGATGTTCGCGATGGCGACCAACGACGTGATCCGAGGCAAATCCCACGCGCCGGAGTCGCCGCGCCCGACCCAGCTCCACGCGACGAACGCCACCAGCAGGGCGACGGTCCACGCTGCCACGACGATGCCGACGACGAGCTTCACGCGGACCTCCTCGACGTAGCGACCCCGCGCGGTCGTTGGCCCGCGAGAGCGATCCAGCAGAGATTCACGGTGAACGCCAGCACCAGGACCGCAGCCCCCCACCCTCGGCTCGCTCCGTCCATCAGCAGGAAACCGGCGTTCAGCAAGATCATCGCGCCGGACAGGTAGATCGAAGCTGCACGCCAGACTCGCCTCAGATTGTCGAGCGACCCGTTCATCGCGTTCCGTCCCTCGGCCCTGCGACATTCCGTCTCAGCGCGATGTAGACCAACGCCAATCCGGAACCGCACAACGCGGCAGCGACGACCCACATCGCCCTCGGTGCGCTTCCCGACGCCGCCCACGCGCCGAAGCAGACGCCGAGAAGGGCATCGAAGACGCCTGCGACGAGCAGCGGTTTCGCGAGCGCCGGGTTCACAGGATCTTCGGCTCCCTGTAGACGCCGAACTCGGCGCGCAGCACGTCGGCGATCTCGCCCAGCGTGCAGTACGCGTGCGCGGCGCTGACGAAGCGCTCCAGCAAGTTTTCCTTCGAGCGGCACGCGGCGCGGATGCCGTCGAGCTCGCGCTTCACGCGCGCGGGGTCGCGGCGCTTGCGCAATGCGGCAAGGCGTTCGCGCTGCTCGCGTTCGACCGCGGGGCCGATGCGGTGGAGCTCGATCTCGGGCTTGCCGCCGCCTTCCTCGACGTAGCAGTTGACGCCGACGACCTTCTTCTCCTTCTGCTCGATCGCGCGCTGGTAGAGCACCGCCGAGCGATGGATCTCCTTCTGGATGTAGCCCGCGTCGATGCACGGCACGATCCCGCCGCGGCGGTCGATCTCGGCGAAGTACTTCTCGGCCTCGGCTTCGAGCCGATTCGTCTCGGCCTCGACGAAGTACGAGCCCGCGAGCGGATCGATCACGTGCGCGACCTCGCTCTCCTCCGCGATGATCTGCTGCGTGCGCAGCGCGATCTTCACCGCCTTCTCGGTCGGCAGCGACAGCGTCTCGTCCATCGAGTTCGTGTGCAGCGACTGCGTGCCGCCGAGCACCGCCGCGAGCGCTTCGAACGCGGTGCGCACGATGTTGTTCTCGGGCTGCTGAGCGGTCAGCGACACGCCCGCGGTCTGCGTGTGGAAGCGCAGCATCCACGAGCGCGGATTCTTCGCGCCGAACACGTCGCGCATCTTGCGAGCCCAGATGCGGCGCGCGGCGCGGAACTTGGCGATCTCCTCGAAAAAGTCGAGGTGGCTGTCGAAGAAGAACGAGAGCCGCGGCGCGAAGTCGTCGACGTCCATGCCGGCAGCAATGCCGCGCTTCACGTACTCCATTCCGTTCGCGAGGGTGAACGCGAGCTCCTGCGCCGCCGTCGAGCCCGCCTCGCGGATGTGATAGCCGCTGATCGAGATCGTGTTGAACTGCGGGACGTGCTTCGCCGAGTAGCGCATCACGTCGGTGATCATCCGCAGCGCCGGTTCCGGCGGCACGAGCCACGCGTGCTGCGCTTGGAACTCCTTCAAGATGTCGTTCTGCACCGTGCCGCGGATGTCGCGCGGGCTGACGCCTTGGTTCTCGGCGGCGGCGATGTAGAACGCGAGCACGATCGGCGCGGGGCCGTTGATCGTCATCGAGGTCGACACCTCGCCGAGCGGGATCCCGGAGAACAACGTCTCCATGTCCTCCAAGCTCGAGATCGCGACGCCGACCTGGCCGACCTCGCCCTGCGCGTGCGCGTGGTCGGAGTCGTAGCCCATCAACGTCGGGAAGTCGAAAGCGGTCGACAACCCGGTTTGACCGTGCGCGAGCAGAAACTTGAAGCGCTCGTTGGTCTGTTGCGCGGTGCCGAAGCCCGCGAACTGCCGCATCGTCCACAAGCGGCCGCGGTACATCGTCGGATGCACGCCGCGCGTGAACGGGAACGAGCCCGGGTAGCCGAGATCGCGCTCGTAGTCGACGGGCGCGTGCTCGGGGCCGTACAGAGGCTCGAGCTTCGCGCCCGAGAGCGTCGTGAAGTCCACGTCGCGCAGCTTCGATTCGGCGAACGCCGCCGCCCACACGGCTTCGGCGTCGACCGTCCGCGCGTTCGACGCTTGCTTGGCGCCTTGCTTCGCACCCTGATCGTTGGACGAGATCGTCATGACTTGGCCACTCCGCGTTCGGTGCGAGCGCCGATGAGACCCGCGGAGAGTTCCGCGAGCACGCCGGCGGCGACTTCGTAGGGCGAGATCGAGCGCGCGAGCTCGCGCTCGACGTGCGCACGCCAGCCGTGGTCGCGCCAGATCGCGAGCCGCAGGCGTTCGTTGACGACGTTCTCGACGTGCTGCACGCGCTTTTCGCGGCGCGCGTCGACGAGATTCGAGCTCGCGAGGTGCGTGAAGTGCTTCTCGATCTCTTGGAGCAGCTCGACGATGCCGAACTCGGTCGACGCGCTGACCGCGACGATCGGCGGCGTCCACGCGCGCTTGGTGAAACGCACGTGCACCGCCTCGCTGAGGTCGTTCTGCAGGCGATCGGCGCCGGGGAGGTCACACTTGTTCACGACGAGGAAGTCCGCGACTTCGAGCAGGCCGGCCTTCATCGCCTGGATGCCGTCGCCCGCGCCCGGGCAAAGCACCACGAGGACCGAATCGGCCGCGCCGACGACATCGTACTCGGCTTGGCCGACACCGACGGTCTCGAGCAGGATCACGTCGAAGCCGAACGCGTCCATCGCGTCGCAGGCGTCGACCGCGGCGCGCGCGAGGCCGCCGTGGCTGTCGCGGCTCGCCATCGAGCGGATGAACACGCCGGGATCGAGCGTGCGTCCTTCCATCCGGATGCGATCGCCGAGCAGCGCGCCGCCCGAAATCGGGCTCGTCGGATCGACCGCGAGGATGCCGACGGTCTTCTTCTGCTCGCGCAACACGCGCGCGAGCTCGTTGACCAACGTCGACTTGCCGGCGCCCGGCGGACCGGTGACGCCGATGCGCCGCGCGCGCCCGACCCGCGGGTAGAAGACGGCGTGCTCCGCGCGAAAACGCGGATCGCCGTTCTCGGCCCACGAGATCAACCGCGCGAGCGCCGTACGGTCGCCCGCGAGCAGTCGATCGGCGATCGAGGGAGTCGTTGCCATTCCGCGTCGGCTCAGTCCGCGTCCAGGCGACGGTAACGCAGCGACGTTCGGTCGGGATAGGTCACGAAGAGCACGTCGCGCGACGGCATGCGCAGGTAGGGACCGGACATCGCCACCGCGTCGAGCCACAGGCCGAACTCAGCGCCGTCGGCCATGCGCGCTTTGACGGCCACGTTCTCGTCGAACTCGCACGCTCGCTCGACGCCTTCGGCCCGCACCGTGCCGCGCGCGATCACTCCGCGGCCGCACGCGAACATGCGGGGCGGCTGCTCCCACGCTTCGAGCGCGACGTCTTCGGTGATCGCGAGCACGACCTCGCGGCGCGTTTCTGGAACAGCGTTCGGGCCCTGCGCCTCGTCCACCACCGCCTGCCAGCGACCGGCGAAGCCGCCGGTCCGCAAGAGCCACGGAGAGCTGTTGACCTCGATGGTGCCGAGCCAAACCAACGCCGGCAACCCGAGCGCGCAGGCCGCGGTCGCGAACCAACACAGCACGTCACCCCAAGTCACGGCGGGGCGCGCGCGCGGGGCGCACGGCGAACCGTCGGCGATGAGCAACGCGGCGCCCACGTCGTGCCTAGGCTCCGGTGGTCAGGAGGCTGCGCGCGATCACCAGGCGCTGGATGTCGGTCGCGCCTTCGTAGATCTCGGTGATGCGCGCGTCGCGGAAGAGCCGCTCGACCGTGAAGTGGTCGGTGTAGCCGGCTCCGCCGTGGATCTGGAGGCACTCGTCGGCGGCGTAGTTGCACGCTTGGCTCGCGAGTAGCTTGGCCATCGCGGCCTCGCGGCCGCACGGACGACCGTGGTCGCGCAACCACGCCGCGCGGTGCACGAGCAGGCGCGCGGCGTCGAGCTTCGCCGCCATGTCGGCGAGCTTCCATTGCACCGCCTGGAACTCGGCGATCGGCTTCTTGAACTGCTCGCGCTCCTTCGAGTACTTGATCGAAGCCTCGAGGCACGCGCGGCCGATGCCGATCGCTTGGCTCGCGATGCCGATGCGGCCGCCGTCGAGCGTGTCGAGCGCGATCGGGAAGCCGCGGTGCACTTCGGCGAGCGCGGCGTCGGCGCCGAGCTCGACGTTTTCGAAGATGATTTCGACCGCGGGCGAGCCGCGGATGCCGCACTTCAGCTCCTTCTTGCCGATCGTCACGCCCGGCGTGCTCGTCGGCACGATGAAGGCGGTGATGCCCTTCGCCTTGTGCACGGTCGGGTCGGTGCGCGCGTAGACGATCAACACGCTTGCGAGCGAACCGGTCGTCACCCACACCTTCGTCCCGTTGAGCACCCACCCGTCGCCGGCCTTCTCCGCGCGCGTCTTCAGCGCCGCCGCGTCGGAACCCGAATTCGGCTCGGTCAGGCAATACGCGCCGAGGATCTCGCCCGTGGCGAGCGTCGGCAGCCAGCGCTTCTTCTGCTCCGCCGTCCCGTACTTCGTGATCGGCGAGCACACGAGCGAGTTGTGCACCGACACCGTCACGCCGGTCGCCGCGCAACCCCAATTGAGCTCCTCGAGCACGATCGACAACGCGAGGTTGCCGAGCGCCGCGCCGCCGTACTCCTCGGGCACCGTCAGGCCCCAGAAACCGAGTTCCGCGAGCTTCTGGAACACCGCGGGCTCGATGTGCGCGTCGCGGTCGTGTTGCGTCGCGCGCGGCACGAGCTCGTGCTCGGCGAACTCGTGCGCGGTCGCCTTCACGGCTTCCAGTTCTTCGGTCAGGGCGAAATCCATCGAACTACCTCGAGTGCTTTCGGGGTTCTCTGCGGGGGACGGACGAGCGGGAGCGTGGGATCAGGCGTAGTCGTAGAAGCCCTTGCCGACCTTACGGCCGAGGCGTCCGGCGGCGACGTAGCGCTTGAGCAGCGGGCACGGACGGTACTTCGGATCGCCGAGGCCGTCGTGCAGCACGTTCAGGATGTCGAGGCAGACGTCGAGGCCGATCAAGTCGGCGAGCGCGAGCGGCCCCATCGGATGGTTCATGCCGAGCTTCATCACCGTGTCGATGCCTTCGCGGGTGCTGACGCCTTCCATCAGGCAGAACACCGCTTCGTTGATCATCGGCATCAACACGCGGTTCGACACGAAGCCCGGGTAGTCGTTCGCTTCGACCGGCACCTTGCCGAGCGCTTCGGTGCACGCGGTGATCTTCGCGCACGTCTCGCTGGACGTTTCCTGTCCGCGGATGATCTCGACGAGCTTCATCAGCGGCACGGGATTCATGAAGTGCATGCCGATCACTTTGTCGGCGCGCTTCGTCGACGCGGCGATCTGCGTGATCGAGATCGAGGACGTGTTGGTCGCGAGGATCGTCGTCGGCGCGCACAGCTTGTCGAGCTCGCCGAAGATCTTCGCCTTGACGTCCGCGCGCTCGACCGCCGCTTCGACGACGAGCTCGCAATCCTTGGCGCGCGCGAGCTCGCCGGAGCCCGCGATGCGCTTGCGAGTCGCGTCGGCGGCCGCTTGGTCGAGCCCGCCCTTCTTGACGATGCGTGCGAGCGAGCCCTCGATGTTCGCGAGGCCCTTCTCGAGCGCCGGGGCGCTGACGTCGATCAGCTCGACTTGACTGCCCGCACCCGCGAACACCTGGGCGATGCCGTTGCCCATCGTGCCCGCGCCGATCACCGCGACGCGCTGGAAGAGGCCGGCCATGGTCAGAGCGCCTCCACCGCGAGCGACACGGCGTTGCCGCCGCCGAGGCACAACGACGCCATGCCGGTCTTCGCCTTGCGCTGTTGCATCGCATGGAGCAGCGTCGTGAAGATCCGCGCGCCGCTCGCGCCGATCGGGTGACCGATCGCGACCGCGCCGCCGTTGACGTTGATCTTGTTCGCGTCGAGCTCGAGCACGCGCGTCAGCGCCACCGCCGCGACCGAGAACGCTTCGTTGATCTCGTGCAGGTCGAAATCGGTCGGCTTCTTGCCGGCCTTCGCCGCGCACGCCTTGATCGAGCCCTCCGGCGCCATCATCACCCACTCGGGCGCGCAACCGGCGGTCGCGTAGGCGAGCACGCGAGCGAGCGGCTTGACGCCGAGCGCCTTCGCCTTCTCCGCGCTCATCACGACGACCGCCGAAGCGCCGTCATTGATCGAGGACGCGTTGGCCGCGGTCACCGAGCCGGTGGGATCGAACGCGGGCTTCATCTTCGCGATGCCGTCCGCCGTCGTGTCGGCGCGGATGCTCTCGTCGGTCTTGAACGCGATCGGATCGCCCTTCTTCTGCGGCAGCATCACCGCGAACTTCTCGGCGTCGAGGCGGCCCGCGGCGGTCGCTTCGGCGGCCTTCTTGTGGCTGTTGGCGGCGAACTCGTCCTGGGCGCGGCGCGAGATCTCGTACTTCTTCGCGACCATCTCGGCGGTCATGCCCATGTGGAAGTTGTTGTAGATGTCCCAGAGGCCGTCCCAGACCATCGAGTCGAGCATCTGCACGTGGCCGAGGCGCGCGCCCGCCCGAGCATCGGGCAGCAGGTACGGCGAGTTGGTCATCGACTCCATGCCGCCCGCGACGATCACGTCGGCGTCGCCGGCGCGGATCGCTTGCGCGGCGAGCATGATCGACTTCAGGCCCGAGCCGCAGACCTTGTTGACCGTGAAGGCGCCGACCGTGTTCGGCACGCCCGCGCCGAGCGCCGCCTGACGCGCCGGGTTCTGCCCGAGGCCCGCGGCGAGCACGCATCCCATGATGACCTCCTCGACCTGGCTCGGTTGCAGGTTCGCGCGCTTGAGCGCCTCGGCGATGGCGAGCGCGCCGAGCTGCGGCGCCTTAAAGGAGGAAAGGCTGCCCTGGAACTTGCCCACCGGCGTGCGGCAGGCGCTGGCGATCACGACTTCCTTCATGGTGCACCCAGGTCTCTTGGAGGACGCGGTCACGCGGGCCTCGGCCCACGTTCGGCACGCCGGACGCCGTCGACCCGCGGAGGGGCCTCGCGACGATCCGCACGCGCCGTGGAAAAGGCGCCCAGCTTAGCCCGCGCCCGCCGATCGGGCCACCCCGCTCGGCACCCTGATGCAGCCCAACTTCCCCCCATCCGACCTCGGCTCGGCGGAACTGCGAACCTCGGCGGACGGCGGAACTCGCTCCTATTCGAACCGTTTCGGCCGCCGGCGGCGATCTAGAACGGAGGTCCAAGACGGAACCCCTCGACGCGACACACCGGGAGAATTCCATGCAGGCATCGAAACTCTTGCTCGCCATCGCCTCGCTCGCCTCTGTCACGACCGCGGGAACGTACGTCGTCGACGCTGCGGGCGGCGGTGACTTCACCGACCTGGCACCGGCGATCGCCTTCGCGTCGCCGGGCGACGTGCTCTTGATCCAGCCCGGCAACTACGGCGGTTTCACGCTCGACAAGCGACTGACGCTCGTCGGCCAGGGCGCGGGCGTGATCGTCAACGGTCCGGCGACGATCCGAGACATCGTCGCAGGGAACGCGACCTCGATCGTCGGCGTGCGCTTCTCGAACTCGCTCGAGGTCACCCAGTGCACGCGGCCCGTCGTGTTCGACGATGTGACGTCGTCGAGCCGCGGACTCATCGTCGACGGCTCGAGTGACGTGCGCGTCTCGCGTTCGTACCTCGATGGTTGGGACCAGTACGCGGGTTTGACGGGTACGTGCCTGGTAGTCGATTCCCGAGTGGAACTCGCGAGCTCGGTCGTGCTCGGCGAACCGGGAAGCGACGGGGCCTTCACGGTCCCTGGCGACGGCCTCGAAGCGCTGATCGGAAGTGGTGCCGTCGTCGGCGTCCACCTCTACCGCTCCACGCTGATCGGCGGCGATGGAGGCCACGACTTGGGAGGCTTCTTCCCCAGCGGGCAGGGCGCGGCCGCCGTTCGGCTCGACGACGCAGGCACGGTCCTGGCCGCAGGCACGGCCCAGGACATGCTGCTCGGCGGGTCGGACGACAACGGCCAGGCTGCGGGAGTCCGCGCATGGTCGGGTTCCGTCCGCCATTCGTCCGTCGTGACGAGCGGCGTATACGCCGCGTACGTCGAGACGCCTCCGATTCCGGACCCGAGCCTCTACTTCGTCGGCACGCCGACGCCGGGCTCCGTGACGACTTTCCGGATCGCCGCACCGGTGGGCTCCACGGTCGACCTGCGCATGGGGCGGTTCCCGACGATCGTGGACGTGCCCGGGCTCGCCGAAGACGTGCTCGTGACGCCCCAACGCACTTTCCACCTGGGCGCGGTCGGCGCGAGCGGTGTCATCGGTTTCAACTTCCCGATGCCCGGATCGTTCCCGAAGGGCTTCACGTTCTTCGCGCAAGCCAAGGTGACGATCGCCCCAGGCGACGAGCGCTACACGAACTCGGTGCCGATCGTCCTGCGTTGAGCCGGCCGGCCGGATCCGGTGCACAATGAGGAGTCGCGAGCTCCCGCATTGCAAGACCCCGCCCGACTTCGTATCAGGATGCCCGAAGTGCCGGGTGACCAAGCTGATTCCGCGCCGCCCAACTTGACGACCAGCGCGGAGGACGAGGAGCTCGTCCGAGGCCTGCTCGCGGGCGACGGACAGGCCGTCGAGCGCTTCATCGCGCGCTATCGGCCGTTGTTCCAACACTGCCTCGCGCACTTCGAGTCCGATCCGATCGCGCGCGAGGATCTCTACCAGATGCTGCTCTGGCACGCGCTCGAGCGCCTGCGTCAGGGCGCTTTCGACGGCACCAAGGGCGCGTTCGGCACGTGGCTGTATCGCGTCGCCTGGTGCCGTTGCGTCGATTTGAAGCGCAAGGACAACGCGCGCCGCCGCGTGCCGGTCCGCCTGGCGGACGACGAGCTTCCCGACGGACCGGATCCGAGCCCTGGCCCGGAAGAACTGGTCGGCGACGAGGAAGTCGGTGCGCTGGTGCGCGCGGCGCTCGCGGAAATCGCGCCCGAAGAGCGCGACCTGCTCGTGCTGCGCTTCGTCGACGGCCTGACGTTGACCGACGTCGCCGCGCAACTCCAGCTCTCGGTCGAGCAGACCAAGTACCGACTGAAGCGCGCCAGCTCGGCGCTGCGCAAGGCGTTGATCACCCGACTTCCTCGGGCGGAGGCGGTGGAATGAGCGTTTCCCGAGCGGATTTTGCGCCCGAAACCGCGGCGATTTGCGGAGTCACGGCCGGATGAACCCTGTCCCCAAGCATCCTGAACACGCCTCGGAATGCGTGCGCGCGGATCTGGCGGGTGATCTGATCCGCTGGGACGAGCTCGATTTCCGTCGCCGTGTCGAACTCGAGACCCACGCGACGACCTGCCCGACGTGCGGGCCCGCGCTCGCGCTGCTGCGCCGCGCCGATGCGTGGCTGAACGGCCAAGGACGGCACGTCCAAGCCGCGCACTTCGAGGCGGGCGCCTGCCCCGACGCCGAGGTGCTCTACGACTACGGCCAGGGCCCGGGCGCGAATCCGCTCCCCGAGCACCGCCGCAAGTCGGTCGACGCCCACCTGCTGGTCTGCGCGGAGTGCCGCGAGCTGGTGACGACGCTGGCGAGCCGCCCGCCGTCGCCGCTCTTGCTCGACGCGCCCGCGGAGCCCGGGTTCGACCGCCAGGCCGAACTCGACCGCCCGAGCGAGCCCGTCCCGACTCCGGTGCGCCGGCAAGACCGTCGCCCCGCTCCGGCGCGGCGCTGGCTCTGGATCCCGGCCGCCGCCGCGGCGCTGGTGCTCGTCGCGCTCGGCCTGTGGTGGCGCAGCGTCTCCGCCAACGACGGCGATCGACTGGTCGCCCAGGGCATCTTCCCGGCCGAGGAGGTGCTGCGCGGCGGGGACGGCGCCGAGCTCTACTACCCGCGCGGCGCGGTGCTCGCGCTCGACGGCCGGCCGTGGCACGCGACGACGTTCGAGGTCGCGCCGCGCGCCGACGCGCAGGGCTATCGTTGGGTGCTCTTCGCGCGCGACGGCGCCGCGCTCGGCGCGAGCCGCGAAATCGCGCGCTGGAAGACCGCCGAACCGAACACCACGTTCACCGGCGCCGAGCTCGGGCTCGGTCGCTTCACGTGGGAAGCGTGGGCGCTGGTCGGAGGCCTCGAGGTCCACCTCGGGCGCGCCGACTTCCACGTCAGAGCCGACGCGGCCGCCGACGGCCTGCTCGCGGCTCTCGAGCTCTCGGGCGACGAACGCGCGAGAGCCGTGCTCGTTTGGCTGCACGACCGTGGCTACCTCGGCGACGCCCGCGCGTTCGCGCGCACGCTGCCGCCGACTCCCGAGCGCGATGCGTACCTCGCACGCAAGCCCGGCCGCTGAGCTGTCAGGTTCCCTCGGGCTCGCTTAGCCTGAAGCCGTGCTCCTCGCGCTCCTCTTGACGGTGTGGCAGGGCGGTTCGCCGACCGGCGAGCCCTGCGACTCGCAGCTCACCACGTTCCGCGAAGCGCTGACGCCGATGCGGATGGGCGACGCGGAGGCCCGGCGGCGCACGCTCGAGAGCGCGGAGTTCCTCGCCGTCGCCTGCGGACGCCCGGAGTGCCTCGCCGTCGCGAAGTACTACGCCGCGCTCGACGCGGACGCGCTCGCCGACGGGCTCGCTCTCGAGCAACGCGTGCAAACGGTGCGCGGCGAATTCAACGCGGCGTACGACCGCGGGATCGACCTCGCCGAATGGCGCGCGGCGCTGCCGACCTGGATCGCCGAGCTCGACGCACTCGCCGATTCCGGAGAGCGGCAACCGGATTGGACGGCCGGCTTGCGCGCGCGAAGCACCGCGGCGCGGCTGCGCATCGCGCTGGTGAAGCTCGACCTCGAGCTCGCCCCCGAGGCGCGCAACGCGCTGGTCGTCCGCGCGGGCCGAGACCTCGACCAGGCGCTCGCGGGTTTCGAGCGCGCGGGCCAGCTCGGCTCGACGCTGGAACCGCGGTGGCTCTCCGCGCGGCTCGCGCAGATGGCGGGCGCTCGTTCAGACGCGCGCGAGAGCTTCGAACGCTGCGCCACCGACGCGTTGCACCTCGGCGTTCCGGCGTACGCGATCTACGCGCAAGAGGGCCTGCTCGGCGTCGCGCGCGACGGCGGCGACCTCGGCGCCGAGGAGCGCGCCCTCGCGGCGCTCGCGCGGCTCACCCCCGGCGAGCAGACGTGGTCCGTCACGCGCGAGTGGGCGACCTTGCTGCTCTCGGCGGACCACACGCGCGAGGCGTGGGACTATCTCGAGCGCCACGCGCCGAGCGAAGACGCCGTCGCCGATCGCGCCGACTGGCACTTCGTCGCCGGCGCGGCCGCGTTGCGAGCGCGTCGGCTCGACGCGGCGCGCACCCACCTCGCGGCGGCGACCGCGGGGCGCGCGGACGCGGGCGCGGTGCTGATGCTCGCAAGGCTCGAGCTCGTCTCCGGCCGTCCCGAAGCCGCCGAGGAACTGATCGAGAGCTCGCTCGCGTCGATCGACCTCGATTTCTCGGCGGAAGCCCAACGCCACGCGTTGCTCGGCGAGGCCGCGTTCGTGCAAGGCCGGCTGCCGCGCGCGCGCGACGAGCTCACGCAGGCGCTCGCGGTCGCGCGCAGCTGGGAGGCGTTCATCGAGCGTTCCCCGCTCTCGCCTGCGGATCCGCGCGCGGCGACCAACGTGATCGGCGAGTGGCTCGGCGTGCACAGCGTCGCGTTGCTCGCGTCGACCCACGCGCGCGCCGGCGATCCGCTCGAAGCGGCGCGCGTGATCGAGGAGCTGCAATCGCGCGGCTTGCGCCGCAGCGGCACGCCGGGCGCCGAATTGCGCTCGCTCGCCGGCCTGGCGTCCGCGGAACTCACGACCGACGACCTGCGCGCGTGGGCGGCGAGCCACGAGGCCGGGTTGGTCACCTGGGTGCTCGGTGCCGACTTCGGCGTCGTCGTGCACGTCTCCTCGGCCGGACGCGCGACCGCGGCGCGGGTCGAGCTCGGGCGCGCGGAGCTCGCCGACCTCGCGCGGCGCTTCGAGGAAGCGCTGCTCGACACCGACGAGGAATGGCGCGGGACGTTGGCGCGCGAGCTCGCTCGGTTGCTCTTCCCCGAGCCCGTCGCGAACGCGCTCGCCGCGGAACGCGACGACGCCGCGTTGCTCTGCTTGCCGCACGGCGTGATCGAAGGACTCGCGCTCGAACGCGTCGAGCTCGCCAGTCGCGCGCTCGAGGATCGCTTCGTGCTCTCGGTGCTGCCGGGCCTGGTCGCACCGCGTCCGCGCGCGGCGCGTCCGATCGCACGCTGGAGCTTCCTCGGCGCGCCGAGCGGAAGCCGCGCTCGCGAACTTCCGTCGGCGCGCGCGGAGCTCGAGCGGCTCGCCGCGAACGCCGCCGGCTCGCGGCTCGCGCTCGGCGACGCGTGCACGCGCGAAGCGTTGCTCGCCGCGCTCACCGACGGCGGTGCGCTGCACATCGCGACGCACGCGCTGCGCACGGGTCTGGACGCGGGCGGACGCTACGCGCCGATCGGACTAGAGGTCGCGGGCGGCGACATCGTCGGCGCGGACGAGCTGCGTCGACGCGCGGGCGCGCTCGAGCTCGTCGTGCTCTCGTCCTGCGCGAGCGCGCACGGACGCATGCTCGACTCGGAAGGCCTCCATGGGATCGCGCGCGCCTTCCTCGAAGCCGGCGCGCGCGACGTCGTCGCGACGTTACGGCCGGTCGGCGACCGCGCGGCGCACGATTTCGCGCTCGCGTTCCAGCGCCGGCTCGCCGACGGCGACTCGCGCGCGATCGCGGTGCGCGGCGCGCGGCGCGAGCTCGCGGCGGGCGGCCATCGGGCGGCCGATTGGACGGCGTTCCGGTTGCTCGGGCAGGACTAAGAGCGCGAACTTCGGAGCTCGGTGAGCGCGAGCACGCGGACCGGTGTCCCGCGCGAGGCCCAGTCGCGTGTGACGCTCGGCCGCGTGTGAAGCCCGGCCGCGTGCGACGCTCGACCGCGCGTGTCACTCGCGGGTCGCGTGGGACCGATCCGAGGGATGGGTCTCGCCCCGACGAGAGCACCTGCAAGTTGCTCCAGGAGCGGGAAGGTCCTTCGCAACGCGGTCTTCGAAGCTCAAGCGGACTCCGGGGCGATCCGAAGAAACGGGCGCCGATACGTCTCCCCACCGAACCGGCAAGGACGACCCCCATGCAGATCCGCCATCTCATCCCCGTCGCGGTGATCGCTTGCTCGGCCGAACTCGCGGCGAGCGACATCGGCGACTTCCAAGCCCAAGGCATCGAACTCCTCGCGCGGGTCTCGCCGACCGTGTTCGAAGCGCTCAATCCGACGACGCAGCCCGTCATGCTGTGTTTCACGGCGCCGGACACCGGCGCGACCGCGACGGCGATCGTGCCCGGACTCGCCGAAGTCCAATTCCAGTTCCCCGCCGGTAGCGCGACCAACCTGCTGCTCGAAGTCACGTCCGTCGTCGACGGCGTGGCGACGACCACGGCCGCGGTCCCGCTCGGAATGCTGGAGGACCCGACCGTCGACGCGATGTGGGTGCAGCGACTCGACACCGACCTGCACAGCTTCGCGCAACTCGGCGAGAGCTTCCAATCGATCGACCCGACGACCACCGGCGGCACCGAGTGCTCGAGCAGCGGCTCGCACGTGCCCGAGGTCTCGCCGATCCTGCTCCCGACGCCCGAGCTACCGAAGAAGATCGAACCGTGGGTTCCGCCGGCGTGAGCCGATCACGCGCCGGGACGTTTGGGGCGCGCCCCTCCGACGCGACGCAGTCCGTCGCACCCGGCCGTTAGCACAGGTTTCCTGAGAGACGCCTGAGAGAGAAGGACGAACGGCGACGAGCTCTCGAGGCTCGCCGCCGCTCTCCTTTTGATGCGCGTCGTCGACGCGGGCTCGATGCGAGTCGTCGGCTGCGCTACCATCCGCGCAACATGCCCAGCTACATCGACACCGCGATCGAACGTGCTTGGAGCTTGCTCGATCGCGGCGAGCCCCAGAAGGCGCTCGACCTGATGGCGGGCGTCGACTCCAACGCCGCGCGGCGCTGGGTGGTCGAATCGTCCGCGTACCTCGAGCTCGACGACCTCGCGAAGGCGCGCGCGTCGATCGACCGGGCGAGCGCGCTGCCGGGCATCGACGGCGACTTGAACTACCAGTGGACGAAGGCGGAGATCTGCCTGCGCGAGTGGAAGCTCGCCGAGGCCGACGAGCTCTACCAAAAGGTCGCCGCCGCCGAGCGGACGTCCGCGGTGCTCGAACGGTTGTCGCTGCTCTCCGATCTGCGCCACGACCAGGCGGGCGCCGATCGGCTGCTCGCCGAGGCCGAGGAAATCGACGCCGACGAAGCCCCGCACCCGCCGCGGCTCTCGCCTCAGCAGTTCGAGCACGTGCTCGACGAAGCGATCGAGCTCCTGCCCGAGGAATTCCGCGCCGCGCTCGACGCGGTGCGCGTCGTGATCGAAGCGGTGCCGACCGAGTCGATGATCGACAAGTCCGACTGCGCCGAGACGCCGCCCGACATGCTCGGCCTGTTCGTCGGCTCGTCGAAGCTCGACCAGAGCGCCGAGGACTCCGCGGTGCTGCCGCCGCAGATCTTCCTCTTCCAGCGCAACCTGGAGCGCGCGTCGATCGATCGCGACGAGCTCCTGCACGAGATTCGCATCACGCTCTATCACGAACTCGGCCACTACCTAGGTTTCGACGAGGAAGGCGTGGCCGGCATGGGCCTCGAGTAGCGTCGCATCGCGATGCGACGATGCCTCGCCGCGCGCCCTACGCACGTCGACGAAGCGCTCCGGCGCGTGCAGAGTCCAGACTAGTGCTCTGGCTTCGACTCGTCCGCGCGCCCGGAGGCAATCATGGCTAATCGATCGAACTACAAGGTCACGACCCGACTCGTCCACGGCCCGCAGCACTCGGCGAAGTGGGACTTCAGTCACCACGTCACGCCCCCGCTGTCGTCGTCGACGACGTACCGCCTGGATTCCGCCAAGCGCGGCGCGCGCGGCTTCACCGAGTTCGGTCGGCTCGTGCGCGACGTCGGCGAGCCGCCGGTCTACATCTACGACCGCCTCGACGAGCCGACGCGCTCGATCCTCGAGGGCGAGCTGGCGGACGTCGAAGGCGGCGAAGCGTGCGTTACGTTCGCGAGCGGCATGGCGGCGATCTCGGGTGCGCTCGGCAGCGTGCTCGTCCAAGGCGACGAAGTGATCGCACACCCGACGCTGTACGGCTGCACGCACTCGCTGTTCGAGAACTGGTATCCGAAGCTCGGCTTCGGCGTGAAGCGCGTGCAGTTGAACGATCTCCAAGCGGTGCGCGCCGCGATCACGGAGAAGACCCGCGCGATCTACTTCGAGTCGCCGGTGAATCCGACGCTCGAGCTGATCGACATCGGAGCGCTGCGCAAGCTCGCCGACGAAGTCAACGCGAAGCGCAAGGCCGAGCGCAAGGTCCTGATCTTCATCGACAACACGTTCGCGACTCCGTTCGGCCAACGCGCGCTGTCGCTCGGCGCCGACGTCGTGCTGCACTCGCTGACCAAGAACCTCGGCGGCTTCGGCACCGAGGTCGGAGGCGCGGTGATCTGCCCGCGCTGGATGCTCGCGTCGTTGTTGCTCTATCGGAAGGACTTCGGCGCGATCCTGTCCTCGAAGTCGGCGTGGGCGATCCTCGTGTACGGCCTGCCGACGCTCGCGCTGCGGCTGAAACGACAACAGCACACGGCGAAGAAGGTCGCGACGTGGCTCGAGAAGCAGGAATGCGTGCAGCGCGTCGTCTATCCGGGACTGCCGAGCTTCCCGCAAAAGGAGCTCGCCGAGAAGCAGCTCATCGACTGGGACGGTGATCTCGCGCCGGGCTCGATGATCTTCTTCGAGCTCAACAGCGCGAAGATCGACGCCGAGCAGTTCGTCGACGAGATCGCGCGCTCGGCGTACTCGGTGACGCTCGCGGTCAGCCTCGGGCACACCAAGACGTTGATCGAGCTGCCGTCGAGCATGACGCACAGTTCCTACGGCAAGCCCGGCGGCATGGCGGTGCGCCTGTCGATCGGCCTCGAGAGCCCGACCGACATCATCGAGGACCTGAAGAGCGCGATGAACACGGTCACCAAGACCTCCACGAAGAACGGCGCGCGAAAAAACGGCGCCACGAAGACCGTCAAGCCGCCGAAACCGGCGAAGGCCTGAGCGCGCAGGCCGTCAAGGTCGGTCTTCCCGTCGGCGTGCCGGCCCGAGCGAATCGAGCGGGCGGCCCAGCGCGCGCTCGAGCTCGATCACGGCGCGCGCGAAGTCCCAGCGCGCTTCGACCGCTGCGCGCCGAGCCTCGCTCGCGCGGCGGCGGCATTCGAGCCACACGAGCACGGTCGTATCGCCGAGCTCGTACGCGCGGCGCGCGAACTCGACGTTGCGCAGCGACTGCTGCAGGACCTCACCTTCGAGCTCCCCTGCGATCGTGGCGGCGCGTGCGACGCGCTCGTGCGCCACGCGCGCCGAAGCCAGTGTTTCGGCCTGCAGTGCTTCGAGTTCCTTCGCGAGTGCGTCGCGCCGGTACTGCACGCGTCGTAGCCGCGCGTGACGGAGGTCGAGGATCGGCGGTTCGATCGAAGAGGACTGGTCGAGAGTCGCGGACGGCGAGTCGAGCAGACCCGCGGCGATGACCTGGATGCCGCCCTCGAAGCGCGCGCCGCCGAGGATGTCGGCGAACGGATCGGTTCCGTCTAGTGCGGGTGCCTGTGGTGGAGATCCGAAAGATGGCGATGGCCGTGCGTCACACCCACGTGCCGGTGCGCGTGGGTGTGACGCGTCGACGGAGGAAGACCGGGGTGTGCGTGGTCGTGGTGGCCGTCGTCGTGGGTGTGGTCGTGCACGTGCTCCAGCGCTTCGTGGGTGTGCTCGTGCTCATGGCGATCGAAAAAGAGAATCGCGATGCCGACGAGCAGGAGCGGCGCGGCTGCGACATGTCGCCAGAGAAGGGGCTCTCCGAGAAGAACGAACGAGAGCGCCGCGCCGAGGAACGGTGCGCTGGAAAAAGCAACTTGGGCCCGCGTGGCCCCCAGTTGCTGAGCGGAGAGCACGTAGAGCACGATGCTCGCGCCGTAGGAGAGCGCCCCGAGGCCGAGCGCAAGGAGAACGTGAAGTTCGCTCCCCCCGAGGGGTTCCAGCGCGAGTCCGATCGTGACGTTCGTTGCCCCTGCGACGAGCCCCTTCCACGCGGTGGCCTCCGCGGGGATCAACCCGTCGATGAGCGCGGTCAGGTGGTTGTCGATTCCCCACGCTGCGCACGCTGCCGCGACGAGGACGCCAGCCCACATCCCGGTAACTCCGCCGGCGGAGGAGAGCAGCACGCCAGCGAGGAACCCGATCGCGATGCCAGCCCAACCCCAGCGGCCGATGTGCTCCCGGAAGAAGAGGACACCGAGAACCGCGGTCGCGGCGATCTCGAGGTTCAGGAGAAGCGCGATCGACGCGCTCGTCGACGAGCGGAGCGCAAGCAACACGAGAACTGGCCCGACGACCCCACCGAAGAAAACTGCTCCAGCGAGGCGCCACCGACTCTTGCTGTCGATGCGACTCCCTCGTTTCGCGCGCCGGACCTTCCATGCGGACGGAGCCGTACCGAGTGCGGCGCCGAGGTAGAGCAGGCCGGCGAGCTGGAACGGCGAGAGCTCTCCGAGAAGGACCTTGCTCGCCGGCGTCGAGGCTCCGAAGAGGAGCGCTGCGAGCAGCGCGAGCATCAGAGGTCGCATGTCAGGGACTCCACTCCGCATCGTGACTGGCGCTGAGAGTGGGGAGACTACTTGAGCCCGAGCACGTCGTACGTCCCCGAGGTGACCAGCGTGATCTTGACCGACTCGGTGCCACGGTTTTTCCAGTACCAGCCGTGAGTCCCCTCGAACGGCGCCGTCAGCTTGCCCTTGACGCCGGACGCGTTGCCCGAGGCGAAGCTCTCGAAGACATCCGCGGCAGCGCCCTTGGGCTCTCCGTGGAAGTCATAGAACACTTCGCCCGTGTCGAGCTCCCACTCGTACTCCAGCTTCGCTCCCGCGCGGATGTAGAACTTGTACTCCAGGCCCTTGCCCGGCGGGACGTCGACGACCGTCCGGTCATTCGTTGGAGCTCCCCCCGCGCCCGGTTCCATCGTCGGGGTCTGCGTCGAGCCGGCGGACAGAGGCGCCGAGAGCGCGGTCAGTCCGATCGCGTTCCCGAAGCCCGTGATGTCGATGTTCCTCTCGGCGGGCAAGACCACCAGCACGGCGAGTGCGACTGCAATCGCACTTGCGATGGCCAGTGCCTTGACGAGGCTGGCGAGGGACGGTTGGGCGGACACGGGGAGGTTGGTCATGTCAAGCCATCGAGACGTAGTAGCCGGATAGTTGATAGCCGACGAGCAGCAGCCCGCCGCTCATCAGAAGTACGTTGGCCGTCCAGGCGTGACGGAGGAAGCTCGGGTGGCGCCGCCAGTACACGATGGCGAGGAGCACAAAGGTCAGCGCGGCGAACTGCCCCAGTTCGACGCCGACGTTGAACGCCACCAGATTCGCGACCAGCCCATGCTGCGGCAGCGCAAACCCCTGGAGCTTCGTCGCGAGCCCGAATCCGTGGAACAGGCCGAAGACGAGAACCGCAGCTTTGGCGGCGGGTTGGAAGCCAAGCACCCGCTTCAGCCCGCCAAGGTTGTCGAATCCTTTGTAGACGATCGAAAAGCCGATGATGGCGTCGATCAAGTATGCATCGACGTCGATGCCCGCGAGGACTCCACTCATCAGCGTCACGCTGTGTCCGATAGTGAAGCAGCTGACGTAGATGAGGACTTCCTTGGTCGAATGGAGAAAGAAGATGACGCCGACGAGGAAGAGCAAGTGGTCGTAGCCTGTCACCATGTGCTTCGCGCCGAGATAGAGGAAAGGCACGATGGCGGGTCCGGTCAACTGATCGAGAAAGCGCCGCGTCAGGTCGTCCACGCCGTGCGCCTTCGCGACCGGCGCTGCGGCGACGAGGACGAGCAGGATCAGCAGATATCTCCAGGGGAGGCTGAAGCTCATCGGTTTGCATCCGCATCCGGCCATGCGCGCAACGGAGCCCCGGCCGTTCGCTCTACCTCGATCCGCGAGAGTGCCGCCTCGAGCAGCGCATCAATCACCGTGCGTCGCGCCTCGAGAGCTGCTTTCTGCGCCTGAAGTAGCGTCAAGACCGTCGTGTCGCCGAGCTCATACGCCTTCTCGGCCAGGGTCGCGCCTCGCTCGGCCTGCGGGACGAACTCGTTCCGGGCGAAGGCCGCGGTTCGCGAAGCGACCTCGGCCTTGTCGAGCGCGGCTCGCAGCTCCTGCTTTGCCTCGGCGACAAGCGCCTCGTGCGCCTTCCTCCTCTGCGCGAGCTCGAACTCGGCACGGCTCACCTGCGCCTGGTTCTGGTCGAAGAGCGGGAGCTCGAGCACAGCGGCCGGCCCGATGAAGAAGTCATCCGAGCTCCCGCCCTCGGGGCGCTCGGCGGAGAGTCCGGCGCTGACCCCCGGGAATCGTCGCTTGCGCTCCAGGACGACCCGATCCTCGGCCACGGCGACGGCTCGCGCCGCGGCACGCACATCCGGCCGGACATTCAGACTGGCTTCGACCAGCTCCTCGCGCGCGACCGTCTGCCACTCCGGCTCGGGGAGCGGATCCGCTAGCGCTACCGCGAACAGGTCTTCTTCGATCGAGAGGAGGGCGGCGAGCTTCCGCGTTGCTGCGACGCCCTCGCGTTCCGTGCGCTGGAACGAGAGCTCGGCCCCGAGGGCGAGGCTCTCGGCCAAGAGTTCGTCGGTCTTCGACGCGACTCCCTCCGCGACCTGTCGGCGAACGCCTCCGAGCGAACGACGGGTGAGTTCGAGATTCGCACGACCCACTTCCCTCGCCTCGCGCGCGGCGACGCCCTCGAAATAGGCCGTTTTCGTCGCCGCGACCAGCTCGCCGGCGAAGCGCGAGAGCTCCAGGATGCGCTGCTCGATCCCAGCTTGCGCGAGTGCCTGGCGTGAAGGAATCTGCCAGATCTCCGTCACGCTCCCCACGAGGTCGGCGGTCCAGCGCACTCGCCCCCCGGTCTCGGGGAAGAGGAACGCGAGGCTGAGGCTCGGGTTCTCGAATAGGCCAGCCTGGATGTAGTCGGCGCGTGCCACTCCGAGTGCCAGGAATCCGGCCTGGAGGCGGCGGTTGTTGAGCAGCGCGAGTCGCGTAGCTTCGTCGAGCCCCAACCCATCGGCGATCATCGTCTCGATCTCCGCGCCGGTGAGCGCGGGCTCGTCAGGGTCGTGGACCTCTTTCGCTCCGGTCGTCGCGCGGATCTCTTGCTGGGCCTGCTCGTAGTCCGGCCTCGGATCGACGGCCGCGCAGCCGGCGACCGAGAGCGCGACGCCAGCACTGAAGACACGCAGACGGTTGGACCTAAGCATGTTGCGCCTCCATCCGGAGTTCGGTGACTTCGGCGCTCGCGACAGGTTCCCCGAATCGGAGGAAGAGCGCCGGTACGACGAGCATGTTGAGCAGGGTCGAGGAGAGCAGCCCGAACAGGATCACGATCGCCATCGGCGTCAGGATCTCGTTGCCCGGTGCATCGCCGCGAAGCGCCAGTGGAACCAGCGCCAACCCGGCGGCGAGCGCCGTCATGAGAATCGGGGACAGGCGCTCGATCGCGCCGCGTCGAACGGCTTCGTAGAATTCGCCGACACCCTCGACGCGTTGCAAGTGTCGGATGTGCGACACCATCATGATCCCGTTTCGTGCTGCGATCCCGAACACCGTGATGAAGCCGATGATCGAAGCGACCGAGAGCGTGCCGCCCGAAAGATAGACGCCGAAGATCCCGCCGATCAGAGCCAGCGGTAGGTTCAGCATGATGAGCATGACATCGCGGGCCGAGCGGAACATGAAGTAGAGCAGGCAAGCGATGCCGAGGACGATGACGCCCCCAAGCATGGCGAGCAGTCGTCCCGTCGAAGCCGCGCTCTCGAACTGGCCTCCATACTCGACGTAGTAACCCGGAGGGAGGCTGACTTCCGCCTGGACTCGCGCGCGTATGTCCTCGACGACTCCACGCAAGTCTCGACCGGAGACGTTGCACATCACGACGATCTTGCGCTGTACGTTCTCGCGACTGATGAAGTTCGGGGAACGGTCTTCTCGGATCAACGCGAGCGCAGAGAGCGGGATCTTCGCACCGCTGGGCGTCCCCACGAGGATCGTCGAGAGCAGCTCGGGCGTCAGCGCACCGGGCTCGCCGACGCGGACCACCATGTCGAACGCGTTCATGCCCTCCAGGACCTGCCCGGCGATTCGGCCGCGCGTGGCTAGCTCGAGGGCGTCGGCGACTTCGCCCACCAACAAGTCATGCCTCGCGATCGCGTCGCGATCGAACTCGACGCGGGCGGTGGGCACCTGGGCTTGCTGCTCGATGGAGAGGTCCACGACGCCGGGGATGTCCTTCATCATCGCTTCGACCTGAGCCGCCGTGACTTTCAGGCGACCGAGGTCGTCGCCGAAGACCTTGACCGCGACATTCGCGCGGGTTCCCGAGAGCATGTGGTCGATCCTGTGGCCGATCGGCTGTCCGAACGTGGCCTGGACGCCGGGGATTCCAGCGAGCTCTGCGCGCAGTGCGTCGAGTAGGTCGTCCTTGGAACGTCGCTCCTTGCCCAGCCGAAGGGGTGCGTCCATGTCGAGCGTGAGGTCGATTTCGCTGGCCTCGACTCCCTGGACGTGTTCGTCCTCTTCCGCACGGCCGGTGCGCCGCCCGATCGCGACGATCTCAGGGTGCTTCATCAACGACTCCTCGACGAGGTGCGCAAGGTCATCGCTCTCCGCCAGCGACGTGCCTGGCACGGTCACGACGCCGACGACCAAGGCTCCCTCGTTGAACTCCGGCAGGAAGCTGCGTCCCATCGAAAACCCAGCGGCACCGGCGACGGCGAGCATTGCCACGCTGGGAACCGCGACCATCCACGGATGACGTAGAGCCCACGCCAGGGGCTTGTCGTACGCCGCGTGCAAGAGCCGGACGAGAAGCGGTTCACGTGCCTTTCGCACCGTGGTGCTCGACGGGAGGAGCAGCAAGCAGAGTGCGGGCGTGAGCGTGAGCGCAGTGAGCAGCGACGCCGCGAGGGAGACGGTGAACGCGAGCCCCAGTGGTTGCAGGAGTCTTCCCTCGACACCGGACAGGAAGAACAACGGCATGAATACGAGCAGGATGATGAACGTCGCGAGCACGATCGATCCGCGCACTTCGACGCTCGCTGCGTAGACGACCGTGAGCGGTGAGCGTCGATCCGGCGCAGGAAGCACTGCGTTCTCTCGGAGGCGTCGCACGACGTTCTCCACGTCGATGATCGCATCGTCCACGAGCGCGCCGATCGCGATCGCCATGCCGCCGAGCGTCATCGTGTTGATGCTCGCCCCAAGCAGTTCCAACGCGAGCACCGACGTGAGGAGGGAAAGCGGAAGCGCCAGCAGAGTGATCACGCTGGCGCGCGCGCTGGCAAGGAAGGCGAGGACGACGAGGACGACCATGAGCGCGCCCTCGATCAGCGCAGTCGTCGTGTTGGCGATCGAATGCGTGATGAACGAAGCCTGCCGGAACAGGTTCTTGTTGATGAGCATGCCCTCAGGCAGGCTCGCCTGAATCTCCGTCAGCGTGACATCCAAGCGCTCGGTCAACTCCAACGTGTTGGCACCGGGCTGCTTCTGGATCGCCAGGATCACGCCGGGCTCGATGATCGGCTCCCAGTTTGGCCCGCGCCGGGATGCCGACCCGGTTCCGCGCTTGATCGCCGCTCCGATGGTGACCACTCCGAGGTCGGACACGGTGATCGGAACTCCGTCGCGGGTCGCGACCTTCGTGCGCGCGATGTCGTCGAGCGACTGGACGCGTCCGAGCCCTTCGACGAGCACCTCTTGTGCGCCGGTCGTGAGCACTCCGGCCGACACGTTTTCATTGGTCCGTTCGAGGGCCCGCAACACGTCCGAAGCCGCCAAGCCGTAGCCTCGGAGCAACTCGGGCGAGAGCACGACCTGGTACTGCTTCGTGTCCCCACCGATCGGGGTCACTTGCGAGACCCCGGCAACGGATAGAAGTCTCCGGCGGATCTGCGTGGTCGCCGTCGTTCGCAGATCGAGTTGGCTGTGGTGGTCGGAAGTGAGCGACACGAACAGGATCTCGCCCATGATCGAAGACACCGGCGCGAGCTTGGGCGGCTCGACCTGCGAAGGCAGCGACCCGGTGATCGCGCCGAGGCGCTCTGTCACCGTCTGGCGCGCACGGTAGATGTCCGTTCCCCACTCGAATTCGACCCAGACGACTGCGATGCCGACAGCGGTCCCCGACCGCACCCGGCGCACGCCCGCCGCGCCGTTCATCGCGGTCTCGATCGGAAACGTCACCTGCGTTTCCATCTCTTGCGGCGCAAGCCCGTGCCCCTCGACGAGCACCGTGACAGTTGGCGCCGTGAGGTCAGGGAACACGTCGACGGGCATTCGGACGGTGACGAACGCGCCAACGGCCATCACGAGGATCGAGAGAATGACGATCGTCAGCCGATTGGCGAGCGACCATCGAATCAGGAGGTTGATCATGTGTCGGCTCCCGAATCAGTGCGCGTGACCCGCGCCGAAGGACGCGGGCGAGAGCGCGGCGAGCTTGATCAAGTACGAGCCTCGCGTGGCGACGCGTTCACCCGCGGAGATCCCTCGCCGGACTTCGACCTGCGCGCCGTCGCGCAGGCCGAGTTCCAAGTCCCGCCTCTCGAACGTCTCACCAGACAGCATGACGTAGGCGGTCGGAAGCCCCTGCTCCATGATCACGGCATCCGCAGGTATCACGACTACCGCTGCCACCTCTTCGGTCGCCAGCGCGAGCTGGGCTAGCATCCCGCTCTTGAGTTCGCCCCCTGGGTTCGGGACCTCGTAGCGAATCGAGAACGTGCGTGATGCCGCTTCGATCGTTGGGGCGATGTACGCACTCGACACCGCCGCCTCGGACAGCTCGATGCGGAGTCCGGGCATCGCGGGGAACGACACCTCTGCGGTTGGCGTCTTTCGCACCTGCGGCAGGTCGAATTCGGAAGCGCGCCCCTCGATCCAGAGTCGCGACGAATCGAGGATGCGAAACAGGGTGGCGTCCTGAGTGACGGACTCGCCTTCGACGTGTCCCGTGGCGACGATCGTTCCCGCGATGGGCGCGCGCAATGGCAGACGCACCGTGGCAGGGGCCGCGCCTTGGTCGCGGGCGGCGCGGTCCGCAATCAGGCGATCCAAGGACTCCTTCATGGCGCGCGCGGCCTCGCCGTCGCTGAGCGCGACGGTGAGATTCTGCTCGGCTTGCTCGAGCTGAGGCTTGGTGCTCAGTCCCTCCTCGCGCAGGTGGGCAAGTCGCCCGCGCTCTCGCTCCGCGAAGCGAACTCGCACTTCGGCCTCGCTCACTGCGCGCGCCGTGTCCAAGACCTTGAGGTCGAGGTCGAGGCTCAGGGCCTGGAGCTGGGCCAGATCCGACGCCGTCAGCGGCGGCTCGATCATGCCGAGCAGCTGGCCTTGCTCGACTCGTTCGCCCGTCCTCGGAAGCCGGCCCGAGATCGGCCCATGCAAGCGACCCGAGGTCGGCGGCGAGACGATCGCCGCGGCCCCCTCCGGCAGCATCGCGACGGCCGGGATCGTCAGGCGCTTCGACAGCACCTGCGCCGATGCCTGAGCAAGGAGGAGCTTCACTCTCCACTGCTGTTCCATCAAGAAAGGCACTTCGTTGGGGCGCGCCTCCTCCGCGGCGCCAATCGCTGCTCGCCGGGCCGTCTGTTCATCCGGGTAGACGTGGACCTCTCCCAGGTCGAGTGTCTCTTCGACCTGCTCGCTGACGACGCTCAGGCGCGCGCGATGGGTCCCAGGCTCCGTGAACACGCCCTCGGGCACGAAGAGCCCGTCCCGCTTCGGAACGTCTGCGACGAGCACCGTCGAACCGACCTCCAGGCGGACTTTTCCCGCGCGGACCGGTTCCCCTGTGGCGCACACCGTCAGGTGGGCGAGGAACCGGACTCGAGATCCCCGCACCAGCGGCGGGTTCTCCATGAAGAGCAGCGTTCGCTCGCCGAAGACGGTCTTCGTCTCGGGTTCGAGTTCGGCCGCCATGCTCGGCGACTGCTCGTGCGGGTGGGAATCGGACGGCTTGCAGCCGGAGACGATCGACAGACACGCGAGAAACGAAAGGACGGAATCGAGAGAACGATGCTTCACGAGGGCTCCTTGAACGCTGAAATCGACGCGAAAGCGCGATCGCAGACGACGACCGCGCACCTCCCAACTCCCCGCGTGGAAGCGGGGCGAGGCGCGCTAGATCAGGAGCGCTCGACTGGAGCCAAGCAGGATCGCGGTTCCCGATCGCTGGCGTCGAACCTGGGGCCGTTCCGATCGAACGACCGGCGGCAGCGGCGGTGGGCGAAGCAGTACGCCGCTACTCATCACGGCGACGTGAAGCGCCAGCAGCCGGGCGGTCGTTGCCGCGCCCGTGAGGTTCGCGCGCGGTCCCGTCACGAGCACGGGAGGCAACTCGATGAGAACGCCCCCGTGCTCTTCCGCGGGGACCTCCGTCATCGGATGTCGATGCTCGTCCCCCTCGTGTTGCGAGTGGTGCCACGTCGCCGTCACCCGCGACGAGGACTCGGCGGGACGCGAGTCGATCACATGAAGGTGCCGTCCGACTTCATCGTGCGCATGAAGCAACGCTGCGCGCCCGCCGAGCACCTGCGAGAAGAGCAACACCACGATCAAGCCCCACAGCAACCGCGCGCGCGAGCGTGTCGGTGACCTGCTGGCTCGGAGACGATCGTTGCCCATGTGGAATAAGGCGTAGCACGGCGGAGGGGCCTTCCGCAAGACCGGTGCAGCCGGGCGTGAGGGAAACACTCTTGTCCGGGCACAAGGGTGGGCGCTCGTCCGGCGTGCTCGGGGGGGGGCAAGGCGGTGCGCGAGCGCCCGAGCAGGGCGCCGCGTCTACCCCACATGCACGCGCGCAAGCCCGGCGGGATGGCGGTGCGTTTGTCGATCGGTCTCGGGGGCCCGACCGACATTATCGAGGACCTGAAGAGCGCGATGCACGCGGTCACCAAGACCTCCTCGAAGAACGGCGCCACGAAGACCGTCGAGCCGCCGAAGGCGGCGAAGGCCTGAGCGTCAGCGCTCGTCCGAGGGGATGACGGGCACGGGGCCGTCGGCGCACGGATCGCGAACGATCGCCAGGATGTGAGCGTCCGCGCCCGAGAGCGCGAAGGCGCGCGCGTAGAGTGGCCCTGGTTCGGGTGCAGCCACCAAGACGTCGCGCGTGCCGTCGCCGTCCATGTCGTCGAGCGGTGTGAGCGCTCTCCCAACGCCACGAGGCAGACACAGGCCGCTCGTTCGACACAAGCAATGCTCGGGCCCGAAACGCACCCGCAGCCGACGGGAAAAGCTCGGAAGCTCGAACACGTCGACCCCGCCGAAGGCGTCGCCTCCGTGCGTCGAGTACGCGCCCGGCACACCGACGTAGAGCCGATGCGCGAGTCCGTCGAAGGCCAGAGTCGCACCGAACTCGTACTCGCGCGGCCAACCGGTCGAGACGAACCCGAGCCGCGCGCCGCAGGCGGCGGAGAGCAGCACGACGTCTCCCGCACGCTCACCAAGCGACGCGGTCGCCGGAGCGCCGACCGCGAGGTCGCGCACTCGATCGCCATCGAGGTCGTCGATCACGACGAGCGCGCGACCGAACTCGTCAGCGGGCGCCGCACCCTCGACGCGCCACAGGGCTCGACCGCTCGCGCCGTCGAGAACCTCGACGGCGCCTTGCCTGTAACCATCGAACGGCCGCCCCACCGCGATTTCGAGCACGCCGTCGCCGTTCAGGTCGACGACGGCGACCGTCGGCGGCGCGACGGGTGAGCGTGAGCTCTCGAGCAGCGCTTGCGCACGGACTTCGAGGGTGTCGACGAGCGGCTTCGCGCCGGCGACTTGCTCGGCGACGACCGTCGGCGTGCCGCGGCGCTCGACGTCCGGCGACGTGCACGCGAGCGACGACAGCCCGACCAGCGCCACCCAATGCGCCCGATCCGACGCGCGCCGCGGGGCGGACGAACGACGGACCGAGTGCGGACCCCAGGAGCGATCGTCGGTTTCCATGCGAAGCCCTGACCACGAACATGCTCCGCGCCACGCGCCGACGCGGAAATCGCGCCGGAGCGTCACCCCGAATGGGATCGTGCAGCGCATGGAGCAACGAAGCGGGTCGATGCTCCCGTCACCCCAACCGCCCGGAACGCGACGCTCCAGGCACGCGGTCGCGGCTCCGGCGTCGCCCCGGCCGCGAAGGTCGAGCAGATTCTCACTTCAGTGGATTGGATGCGTAGGCCGATCGCCGTAGGCTCCCCACACCGATGCACCCGCTCGTCCGAAGGATCTTCGCCAGCCTCTGCCTCGCGCTCGCGCTACTGCTTGCGGCGACACCCGCCTGGGGGTTGACGCTCTGCATCGAAGAGGACGGCTGCATCACGGTTGCGTTGTCGGCGTCCGAAGACCACTGCGGCGGCTGTGATCCGCACGCGACCGAAGGACGCGCGAGCTCGGCGTTCGACTTGGACGCGGTGCCGCAAGACTGCCCGTGCGCGGACCTGACCGTGATTCGTTCCGGCGACGGCCGTTGGCGTCAGCCGCGAGCCGCCGACCTGCCGCAACCGGAGTCGTTCGCGATCCTGCACGAGTCCGTCGAGCAGCCGATCGAGCGCGCGCTCCCCGCGCGTTGCGCGCGACCGCCGGCCGTGCTCGCAGGCGAGCATTCGCTCGCGAATCGAAGCGTCGTCCTCCTCGTGTAGGCGGACCAGGACCGTCGTTCGTCTTCGCGTCGCCCCGCGAAGACGCGCTGCACGCTGCGCCGGAATTCGGCGAGCCGTGCGCCCCTGGTTCCGCGTCCTGCATGGAGAACGCTTTTGGTCACCGCTGCGCTCGTTCGTCTCACACGTCCACGATTCTCACCGCGCGCCACCGAGGCGCTAGATCCGGCGGCGCCCGTCGCGGCGACGCTCGTCGCCAGAGCGCTCGTCGCCAGAGCGCTCGTCTCGCGGGCACTCGTCGCGACGGCGCTCCTCGCTGCGTGTCAATCGTCCGCGCCGCGGCCCGACACCGAAGCCGCGATCCACGCCGCCGTCGGCGTCGCCGGCTCGCTCTCGCTGAGGCTCGAAGGCGGTCCGCTCGATGAGCCCCAAGTTCCGGGCGAGCTCGCGACGACGCTGCCGCTCGGCGCGGCGCTCGTCCGCGCGCTCGAGTCGAGTCCCGAGCTCCAAGCTGCTCTCGCGCGCGTTCGCGGCGCGCTCGCCGACGCCGACCAAGCACGCTTGCTCGCGAATCCGCTGCTCGATGTCGCGCTGCGCTTCCCGTCCGGCGGCGGCAAGGTCGTCGTCGACGCGGGAGCATCGTGGAACCTGCTGTCGCTGCTGCAGCGGCCGCAACGCCGCGACGCCGCGGACGAACGCCTGCGCGCGGCGGTCGCCGACGCCGTGCGCGCGAGCCTCGACATCGCCGCGGACGCGCAAGAGCGCTACGCCGCCGTGCAGTCGCTCGACGAGTGGACCGCGCTGCTGCGCGAACGGCGCGCATTGCTCGACCGTTTGCTCGAGCTCGCGCGCGCGCGGCTCGCGTTCGGCGAAGCGTCGAAGCTCGACGTGACGACGCTCGAGGCGCAGGCGGTCGAGCTCGAGCTCGAGATCAGCGAGCGCGACGCCGAGCGCCGCGAAGAGCGGCTCGCGCTCGCGCGACGCCTCGGTCGGCCCTCGGATCCCGCGGATTGGACGTTGGACGCGTGGCCCGAATTACCCGAGATCGCCGGCGCGGAATCCGCGTGGATCGAGACGGCGCTCGAACGCCGGCCCGAGATCCAAGCGCGCCGCTGGGAGCTCGCCGCGCTCGGCGACGAAGCGGCGCTCGCGGGCTCGTCGGTCTGGGACGGGACGGCGGTCGGCGTCAGCGCCGAGCGCGACGGCGACTGGGCTGTCGGACCCGTGCTCTCCGCGCCGTTGCCGCTCTTCGACACGGGCTCGGTGCGCCGCGAGCGCGCGCTCGCCGAGGTCGTCGAAGCGCGTCACGAGCTCGTCCAAGCGCGCCGCGCCGTTGTCGAGGAGGTCCGGCGCGCATTCGCGTCGTACACGTCGGCGAAAGCGAACCTCGAACGCGTGCGCGCCGAGCTCATCCCGCTCCAACGCGAGCGGCGCGAGCAAGTCGAAGCGATCTACCTCGCCGGCCAGGCGGACCTGACGGTGGTGTTGCTCGCCGAGCAGGACCTGCAGGCCGCGCAGGTGCGGCTCGTGGAGCTCGAAAGGAAGGCAGCGGTGCTGCTCGTGCGCCTCGAGCGCGCGGTCGGCGGCTCGGGCGTCGCGCGCGCGCTCGCCGAGCACGCGAGGGAGCTGGAGCGCGATCACGACATCGAAGTTCAGGGCGGTGACCAATGAAGTGGCGGCAAATGATCCATCGAGCGTTCGCGGACGAGTCGTTCCCGTTCTCGCGGCACGGTCGCAGCCTGTGCGCATGGCTCGCTCTCGCTCTCGCCCTCGGCGCGCCGGCGTGCAGCGACGGCGGGAAGCCGGACGAGCACGCGCACGCCGAGGGAGACGCGCACGACCGTGACGCGGCCGAGCCCGCCGGCGGCGAACACGGCGCCGCCGAGCACGCCGACGACGTGACGCTCACGCCCGAAGCGCTCGCGGCGAACGGCGTGCGCATCGAGCTCGCCGAAGCGCGCTTGCTCCGCCCGACCTTCCGCGTGCCGGCGCAGATCGCGTTCAACCGCGACGGCATGGCGCACGTCGGCAGTCCCGTGAAAGGCCGCGTCTCCGAGCTCTTCGTCAAGCTCGGCGACGAGGTCCTGAAGGGCGCGCCGCTGCTCTCGATCGAAAGCTCGGAGCTCGGCGAAGCGCAGAGCGACCTGCTGCAGAAACGCAGCGCCGCTCGGACGACGCGCCCCGCCGTCGAGCTCGCGAAAAACGCCTACGAGCGCGCCAAAGGGCTCTACGAGCAGACGCAAGGCCTGCCGCTGACCGAAGTGCAGAAGCGCGAAGGCGAGTTCCGCGCGGCCGAGGCGGCGCGCGAAGCGGCCGACACCGCGGAGCAAGCCGCCGAGAACAAGCTCCATCTGCTCGGCATGAGCCAAGCCGAGGTCGACCACCTGACGACCACCGGCGAGATCGATCCGCGCTTCGCCGTGCGCGCGCCGATCGCGGGGCAAGTGATCGAACGCGAGGTCACGCTCGGCGAGCTCGTCGGCCCCGATCGTGACACGCTGCTGGTGCTCGCGGACATCAGCAAGCTCTGGATCCTCGCCGATGTGCCCGAAGCGAAGCTGCACACGACCGCGGTCGGCGCGCGCGCGCTCGTGCTGCTCGGCGCGGAGCAGGATCCCAAGCAAAGTCATTGGTGCGAGGGACGCGTCACCTTCATCTCCCCCGCGCTCGATCCGGGCACGCGCTCGGTCCGCGTGCGCATCGAAGCGCTCGATCGCCACCCCGAGCTGCGGCCCGGCGTGTTCGCGCAAGCGGAGATCACCGCGCACGTCGAAGGGTCCGAGCCCGCGAAGCCGGTGCTCGCCGTGCCCGATGCCGCCGTGCAGACGGTCGAAGGCGAGACAGCGGTGTTCGTGCCGGTGCCGGGCGAGCCGGGCACGTTCGCGAAGCGCGTCGTGCGCGTCGGTGCGTCGGTCGGCGGAATGCTCCCGGTGTTCGCGGGGCTCGCCTGGGGCGAGGCCTACGTCGCGGAGGGCAGCTTCATCCTCAAGGCGGAGCTCGGCAAAGCCGGCGCAGAGCACCGGCACTGAGGCGCGCGACTCCCATGCTCCGACGCATCCTCCAATTCTCGGTACACCACCGGAAGCTCGTCGTGCTCGTCACGCTCTGCGTGGGACTGCTCGGCGCGTTCTCGCTGCGGCAGCTGCCAATCGACGCGGTGCCGGACATCACCAACAACCAAGTCCAGATCAGCACGGTGTTCGCCGCGCTCTCGCCGGTCGAAGTCGAGAAACAGGTCACGTTCCCGATCGAGACGGCGCTCGCCGGCATTCCGGGACTCGAGTACACGCGCTCGCTCTCGCGCAACGGCTTCTCGCAGGTGACCGCGGTGTTCGACGACTCGGTCGACGTCTATTTCGCGCGCACGCAAGTCAACGAGCGCCTCGGCGAAGCACGCGAGAGTCTGCCGCCGGGCGCCGAGCCGCGCATGGGCTCGATTTCGACCGGCCTCGGCGAAATCTACATGTGGACCGTCGAGTACGCAGCGCCGCACGGCGAAGGCGCGACCGTCGTCGACGGCGCGCCGGGTTGGCAGAGCGACGGTTCGTATCGGACGCCCGAAGGCGAGAGTCTGCGCACCGACGTCGAGCTCGCGTCCTACCTGCGCACCGTGCAGGACTGGATCATCCGGCCGCAGCTCAAGGGCGTCGCCGGAGTCGCAGGCGTCGAAGCGATCGGCGGCTTCGTCAAGCAGTACCACGTAGAGCCCGATCCGATGAAGCTCGTCAGCTATGGGTTCGCGTTCGGCGACGTCGTCGACGCGCTCGAGCGCAACAACGTCAGCACCGGCGCCGGCTACGTCGAACACCACGGCGAAGCGTACTTGGTGCGCGCCGCCGGTCGCATCGAGCATCCGAGCGAGATCAGGAGTCTGGTCGTCGGCACGCGCCGCGGCATCCCGATCTACGTGCGCGACATCGGCACCGTCGGCGTCGGCCGCGAGTTGCGCACCGGCAGCGCGACCGAGAACGGCGAGGAAGTCGTCGTCGCGACCGCACTGATGCTGATCGGCGCGAACAGTCGCACCGTCGCCGCCGCCGTCGACGCGAAGATGGTCGAGGTCAACCGCACGTTGCCGCGGGGGATCACTGCGAAGACGGTGCTCAACCGCACCAAGCTCGTCAACGCGACGATCGCGACGGTCAACAAGAACCTGACCGAGGGCGCGATCCTGGTCGTCGCGATCCTGTTCCTGCTGCTCGGGAACTTCCGCGCCGCCGCGATCACGGCGTCGGCGATCCCCCTGTCGATGCTGATCACGGCGACCGGTATGGTGCAAGCCACGGTCAGCGGCAACCTGATGAGCCTCGGCGCGATCGACTTCGGCCTGATCGTCGACGGCGCGGTGATCATCGTCGAGAACTGCCTGCGTCGGCTCGCGGAGAAGCAACGCGAGCTCGGGCGCACGCTGCAGCTCCAGGAACGCCTCGACGAAGTCGCCCACGCGGCGCGAGAGATGGTGCAGCCGTCGGTGTTCGGCCAAGCGATCATCGTCACGGTCTACTTCCCGATCCTCGCGCTCACCGGCGTCGAGGGGAAGATGTTCCACCCGATGGCGCTGACGGTGATCTTCGCGCTGATCGCGGCGTTCGTGCTGTCGTTGACTTTCGTGCCCGCGATGGTCGCGTTGCTGATCACCGGCACCGTGAAGGAGCAGGAGAACGTCTTCGTCCGGCTCGCGAAGCGCGTCTACGCGCCGACGGTGCGCTGGGCGGTCGCGCGCCGCCGAGTCGTGGTCGTCAGCGCGATCGCGGCGTTCGCGGGCGCGTTGGTGCTCTTCGGACGCCTCGGCCAGGAGTTCGCGCCGACGCTGGACGAGAAGGACATCGCGCTGCACGCGCTGCGCATCCCGAGCACGAGCCTGACGCAGTCGACCGCGATGCAGCGCGAGCTCGAGCGCGTCGTCGCGAGCTTCCCCGAAGTCGCGTTCACGTTCTCGAAGACCGGCACGGCCGAGATGGCGTCCGATCCGATGCCGCCGAACGTCTCCGACACGTTCGTGATCCTGAAGGCGCAAGAAGAGTGGCCCGATCCGGACGAAACCAAGGCCGAGCTGATCTCGCGCCTCGAACGCGCCGTCGCAGCGCTCCCCGGCAACAACTACGAGTTCACGCAGCCGATCCAGATGCGCTTCAACGAGCTGATCGCCGGCGTGCGCGGCGACGTCGCGGTCAAAGTCTACGGCGACGACTTCGACCGGATGCAGGCGACCGCCGCGGAGATCGCGGACGTGTTGCGCGCGATCCCCGGCGCGGCGGACGTCAAAGTCGAGCAGACCAAGGGCCTGCCGGTGATGAACGTCGAGATCGATCGTGCGGCGATCGCTCGCTACGGATTGAGCATGGCGGACGTGCAGGAAGTGGTCGCGGTCGCGATCGGCGGACGCGAAGCGGGCCAAGTGTTCGAGGGCGATCGTCGGTTCGACCTCGTCGTGCGACTGCCGGACGAGCTGCGGCGCGACCTCGCGGCGCTCGAGAGCCTGCCAATCCCCCTGCCGCGCTCCGACGAGCCGCTGTCCGATGTCGGCGTGTTCCGCGGCAGCCGAGCGCTGCGCTCGAGTGAGAACGGAGAGGCTCGCCCGAGCCAGAACGACGAGCTGCGCTCCAGCGAGAGCGGCTTCATCCCGCTCGGTTCCGTCGCGAAGATCGTCGTCGCCGAAGGTCCCAACCAGATCAGCCGCGAGAACGGCAAACGCCGCGTCGTCGTGCAGGCGAACGTCCGCGGCCGCGACCTGGGCTCGTTCGTCGAGGAAGCGCAGGCGAAGGTCGCCGCGGTCGACCTCGCCGCGGGCAACTGGCTCGAATGGGGCGGCCAGTTCGAGAACCTGGTCGCCGCGCGCGCGCGCCTCGGCGTGGTGGTGCCGATCTGCTTCCTGCTGATCTTCCTGTTGCTCTTCAGCACGTTCGACTCGGTGCGCTACGCGCTGCTCGTCTTCAGCGGTGTTCCGCTCGGCCTGACCGGCGGCGTGCTCGCGCTGTGGGCGCGCGACATGCCGTTCTCGATCTCGGCCGCGGTCGGATTCATCGCGCTGTCGGGCGTCGCGGTGCTCAACAGTCTCGTGATGGTGAGCTACATCAATCAGCTGCGGCGCGAGGGCGCCGAGCTCGACGACGCGATCCGGCGAGGGAGCCTCACACGGCTGCGGCCGGTCTTGACGACGGCGTTGGTCGCGTCGCTCGGCTTCCTGCCGATGGCGCTCGCCGCAGGCACCGGCGCGGAAGTCCAGAAGCCGCTGGCGACGGTGGTGATCGGCGGATTGGTGTCGAGCACGCTGTTGACGCTGCTCGTGCTGCCGGCGCTGTACCGCCTTTTCTCGGGCAAGCAGCAAGGCGCGACGGCGTGAGCGCTGGAAGCTGAACGCGCGCGGTCGTCTCTTGCGAGCGATACGCTCCACGGAGCGAGCAACTTCCGTCGCTCGCCGCGCGCGCCTACGGCATCAGCACGAAGCGCAGCGCGTTGCTGAGCGAGAGGTCGTTCGGCGCCGTGAAACCCGGGTCGCGCGCGAACCACTGGCACCAAACTGTCGTGCCGGGCACGTGCAGCGCCGGGTCGGCGTCGAAGTACCACGCGTACGTGTTGAAGTCGACGCCGAGCGAGCCGGTGCAATCGGTCGCTGGCAACGCCGAACCTCCCGCGTTGCCGAGCGGCGTGCGACCGAGCGGCGGGCGCAGGCACAACGTCCCGCCGTGGAACGGCTGCGCGATCGCGCCACTGACGGTCCACGCCAACGCTCCGAGAGTCTGGTTGCGGATGTCGGTCGCCCACACTTGGAAGCCGCGGTCGGCCGACGCGCTCGGAATCCCGAACTCGTGGGTCTGCGGCACGCATCCGAGCGAGTTCGTCTTCGCCACGCAGTAGCGCTCGACCTCGGGCGCGGGCATGAAGGCGAGGCCAGCGTACTGTTTTGCGAGCTTGATCTTTAGGGTCGCGGTGACGCTCGATAGGTCGATGGTGTAGAGCCCGGTCTTTCCGTTCGACGTAGCGAAGTCGTCGTACGAACCCCACAACACGCCGTCGCTCGAAAACGCGAGGTCGTAGAACTGGCCGGCGCCCAACGAGAGATTTCCGAGCTTCGTCGCAACGCCGGTCGATAGATCCAGCGAGTAGATCCTCGGATTCTGGACACCCGTCGTGATCGCGCGACCTGCCCGGTCGATCGCGAGCGTCGTGTACGCATCGGTCACGGGTGTGATTGGCGCGATGAACGTCGTGGCCCCGGATGCAGCATCCACTTCGTAGAGTTGCCCGTCGATCAGGCCGTAGATCCGAGACGTCGTCGGATCGCGTTCGATGGACGCAATGAACTGGATCTTGAACGCGATCTCGCCTAGCGCCTCTGATCGGGTACTTGCCGGTTGCAGCGCTACCAGGTGGTTGGGAAACACCGGGTTGGGGACCTGGTCGATGGATAAGAATGAGCCATCGGCGTACGTCAGACCGTTGAGGCCTGCGACGTGCTGGAAGACACTTGAGGCGATCGGTGCGCCGGTACCCGGATCCAGCCGAAATAGGTCTGGATAGCCTCCAGCGTGCTCGATCGCATAGAAATGCTCCTCCTCCCCAGGCGCACCGGAAGCAAGCAGCGCAGAACAGCACACCGCGAGCAGGCTGCAAGAGCTCCGCATCGGGTCCGTCCTTGAACGACACAAGCTCCTGACGTATTCGTGACGCATGCAGTTCACCGGTACTCGTGCTGCAAGTTGCTCCAACGAACGAGATTCGTGATCACGTTCGTCGCCACCATCTGCATATTGAAGTAGCGAAGGTACGGCGTCGGTTGCCCGGCAGCCTCGTCGTCATCAAGTGGTTGTGAGGAAGGCGGCACGCGCAGAAAAGTCTGGACGTAACCGGTCGCGCCGAGAAGCGGTTGGTACTGTGTCGCGAAGGTTGGCGTCGCATAGCTCCACGGCGTCGGAACCTGCTGCGCCGGCGGATTGGTCAGGTTGATGTAGCGCGTACGGAAGTCCACCGGGAGCGTCGGGTCGACGACTGGGGTCGGCAGCGCGGCGGGCGGAACTGTCCAAGCCGGAGGAGGGTTGATCACCTGAGGAAACCCGGTCGCCGAGAGCGCCGACAGGAAGCGCTGCGTGCCGTTGATCTGAACTTGGTAGGAACTGCCGCCGCTCGACACGAACAGATCTGGCAAGATGACGTAGCGTCTCGGCATGCCGACTGTGGCCGTCGGCGCGAGCGCGGTCGTGTGATTGTGGCTGATCGAGTCGTTCGACCAACTCCCCGCCATGATGAAACTCCCGACCTCGTCGAAGCCAACATCCACGCCCGGACCAAAGACCCGCGGGTTTCCCCACACCTCCCCGTCCCAGCGAAAAATCTTCTGATCCGTGCAAAGCGAATCGATGAACTCCGCCCCGTTCTCCGCCTGGAGGTAGGCGTACGGGGGCTCGTCCGCAACGGCCGACACGCCGATGTCGGCCACGGGAGAGCCCGGCAACAGTCGCCAGTCGCGGTACGCGTAGTACGGGGTGGGCTGCGGGTTCATGACCTGGTTCAGGTATTCTCCCACGAATCCAGGGTCTATGCCGCCCGTCGCCTGGTTGTGCCCGTTCCACAGCTCTTTTCGCGGCGTCGGAAACGGGGCCGCCGCGGTTGGACCGCATGTCCCGAAAATCGCGCAGGTTCCGTCGTAAAACGGACCGCAGTGGTTCGGTCCCACAGTGCAGTCCCAGACCTCGAAGTCGTTCACGGATCCCTGGAAGATCGATACGACCGGCCGCGAGTAGAAAGTCGGGATGAAACCGGTCGCCACGCTGTTGTCTGCGCCCACCCTCTCCGGGTCGAACACGTTCGAGAGGTGCCAGGGGCCCTCCCCGCCGTAACGAACTCTGCAGTCCGCTTCGTCGACACCGAGCATGGCCATCGGCTTGGTCTGGGACGCCCACCCTCCGCCGAGCGGCATCGTTCTGAACAGGTTGTTGACTACGAGGAGATTCGATAACCCTCGGAGAGTGGTGTCCGCATCGCGCGAGGTCACCGCCGACAGGACGCAGGAAGGGTTGGTGACGTCGATCAGCGCGACAGCGTCCTCGCGGCAAGCGTTGACCCAGGTGGGGATCGACGACGCACTGGGTCGGCTGAACTCCGCCATGATGAAGGTGTTGTTCGTCACAACGAACCGCCGATCGAGATAGCCCCACGCGTGCACATTGTCGAAGAACGGCGCCACGAACATCAGACCGAAGTAGGGGCCAACGACCGTGCTTCCTCCCTGGGTGATCCAATTGTGCCGCATGTCGAACACGCAGTTGGCAATGCGACCCGCGAACGCTCCGTCGTTGGTCTGCTGATTGGCGTCGCCGATCAACATTTGCACGTCTCCACCCTGAAGGGTGAACGCGTCGAAAGTCTCCGCTGCATCGATCGGCAGGCCAGACCACTTCGTGGCAACGTACGGCTCGGACTGCTGCGGCAGTCCAGCCGTCTTCTGCGTCAGGATCCAGTCGACAAGGACTTCCCTCGCCCTGCGAAATCCGCCGAGCGACGCCTCTGGCCAGAAGACGGACTGCGTGGTCGACGACCCGCCGCGGATCACGCACGCCCTGGCGCTGGTGCCGCGAACGTGTACCCGATCCCGCATCACGATCGGAAGCACGTCGCCGCTCCCGTTACTCCACGGTCCGTACAGGCCGGGAAGGGCATGAACGATGCCCATTTGCTGTGGCGCCGTGGTTCCGGGGTACGTCGCATCGAGGTGCAAGATCAACGCGTCGATGGCCGTCTGGAGCTTGCGATAGGGATGGTCCGGATCGTTGATCTGGGACGTGATCTCGCTGATCGGAGGATCGATTCCGAGGCCAGGATCGACCCAGGCGTGCGCGAAGTCGCAGCTCCATTGCGGATTGGGAGACTGGCTTCTCGCCGGCGCCGCAGTAGCGGCGAGCACGGAGACTACCGATAAACAGAGGGCGATGCATCGAGTTGCAAGCATGGCTGCGATCTCCGGGAAGGAAGTGGGCGGTGCAGGTCGCTACTCTATCAGAGTCGCATGGATCTCGCTGCGGCACGCGTCAGCTCGATGCATTCGATCAGAGCGAAGGGCGGAGGGGCGCCGGTTCACGAACCTCGCGGCCGACGACGGGCGCGAGGCCTGACCGTCCCATCACGGGCTTCGAACTGTGTCACCCCGCCTCCGCGAGCAGCTCGCGCATCACGCCTTGCTCGCCGACGCGGCTGAGCAGACGCTGCCACCGCTTCGCGATTGCGTCGCGCGAGAGCGACAGTCGCGCCGCGACCTCGGCCTGCGGCATCCCCTCGAGCCCGAGATGCACGACCAGCAGTCGCTCGTCCTCCTCCGGCGACGCGCTCCACCGTGCGAGCAAGTTCCGTCGCTCGCCGCGCGCGCCTACGGCATCAGCACGAAGCGCAGCGCGTTGCTGAGCGAGAGGTCGTTCGGCGCCGTGAAGCCCGGGTCGCGCGCGAACCACTGGCACCACACCGTCGTGCCGGGCACGTGCAGCGCCGGGTCGGCGTCGAAGTACCACGCGTACGTGTTGAAGTCGACGCCGAGCGAGCCGGTGCAATCGGCCGCTGGCAGCGCCGAACCTCCCGCGTTGCCGATCGGCGTGCGACCGAGCGGCGGGCGCAGGCACAACGTCCCGCCGTGGAACGGCTGCGCGATCGCGCCGCTGACGGTCCAGGCCAACGCTCCGAGAGTCTGGTTGCGGATGTCGGTCGCCCACACTTGGAAGCCGCGGTCGGCCGACGCGCTCGGAATCCCGAACTCGTGGATCTGCGGCACGCATCCGAGCGAGTTCGTCTTCGCCACGCAGTAGCGCTCGACCTCGGGCGCGGGCATGAAGGCGAGACCCGAGTACTGCTGCGTCAGCTTGACCTTCATGGTCGCGGTCAACGTGGTGAGATCGATCGTGTAGAGCCCGGTCTTGCCGTTCGACGTCGCGTAGTCGTTGTAGGAGCCCCAGAGCACGCCTTCGCTGGAGAACGCGAGGTCGTCGAACTGGCCAGCGCCGAGCGACAGATTCCCGAGCTTCGTCGCGACACCGGTCGCCAGATCGAGCGAATAGATCCGCGGGTTCTGGACTCCGGTCGTGATCGCCCGACCGTTCCGATCGATCGCGAGCGTCGTGTACGCATCGGTCGTCGGCGTAACGGGAGCGATGAGCGCCAACGCTCCAGTCGCAGGGTTCACGTGATAGAGCCTGAAGTCGATCAGCGCGTAGATCTGAGCGGTCGTCGGATCGCGCTCAACGCTGGCCGTCGTGGCCTTGAATGGCAGCTCCGCGATCGGCTGGCGGCGAGCGCTCGCTGGAACGATTTCGACGAGGTGATTCGGCAACGGCGGCACGCTGATCTCGTCGATCGAAAGGAATACGCCGTCGGAATAGGTGAGGCCGATCAGTCCGGCCGCGTGCTCGAGTGTGTGCGAGGACTGCACGAGGCCAGTCCGCACATCGAGCTCCAACAGGTCGGGGAACCCGCTGGGATGCTCGATCGCGAAGAACAGCTCCTGCGCGCGAGCGGGACTGTGCGCGGCGAGCAGCACGGACGCCGCGACGGCCGCGCGTCGCCATCGTTGCAGCCCGCGCGCTCCCGCAAGGCGCCAGACGTCAAACGTGTTGAGGGTCATCGAAGCGTCGGTCGCCGAGCAGATCGCCGCACGGGCCACCGCCATCGTCGGCGCAAACCACGCTCGCCGTCCAGGGGGACGACCGACGAATCTCGTGCGCACACGCCCTGACCGTCCGCCCAGAGCGCGCCACCGCCGTTCACCCCGCCTCCGCGAGCAGCTCGCGCATCACGCCTTGCTCGCCGACGCGGCTGAGCAGGCGCTGCCACCGCTTCGCGATCGCGTCGCGCGAGAGCGAGAGGCGCGCCGCCACCTCTGCCTGGGTCATCCCTTCGAGCCCGAGATGCACGACCAGCAGTCGCTCGTCTTCCTCCAGCGACCCGATCCACTGCGCGAACAGCTTCAACCGCTCGTCGCGCGCGAGCCGCTGACTGACCGCGGTCGCCGAGTCCGGCACGTCACGCAGCACGAGCAGGCGCTTCGACGGATCGCCGCCCGGCACGCCGCCGTCGGGTGAGCGCAGCTCGCGGAACACCTCGAGCATCACGTTCTTCGCGACGCGGAACAGCCAGTACCGAAACGACTGGCTCGCCGGATCGAAGCCGCGGAACGCCTTCCACGCGCGGCACCACACTTCCTGCACGACGTCCTGCGGATCGACGAACGAGCGCAGCTCCGGCCGGATCCGCACCTCCGCCCACGTGTAGAGCGCGGGCGCGATGCGCTCGTAGAGCTCGGTGAAGCGCGCGCCGTCGCCCGCTTGGGCGGAAGGCGCCGGATCCGACGTGGGTTCCATACGGCGTGCATTGTTACAGAGGTTGCTCGGCGCGGTAAGCTCGGGCGTGCGTTCGACGTTGCGCAACCCGCGCGGCGCCCGAGCGCGCACCTGCCGGTCCCCATGTCCGACGACGCCGAGGTCTTCGACTTCCTGGACGAATACCTGCGCGATCGTTCCGCGGGAGCGACGCACGAGCTGTCGCACTACTTGAAGCGCTTCCCGGGCTCCGAGGCGGCGGTCGCGCGCGAGTTCCTCGCGTTGCAGGAGAGCGTCAAGGGCGGAGTGACGAGCTCGCCGCGCTACGCCGAGGACCGGCGCGTCGGGCCGTATCGCCTGGTGCGCGAGATCGGGCGCGGCGGCCAAGGCGCGGTCTGGCTCGCCGAGGACACGCGCATCGCGCGGCGGGTCGCGTTGAAGCTCCTGCCGCCGAGTTTCGCCGCGTTGTCGGCGGAGCGGCGCGGACGCTTGCGGCGCGAAGCCGAGCTCGTCGCCAAGCTCGCCCACCCCGCGATCGCGACGATCTACGAAGCCCAGATCGACGGCGACACGCCGTTCATCGCGATGCGCTTCGTCGAAGGCGAGTCGCTCGCCGCGACGCTCGATCGCGCGAAGCGCGGCGAACGGAGCGAAGTCCTGCCGCTCCCGCCGCAGAACGCCGTCGAGCTCGCGAGCACGCTCGCCTTCTTCGAACGCGCCGCGCGCGGGCTGCACGCCGCGCACGAAGCGGGCGTCGTGCACCGCGACGTCAAGCCGGGCAATCTGATGGTCGACGCGCACGGCGAGCCCGTCGTGCTCGACTTCGGCCAAGCGCGCGAGGAGGCGTCGGGCGAGCAGCCGCTGACGCTCTCCGGCGAGGTTTTCGGCACGCCGAGCTACATGTCGCCCGAGCAGGCGCGCGGCGAAGCGAAGTCGCTCGACCGTCGGACCGACGTGTGGTCGCTCGGCGCGAGCCTCTTCGAGTGCTTGACGCTCGAACGGCCGTTCCAGGGCGCGAGCTATCCGGTGCTGCTCGACGCGATCGAGCGAGCGAAGCTGCCCGATCCGCGTGCGAGGAACCCGATCGTCTCCGAAGAGCTCGCGGTCGTGCTCGAAACCGCGCTCGAGAAGGATCGCGAGCGACGTTACGCGAGCGCCCTCGAGTTCGCCGAGGACCTGCGGCGTCTGCGCGAATACGAGCCGATTCGCGCGCGAGCGCCGGGCGCCGCGTTGGTGTTCCGTCGTTGGGTCCAGCGCCATCCCGCGCTCGCGTCGGTGACGCTCGGCCTGATCTTCACGTTGTCGGTCGGGCTGGCGCAGACGCTCTACCTGCTCGCGCGCGAGGAGCACGCGTTGCGCTACGCGACCGGCCGCTACCTCGCCGAGCGCGCGGTCGACTTGATCCGCGAGGATCCGTCGGCGGCGCTGATCATCGGCCTCGACGCCGTCGAGCGCGCGCCGACGTACCAGACGCGCGCCGCGCTGTTCGCGACGCTCGACGCGTGCAGGCTCGAACGGCCGTTGGTGACCACCGGCAAGCGCATCCTCGACATCGACGCCGCGCCGGATTCCGAGCACGCGTTGACCGCGCTCGACGACGGCACGGCGATCGTGTGGGAGCTCGCGACCGGCCGCCAGGTCTGCGCGACCGAAGCGCACCCGGGGACGGTGCGGCTCGCGCGCTACGTCGGCACGAGCGGGCTCTTCGCGACCGTGTCGACCGACGATCGCCTGCGGCTCTGGCGCGCGGACGACGGCTCGGCGGTCGGCTGGGTGTCCGCGCTCGGCGAGCTCACCGACTTCGCGGCCTCCAACGACGGCTCGCGCTTCGCTACGTTCGATGCGAAGTCCGGGGCGGTCTCGCTGTGGAGCACGCACGAGCGGCGGCTGCTCGGCTCGGCGAGCACGACGCGCTTGCTCGCGCGCCGCTTCGCCCTCGCGCCCGACGGCGCGCGTGCGGCGGTGTGGGGTGAAGCCACGGGCGTGGAACAGCCGGGCTTCGTGCTGCTCGACCTCGACGAATTCGCGCGCGGCGCGAAGTCCTACGCCGCCGGCGACGTGCTCGACGTGCTCTTCGATGCGAGCAGTGAGCGCATGATCAGCGTCCGCGCCGACGGCGAAGCGCGCGTGTGGAGCGCCGCCAAGCCCGAGCTCTGCGCGCCGACGATCGAGCTCCACGAACCGCTGAGCTCCGCCGCGTGGTCGCCCGACGGCGAGCACGCCGCGCTCGCCGGCGACGGACGCGTGTGGATCTGGGAGCTCGCGCGCGGACGGTGCATGCCGCTCGAGGGCGAAGCGTTCGGGCGCGTCGAGCAAGTCGAGTTCTCGCCGGACGGCTCGCTGCTCGCCGCGGTGTTGCACGGCAACGCGCTGCGCCTGTGGGACGTCGCGACCGGCGATCGCGTCGCCGAGTGCGTCAGCTATCTGCAGCCCGTGCGCCTGGTCTGGACGCCGGACGGCACGCGCGTGCTCTCGCAGAACAACGCGCACACCGCGCACGTGTGGTTCGGCGGCAACCGGCCCGACGTCTACGACCTGCGCGGGCACGTCGGCGCGCTGACGTCGGCGCATTTCGATGCGCGCGGCGAGCGCGCGCTGACGACTTCGAGCGACGGCACGGCGAGGCTCTGGTCGACGCCGACCAAGCCGTCGCTCGCCGACGCGGGCCGCTTGCTCGGCGTGCTCGACCATCGCCGCGGCGCGGTGCTCGGCGGCGAGTTCGCGCGCGACGGTTCGCGAGTGCTCACGTTCGGCGACGACGGGACCGTGCGCGTGTGGGATGCCGCGAGCCTGGCGCTCATCGGCGTGCCGATCGCGAACGACGCGGCGGTGGTCCACGCCGAGTTCGACCCAGCGATGCGTCGCGTGCTCGCGCTCGGCGCCGACGGACGCGCCTGGATCGCCGACGCGGAGCGCGAGGGCACGCGCCGCGAGCTCACGCATCCGGGCGCGCGCGCCGCACGCTTCTCGCGCGACGGGCGTTTCGTCGTCACCGGTCACGCCGACGGCACGGTCGCCGAGTGGAACGCGGCCGACGCGGGCCTGGTGTTCTCGCGCGAGGTGCGAGACGGCGACGGCGCATCGGTCGGCGTGCGCGCGCTCGCGGTCGGAGCGACGAGGGATTGGCTCGCGATCGCCTGCGACGACACGCGGGCTCGCTTCTTCGAGCTCGGTCACGCCGAGGAAGCGCGCAAGGCGGTCGTGTTCTTCGCGATGCAGTCGCTGTCGTTCGGCAACGGCGACACGCGGCTCTTCGCGACCGGTCCTGACGGTCGCGGCGCGATGAAGATGTGGGACCTAGAGCACGAGAGCGGCCAGCGGCCCGAGGTCTACCACTCCGCCGACCTGACCGGCGGCGTGTTCGACCACGGCGGGCGCTTCTTCGTCACGTTCTCGGAGGACGGCTCCGCCTACGTGCGAGAGACGGCCGACGGCTTGCCGTTCGTGCACCTCGAGCTGCACCGCGGCGCGATCGTCGCCGCCGAGTTCAGCCCGGGCGAGCCGCTGCGCCTCTTGACCGCCTCGCGCGACGGCACCGCGCGCGTGTCGCCGGTCGATCCGTTGCCCGCGGCACTCGCGCGACTGCCGCGCGAGCTCTACGACTGGGAGCTCGCGCGCGAGCAACGGTTGGCGGCGCCGCTTTCGTTCCGCTGAGGTCGTCGGCCACGCTGCCTCGCTTTGCTGGGCTCGCCGAGAGCGTTGAGCGCTGGACCGAGGCGGTCGCGGGAGGCTCGCGTCGCTCGGACGCGTCGGCCAGTCCGTTCGCGCCGAGCTCGTGATGAGCTCGTGATCAGCTCGCGCTGAACTTGGACCTCAGCCCGCGCCGGCGCACCGCGTCCCGAAGCGCCACGCGCGCCACCGGGGGGCGTCCTGCGCTCGCCGGTGGCACAGCGAAGCGAGGCACTGGTTCGTGGCGGGCTCACGGCGACCGATTTGCGGCGCTTTTCGGTCCCACCTCGCCGCGCGGGTTCACCTCTGCAACGGCGGCGCGTGCTGCCCCCCCAAGACCATGCCCACCCCCATCCTGCGCGCGGGCTTCGTGCTCGGAGCCTGGCTCTGCGCCGCACTTCCGACGTTCGCGCTCCCGTCCGACGCGGCCGGCGAGCCCTGGAACGACTGCAACCAGAACGGCGTCGAGGACGCGGTCGACATCGCGCTGGGCTCGTCCGCCGACGTCAATCAAAACGGCGTGCCGGACGAATGCGAGGCGCTCGAGCCGGCAGCCGAGCCCGCGCCGCGGAATCCAGGCGTTCGCCTGCAACCGGCGGAGCCCGCGTGGGTCTTTCCTTGCGTCGGGCGCGGGTGCTCGGAACGGATCGAACCTTTGACCGGGGGCGCGCGTCGAACTTCGGCGCGAGTTCGCCGCGACGGCGACGCCCGGAACGGTCTCGCCGGTTAGCCTGGATCGAGTCCTCCTGCCGCCCGGTCCCCCCCATGCACCCCGCCCGACACCCTGTGACCTTGGTCCTCTCGCTTGCGGCGTTCGCCGCGAGCGCGAGCCCTTCGCGCGCCTTTCAATCCACCGGCCAAGTCGTCTTCTCGATCGACTGGCAGGGCCCGACGATCTCGCAGCCCGACTCTGGTCTCGCGATCCCGATCACCGAGGCCGACGTGCTACTCGCGCCGGGTGGCGCGCCGGCCTACGGTCCGCTCGGCCGGCCGGCGATGCGGCTCTCCGGCGGACAGCTCGGTTTGAGCCGCTACGCGAGCTGCGTCGGCCACGTCGCCGGCGACCCGTGTCGGATCGAGCTCGACGCGCTCTCCGACGGGACCGAGCCGCTGCTGCTGCCGCCGTCTCCCGCCAACCATCAGAAGCGCCGCTTCTGGTTCTCGGTCGACGAGTACGCGGTCGGCATCGTCGGCCCGCCGCCGGTCCACGCGCAGGTCGCGACCGAATTCGTGGTCGGCGATTCGGCGAGCGACGTGTTCATGGACACCGGTCTGCCCGCGGGGCCGCTGCCGCCGGGCGTCGTCGCGCCGGACAACGTCGGCGCGATCGACGGTGACGGCGTGCCGGGCACCACCGGTTTCGTCTATCCGGGGCTCGGCGTGATCGAACCCAACCCGCCGCAGTTGCCGCAACAGCTGCCGAACCAGGGCGACAACATCGACGCGCTCGACGTCGGCAACTGGACTCCGTTCCCGGCGCTCGGCGCGTTTTTCTCGCTCGATGCGGCCTTCGTCGATCCGCTGACCGGTGCCCCGTATTCGGGCTCGGCGGTGATCGAGAGCAAGCGTCCGGGCGACATCCTGCGCGTCGCGTCGGCGGGCTCGGCGATCACGACGTACGCGGGTGCGACGCAGCTCGGCCTCGACCTCGTCGCCGGCATCGCGAGCGACGACCTCGACGGCCTGGTCGTGCACGAGAACGGCGTGTCGGGCTTCCAGCCCTCGCAGAAGCCGTACGACTGGGTTCCGTCGGCCGACGCGCCCGGCACCGACATGGTGCTGTTCTCGGTGCGCCGCGGTTCCGCGGTGATCGGTCAGCCCGACAGCATCTTTGGCCTGCCGATCGAGCCGGGCGACATCCTGACGACGCCGCTCGACACCGCGCAAGGCGGACTGTCGCCGTTCCCCGGCATCTTCATCGCGGCCGAGAACCTCGGGCTGCGCACACAGCGGGGCGGCGCGATGCTCGGGGACGAGCTCGATGCGCTCGAGCTGCTCGGCGACCCCTGGTACGACTGCAACAAGAACGGGATCGACGACGCGGTCGACATCGCGAATGGCACGTCGGTCGACGGCAACAACAACGGCATTCCCGACGAGTGCGAGTCGCCGACCATGCGCTTCTGCTGGTGCACCGCCGAAGCCGCGCCGTGCAGCAACATCGACATCGATTCCGGTTGCGCGAACTCGACGGGCGTCGGAGCGACGCTGGCGACGGGCGGAAGCTCGAGCGTCGGCGCCGACGACCTGACGATCAGCGTGTCGAGCATGCCGACGAGCGTGAACGGCATCCTGTTCATGGGCGACGACTGGAACCTGCCGACGCCGTTCAAGGACGGGGCGCGCTGCGTGTACGGCTCGATCTTCCGTTACCCCGTGAAGTCGTCGGGGCCGACGGGCTCGATGACCTTCGGTCCGGGTCTCGCCGCTTTCTCGAGCGGTTGGCCGACCGGAACGATCACCCCGGGCTCGACGTGGTACTTCCAGGGCTGGTACCGCAACCAGTCCGGGCCGTGCGGCACCGGAACCAACCTCTCGAACGCGGTGCAGGTCGATTTCGTTCCGTGACGCGGCGCGCGGGCCGCACGAGTTCGTCCCGACACACGGACGGGCGAAGCGTCGCTCCCGCCGCGAACGCACGAGCACGTTGCGAACCTGCGCCATGCGCGCGCGGCTCGCGGTGCGCGCGCAGAACCGAAGCGCACGGCCGCTCAACGGGGCTGAGAGGCTTCGCGCGGGCGAGCGGGCGGCGAAGCGCGGACTCGGTAGCGCCTGCGGTGCCTCGCGTCGCGAACCGCCGAGGCGACGCCGATCGGCTCCGACGCGCGACGATGTCGCAGCTCAGAACGAGTCGGAGCACGCGCCCGTCGCATGCAGCTCACGAAGCACCGTCGAGCGCCCCCATCAACCGTCCGATCGTCGTGGAGCAACGAGCGGCGCTCCGAGTCGGACGCAGGTTCGACGGCGATCGCTCCCCAGCGTAGCCAGGGGAAACCTCGACGCCGCAAACGGGGCTAAGTGGGTCGGACGAGTGGAGAGTCGCTACGCGGCATGACGGCTCCGCTCGGGGTCGCTGGGCGGGGCCGTTCCCTTTCCTCGCGCGGTCGTTTACGGCGAAACAGCGCGTGGTGGAGCGCAGCGCGACGCGCCACGCCCCACCACGCTTCACGAGGACTCCGGAGCTCGCCGTCCCTCGCGCAGGCTCACTGCGTGATGCGCAGCTTCTCCGGGTACGTGACCTTGACGCCGTAGCGAAGCTCGGCCTCGCCGTCCTTCGGCACGCGAATCGCCCAAGTTACGATGCCCTGCTCTTCGCGATCCTTCTTCCAGCGCTCGCCCTTCGCCGGTTCCTGCGTGGAGTCGACGAGCTCGATCTTGATGCGCTCGTCGGTGCCGCGCGGCAACGCTTCGCGCACGAACACGAGCGCGCTGCCGTCGACCGCGGCCGCCGCCGCGCCGTGGTTCTCGAGGCGGATCGTCCACGCGTCGTGCTCGGCCGCGTCGCTGGTGAAGACGCCGGAGGTCTGGTGCTCGTCGACGCGCTGGATGCGCTCGACCGAGAGCGCCGGATCCGCGCCGAGGTGCAGCGTGAACTCCTGGCCGGGCTCGACCGCCGCGAGCGACGCCTTGCCGAGGAAGTCCGCGCCGCAGTAGACCGACGCTTCGCCGGGCAGCATCGTCCACTCGCTGGTGTTCTTCGCGCGACCGCGCAGCCAGACGTGCGCATCGAGCTCGGGCACGCAGACATACTCGGGGCTCGACTCGATTCGCGTCTGGCCGACCAACACCAGTGTCGGCTGGTTGCGCGACTCGATCGACTCGCGGCGCGCGAGCCGGAAGCGCACGGAGAGCCCTTGGTCGTCGACCGACGCGAACGGCCGAGGCGCCGGAGCATCGTTGTCCTTGTCCGAGTAACCCAGCGCCTGAAGCGCCTTGCGTTCGACCGCGAACGCGTCCGACCGCGGAACTGCGCCGGCCGAAGTCTCCGCGCGCGGATCGTAGAGGCTCAGCCACTTCGGCTGCGGCTCGGGTCCCTCCGCGCCCAACATCGGCTGCGCGGTCGAGAGCAGCAGCCCGACGTCGCTCCAATCCTCGCCGGACGCTTGCCAGACCTGCGCGCGGTACGCGAGGTCGACCGAGCGCGCGTCCTTGGTCGCGCGCAGGTCGTAGAGCGGCCGCCAGCCCGCGTTGCCGACCAAGTAGTCGATCGCGACCGTCGCGCCGCCGTCGCCGGAGCCGATGACGTCGAGCAGGAGATCGCGCTGGTCGTAACCGCCGCTCGCGGTGCACGCGCCGAGCTCGCGCCGCAGGTCCTCGAGCTTGACGCCGAGCTCCTCGCGCTGCCATTGGTTCTCGCGCTGGGCCTTGCGGTTGGTGCCGAGCTCGCGGGTCAGGAACGCGAGGTTGTCGCCCCAGGTCTGCGTCGACGACTGGCCGGACTTGACCTGCTCGTTGTGCTGGTTCGAATCGAGGTCGAGCAGCCGCTGCAGGTGCTTCTGCACTTGCTCCAGCGTCGCGCGCTCGTCCTCGAGGCCCGCGAGCTCACGCTCGAGCGCCTTCAGAGCCTTGCGCAGCTCCTCGACGCGGGCGCTCGGCGCGGCGTCGACGTGGCGCTCGCGCAGCTCCATGCCGACGAGGTCCGCGCCGTTGACGCGGATGCGCAAATTGTTCGGGTCGAGCGACCACGGCAGGCCGGTGATCGCGAACTCGCCGGACTTGGTCTCGAGGGCCGCGACGCGCGTGACCAGCGCGGTGCCCGGGTAGACGGTGACCTCGTCGATCCTGGAAGGGACTTCGACGGCGGCGGCGGAAAGGACGGTGAAAGCAAGTGTGTTCAGCATGGTTGACCTCGTGTGCGCGCTGGAACGGCGGGGCGCGACGGGATCTTGGCGTATCGCGAGGCTCGACGCGACGATCGCACGCTGGCGGCGTCGCGGCGCTCCGATAGAGTGGCCGCATGGCGGGCTACTCCGGCACACCCCTCGCGAAGAAGCTCGGCTTCCATCCCGGCGCGCGCGCGCACCTGATCGGCGCGCCGAAGGGCTTCCGGGACGCGCTCGCGCCGCTGCCGAAGGACGTCACGTTCGCGCGCAGCCTCGCGGGCGAGCTCGACCTGATCGTGGTGTTCGCGACCGAGGAAGAAGCGCTCGCCAAGACGCTCGCCCGCGCGGTGAAGCACCTCGAGCCCGCGGCCGGCTTGTGGATCGCGTGGGCGAAGAAGAGCTCGGCGCTCGCGACCGAGCTCGACTTCGACGCCGTGCAGCGCACCGGGCTCGCGCTCGGGCTCGTCGACAACAAGGTGTGCGCGATCGACGAGGACTGGACCGGCCTACGCTTCGTGATCCGGCGCGAGAATCGGCCGCGCGCCGCGCGCTGAACGAACGCCGTGGAGCGCCTGCCGATCGACGAGCACCTCGACCGTCTCGCGGCGCTGCTCGCGCGCGACGGAGTGCTGGTGCTGGTCGCCGAACCGGGCGCCGGCAAGACCACGCGCGTGCCGCCGGGGCTGGTCGACCGCGGAGTCGCCGGCAACGGCCAGGTGATCGTGCTCCAACCGAGGCGCGTCGCGGCGCGCGCGGCGGCGCGGCGCGTGTCGGAAGAGCGCGGCAGCGAACTCGGCGGCTTCGCGGGCTACTCGGTGCGCTTCGAGTCGCGGCATTCGCGCTCGACGCGCGTGCGTTTCGTCACCGAGGGCATCCTCGTGCGCGAGCTGCAGGGCGATCCCGAGCTCGCGCGCGCGTCGATCGTGATCCTCGACGAGTTCCACGAGCGTTCGATCCACGCCGACCTCGCGCTCGCGTTGTGCGCGGAGGTGCGGCGCTCGCTGCGGCCCGATCTGAAGCTCGTCGTCATGTCGGCGACGCTCGACGCCGAGCCGATCGCCGCGTTCCTCGGCGCGGAGGTCGTGCGCGTGCCGGGGCGCTTGCATCCGCTCTCGATCGAACAGGTCGAGCGCATCGACGACGCTCCGATCGCGCTGCGCGTCGCCGACGGCGTCAAGCGCATGCTCGCGGCGACCGAAGGCGACGTGCTCGCGTTCTTGCCGGGCGTCGGCGAGATCCGGCGCGCGGAGGAGGCGCTCGCGTCGTTGCGCGACGTGCTCGTTCTGCCGCTCTTCGGCGATCAGAAGCCCGAGGAGCAGGATCGTGTGTTCGCTCGGGCTGCGCAGGGCCCGCGGCGCAAGGTGGTGCTCGCGACCAACGTCGCCGAGACGTCGCTGACGGTGCCCGGCGTCACCGCGGTGGTCGATTCGGGGCTCGCGCGCGTGCTCGCGCACGATCCGAACGTCGGGCTCGATCGCCTAGAGCTCAAGCCGATCAGCCGCGCGTCGGCGACGCAACGCGCCGGCCGCGCGGGCCGCGTCGCGCCCGGTCGCGTCCTGCAGCTCTGGACGCGCGCCGACGCGTCGAAGATGCGCGAGCGCGAGCTGCCCGAGATCGCGCGCGTCGACCTCGCCCCCACCGTGCTCGAACTTGCGGTCTGGGGCGTGCGCGATCCACGGGCGTTCGCGTGGTTCGAGAAGCCCGACGACGCGGCGCTCGAGCGCGCGTCGCAGCTCCTCGTCCACCTCGGCGCACTCGACCCGAAGACGCGCGCGCCGACGGCGATCGCGAGGGTGATGGCGGAGCTGCCGTGCCATCCGCGCCTTGCGCGCATGTTGGTCGCGTCCGCCGAGCTCGGCGCGATCGAGGACGGCGCGCTGTTCGCCGCGCTGCTCTCCGAGCGCGACCTGTTCGCGACGCGGCGCGGCGCGCGGCATGCGAGCGTCGGCCCGAGCGACCTCTTCGCGCGACGCGACGCGCTCTTCGGCCGCGGCGGCGACGTCGATCGCAACCTCGTGCGCACGATCGAGCGCACCGCCGACGAGCTCGCGCGCTCGACTCGAAGGCTCTTCCCGCGCTCGCCGGAGCACGCGCCGAGCGAGGACGAGCTCCTGCGCACGATCTTCGCGGGCTACGTCGACCGCGTCGCGAAACGGCGCGTGAACAAGGCCGACGAGGCGCTGATGGTCGGCGGCCGCGGCGTCGTGCTCGGCGAGGAGAGCGTCGTGCGCGATCACGAGCTCTTCGTCGTCATCGACGCGGACCTCGGCCGTCGCGGGCAAGCGAGCGCGCGCGTGCGCCAAGCGAGCGCGATCGAACGCGCGTGGCTCGACGAAGTCGCCGGCGGCGCGCTGCACGAAGTGCGCGAGACACGCTTCGACGAGGCGAAGGGTCGCGCGTACGCGGTGCGGCGCGTGCTCTACGAGGATCTGGCGATCGAGGAGTCCGAAACGGGCGCGCCGGAGCCCGCGGAGGCCGCGCGCAGTTTGCTCGCGTTCGCGCGCGAGCACCCCGAGCGCGCGCTCGACCTCGGCGGCGAGATCGGCGCGTTCCTCGCGCGCGTGCGTTCGTTGCGCGAGTGGTTGCCCGAGCTCGGGCTCGCGCCGCACGACGTCGCGGACCTGGTCGACGCGCTCGCGCCGTGGTGCGAGGACAAGACCAGCGTCGACGAGCTGCGCCGCGTGCCGTTGCTCGACGTGCTGCGTTCGCGGCTCTCGCGCGAGCAGGCGCGCGCGCTCGACGAGCAGGCGCCCGAAGCACTCGACCTACCGAGCGGCACGCGGCGACGATTGGACTACGAGCCCGGGAAGCCGCCGGTGCTCGCGGTGCGGCTGCAAGAGCTCTTCGGCCAGGCCGACACGCCGACGGTCGCGCGCGGCCGGGTGCGCGTGCTGCTGCACTTGCTCGCGCCCAACCAACGCGTCGTGCAGGTCACGCAGGACCTCGCGAGCTTCTGGAACACGACGTACGTGCAAGTTCGCAAGGACCTGCGCGCGCGCTACCCGAAGCATTCGTGGCCCGAGGACCCCTGGACCGCGACTCCGACCGCCCGCGCGAAGCGCCGCGGGACGTGAGGGTCAACGTCGCTCCCACTCGCGTCGCGTGATACCCGCTTGACGGAGGAGGATCGCGAGCAGACCGACGCTGATCTCGCTGCGATGCGGGTTCGGGATCGCGAGCACGAGTTCGCCGCGCTGCATGTACTGATGCCGGCCGCCGGAGTACGGGCCGCTGAACCCAAAGGCGCGCAAAGCGGCGATCAACTCCCGACGCCGGATCGGGCCGAAGGGCGGCACGTCAGCTCGCGCGCTTGACCCGCACTTCGATGCCGCCGAGCTTTGGCACTCGCAATCCGCGCGCGACCCGCACCAGCACCCATTCCTCGACCACGGAGGCGAGTTCGCGCTTGCACGCGGCTTGGGTGCGGCCGACCGCGAGCACGCCGCGCAGTCCGGGCACCGTGGCGCTGAACGTGCCGTCTTCGAGCTCCGAGTAGCGAGCCCGGCCGACGGCTTGGCGGATGTACGCGACGATCATCGAGGTGGTCTGAGTCGAAAGCATAGCAAGAGCTCCGGTCTCTGGTCCGAGCGGGTCCGTCGGAGGGTTCGACCGCGCGGCCGCGCGCCGGTTGCGCGCGCGCACGCGATTTCCGGCACTCGGCGGGGACGCACTCGTCCGCGGCCCCTGGACCGCGAGCCCGGCTTCGCGCACAGTGCGCCGTCGAAAGCCATGAGCGCGGAGCGAACGACTCGGACCGGCGCGGCAGCGTTGCTCGCCCTCGCAGTCGCGCTCGCGTACGCGGCGCTGTGGCGCAATGGCTTCGTCGCGTACGACGATCCGGACTACGTCTACGAGAACGCGCGCGTGCTCGGCGGGTTGACGCCCGACAATGTGAAGTGGGCGTTCACGCACGCGCATGCGTCGAACTGGCATCCGTTGACCTGGATCGGGCACATGCTCGCCGTCGACGCGTTCGGGCTCGAGCCGCGCGGGCACCATGCGGTCAACCTCGCGCTCCACGTCGCGAACGCGTGGCTGGTGTTCGCGTTCCTGGTGCGCGTCGGAGCCTCGCATCGCGCCGCGTGGCTCGCGACCGCCGTGTTCGCGCTGCACCCGCTGCGCGTCGAGTCGGTCGCGTGGGTTTCCGAGCTCAAGGACGTGCTCGGCGCGGCCTTCGCGCTGCTCGCGCTGCACGCGTGGATGAACTGGGTCGAGCGACGCGGAGTCGCGCGCTACCTGCTGGCGCTCGCCGCGTTCGCGTGCGGGCTGCTCGCGAAGCCGACGGCGATCACGTTGCCGTGCGCGCTGCTCGTGCTCGACGTCTGGCCGCTCGCGCCCGTGCACGCGAGCGGGCGCGTGAAGTGCTGGACGTTGCTCGTCGTCGAAAAGCTGCCGCTTTTCGCGCTCGCGATCGCCGCGAGCCTCGCCACCGTGTACGCGCAGGGCGAGGGCCGAGCGCTCGGCGCCGGCGAGGACTACCCGCTCGCCGCGCGCGTCGCGAACGCGCTGCACGCGTACCGCACCTACCTGACGCAGACGGTGTGGCCGAAGGACTTGATCGTCTTCTATCCGTGGCAAGCGCGCGGCTTTCTGGATCCGAGCGTCGTCAAGGGCGCGCTCGCGCTCGGACTGTTCACGTTCCTCGCGTGGCGCACGCGCGCTTCGCGGCCGTGGTTCCTCACCGCGTGGTTGTGGTTCCTCGGCACGCTCGTGCCGATGATCGGGGTCGTTCAAGTCGGCGCGCAGGGCCACGCGGATCGCTACACGTACCTGCCGCACGTCGGACTCGCGCTCGCGCTCGCGTTCGCGCTGGAGGAACTCGGTGCGACGCGACGCAAGCTCGCGGAGGGTCTCGCGCTCGCCGTCGCGCTCGCGCTCGGCGTCGCGACGTTCGCGCAGGTGCGCGTGTGGCGCGACGGCGAGACGCTCTTCCGGCACGCTCTCGCGCACAGCGAGAGGAACTACCCGATGCAAAACGCGCTCGCGGACGAGCTGCTCGAGTCCGAGCGCGCGGAGGAAGCGCTCGCGGTGCTCGAAGGCGGCGCAGGCACGTACCCGGGCTTCCGCAAGGGGCAGTTCAACTACATGCGGGCGCTCGCCGACGTCGGACGCCTCGACGACGCTCGCGCGGTCTGCGAGCGGTGGCAAGCGAGCGTCGGACCCGATCCCGCGTTCGAAGCGGGCCTCGCACTCGCGTGCGTGCGCTCCGGCGAACTCGAGGAAGCCGAACGCGTCGCCGCGCGCGTGTTCGCCGTCGCGCCGAACGCGATCGAGCTGCGGCGCGAGCTCGGGCTCGCGTTGCTGCTCTTCGGACGCGCGGAAGACGGCTATCAGGCGCTGCAGTTCGCGGCGACCCTCGCGCCCGACGACGCGTCGCTCGCGCGCGAGGCAACGGGAGCGCGGGAGCTCGCGCGCACGCCCGCGGAACTCGGCGAGGCCGGCGTCGAGCTCCGTCGGGCGCTCGCGTCGCGCGCAACGGCACTCGCGACGCGTCTGGACGCGCGCGGCGAAGCCGAGGCCGCCCGCGGTGTGCGCGAACGCGCGAACGCGCTCGAAATCGCACGCTGAGCGCGCGTCACGGGCGTGTCGCCGCGCGGCAAGTCCTCTGCAAGCGCTCTCGACGCGCAGCGAGCGCGTGACACGATGGAGACGCGGCTCGGATCGAGGTCGATCCGCCGCGAAAGGCCCCGATGCAACGCTCGCTCACTCGCTCGCTCCCGTTCGCCGTCGCGCTGCTCGCCGCCGTCGCGGCATGCTCGGCTCCGCGCCGGACTTCGCTCGCCGAGGACTCCGCGCCGGCCGTCGCGCGAACGTCCGAGGCCAAGGCCGCGAAAGCGGACGACGCCGACGCGCTCTTCGCCGCCGGCAAGTGGCCCGCGGCGGAAGCGGCCTTCCGCGCGCGCGTCGACGCGAACCCGAAGGACGCGGCGGCGTGGCACAAGCTCGGCTACGCGCTGCACGTGCAAGGCAAGCTCGAGGCGGCGATCGAAGCGCACGCGCGCGCCGCGACGTTCCCGGGACAGCGCGCGGGCTCGCTCTACAACCTCGCGTGCGCGCACGCGTTGCTCGGCAAGCCGGACCAGGCCTTCGAAGCGCTCGACGGCGCGGCGACCGCGGGCTTCCGCGACGCGAACACGCTCGCGACCGACGGCGACCTTGCGAGCCTGCGCACCGATCCGCGTTGGAGCCCGCTCGCCGCGCGCGTCGCGGGTGAAGCGGGCGGCAAGCGACGCGAACTCGACTTCTGGCTCGGCGAATGGGACGTGCTCGACCCGAGCGGCAACCGCATCGGCGGCAACGTCGTCACCCGACACGAGCGCGGCAACTTGATCCACGAGCGCTGGACCGACGCCGGCGGCGGCACCGGGCAGAGCCTCAACTTCGTCGATCCGAGCGACGGCCTCTGGAAGCAGGTGTGGGTCGACGACAAGGGCGGCGTGATCCGTTACTCGGGCTCGTTGAAGGACGGCGCGCTCTGCTTCGAAGGTCTGCACGCGGTCGGACCGAGCCAAGAGCGTCCGACGCGCTGCACGTTCACGCCGCAGTCGGACGGCTCGGTGCTGCAGCAGATCGAAGGGCTCGACGCCGCCGGGAATTGGACGGTGACGTTCCTCGGGCGCTACGTGCGCAAGGCGAAGTGAGCCGACGCCGCGCGCGCCGCGGCTACTCCTTCAGCGCGGCGACGTGCGCGGCGAACTCGCGTTCGAGCGCGGCGACGTCGACGGGCTCGAAGGCGCGCTCGACCGACTCCTCCCAGCCGACGCCGGTGCGCGACGACGCGAGCACCGCGTCGAGGATCGCCTTGCGCGCCGGCGGGCCGGTCATCAGGAAGTGGACGAACGCCCACGCCTCCGCGTAGTGCAGCTCGGCATCGCGCATGAACTCTTCGGGGTCGTAGCGCACGAACTCGGCGAGCGGGACGAGCTTCGCGTCCTCGCCTTGCAACGACGGCAAGTGCTCGGGGTGCGTCACGATCTCGCGCGACGGCCCGCGGGTGAACTCGGCGTTCTCGTAGAACTCCGCGAGCCCTTCGTGCACCCAGCGCGGCAGCTCGCCGAAGCTCTTCGCCATGAATTGGTGCAGGCCTTCGTGTCGAACGGTGCGGAGCATCTGCGCGTGGTCGGGCAGGTTCCAGATCAAGAGCTGCTTCAGCGCGAAGTGGTACATGCCCGCGGTGTTCTCGGCGCCGCTGTCGAGCGCATCGCGCACGTACCGGCGATAACCGGCGAAGCCGGAGAACAGGAAGACGCGGAACGGCTCGGAGCGCTCCTTCGGAAGCGCGCCGAGTCGCGCTTGGAAGCGCCCGAGCGAGTTCTCGAGCATCTCCGCGGCCTCGACGCACGTCTTGCGGTCGATGTCGGACGCGACGACGTAGTGCGCGGTCTTCACTTCGATCGGCTTCTTCCAACCGGGGCCGTTCTTCGCGCGCGAGAAGAGCGAGTTGAGCTCGTCTAGCTCGGCCGTGAAGCGCCCGAGCTCCGCGCGCGCGCGCAAGTGCGCCATGAACTCGTCGTACCTGCCGCACGAGAACTGCAGCTCGGCGAGCTCGGCCGCGGCGCGATCGTCCTCCGGATCCGCGGCGCAGACTTCGCTCCCGACGGCGAGCGCTCGGTCGTCCTTGCCGAGCCGCAGGTAGAGCCGTGCGCGCAGGCGCTTCGCCGCGACGAAGTCGGGGAACTCGGTCGACACCTGCTCGCACGCGACCAACGCGTCCTCGAGGTGGCGTCCGCGATAGTGCAGCAACGCGGTGAGCCACGTGCGCAAGCCGTCGGGCACTTCATCGGCACCGAGCTTCTCCAGCGCCTCGAACGCCTTGCGGATCTGGCCGGGCTTGGTCTCGAGCAGCTCGGCGATCTTCTTCGGGCTGAGCTTCGCCGACGGCATCGGCAAGTCGCGCGGATCGAACTCGAGCATCTTGCCGCTGCCGGAGGGTTTCGGCGCGAGCCACTCCGGCAACGGCGATTCCCGGCGCAGCTTGGATGCATGACGCTCCCACGCGGCCTGCATGTGCTCGTCGAGCTTGCCTTGCAGCCAGCCCGGCTGCGCGCGGCCCGAGATCAGCAGCTCGCCGAACGGAGTGAACCCGGCGAAGCCGATCTGGCCGAGCACGGTGCTCTTCTTCTTGCTCGTGAACAGCGGTTTGCCGTTCGAGGTCACGGTGATGCGCGTGTCCTCGACTTTGACCTTCAAGTCGAACGGCGCGTCGCCGACGCCGGGCTCGGCTTGCTGCGAATCGTCGTCGCGCCACTCGCCGTCCTCGCGGATGCGCAGCGTCGCGGGCGCATAGAGCAGGCGGCCTTTCGAACGGAACTCCGAGAAGCCGAACGCGACCGCTTGGCCGGCGCGCTCCTCCATCCCGTAGAGCAGCATCGGAACGAGCTTGTCGTCGCCGCCGGACGGGTACGACTGGCCCTTGATCTCGAGCGTGTACGCGCCCGCGAACACCACCGGGTGCAAACGGATCGCGGCGTCGCCCTTGCCGCCGACGATCTGGAAGTCGCCGAGCGTCTTCGGCGTGTAGCGCAGCTTCAGATTCGCGCCGGACTTGCTGTACGAGATCAGCTCGCCGGAGATCAGCGTCCGAGGTTCTGGCTCGACGTACGACGCGAAGAAGCTCGCCGATTCGAGCACGTCGACCAGCTCGGGCAAGTGGAGCCAGACGTAGGGCCGACGCTCGTGCTCCGCGAGCAACGCGCGCGCGGCGCCTTCGGCTTTTTTCCAGTCGCGCTTCTCGAACGCGACGCGAGCCTCCGCGAGACCTGCGACGAAACCGGCTTCATCCTGCGGCGCAAAAAGCGCGGCGGCCAAGAGACACGCTGCGAGCATGGGACTCTCCTCTCGCGCGCCATTCTGCGGCGCGGAGCGGAGGGTGTCCACTTACGCAGCTCTACGGAGCCCCGACGCCGATCAGAGCGTCGCGTCGGTGCCGATGTCCATGTGCGCGAGGAACGACGGCTCGGTCTTGGCGGCGGCTTGGCGGCGCTTGGTGTGCGCGAAGACGTTGCCGACGTTCTTCAGGCCGAGCACGAAGTCGTCGAGCATCCCGTAGCCCGACACGACCGCGTGTTGGTACCAGAGGAACGAGAGCTGCGTCAGATCGAACACGCGGTTGCGCGGCAGCTTGATCAGCTGGCGCACCAGCTGCTCGCCGCCCGGCATGTACACCGCGATGTTGAAGAGCTTCTGGAGGTTGACGACCTGCGCGACGTCGTCGCGCTTCATGTGGCTGTCTTGCTGGATCGACGGACCGATGTCCTTCTCGAGGTCGACGCGGCCGAGCGCGTAGTCCTCCCGCCCGAGCACCGTCGACTTGAACGCGCGATAGATCAGCACCGTGCAGCCGTTCGGCTTGATGCGCTTGTTGACGCGCGCGGTCTCGAACATGTCTTCGAGCGTCTCCGCGGGCGAGCCCATGATGTTGTTGGTGCGGTACGTGAGCTTGTGCTTGCGCAAGAGCGGCGGGATCCCGTACACGACCTTGTCGGTGTAGCCCTTGCGGTATACGTCGACGCGCACGCGCTCGCTGCCGGATTCGAGGCCGAACTGCACCGAGACGCAGCCCGCGCGCTTCATCGCGATGATGTCGTCTTCGTTGAGGTGGTTGATGTTGATGTTGCAGGCGAAGGGCAGTCCGACGCGCTGCGGCCACTTCTCCGCGAACTCCTGCACCCAGCCGCGCTCCATGTTCAGCGCCGCGTCGCCGAAGTTCACCATCCGGAAGCCCGGGTACCGCGCGACGATGTCGTTCATCTCCTCGCAGAGGTAGTCGACCGACTTGACGCGGTTGAACTTCTCGCCCTTCTTGCCGCTGATCCACTCCTTCTTCATCAAGCCGACCGAGCAGTACGTGCAACTGTTCTGACAACCCCGGCTCGCGTGGACCTGCATCACGCGCTTGTTGCGGAGGAACGCGTACTTGTAGAAGACGTCGACATCGGGGAACGGCAGCGAGTCGAGATCGTCGATCACCTGACGGATCGGGTTCTGCACCGCCTTGCCGTCGTCGCCGAGCCAACCGACGTTCGGGATCTCGCGGATCGAGCGGCCTGCTGCCCACGCTTCGACGAGCTCCAGGATCGCGTACTCGGCTTCGCCCTTGGTCGTCGCGTCGACGACGTCGCGCTCGTGGAGCGGCTCGAGATCGTGGCTCGGGTGCGGCCCGCCCATCACGACCTTCAGGTGCGGGAGCTCCTTCTTCCAGCGCCGAATGTACGGGTACGGCCACTTCTCCTGGCCGCTGGTCGCGTAGATGCCGACGACATCGGGCTCGAAGTCGCGGACCGCCTGGTAGTAGTCGCGTTCCTCGCTCGTGATGAAGCAGTCGGTCTGGTGGCCGTGCTTCTTCAATACGGACGAGAGCACCTTCACACCCTCGAACTCGTGACAGGTCGTGAGGACGAACGCGATGCGTGCCAAGGCGTGACTCTCCGAAGGAGACGGGGGACGGACGAGCGACCGGACGGCGCGCGAGCGCCGAGCCTCGGGGATCGCGGGGGACGAGCGCGAGAGGTGAGCGCAAGTCTACCTGCCGCGCCGCGGCTCGGCAGGCGCCCGGCGCACGCCTCGCCGCGAATTCCGCCGCGGGAGCTTTCGCCGCGGCGAGTCGGCCCGGCGGGACCGGTTCGGCCCGCTTCCGCGCGGAAAACTGGAAGTCGCTGCAACTCCGCGGCGACTCGCGAGGCCAAGACCTGCGAAGGAACCGAGCTCCCGCGAACCATTTCCGGGTCCGTCGGCGTGTAAGGGTCCCAACCGCGCGCCGCACCCGGCGGGCGGAGCACCAGGGGGAACTTGGGAGAGTTCCGACGCGAGCGACGCGCTCGCAGCGCATGGGCGGCCGACGGATCGCACGTCGACGCTTGGACGAGAGCGGGGCAGAGCAGCGAAACCTGCTCTGCCCCGTGTCCTTCGCGAGCGCGCGACCGTTCGCCGTCGATCGGCCCCTGTCGCCCATCGCGCCCATAGCGCCCACCGCCCCCGGCGCGCCCGTCGCCCCCCTCGATCCGGGAGCCCTCGCTTCGCCGTGCGGATCAGTCCGCGCTCCGTCGGTCGCGCGTTCGGTCAGCCCTCGATCCGCCACGCGGTCGTTGACCGCTCGACCCGTCGTGCGGATCGGCAAGCGCTCGATCCGCGGCGCGATCGGTGAGCGCACGATCCACGCCGCTGTCGGCGAGCCCTCGATCCATCGCGCGGATCGGTGGGCTCGAAAACACGGATTGGCGCCGGCGACGAACGACTGAGATGTTGGCCCCCATGAGACACTCTTGCGCACCGACGACCGCGCTCGCTCGCGCCGCGCTCGCCGGATCGTTGCTCGCGAGCTGCGGTTCCGCCCGGATGTACGCCGGCGCCGAACGCTGGAGCTCCGAGGTCGCCAGCGTGCGGATGCACAACCGCATCACGTGGAACGACAAGTCGGCGATCGATCTCGGGATCGATTCGGTCGATGGCCAGCCGACCTCGGAGGGCCAGTCGAGGCTCGCGCGGGTCGTCACGGTCGGCGTCGACGAGGTCGAGCTCGTCCCCGGCGAACGCAGGCTCGTCGTCGGCGCGTTCGACGCCATCGAGCCGAGGCTGCGGCGCTCCCTGCGCTTCACCGTCGCGCCGGGCGCGAGCTACACCCTCGAAACCCGCGCGTCCGACCGCCAACCGCCGATCGAAGTCTTCGCGTTCCGCGACGACACCCGCGAGGAGATCGCGGTGTCGTGGATCGCACCGCCCGAGAGCGCGGCATTCGGCCTCGATCCGACGCGTTGGACGGTTGCGGACTGGCGCGTCGAGGACGCGTCGCACTGGATCCGCTTCGAGCCGGCCAACCCGGGCGGCGGCGGCAACCGCAGCGGCGCGGACAGCGGAGACAGCGCCGCTCGCGAGCGGCTGCGGCTGGAGTGGAGCGAGCTCGACCGCTTCGAGAGCGCGCCGACCGCGGCGTGGTCGCACGGCGTCGACCTGCGCCGCGAGATCGAGGCCGGCTTCAACGACTTCGAATGGACCGAGCACGCGGTCGGCGACACCACCGGCGTCTACACGTGGTCGGGCAGGCGCGAGGGACGCACGGAGCGGCTTCACGGGCTCGTCGTGCTCCGGGTTCGCGACGGCCGAACCGCGGTGCTGCGCTACACCAACGACTCCGCCGAGCGTTTCGCGCGCGAGCAGGCGACCTGGCGCGAGTGGGGCCTCGCCGAAGGCTGGGTCCTCGCCTGGGAGGAGGCGCTGCCGTGAAGCACTTCTCGAGAGGCGTCGCTCTCGCGCTCGGCCTCGTGTTCGCGTCGTCGAGCTGTCGCTCCGCCCCGCTGGAGATTCGCCTCGCCGGCGCGTTCGACGCCGGCCACTACGCCGCGCCCGACGGCTCGTGGAGCGTCCGGGTCCCGTTCGAGCGCAACCACCCGTTGATCGACGTGAAGGACGGCGCGGACGGCGCCGGCGGCTGGTTCTTGACGTGGGCGTTCGCGTTCTGGTCGCACGCGGACGTCTGGGTCGCGCCGGCGGCGTCGATCGCGGCGCTGGGCGGCATCGAAACGCTCGCCGACAACGGCGTGGCGAGCCGCGCGAAGGAGTGCAAGGCCGCCGGCCAGTCGTTCCGGGTGCTCAGCCGAAGCGAGATCGAGGTCCAAGGCCGTCGCGGCGTGCGGCATGTGTTCGAGACCGTCGAAGAGGGCGAGCGCTCGCCGCCGTTCGGCCTGAAGACCTCGACGAAGACGAGCCTGGTGATCGAGGACCTGGTCGACTGGGACGACCGCGCGATGGTGCGGTTCTCGGGAGCGCACGTTTCGCTCGACGAAGCCGATCGACCCGACGCGCGCGGAGCCTCGGCGACCGAGCGCGCCAAGTCGGCGCTGGAGAGCCTCGAGCAGTCGTTCCGGCTGCCCGCGGAACGCGCTCGCTGAACGGCTCCGAGTTCGAGCGACCGCCCCGGTCCCGCCCCGATCCCGCCTCGGTCACGCGCCGCACCACGCTTCGAGAGCGCGGGCTCGCCGGTTCCGGCGGGCCCGCGCTCGGGGTTTGGAGCTCGGACGCCGAACTCGAGCCCCGACGGGCTACGGAGTGCGTCCGACGTCGGGCTGCGCACCTTTTTCGCGCTCCGGTCGATAGCGGGCAGCCTCTTATTTCTGATAAGAGATTCACCATGCCGCCCCCCAACCTCGGTCCGGAGCCCGTCCGACGCGCTTCGCTGGCGCAGCAGGTCGCCGCATCCCTGCGCAACGCGATCCTCGACGGCCGGATCGCCGGCGGCTCGGTCCTGAGGCAATCCGCGCTCGCGCGGGAGCTCGGCGTCAGCGTGATCCCGCTCCGGGAGGCGCTGCGCCAGCTCGAAGGCGAGGGACTGGTCCACCACGCGGCCCACCGCGGCGTCGTGGTCGCGACCTTCGACGCGGAGGACGTCCGCGAGCTCGTCGAGATCTGCCGCGCGCTCGAAACGCTCGCGTTCCCGCGCGCGCTGCCGAACGTGACGCCGGACGACCTCGCGCACGCCGAGCGAGCCCTTGCCGCGCTGCGCGACGAAACCGACCTCGCGCGCTTCGCCGATCTCGCGTGGGAGCTGCGCGCGGCGCTGCTCCGGCCGGCGAAGAGCCCGCGGTTGATGCAGCAGCTCGAAATGCTGAGCAAGACCAATCGGCGCTACTGGGCGCCGTTCCTGCGCGACGCGAAGGCGCGCGCGTGGATCTTCGAGCATTGGCGGCGACTGATCGACTGCGTGCGCGCCGCCGATCTCGACGCCGTGCTCGAACAGCTCCGCCGCGTGCAGACCGAAGCCGTCGCGATCGGCGCACCGCTGTTGCCGCCGGCATCCAACGAAGCTCGGAGTCCGCAATGAAGGGTCCCCTCGTCCTCGCCGGTCTCGTCGCCGCGGGCTCGCTCGCGAGCTGCGTGCACGTCGCGCGCTCGAGCACCGACGGCACGCCGCTGGTCGTCGAGACGCGCACGGCGTTCGCTGGCGCGCGCTCGGGCTCGCTCGGCGCCGTCGAGCGCGACTGGATCCGCGGCTTTTGCGACGCGCGGCTCGACGCGTTGGTCGCGGAAGCGATCGAGCACAACGCCGAACTCGAGCTCGCCGCCGCGCGCGTCGCCCGCGCGAACGCGCTCGCCCGCCGGGCCCACGCGGGGCTCTTGCCGACGCTCGATGTGTTCGCCGGCGCCGCGCGCGGCGACTCCGGACTCGGCGAAGCCTCGCGCCTCGACCTCGGGCTCGCCGCGAGCTGGGAAGTCGACCTCTGGGACCGGCTCTCGCATGCCGAGCGCGCCGCGGAGCTCGACGCCGAGTCCGCGCGGGCCGATTGGCTCGGCGCGCGCAACGCGCTTGCCGCGGAAACGGCCCGCGGCTGGTTCCTCGCGCTCGCGTCGGCGCGGCGCGTCGAGATCGACGAACGCTCGCTCGCACAGCGCGAGCGCGTCGAACGCATCACGCGCGCTCGCTTCGACGCCGGTGAGGCGGCGTCCGCGGAAGTCGACGTCGCGATCGGCACGCGCGCCGGAGCGCTGGCGCAGGCCGAGCAGAGCCGCGGCGCCCGGCGCTCCGCGCTGCTCTCGCTCGAGACGTTGCTCGGCCGCTATCCGGCGGGCGAGCTCGAGCTCGCGAGCGAGCTGCCGCCGTCGACCGCCGACGCGCCGCTCGGTTTGCCCTCGGAGCTGCTCGAGCGCCGACCCGACGTCGTCGCCGCCGAGCGCGCGATCGCCGCGAGCTTCGAGCGCGTCGCCGCCGCCGATGCCGCGCGCCTGCCGCGGATCACGCTCAGCGCGCAAGGCGGCTACGCGAACGACGAACTCAGCGGGCTGCTCGACGAGTCCAACGTGATCTGGAACCTCGCGAGCGGAATCGTCGCCCCGCTCTTCGACGGCGGGCGGCTGCTCGCCGACGCCGAGGCCGCGCGCGCCGACCGCCGGGCCGCGCTCGCGGGCTGGGTCGCGACCGCGCGCAACGCGTTCCTCGAAGTCGAAGCCGCGCTGAACGACGAGGCGGCGCTGCGCAGGCGCGAAGCCGCGCTCGCCGAGTCCGTCGAGCGTCTCACGCGCGCTCGCGCCCTCGCCGAGGATCGCTACGCGGAAGGCGAAGCGACGCTGCTCGAGCTCGATCAGATCCACGAACAGCTCTACCAATCCGAACGCGGACGCCTCGACGCACGGCTCGCCCTCGTGCTCGCGCGCGTGCGCCTGCACCTCGCCCTCGGCGGCTCCTTCCAAACGAGATCATGAGCAAGCATCCCCGCATCGCCCGAGCCGCGGCCTCCACCGCGAGTCTGATCTGGTTCTTCGCCGTCACCAGCGGTTGCGAGAAGCCCGCCGCCGCGCCCGCGCCCGCGCCGCCGCCGTTCGAAGTGAACGTGCAACGCATCGAGTCGCGCGATCTCGAATGGACGCCGTCGTACCTCGCGCAGACGTCCGCGTCGCGCGCGGTCGAGCTGCGCGCCCGCGTGCAAGGCGTGATCATCGAGCGACTGTTCACCGAGGGCCGGCAGGTGCGCGAGGGAGACGTGCTCCTCCGCATCGATCCGCGCCCCTACCAGGCGACGCTCGACGCCGCGAAGGCGCGCGTCGAAGAGGCGCGTGCGCGGATCGCCGAGACCGATCGCGCCGTCCTGCGCAAACGTCAGCTCGTCGAGTCCGAAGCGGTCGCGCGCAAGGAACTCGACGACGCGCTGACCGCGCAGTCGCTCGCCGCCGCGCAGCTCGCGCGCACCGAAGCGGAGCTCTCCCAGGCCGCGCTGAACCTCGAGTACACGACGATCACCGCGCCGTTCTCCGGTCGCATCGGGAAGACGTTCGTCGAGCCCGGCAGCATGGTCGATTCGGGCTCGAACTCGCTGTTGGTCGAACTCTCGCGCGTCGATCCGCTCTACGTCTCGTTCCACGTCAGCGAGCGCGAGATCCTGGAGACCCAGGCCGCGCTCGAGAGCGGCGCGCTCGCGCTCGTCGACGACATCGAGCACCTGCGCATCGCGATCGAGCTGATCGACGGCAAGCCGTACGCCCACGAAGGCACGATCAACTTCCGCTCGGTCGACATCGACCCCGCGACCGGCACCGCCGAGGTCCGCGCGGTCGTTCCGAATCCCGACGAGCTCCTGAAGCCCGGCCAATTCGTCCGCGCGCGCGGCCGCGGGTGGACGCGCAAGGCCTCGATCGCGGTGCCGCAACGCGCGGTGATGCTGAGCGGCGCGACGGCGATGGTGTACGTCGTCGGCCAGGACGACACCGTCGAGGCGCGGCCGGTGACGGTCGCGCGGTGGCAGGCGGACGAGTGGCTCGTGCAGTCGGGCCTCGCGTCCGGCGAGCGCGTGATCGTCGACGGCCTGATGAAGATCCGGCCCGGCGGCAAGGTCAAGCCCGTCGAGAAAGCCGAGTAGCGCATGTTCTCGCGCTTCTTCATCGATCGGCCGGTCTTCGCGACCGTGCTCTCGGTCCTGATCGTCGTCGCCGGCTTGGTGTCGCTCTTCAATCTGCCGGTCGCGCGATACCCCGAGATCACGCCGCCGCAGGTGCGCATCGTCGCGACGTATCCCGGCGCGAACGCGGAGACGGTCGCACAAGCGCTCGCCGCGCCGATCGAGCAACAGCTCTCCGGCGCGAAGGACCTGCTCTACTTCTCGTCGCAGTGCACCAACGACGGCGTGCTGACGACGCTGGTCAGCTTCGAGATCGGCACCAACCAGGATCTCGCCGCCGTCGAGGTGCAGAACCGCGTCAAGCTCGCGGAACCGCGCCTGCCCGCGGAGACGCGCCGCCTCGGCGTGTCGGTGCAGAAGACGTCGTCGAACATCCTCCTGGTCGCCGCGATGCGCGCGAGCGACGCGCGCTACGACGACCTGTACCTCTCCAACTACGCGACGCAGAACGTCGCGGACGCGTTGAAGCGCGTGCCCGGCGTCGGCGACGTGCAGGTGTTCGGCGCGCGCGACTACGCGATGCGCGTCTGGCTCGATCCCGAGCGGCTCGCGCAGAAGCGGCTGACCGTCGCGCAGGTGCGCGCGAAGATCGTCGAGCAGAACGGCCTCTACGCCGCCGGTCGCGTCGGCCAAGCGCCGAACGACGGCGGCGCCGAGCTGACGATCCCCGTGGTGACCCGCGGTCGCTTGCAGACCGCCGACGAGTTCGAGAACGTCGTGTTGCGCTCGGACGTCGACGGTTCACGGGTGCTCTTGCGCGATGTCGGGCGCGCGGAGCTCGGCTCGCAGAGCTACGACCTCTTCGGCCGCGTCGACGGCATGCCGGCGGCGATGATGCTGGTGTTCCTGCAGTCGAACGCGAACGCGCTCGACACCGCCGACGGCGTGCGCGCGGTGGTCGCCGGTCTGACGCCGAGCTTCCCCGAAGGCGTGTCGTGCGAGATCCCGTTCGACACGACGCGCTTCATCCGCGTCTCGGCGCGCGAAGTGATCACGACGCTGCTGGAGGCGGTCGGGCTCGTGCTGCTGGTCGTCTTCGTCTTCCTGCAGAGCTGGCGCGCGACGTTGGTGCCGCTGCTCGCCGTGCCGGTGTCGATCATCGGCGCCTTCGCGGGGATGAAGCTCTTCGGCTTCTCGATCAACGCGTTGACGCTCTTCGGGCTCGTGCTCGCGATCGGCATCGTCGTCGACGACGCGATCGTCGTCGTCGAGAACGTCGAGCGCTTGATGCACGAGAAGCACCTCTCGCCGCACGATGCGACGATCGAGGCGATGCGCGAGGTCAGCGGCCCCGTCGTCGCGATCGTGCTCGTGCTGAGCGCCGTCTTCGTGCCGGTCGCGTTCCTCGGCGGCCTGACCGGCGAGCTCTACCGACAGTTCGCCGCCACGATCGCGATCTCGGTCGCGATCTCCGGCCTGGTCGCGTTGACGTTGAGCCCCGCGCTCTGCCGCTTGCTCCTGCGCCCGAGAGACGCCGAGCGCAGCGGACCGTTCCTGCTCTTCGACCGCGTGTTCGAGCGCATCACCCGCGGCTACCTCGCCGGCGTGCGCGCGACGTTGCGCGGCGCGGTGCTCGCGCTGGTGCTCTTCGGCGGTCTGATCTTCGTCGCATGGCGCATCCAAGCGCATCGGCCGACCGGCTTCCTCCCGCAGGAAGACCAGGGCTTCTACATCATCGCGGCGATCCTGCCGGAAGGCACGTCGCTCGCGCGCACGCAGGAAGTCAGTCGACGCGTCGAGGAATGGGTGCTCTCGCAGCCGCAGACCGAGCACCTCGTGTTGCTCGGCGGACAGAACCTGCTCTCGGGCGGCATCGCGAGCACCAACGCGTTCACGATGTTCGTCGGATTGAAGCACTGGGAAGAGCGCACCGAGCCGGGCACGTCGGTCGACGCGCTGATCGGCCACTTCAACCAGACGATGTTCCCCGAGAAGGACGGGATGGTCTTCGCGTTCAACTTCCCCGCGGTGCCGGGCCTCGGGATCCGCGCGGGCTTCGAGATGCAGCTCCAGGCGCGCGGCGGCGCCGACGTGCGAGAGCTCGGCCGCGTGGTCGGCGAGTTCACGCAGAAGCTCTCCGCCCGTCCCGAGGTCTCGGCGGTGACCGCGAACGTCAACTTGAGCCTGCCCCAGCTCTACGTCGAAGTCGATCGCTCGAAGGCGCTCGACATGGGCGTGCCGATCGGCGACGTGTACGACACGATGCAGGCGTACCTCTCGCAGCTCTACGCCGACGACTTCTTCCTCCAAGGGCGCGTCTATCGCGTCAATCTCCAGGCGGAACCGAGCGCGCGCCGCGGACCCGACGACATCGGACGCTTCCACGTGATGAACCGCGACGGACGGATGGTGCCGCTCTCGGAGCTCGTCACGTCGCGCTTCCAGTCCGGCCCGAACTTGGTCGGCCGCTTCAACGGGTACAACGCGGTGCAGATCGCGGGCGCGCCGGGCGTCGGGCGTTCGAGCGGCGAGGCGCTCCAAGCCGTGCGCGAGATCGCCGACACGCTGCCGCCGGGCTTCGCGATCGACTTCAGCGGTCAGACCTACCAGGAGATCCGCACCGGCAACCAGGCGATGCGCGCGTTGCTGTTCGGCGTGCTCGTCGTGTTCCTGGTGCTCGCTGCGCAGTACGAATCGTTCTCGCTGCCGTTCGCGGTGTTGCTCGCGGTGCCGCTCGGCGCGTTCGGCGCGCTGGTCGCCGTCTGGTGGCGCAACCTGCCGCTCGACATCTACTTCCAGATCGGATTGCTGACGCTGGTCGGCCTCGCCGCGAAGAACGCGATCCTGATCGTCGAGTTCGCGGTCGCGCAGCGTCGCAAGGGCGCGACGCTCCACGACGCGGCGCTCTCCGCGGCGAAACTGCGCTTCCGTCCGATCGTGATGACGTCGTTGGCGTTCATCTTCGGCGTGCTGCCGTTGGTGATCGCGCAAGGCGCGGGCGCGGCGGGTCGCCAGTCGATCGGCACCGGCGTGATGGGCGGCATGATCGCGGCGACGGCGCTCGCGGTGTTCTTCGTGCCGCTCTTCTTCCGCTTGATCGAGGGCGCGAGCGAGAAGCTCTTCGGCCGCAAGGAAGCGCCCGCGGAGTGATCCGGTCGAGCGCGATTCTTGCTCTCGACACCCCTCCACGTGCGCCACGCGTCGGCGTAGGCCTTCCGTCCGTCGTTCCGGCGCGATGGTGACCTCTCGAGTCCGGCGTGCTTCGCGAGCCCGGCAGCGGGGCGCGCCCTACAGACGGCGAGCCCGAACCGACGCGGCCGAGGTGCGCGGTTCATGCGCAGCCCCACAAAATCGAATCGGTCGAACCCCGCGGAGCGACGCCGGCGACTAGAGTGTCTTTCGAGAGACACGTCGATTCCCAGACTGCCGGCCGGGCGGCAGAGCTCGCTTCGAGCCATGAACTCCATCGCTTACTCGCTATCGCTCCTCCGTCCGCAGAGCGCAATCCTCGTGCTCGGCCTGACGCTCGCCTCGCCCGTGGAGGCTCGCCAAACTCTCGACTTCCCGGCGCCGGCGACCGCGGCCCCGATCTTCGACGGGAACGTCGCGTTCGAGGACCTCGATCACGACGGGTACGTCGACGCGGCGTACGGCGAGCCCAACGGCACGGTTTCGGTGCGACGCGGCGACGGCCGCGGGCACTTCGGCGCGAGCTCGACGGTGCAGACGGCCTTCTCGCGCGACGTGCACCTCGTCGATTTGGACGGCGACGGCGAACTCGACTTGCTCTCGACGCAGAGTCCGAATCACGAGCTCGCGGCCGCGCTCGGCGACGGACTCGGCGGCTTCGGTCCGCCGCTCTTCAGCACGCTGCCGCTGATCTGGACGATGACCGCGCTCGCGGTCGGCGACATGAACGGCGACGGCGACGCCGACGCCGTCGTGTACTCCCGGACGCCGCCGACGTTCGTCGTCGCGCTGGGCGACGGCGCCGGTCACTTCTGGGCGCCGGATCGATACGCCTGGCCGAGGATGATCGACGACATCGAGCTCGGTGACTTCGACGCGGACGGCAATCTCGACATCGTGATCAGCGAAGCCAGCGGTCTTCCCACCGCCGTGACGGTGCTCTTCGGTGATGGCGCCGGCGGTTGGACGAACAAGGTGATCGCGACGAGCTACGGACACGGGCTCCAGATGGGTGCTCTCGCTCTCGGCGATTTCGACGCCAACGGCACCCTGGACATCGCGCATCCGGCCTTCGACGCGAGCGGCTGGGAACACGTCGCGGTCGTGCCGGGCGATGGCGCCGGCGGCTTCGGCGGTTCGATCACCAGCGACTTTCCGGGCAACTTCTTGCAATCCAACACGCTGCTGGCGCGCGACTTCGACGGCGACGGGAAGCTCGACATCGCCTTTGCCGACGCGGAGCGCAACGCCTTGGTCCTCGCGCGCGATCTCGGGGACGCGACGTTCGCCGAGTGGCGGGTGCTGTCGCACGGCAACCCGGTCTACTGCGCGGAGGACGCGGACGTCGACGGGGACGGCGACGCTGACGTGGTCACGTACGGCGTCAACGGTCTGGTCTCGTTCGTGCGCGACTACCAACAGAACTTCGGGCAACCGTTGTCGTTCGGCGCGTTGGAGAAGCGCCTCGACCTCCTCGTCCTCGACGTGAACGGCGACGCGCGACCGGATCTCGTGAGCGCGCTGTTCGACGACGCCCGACTCGAGGTCTACCTGGGCACCGGTGCGGGGAACTTCTACGGTCCGAGTTCGTTCCCGGTCGGCGCGGGGCCGGTCGCGCTCGAGAACGGTGACTTCGACGGCGACGGAGACGAGGACCTCCTTTCGGTCGATCGCGGCGCCGGATCCTTGTCCTTGCTCAGCAACCTGGGCGGCGGTGCGTTCGCTCCGGCGGGTACGTACGTGCTCACGGCGATCCCGAACGACGTGAACGACGCGACGCTCGCTGATTTCGACGGCGACGGTGATCTGGACGTCGCGGTGACGATCCAGTCGACGGAGACGTTCGCGATCTTGCTCGGCGACGGGGCCGGAGCCTTGGGCGCACCGACGTACTACCCGGCGAGCACGGTCCCGTCGCGGCTCGAGAGCGCAGACATCGATCACGACGGAGACGTCGACGTGATCACGACCTCGCGGCTCGGCCAGTTCCTCGCCGTGTCCCGCAACGACGGCACGGGACACTTCACCGCGCCCGTCCTCCAGCTCTCCGGAGTTCTTCAGGTCTCGAGCATCGAGGCGGGCCTGTTGAACGCGGACCTCCACGTCGATCTGGTCTGCACCGAGGACAACGGCGCCAGGCTCTCGGTGTTGTTGAACGACGGCCACGGAATCTTCGGGGTCAACAACGTGCTCCAGACGCCCTACGTGCCGTACGACGCCGAGATCGCGGACTACGACTCGGACGGCATCGTCGACGTCGGACTGGTGTCCGGGTCGCAGAACCTCGTCCTGCTGCTGCGCGGTGACGGTCTCGCCGGATTCACCGAGATGGCCCGCGTCGTGTTGCCGGGCGACCACATGATCGGCTTCGCCGGCGCGGACTTCGACGGGGATGGCAAACGCGATGTCGCGGGCGTCTCGTACCTCACGGGGAGCCCGGCGTTCGGCGGCGGAGTGACGGTTTCGTTGCAGCGCGCGACTCCGAACTGCGCGCCGTTCGCGAGCTACTGCACGGCCAAGACGAACAGCCTGGGCTGCACGCCGACTCTGGCGGCGACCGGGGCGCCGAGCGCGAGCTCGCCGAGCGGTTTTCGGATCGTCGCGACCGACGTGCTCGCGAAGAAGACCGGTCTCTTCTTCTACGGGACGTCCGGTCAGGTCGCGGCCGCGTTCCAGGGCGGCACTCTGTGCGTGAAGGGCCCGATTACCCGCACCGCGCTGCAGAACTCGGGCGGCAATCTCGCGCCGACCGACTGCTCGGGCTCCTACGAGTTCGACTTCAACACCCACGTCGCGAGCGGCGTGGATCCGAGCTTGGTCGCCGGAACGCACGTCGACGGTCAGTTCTGGTCGCGCGACCCCGGCTTCAGCGCGCCGAACAACACCGGGTTGACCCGAGCGATCGACTTCACGTTGTGCCCGTGATAGGGGTGGACCTGTCAACTCCCCGTCGACGTCGAGGTCGAACTGAATTGTGGAGCCAGTCGCATGCGAGCGGCTGGCTTCGCGCTTGATCTGGGTGGACCGGTCGAGCGCCGGCGACCGAGCGCGCTGAACGAATCGCGCGGGCCCGGTCGCCGCGCCGCAGCCGGCGTCTTGCGGCGGCGTACCGACGGCACGGCGGTGGTCCTGCACGGCGGTGGTCCTGCACGGCGGTGGTCCTGCACGGCGGTGGTCCTGCACGGCGGTGGTCCTGCACGACGGTCGTCGCGCGCGGATCCCTCGCAAACCTACCGCCCACGGAAGGCTGCGAGTAGCATCGGTGCGCCTGCCCCTCACCATGCTCCGCATCGCCCTCGTCCAGACGTACCACCCCTACACGCAGTTCACCCACGTCCATCCGCTCGGGATCATGATGATCGCCGCGCAGGCTCGGAAGTCGGGGTTCGGCGACGTGCACATCCTCGACATGAAGGTCGAGGATTGGACGCCGGAGCGCTGCGTCGACGAGCTCTTGAAGCTCGAGCCCGACGTCGTCGGCCTCTCCGCGATGACGTACGAGGCGGGCTGCTTGAACGAGGTCGCGCGCGAGCTCGAACGACGGATGCCCGGCGTGATCGTCGTCGCCGGCGGACCGCATCCGTCGGTCGCGGCCGCGGACGTGCTCGCGGAGAAGGCGGTCGACTTCGTCGTGCGCGGCGAGGGCGAGTTCACGTTCGCCGAGCTGCTCGAAGGCCTCGACAAGGGCCGCAACGATTGGTCGGCGTGCGAAGGCATCTCGTGGCGCGACCGCGACGGCCGGATCGTGCACAACCCCGATCGCGCGCCGCCCGCGAAGCTCGACGAGATGCCGTTCCCCGCGTGGGACCTCGTCGACCACGTCAAGTACCACACGGTGCCGCGCGGCGGCGTGATCTACGCGCACAAGGAGTTCGCGACGATGTTCTCGTCGCGCGCGTGTCCGTGGCGCTGCACGTACTGCCACAACAGCTACGGGAAGACCTTCCGCGAGCGGTCGGCGGAGAACGTGCTCGCCGAGATCGATCTGCTCGTCAAGGACTACGGCGTGAAGGAGATCGTCTTCATGGACGACATCTTCAACTTCCGTCCTGAGCGCGCGAAGAAGATCGCGCAGGGGCTGATCGATCGCGACTACAAGCTCGCGCTGACGTTCCCGAACGGCTTCCGCGGCGACATCCTCGACGAGGAGCTCGTCGTGCTCCTGAAGAAGGCGGGCATGTACCGCTGCATGGTCGCGGTCGAGTCGGCGAGCCCGCGCATCCAGAAGGTGATGAAGAAGAACCTGAAGATCGACAAGGTGCAGCGCATCGTCGACTTCATCGCCGACCAAGGGATCATGGTCCACGGCGCGTTCATGCTCGGGTTCCCGACGGAGACCGAGGAGGAGATGCGCGAGACGATCGACTGGGCCGCGGAGAGCTCGTTCCACACCGCCGCGTTCTTCCGCGTGATCCCGTTCAAGGGGACCGAGCTCTTCAAGGAGATCGAGCACGCGGGCTACGACCTGCCGAAGGACTGGAGCGCGTACGAGCCGTACAAGAGCGAGATCAACCTCTCGACCGTGCCCGAGGAGACGATCTTCAAGCTGCGCAAGGAGGCCTACCGGCGCTTCTACTTCAACCCGAAGCGCATGTGGCGGATCTTCAAGTCGATCCCGAACAAGACCAACATGCTGCCGTTCCTGACGCTGCTCTTCGCGCGCCGGGCGTACGCGCGGTAACGAAGCGTCAGACCGCGCGGCGCAGATCGGCGGTCACGGGCAACTCGAAGAGCTTGTTCCCCGAGAGCCGCGTCGAGAAGAACAGCACTTCGACGTTCTCGATGTCTCCCGTGGTGGGATTGAGCCGAGCGATGACGTCGTCACCGAGCGCTTCGGTCATCTGCTCGGGATAGGGCGGAGCCGTGCTGATGAAGAGGACGTCGCCCGCTCGGACGTACTCGAAGCGCAACTTGTCACCCATCCCATCCTCCAAGCACCCCCTGCGCAGAACTCGGCTGGACCGACGACCAAGCGCCGCTACCGCACGTCGTCGAGGAGCCTTCCGATCCGGTGCCGCAACTCGGGCAACTTGTTCTGCACGACGTCCCAGACGACATCGAGGTCCACCTGGAAGTAGTCGTGAGCGAGTACGTCGCGCATCCCCGCGAGCTTGCGCCACTCGATCTCCGGATGCGCCGAACGAAATTCCTCGGGGACTTTCTTGGCGGCTTCGCCGAGGACCTCGAGGTTGCGGCAGACCGCGTCCACGGTCCGCATGTCGGCCTCAAAGCCACCGCGATCCAGGCCGGCGCAATACCCGAGCGTGCGCTCGATCGCCGTCGCGATGTCGCGGAGGTAGAGGTGGACGTCACGCGGCATCGATGAGTTCCGCGAAGACGGCCGGTCGTAGCTCCGGCCGGAGCCGATCCCACAGGACGAGATCCACTCTGCGCTGGAACAGGTCTTCCAGGTGGAGCTTGAGATCCATGTAGCGATCGAACGTGCGTCGGTCGAGTTGTACCAGGAAGTCGAGATCGCTGTCCGCTCGCGCTTCACCGCGAGCGAACGAGCCGAACAGCGCGAGACGAACCACCCCCCGAGCTCTCAGCTCGGCCGCTTCGCGTCGCAAGACGTCCAGGACGAACTCTCGGTCGATCATGGCGAACCGAGGCCAGCGTAACGCCGCTACACCGGAGCGCAAACGGAGCTCGGGTGGAGGCAATGCTGCCCGCGAGTGCGAGTCGCGCGACGCCTCACGGCAGCATTCCCGTCGAGACCGGGCGACGTGCTCGCCGGCGTCGTTCGGTACGCGCGGAGTGCACGCGGGGTAGGCTGGACTCGTGACAGCGAACGGGCACGCCGTGACGGGCAATGCCGTCCGAGCGACGAACCATCGACTCGTCGTGATCGGCGGGCTCGGCGGGATCGGACTGGCACTCGTGGCGTTCGCGATGCACGTCTACTGGAACGTATCGGGACGATCGCGGCCGTGGACGGAAGATCCGACGCAGCCCTCGCCCGACCGTCGCTACGTCGTCTCTCGCGAAGGACGCAGCGCGTTCATGGACCTTGAAGCGCAGGTCACGATCGCGCCGGTCGCGATGCAAGTCAACGAGCAACGCGACGTGCTCGTGCCGTGGTCCGAGCGGCTCCCCGTGCACGTCGAATGGACCGGTCCGAGCAAGCTCGTCATCGAGCTCGCCGAGGGCCCGCCGGGCGATCCCAGACCACTCGAGTCCTTCGCGTGGCGCGACGTCGAGGTGCGGCTCCTTTCGCGCTGACGGCGCGGCACACGAAGGTGCGGCGGAAGTGTCGGGTCCTGCTCGACACCCATTCACGCATCAGGGCTCCCCGGAGGAGCGTCGAGCTCAAGGCTCCTCCGCTCTTTCTGGATCCTCCGCTGGACCTGCTTCACATCCTCCGCAGGAGGCAGGTCCTCGGGGCGGATGCCGCGCTTCGAGAGCACCTTGCGGACCTCCGCGTTGTTCTGCACGTGTTCGCGCGAGATCGCAGGCTCGGTGCGCAGATCGTGCTCCTTCGTGTTGTGGACGGTGATCTCGTTCGCGAGGTCCTTGGCCTTGATCGTGACCGTCGGCAAGAAGTCGGCGAGCGGCCGAGCTCCGGGCACGCCCAAGCGGTCCTTCATCTGCTTCGTCGAGAGTCCGCCGAAGAGTGCGTGATCACCGCGGCTGCGGATCTTCGCGAAGCTGTCGTGCCGACGCAGCCGCTCGAAGATCACCTGCGACAAGCTCGTCTCGCTCTCGGCGAGCCGCGCACGTGCGCGGACACGTTCGGCCTCGGCGAGCCGTTGCTCGATCAGCTCCTGGCGTCGCGTCTGGACGGCGAAGTAGGTCTGCGCGAAGGCGATCGCTTCTTTGCGCGGATCGCCGTTCTGCGCGATCAGGTAGCAGGCGTAGCGCGTGAGCGCGACATCGTCGACCGAGCGGCTCGCGCCCGAGCCGAGGCCGACCATTTTGTTGACCTCAACAAAATGGTCGGAGAGCCGCTGGCCCGCCTGGCCGCACGCGGTCTTGGCCTTGTCGAGCACCGCATCGAAGTTCCGCCATTCCGTGTAGCCGAGCAAAGGCTGCAACTCCCGCGCGAGCCAGAACTCGACGCCTTGCTCCGCGCGCGCGATGCCCTCGAAGCGTTCGAACAGCTTCGAGATCCGTTCCTTCTTCATCGGTCCCTCCGTCGTCGCGATTCGTCGCTCGAGCGCTCGCCCAGCCGGGATTGCGGCGCCCGCTCGCGACCGAGCTCGCGACCTACAGGACCGATCCACCGCGCGACAGTTTCCTTTTTCCAGTCGCACCACACCGAGGCCGGTGGTCGCCCGCGAGCTCGAGTTCGGTGCGAACGCATCGCCCACGCGCAGGTGAGGGTGCAGCGTTCAGCGGCCGCCGGAGCGAGGCAGGACGACCCACGCCCGAGCACGGTCGAGCTCGCGCGGCGTACGTGCGCCGAGCCGCGCTACACTCGCCGCGATGGACGGCGACGCGGCCGCAGCGAAAGCGCTCGCTTCTCGATGGAAGCGCTCGCTCGCGAGCAACTGGGGAGTGCTCGCGATCCTCGCCGTCTTCTCGCTCGGCGGTGCTTGGCTCGCCTACTCGGTCGCCGCGGACGGGCTCTTCGCCAAGACCTTCCGATCGCCCTACGCGAATCGAGAGCGCATTCCGTTCACGCGCGAAGGGTGGCTCGCGGGACGAGACGACCCGAACGGCTCGCGATTGCAGATGCGCGACGAACCTGCTTGCCCACCACGCGTTGCGCGGGATGGCGCGCGCGGAGGTGTTGGAGCTGCTCGGACCGCCGGAGTCCTCCAGCGATCGCGGCGAGGGCGACCGCTACTACCTCGGGCCTTCGGACTCTGCGCTCCCGCTCGACGGCGCTTGGCTCGTGCTCCGTTTCGGTGGGGACGGTTGCGTCACCGAGTGGACGACGACGAGCGACTGAACGGCGCGAGGCTCGGGCGACCGACGGCTCGCAACTCGTCGCGGCGCACGCTAGTTTTCGCGGTGTGAGCGACGGAGCACCGGCACGCGGCGAGCGCAAGTGGCACAAGCCCAAGCGCAATTGGCTGCTGATCGCCGTGGTCGCGCTCGGCATCACCGGGGTGCTCTACGTCGCGTCGCGCTTCACCGTCGCGTACGTGATGGAGAACTTGCTGCCGCAGGGGCCGTACGCGCACCGCGAGCCGATCGCGTTCTCGGGCCAGCTCTGGCTCTCCACCGCCAAGGACAAGAGCGGCACGCGCTACCTGATGCTCGACGATCTGCTGAAGCGCCATCCGTTGGTCGGGCTCACGCGCGGCGAGGTCGTCGAGCTGCTCGGGCCGTTCGAGCCTCCGGGCTATCCCGGTTTCCCCGCGTGCTTCTACCTCGGACCGGAGAACCATCCGTTCCGCGAGGGGACCGCGTGGCTCGTGCTGACGCTCGACGCCGACCAGCGCGTCCGCGCGATCGACGTGCAGACGAAATGAGAGCGCGCGGCGCGCGTGGCCTGGCACCCGACTCGAGCCCGACTCGAGCCTAGGCCGCGCGTGGCTCGCGCCACCTTGCCCGACTCGCGCCGAAGCCTCGTCCAGCGCGCGCCCAACTCGCGTTCGGGCCCTGGCCGTCGCCGAGCGCCGCCGTAGAATCCCGCGACCATGCCGCCCACGAGCTCAGCGCCGGCGTCGAGCTCGGGCCGCGCGCTCGTCCTCGCCGCATTCTTCGTTTCCGGCGTCGGCGCGCTCGTGCAGGAGATCGCGTGGACGCGCTTGCTCGGTCCGTTCCTCGGCAGCACGGCGCAAGCGCAAGCGATCGTGCTCGCGATCTTCATGGGCGGGCTCGCGGCCGGCAGCACGCTGTTCGGACGCCGCGCGGACCGTTCGCGCTCGCCGCTGCGACTCTACGCGATCCTCGAGCTCGTGATCGCGGTCTACGCGCTCGCGCTGCCGTTCCTCGTGCGCGCGGCGGGTTCCACGTTCGTCGCGGTCGCGTCGCGCGCGGGCGAGGACGCGACGCTCGTGCGCACGCTCTTGCGCCTCGCGCTCGCGAGCGCGGTGCTGCTCGTGCCCGCGATCTGGATGGGCGGCACGCTGCCGATCCTCGCGCGGCATCTGGTGAAGAGCCTCGGCGAGACGCGCGCGCGCGTCGGCGAGCTCTACACGATCAACACGTTCGGCGCGGTCGCGGGCGCGATACTCGGCGGCTTCGTGTTGCTCGAGCGCGTCGGCGTGCAAGGCTCGCTCTGGATCGCGGCGGCGCTCGCGCTCGCGGCCGGCGGCGGCGCGTGGCTCTTGTCGAGCCCGGCGAGCGCGTCGAGCGGTGCTTCCGCGGGCCCGACGGACTCCGTCGACGGCTCGCGCGCGAGCTCGGCCTCGCTCGCGACGCCCACGGCCCCCGCGACGAGCGGCGTCGGCTCCGCGCCGCTCGGCACCACCGCGCTCGTCGCGCTCGGCGCGTCGGGCTTCGCGGCGATGGTGTACGAGATCGTGATGATCCGCGCGGTCGGGCTCGCGCTCGGCTCGTCGACGTACGCGTTCACGATGATGCTGGTCGCGTTCATCGTCGGCATCGGGCTCGGCAGCTTCGTGGTCTCGCGCCTGCGGATCGAACGGCCCTTGGTCGCGATCGGGTGGAGCCAGCTCGCCGGCGCGCTCGCCTTCCTCGCGATCACGCCGTTGCTCGAACGCCTCGCGTGGTACGCGGGCCTCGCGCGCTGCCATTGCGCGACGCCGGAGCCGAGCCTCGCGTGCTTCCTCGGCCTCGGCACGTCGTTGGTGCTCGCGTTGCTCGTCGTGCCGACCGCGTGCCTCGGCGCGGCGTTCCCGTTGGTCGCGCAAGCCGCGCAGCGCTCGATCGGCTCGGTCGGCGCGCGCGTCGGCTGGACGTACGCGTGCAACACGCTCGGCAACGTGTCGGGCGCGGTGGTCGCAAGCCTGGTGCTCGTGCCGACGCTCGGCATCGGCGGCTCGCTCGAGCTCGGTGTCGCGCTCAACCTGCTCGCCGCGGCGTTGACGCTGGTCGGCGGCGCCCGGATGAAGGAGCGCGTCGCCGCGCTCGCCGTCGCGGTGGTCGCCGTGGCGATCTACGTCCCCGCGCGCGACTGGCCGAACGGCCTGAACCTCGCCGCGCAGCACTTCCGCTTGCGCTCGCATCCGCCGGAGAGCTACGCGGCGTTCGAGCGGATCTACAACTACGCGCCGACGAAGCAGTTCCTCGAGGAGGACTCGCTCGGCACCGTGCTCGTCGCCGGCGTGCCGCCCGATCTGACGCTCTACGTCAACGGCAAGGCGGACGCGAGCGCGGGCGGCGACCTGACGACGCAGCTGCTGCTCGGTCACATCCCGATGTTGATGGCGCCGAAGCACGAGAACGTGCTGACGATCGGTTTCGGCGCCGGCTTCAGCGCCGGCGCGATCGCGCGCCATCCGATCGCGCGCCAGGACCTCGTCGAGATCTCGCCCGCGGTGTTGAACGCCGACGCGCTCTTCCGCGAGTGGAACGGTGCGCCGCTGCAAGATCCGCGCACCAAGGCATACCTCGAAGACGCGCGCAGCTTCATCCGCACGACGCCGCGGCTCTACGACGTGATCGTCAGCGAGCCCAGCAATCCGTGGGTCGTCGGCGTCGCCGGCCTGTTCTCGCGCGAATTCTTCCGCGACGCGGGGTCGAAGCTCGCACCGGGCGGCGTGCTCTGCGTGTGGTTCCACGAGTACGAGCAATCGAGCGAAGCGGTCGCGCTGGTCGTGCGCACGCTCGCGGCCGAGTTCCCCGAGATCTGGCTGTGGCGCGAGTACGGCTTCACCGACATGGTGCTGGTCGCGAGCCGCGAGCCGCTGCCGCTCGACTTCGCCGAGATGGAACGGCGCTTCGATGCCGTGCGCGCGGACATGGCGCGGATCGGGATCCCGTCGCTCGCCGCGCTGTTCGGCCACAACGCCGCCGGGCCGGGCGAGATGAAGCGCGCCGCCGGTCCGGGCCCCGAGCACACCGATCTCGAGCCGCACCTCGAATTCCTCGCGGCGCGCGCGGTGCTCGCGGGCACCGCGTCGGACTTCGGTAGGCTGCACGACCTCCACTACCGCGCGCCGAGCACGATCGAGACCGGCACGCTGTTCGATCGCTACCGTCGCTGGCGCGCCGAGAACGGCCGGCCGCTCACGAAGACCGAGCTCCAGGCGGTGGTCGCGCACATGGAGACGTCGCTGCCGCCCGGCCACCGGATCCTGAAGCGCTTCGGCGACTTCGCGAACGCGGCGTCGAACTGAGCGTCGCGGCGGGCCGAACGCGAGCGCGAGGACGGCTCAGTCCTTCGGCACGGCCGAACGCGGCGCGACTTCGATGCTCGCGAGTTCGCCCGGCGCGAGCGTCGAGGCCCGCAGCACGGTGTCGTCGAGCAACAGGAAGTGCTTCTTCCAGCGGAGGATGATCCAGCTGTCGAAGCTCTCGCCTTCGAGCTTGCCGCGCACGGGCACGCCGCGCACGCGCTGGTAGACCACCTCCGTAGGGAGCTCTCCCCACTCTTCGGAAGGATCGAACGGCACCTGCACGGTGCACCCTTTTTGTCCGTCGAGCACGACGGCCCGGAACCGACGCGGTCGCACGCCCATGGCCCGGAGATTCTGCCTGATCCGAGGCCGAAACGCAGTTCCCGTGCGGAAGGAATTCGCGCCACGACCACGAAGTCGTCGCTCGCTCGCCCTCTTGCGTATCAGGACGGTCTCGTCGTGATGCCATCTTCCAGTCGGTCGGGCATGGTTCCGGCCTCCCACCGACGCGAGGAGCACCATGAAACCTCCCACCCTGGACGTCCGCGGCTCGGAAGCGGCTTCGAGCGAGCTCTCGGACTCGATCGCTCGCTCGTTCGCCGAACTCGGCGAGGTGCGTCGGGCGATGCTCGCCGCCGAAAGCTCGGTCGCGACCTCCCGCTCGCCGGTCCACGTCGAGCACTCGGCCGGGGCGCGGAATCTGGCGCACTATTTGGCGCTGCGAGCGCGCGAAATGCGGCCGCTCCAGGAACGCCTGGTTCAGCTCGGTCTCTCCTCGCTCGGCCGGTGCGAGGCTCACGCGCTCGCGACGGTCGAGGCGGTGACCGCGCTGCTCGGCGCGCTGGTCGGCCGACGCGACGAAGCGCCGGCGCTGCCGCCGAAGAGCGCGTTCGAGCTCGGCGGGAAGAGGCTCGCCACGCACACCGAAGCGCTGCTCGGTCCCGCGCGCGAGGGCCGACGCGTCCGGATCCTGGTGACGCTCGCGCCGGAGGCGGCCGAGGACATCGCTCTCCTGCGCGCCTGGATCGAGTCCGGCATGGACTGCGTGCGGATCAACTGCGCGCACGACGGGCCGGCGGCGTGGGAGCGCATGCTCGCGAACCTGCGGCGCGCCGAGGAGGCCGCCGGGCGCAAGCTCAGGGTGCTGATGGACCTCGCGGGTCCGAAGCTGCGCACCGGGCCGGTCCAACCGGGCCCGCGCGTGCGGAAGATCCGTCCCGAGCGCGACGAGCTCGGGCTCGTCCGCCTCCCCGCGCGCGTGTGTTTGTCGACCGACGGCGCGCGGCCGGTCGGCGTCGAGGACGCGTACGTGCTGCCGGTCGGGCGCGAGATGATCGCGAAGCTCGCGGTCGACGACGAGCTCGAGTTCTCGGACGCGCGCGGCGCGACTCGAAGCCTCCACGTCGTCGAGCTCGGGCGCGACGGCGCGTGGACGGAAGCGGCGCAGACGTGCTACGTGCTCGGCGGAACGCGGCTCGTGCGCGGCAAGAAGGACCTCGGCGCGGTCGGCGAGCTCACGCCGCTCGAAGGCGTGATCCAACTCGCGCGCGGCGACCGAGTGGTGCTGACGCGCGAGCTCGCGCCCGGCCAGAGCGCGCGCCGCGATGCGTTCGGCCGCACGCTCGCGCCCGCGACGATCGGTTGCACGCTCAGCGAGATCTTCTCGCGCGTGCGCGTCGGCGAGCGCGTCGGTTTCGACGACGGCCGGATCGGCGGCGTGATCCGCGCGGTCGAGGACGAGCGCCTGATCGTCGAGATCACCGAAGCGCGCGAAGGCGGCGAGAAGCTGCGGGCCGACAAGGGCATCAACCTGCCCGACAGCCCGCTCGACCTGCCCGCGCTGACCGAGAAGGACCTCGCGGACCTCGAGTTCGTCGTCGCGCACGCGGACGCGGTCGGATTGTCGTTCGTGCACCGGCCGGAGGATCTGCACGAGCTCGCCGCGCGCCTCGCGGAGCTCGGTCGGCCCGACCTCGGCGTCGTGCTGAAGATCGAGACGCGTCGCGCGTTCGAGCGCTTGCCCGAGCTCCTGTTCGCCGCGATGCAGACGCCGCGCGTCGGCGTGATGATCGCGCGCGGCGATCTGGCGGTCGAATGCGGTTGGGAGCGGCTCGCCGAAGCGCAGGAGGAGATCCTGTGGCTCTCCGAGGCCGCGCACGTGCCGGTAATCTGGGCGACGCAGGTGCTCGAGAGCCTGGCGAAGGACGGCCGCCCGTCGCGCGCGGAGATCACCGACGCCGCGATGAGCGAACGCGCGGAATGCGTGATGCTGAACAAGGGCGCGCACGTCGGCGACGCGATCGGCGTGCTCGACGACATCCTGCGCCGCATGCAGGCGCACCAGCACAAGAAGAGCTCGATGCTGCGGCCGCTGCGCTTGGCGACCGGGTACTGAGCGCGCTACCAGCTCGTGTGCTCGACGCCCGCCGCGATCTCGGCGACCTCGCGGTCGAGACCGCGGGCGGCGAGCCAGCGTGCGAGCGCTTGGCGGATCGTGACATCCTTCGCGACCCGCGCGCGCGGCGCGAGCGCGAGCGTTTCCGGCCGAGCGGTCCGCGCGAACAACGCGACCCAGGCTTCCGGCGCGGCCTCGCCGAACTCGACCGCCGCGCGCCACGCCGCGAGCGCGCGCTCTTCGTCGCCGCGCGCGAACTCGAGCTCGCCGAGCGCAGCCAAGAGCCGAGCCTCGGGCCCCGCCGACAGCGCGCGCTCGAGCACGTGGTGCGCCGCGTCGAGGTGCGCTTCGCCGATCAAGCCGCGCGCGGCCGCCGCCGCGAGCTCCGCGTCGTGCGCGACACGCTCACCGAGCGGCTGGGGCGGATAGTCGAGTTCCTCGAGCAACGCGCAAGCCGGCCGGCACGCGCTGAAGCCCGCGAGCGCGGCGCCGGCGAGCGGCGAGCGCAGCCACGGCCGCGGACCGTCCCACGTGCTCGGCTCGTCGCGACCGAGCCAACGGAACACGCGTGCGAGCTCGGCGCTCGGATCGGCGGCGAGCGCCTCTTCGCGGATCACGAGCAGGCGCTCGCCGAGCTCGCGCTCGCGCGCGCGCACCGGCGCGACGTGCGCGTGCCACGCTCGCGCCCACGCGAGGCCGGCGTGCGCGCGCTCGGCATCGCTCGCGGTCTGCGGAATGCGCCCGGACGCGGCGCGGCGGCCGTCGCGCACGAGCTCGATGAACCGCGCGTCGGGGAAAGCACCGAAGAGCTCGTCGAACCGCGCGCCATGGTCGACGTGCGCGAACACCAGCGACTCGAAGCCGCCGCCGTGCTCGGCGCGCTCGCGTTCGGCGAGGTGCTCGACCAAGACGGGCCCGAACGCGCGCACCGTGGGCTCGATCCACCGCGGCACGCCGCTCTCGAGCCCTTGCCAGACGATCGCGCGATGCGTCGTGCCCGTGCGCAGCCGCGCGAGCGCCGCCGGCACGTTCCACGGCATCAGGGCTCGGAACGCGGCGTCGCGCTCGAGCTCGCGCGCGAGCCCGATCAAGCCCGCGCCGGGCGCGCCGACCAGGAAGAGCGCGCGCGTCATGGCCGCGCTCCGACTTCGAACAAGGCCCGCGCGGCTTCGCGGTCGAGCCCGCGCGCCTCGACCCAACGCGAGAGCGCCGCGCGCGAGCTCGCGTCCGCGTCGGTGCGCGCGTTGAACGCCGCGAACAGCGATTCGGCGCGTTCGGGGCTGTCGAGCAGCGCCCGCGCGGCGCGCGCGTCCTTCTCGCCGCCGCGGATCGCGCGCACGAACGCCGCGATCGCCTTGCGCTCGTCGCCTTCCGCGCGCGCACGCGCTCCGCGCTCGTGCCACGCGGCGGCGCTGCCGAGGCCCGCGGTCCACGCGAGCGACGGGTACGCGTCGCCGGAGGTCGGGCTCGGCGGGTAGCCGAGCTCCTCCAACAGGTCGCGTGCGCTGCGCGAGCGATCGATCTCCGCGAGCTCGCCGAGCGACAGTGTCTCGCGCCACGTCTTGCCTCGCTCGACCTCGGCGACCGACGCGGCGAGCTCGGGCCCGAACTCCTCACCGAGGAAGCGGAACACGTCGCTCATCGTCTCGGCCGGCGCCGCCGACAGCGCTTCGTAGCGCAGCTCGAAGTAGCGCGCGGGCCCGAGGCGCTTGCCGTAGTCGCGCGCGTGCCGCACCGCCTTCGCCCACGCTTCCGCGAGCCGGTTCGGTCCGGGCGGAACGATCGGACGCCGCCAACCGCGATTGGTCACGAACGCCTGCAGCGCGCTCGAGACCACGTCGCGGCCGTCGCGGACGATGTGGACGAACAGCGCGTTTGGGAAGAGCCGATCGAGGATGTGGATCTGCTCGCAGTACGGCGGGTACTTGTCGCCGTAGACCGCGCGGCCGAACAGCGCGAGCTGCGCACCCGCGACCAGACGGCCGAAGCTCTTGCCGACCTCGAGCCCGAACGGCGAGCGCGGCGCGTCGTCCGCGACGTCGGGGCCGCCGTCGACGTCCACCAATGCGCCGGCGAGCACGACGAGCTCGAGCAGACGCAACTCGTGGCTGCAGTGGAGCCGCGGATGGCGACAGAGGATGCGTTGGAGCAAGCTCGTGCCCGAGCGCCCCGCGCCCATCACGAAGAAACGCGGCTCGCTCGAAGGCGCGTTCGTCACGCCGCGCGAGCATACGCCGGGCGCGGGGTGAGTCGAGACTCTATGCTTCAGGGATGCAACTCGATCCGAGCGAGCTGGCGCAGAAAGACCGGTACAGGCTGTTGATCGGACTGGTGGTGCCTCGCCCGATCGCGTTCGTGTCAACGGTTTCGCGCGACGGCGTCACCAACCTCGCGCCGTACTCGTTCTTCAACGGGCTCGCGTCCGAGCCGCTCAGCGTCCTCTTCTGTCCCGCCAACCGACCCGACGGCGGCGAAAAAGACACGCTTGCTAACTGCAAGCCCGAAAGCGAAGGCGGCACCGGCGAGTTCGTCGTCAACGCGTCGATCGAGGGCTACGCGGCGGAGATCGCGCTCGCGGCGGAGCCCTTGCCCCACGGCGAGAGCGAGTTCGACCTGACCGGGCTCGCGACCGCTCCGAGCACGCGGGTGAAGCCGCCGAGGGTCGCGCGCTCGCCGTGGGCGTTCGAGTGCGAGACGCTGCAGATCGTGCGGCTCGCGCCGGGAGTGCCGAACGCCGGCAACGTGGTCATCGGACGCGTCGTGCGGATCCACGTCGACGACGCGGTGCTCGATGCGAAGCTACGCGTCGACTACGACCGGCTCGCCGCGATCGGTCGCCTCGGCGGCATCGCGTACTGCAAGACGCGCGAGCGGTTCGAGCTCGCGCCCGGCAAGACGGGCTCGAGGGCGAGCGCATGATCGCCGCGCTGCTCTGCGCGCTCGCGATCGCGCCGCACACGCCGGCGACCCTCGACGGCTGGCTCTCGTGCCGCGGCGCGCCGCAGGAAGGCGAGTGGATCGTCCACGGCGAGTGGCAGTTCGACGCGGCCGGGTGGAACGCGAAGCTCGACGAGTTCTCCCAACTCGAGCTCCCCCACGACGTCGCCGAGTTCGAGCTCGAACTCGCGTGGCTCCCCGCCGACGGCTCCGAGGCGAAGCGTCAACGGCTCGCCGTGCGCGACGATCGCGCGGAGGTCGGCGATTTCGTCGAGCGAGAGCTCCGCGAGAGCCTGAAGGACAAGCTCGAGTACCTCGCGGGCCCCGTGCTGCTCCGGCGCGTCGCTCCGACCGCGCCGTGGCGCGTGTACGTGCTCGGCGGCGGCCGCCGCTACACCGAGCTCCGTCGACGCGAGCGCGCGACGATGCCGGGTACCGAGGTCGCGCTGTTCGATCGATTGACGTTGACCGGTTGGAAGGCGCTCGGCGACGCGCGCTACACCGCGGACATGGGCGCGATCGTCGGCGCGGTCGACGGAGGCGCGCAGAGCTTCCTGATCACCGAGCGCGAGTTCGGCGACTTCGTGCTCGACGTCGACGTGCGCAACGAGCTTCCCGGCAACTCCGGCATCCAAGTGCGCAGCCAAGTCGACGCGAGCGGACGGCTCTTCGGCTATCAGCTCGAGATCGATCCGACGGAGCGCGCGTGGTCGGGCGGCTTGTACGACGAGGGCCGCCGCGGCTGGCTCGACGATCTCGCCGACGACGAGCACGCGCGCAAGGCGTTCGTGGTCGGCGACTGGAACCACTACCGCATCGAGTGCCACGGACCGTGGCTCCGCGCGTGGGTCAACGGCGTGCCGACGGCGAACTGGCTCGATCCGCTCGATCCGAGCGGCGTGCTCGGGCTGCAAGTCCACAGCGGCAAGGACACGCGCGTGCGCTGGTCGAACCTTCGCTTGCGCGATCTCGGAACGCGGCGCTGGGTCGCACTCGACTTCGCGGCGTTGGTCGGACGCTTGGAGGGCGCGGGCGGCGAGAAGCGCGCGGCGTGGGGCCAAGCGTCGGGCGATTTCGGCCTGCGCTTCCCGTGGCGCGGAGCGGACGGGAGAGCGAGGCTCTACTTCCGCGTCGTCGGCGAGGAGCTCGAGACGCCGGGCCCGCTGCTACAGCTCGGCCCCGCGCTCTGGCGGACCACCAGCGGCTACTTCCTCGACCTCGCGGCGCCCGAGCTGCGCGCCGAGCACGAGCAGACGCTGACGCTGCTCGCGTTCGGCGAACGGGTCGCGCTGTTCGTCGACGCCCGCTCGCTGGTCCAGGCCGCGCTGGAGCCGACGCCGCTCGCCGGCCGCTTCGCCTTCGAGAGCGATGGCGCCGCGCCCGCGAGCCCGCTCGGCGCGTTCGTCCTGAACTGACTCACTTCGCCGTGGAGAGTTCCTCGAGAGTCCACTGACGTTGGCGGTCCGGCGTCAGCGCGCGGATCGCGGCGGTGCGCTCGGGCGTCAGCGGTTCGGCGCCGTGGCTCCACGCGCGGCGGACGTACGTCAGGATCGCGGCGAGATCGTCGTCGCTGGTCGCGAAGCCCGGCATCTCGCCGTCGAAGTGTTGGCCGCGCACCTCGATCGGTCCGGTCAGGCCGTGCGTGACGATGCGCACGAGCCGCGTCTCGTCGCCGAGCACGAACGGCGACGCGCGCAGCGGCGGCACGACGTTCGGTTGGCCCGCGCCGCGTTCGCCGTGGCACGCGACGCACGTCGCGGCGAACAGTTCGCGTCCGCGTTCGAAGCGCGCGAGCTCCTCGCTCGCGAGCGGCCGAATCGGCTCCAGCGTCACGCCCGGCTTGCCGGGCCACGCGAGCGCTTGGTCGAGCTCGTGCCACACCGACGACGCGTCCGTCCCCGCCGACGACCCGTCCGCGCGCGCCGAAGATACGTCGGCCGCCGTCGGCGACGCGTCCCCGCCCGTCGGCGAAGAGCCCGCTCCCGTTGGCGACGTGCCCGCGCCAGTCGGCGTCGCGCCCACTCCCACCGGACTCGAGTCGACCGTCACCGCCGCGACGAACTTCGACCACCCCGCCGGCTCGCCCGTCAGCACGAACCGTCCGCGCGCGCCCTGCGCGTCCGGCGGAACCGCCGCGAGCAGTCCGCGCGCGATCACGGGCCCGTGCGGCGTCTCGGCGAGTCGCACGGCGAGCGCGGCGGCGCGTTCGACGCGCTCGGGCACGAGCTCGTTCGCGATGCAACGCGCGAGCAACTCGGCGAGCTCGATCTCGCCGTCGCGCGGCGTGCTCGGCCGCGGTCCGCACAACACTTCGAGGAACTCCAGCTCGCGCCCGTACAGCCCCGACACCAGCGCGCTGCGTTCCGCCGCGGTCGGGAACCCGCGTTCGCCGACGGCGGCGTAGCTCGCGAGCGCTTCGCCCGACAGCGAACCCAGCGACAAGAACACTTGCCGGCGCACGCGAAAGCCGTCGCGCGTCGCGAGCACGCGCCACATCGCCGGCACCAGCGGGTCGCGGCTCGCCAACGCCTCCGACGCGCGCACCGCTTGTACGCGCACGCGTTCGTCGGAGTCCTGCATCGCACGCGTCGCGGTCTCGGCGGAGAGCGCACCGAGGCCCGCGAGAGCCCACAGCGCGTGCACACGGCCGAACCACGGCTCGCCGCGCAGCGCGAGACGCTCGAGCGACTTCAGCTCCGGGTTCTGCGCGTCGAACGACTCGACGATCAGGCGCTGCGCGGTGTCGCGGCGCCAACCGTTCGGGTCGGCGAGCGCGGCGACGAGCTCGGCGTCGCTCGCGTCCGCGAACGCAGGCTCGTGCGGCGCGCGCCGCTTCGCCGCGATGCGCCAGATCCGGCCGAGGCCGATCGGTCGGTCGAGCCCGCGCGCGACGACCTGGGTGCGCAGGAAGCTCGTGACGAAGAGCTTGTGCTGGATCAAACCGCGATACATGTCCGCGACGTACAACGCGCCGTCGGGGCCGTCGCATGCGAACACCGGCCGGAAGCGCTCGTCGGTCGACGCGAGGAAGTCGAGCCCGCGCTCGCCGAACCGCACCGGAGCGCCGCGCACGGAGCCGTCCGGCTGCTCGACCAGGTCGTAGTCGATCACGACGTTGCCGCACGGCTCGCAGACGAACGCGTCGCCGCGATAGCGCTCGGGCAGCCCGGCGCCGCGCGCGATCCACGGAGCGCACGCGCCGGTGACGTTCGCGAGGTGGAACGCCGCGTCGAGCACGCCCTTTTGGTAGCCGCGGTTCACGCCGGGGTTGTGGCGCGCGCTCTTCACGGCGAAATCGTCGACCACGCGGACGTCGACGCCCTGCAAGCCGCCGAGATTCGGATTGCGGCCGCCGTAGACCGCGTTGACGAAGTCCGCGCGCAACGGATCGGAGTTGTTGTCGGTGAAGAGTCGGCCTTGGTCGTCCTGGCTCGCGCCCCATTGGCCCGCTTGTTGGCGCGACTCGCGCACGAACGCGCCGTCGCGCCACACGTAGCGCCACGGCGCCTTCGCGCAGTCGAACGCGTTGTCGAGCGTCGGCACGAGCCCGTTGATCGCCCACTCCGGGCTTTCGAGGCCCTCGAGGCCTCGATCGACGACGATGCGCTCGTCGCAGACGTCGTCGGCGTCCTCGTCGGAGCAGAAGTAGAGTTCCGGCGGCGCGAGCACCAGCGCTCCGCCGCGGCACGGGCGCACGGCGCGCGGCAGCACCAACCGGTCGAGGAACGTCGTGCGCTTCTCGAAGCGGCCGTCGCCGTCCAAATCTCGGAGGATCGCGATCGAGCCGACGGGCTCGCGCTCGCCCTTGCCGTCGAGATCGGGCATGTAGCCGGTCATCTCGACCACCCACAGCGCGCCTTGGGCGTCGAACGCGAACGCGATCGGGTCGCGCACCAGCGGTTCGGCGGCGACGAGCTCGACCGCGAGGTCATCGGGGAACACGAAGGTCGCGAGCTCGTCCCCCGGTGAAAGCGCCGGCGCCGGCAGGACCGCGAGGTCCGGCGGCAGGCCCTGTTGCTGTTCGCCTTGTCGATCGCCGCGTTGGGCCGCGAGCGGCGAGGCGCAGAGCAACACCGAGCCGCACCACGTTCCAACGCCGCGCAACGTCATCGCGAGCCGGATGCTAACGGGGCGCGCGCACTTCCCAAACGGAAGCTTCACGCGTCGACGTAGCTGTTATGCTCCGGTAAGCCCCCAAGCATGGATCTTCATGCTGCCTTCGTCGCTTGTTTGCTGACCTCGGCGTCGCCTCAGGACGTCCGGGAGCGCTTGTTCCCCGAACTGCGCGTCAGCCCGCCGGCGTGGCAACTCGCGGAGGCCGAAAGACTCGATCCCGCGAAGGATGCGTGGCCGACCGAGGTGCTGAACGAGCGCGCGGCGCCGGTGCTCGAACGCTTCCTGCACGCTGCGTTGGCGCGCGGGAGCGCCGACTTCGAGGCCCTGCTCGCCGCCGACTTCGTAGGCGCGACCGACCTCGCCCCGAAGGAGCTCGAGCTCGTCGCGAGCAAGGGCTCGTTCGAGGTGCGCCGGCCGAAGAGCCTCGACGCAAGGCCGAAGCCGAGGGAAGCGCTCGCCGCCGGCGTCGCCGAGCTGCGCAAGACGTTCGCGGGCGCGCCCAATCCGGAGTTCGACGTCGAAGTGGTCGCGCTCGACGTCGTCGACGCGACGCACTTCACTTCGCGCGCGCTGGTGCGCACTTGGGCACGCGTCGGCGAAGCGCGGATCGCCGCGAACTTCACGTGGGAGCTCGGTTGGACCGCCGGGCCGGGCGAGGAGCCGCGCATCCGCTCGCTCGCGCTCACGAGCTTCGAGCAGGTCGTCGCCGCGCGCGCGCCGTTCGCCGAGCTCACGCGCTGGGTCGCCGGCGGAACGCGCAACTTCGCGCCGCACTTCCTGCGCGGCATCGACGACTTCTACCTCCGCAACGACCACCTGACCGGCAACGCGCTGATCGGCGGGCAGGGGCTCGCGCTCGGCGACGTCGACGGCGACGGACGCGACGACCTCTACGTCGCGATGCAGGGCGGGATCCCGAATCGGCTGTTCGTGCACCAGCCCGCCGGGGACACGCTCGAGCGCGCGCTCGAAGCCGGCGTCGCGTTCCTCGACAACACGCGCAGCGCGCTGTTCGCCGATTTCGACGACGACGGCGACCAGGACCTCGCGGTCTGCGTCGGCTGCAACATCGTCATCTCGTGGAACCGCGGACGAGGCGACTTCGGCGATCCGACGTGGCTCGTGGGCGACGGCGGCGACGAGATCTTCTCGCTTGCCGCGGGCGACGGCGACGGCGACGGCGATCTGGATCTCTACGCATGTCGCTACGTCTCCGGCGGCATGGTCGGTTCGGTGCCGCTGCCCTACTTCGACGCGACCAACGGTGCGACGAATTTCTACTGGCGGAACGACGGCAAACGCGCGTTCGCCAACGCGACCCAGGCAGCGGGCTTCGATCAGAACAATCTGCGCTACAGCCTCTCGGCGCTCTGGGACGACTTCGACGACGACGGCGACCAAGACCTCTACGTCGCCAACGACTTCGGCCGCGACAACTTCTACGTCAACGACGGCACCGGACACTTCACCGATCGCGCGACCGAACTCGGCATCGACGACATCGGCGCCGGGATGGGGCTCACGAGCGCGGACGTCGACGCCGACGGCGACCTCGACCTCTACGTCAGCGACATGTGGGCCGCGTCCGGGCTGCGCGCCACCGCGCGGCCCGAGCGCTTCCAGCCAGGCGCGAGCGACGCGGTGCGCACCGCGTATCGCCACCACGCGCGCGGCAACGTGCTCTACCTCAATCAAGGCGGCGGCAAGTTCGTCGACGCCGCGGTCGACGCCGGCGTCGCGCGCGGCGGTTGGTCGTGGGGTTCGCTGTTCACCGACTACGACAACGACGGGCTGCCGGACCTCTACGTGCCGAACGGCTTCCTGACGTGGAGCGGCAAGCAGGACCTCGAGAGCTTCTTCTGGCGGCGCGTGATCGGCGGCTCGCCCAACGACACCCAGCCGTTGGAGAGCTATCGCCACGCGTGGGCGTCGCTGCAGTCGTTCTCGAGCTCCGGCGCGTTCTCGTACAACGGCCGCGAGCGCAACTGCGTCTACCTGAACATCGGCGGCGGTCGCTTCGCGGATGTGACGGCCGCGAGTGGCATCGACTACCTCGACGATTCGCGCATGGTCGTGCGTTGCGACTGGGACGGCGACGGGCGCGAGGATTTGTGGCTCAAGAACCGCACCGCGCCGCGCCTGCGCTTCCTGCACAACCGCGCGCTGCGCGCCGGTCATTGGCTCGCGGTCGACCTCGTCGGCCGCACGTGCAATCGCGACGCGATCGGTGCGCGCGTCACCGTCGAAGCCGGTGGCAAGCGCTTCGTGCGCACGCTCTACGCCGGCGAGGGCTACCTCGCGCAGTCGTCCAAGCGCCTGCACTTCGGCGTCGGCGACGCGACCGCGATCGAGTGCGTCACCGTGCGCTGGCCGTGGGGCGCGACCGAGACGTTCGCGAATCCGCCGCTCGATTCGGTCGTCAGGCTCGTGCAGAGCGAGCCCGCGCTCACGCGCGTCGCGCCGCCCGAGCCGCCGCCGGTGATCGCCGCGATGGCGGATGACCCGAGCTCGGCCCCGCACGAAAGCGTCACCCGCGTGCCGCTGGTCGAGAAGCTCCCGCTCGGCGGCATGCGGATCCCCTCCGCGGCGAGCGCCGAACGCACGGTCGCCGACCTGCGCGACGGGCGGCCGACCCTGCTGCGCGTTTGGTCGACGCAGCTCGCCGGCGACGGCGCGAGCCGCTTGGTCGAGCGTTCGAAGGCGCTGACGACGCTCGGCGCCCGCGTCGTGATGCTGTCGGTCGATCAGGGGCCGGGCCTGGCAAAGGCGCGTAAGCTCTTGGCGGGCACGGTCTTGGAAGCGGACGCCGGCTACGCGGATGGCGGCGCGCTGGAGACGCTGAAGATCGCGATGATCGAGCTCTTCCGCCGCGCGGACCTCGCGCCGGTACCGCTCGACCTCCTGTTGGACGCGGAGGGCCAGCTCGTGCTGCTCTACCTGCGGCCGGTCGAGAGCGACGAACTCGCGCAGGACCTCGAATTGGTCGCCAAACTCGACCTGAAGAGCATGGCGACGCCGAGACTGCTCGGCGGGCGCTGGCTGGTGCGGCCGCGGCGCGACTATCGCGAGCTCTCGCGGCTCTTCGACGGCCTCGGCAACCCGAGGATGGCCGAGCTCCTGCGCAGAGTGGCTGACGAGCGCGCGAAGACCGACGCCGTCGGGCGCTGACGCGTCCGCCGGGACCGCGCGCGGTCGGGCGTCGCCGCGACGGGAAGAATTCCGTCTTCTTGCGCGACGATTGATGCACGGGCATTCCCCGATTCACGGCCCGGTTTCTATCCTGCGCGGCTCGGCGCGAGCTCTTCCGCGTTGGTTGGCGTACCGCGTCGCATTTCGAGGCGTCCCAAGAAGGTTCTGCACCCCATGAATCGCCCGCTTCTCTTCGTGACCTGGATCGCCGCGTGTTGCGCGGCGGCGCCGGCCTCGGCGCAAGACAGCGTCTCCAAAGTCGGTTGCCTCCCCGGCGACACCGTCGCCCCCTGGACCGACGCGACGGACCCGCTCGGATCGGAGCAGGTCAACCGCTACGTGGTCGACTTGACTCCGTTCAATACGTCGTGGGGCACGACCTTCGCGGTCGCGCCGGTCGCGAAAGGCAGCAAGACCGCGCTGCAGTTCACCGGCAGCCTGCTCAGCGGTCAGACGATGAGCTCGCGTGCGCTGCGCAACGTTCCGTTCCCCTCGAACGCGTACTCGTACTGGAACACCGCGGGTCAAGGCATCTCGAACGACATCAGCCTCAACGATCCGGCCGGCGTGCTCGCTCCGCCGACGACGCTCGGCGTCCAACAAGCCGCGGCGTTCGCCGAGTTCTCCAGCACCTTCGGAGGCGCGAGCTACAACGGCATCATCAGCACGCTGATCAACATCTCCGACGCCGCGCCGTCGCGGCTGTTCGTCACGCGGACGGTCGCCGCGATCAACGGCTGCGACGAATCCAGCAACTCCTCGCAGTTCGGCATGGGCGGGATCGATGCCCAAGGTCGACTGATCTTCCGCGCCGACGACTTCGGTGCGACCGGCTCGAACTGCGTCGGACTCGTCAACATCGTCGACGACAACATCTTCAAGGTCGCGACGACGCTGCGGGACGGCAACGTGCTCAACGTGGTCAGCAATGACTACCTGAGCGGCGGCCAGTTCGACATCGGCACCGGTCCGAACTTCACGACCGAGTGGCTCGTCCGCAACAACGTGACGGTCACGAGCCCGCCCTCTATCGCGCCGACGCCGTCTGGCGCGCCGCTCTACATCGGCAGCGATCAAGCCGCCGGCTACCTGCGCGGCACCGCGTTCGGCGGGATCACCACCGACTCGTCGCACCTCGCGACGGGCGCGGCGAACCACCGCGGCAACATCAGCTACACGCCGCGCAATCACGCGTCGGTCGCGAGCACCAACGGCATCTGCGGCATCGTCGGCTACGACGCGAGCAACAAGGCGTCGCTGATGAACGTGTGGGGCATCAACTCGGCGGGCGCCGTCACCGGCAAGCTCGCTCTCGTGCGCCCGGCGACGATCACCGACAACTCGAACGGCGCGACCAACCTGCCGGGCACGAACGAGTTCGACAACTGGGGCAGCCAGGTCGGCTTCCGCGGCGGCAACGGCCACGTCGCGGTCGGCGTCGACCAAGGCGGCAACATGCTGGTCGCGGGGATGATGTCGCACCCGAACAAGGTCGGCACGAACACCGGCACGAACTGCATCGCGGTCGCTCGCGTGACCACGGCGGGAGCGGTGTCGTGGACCCTCGCGTCCTACAACGACGGCACCAGCGGTCCGACCGGCACCGGCAAGCCGGTGCTCGACGGCGCGGGCAACATGATCGGTCGGATGGTCAGCACCTCGGACGTGACGATCGGCAGCCTGCTCGGGCCGTCGTGCTCGTCGCCGATGATCGACTCCGCCGGCAACATCTGGTTCCTCGGCGTGTGGGAGAACTTCACGAACCCGGTGGATCCGTTCGACACGGCGCTGTTCCGCGCCGTCTACGACCGCACGGCGTTCAGCTACCGTCTCGAGATGGTCTTCAGCACCGGCAAGACCTTCCGCGGCCGCAACTCGGGCCGGCGCTACCAACTGACGTTCCTCGAGATCGCGGACTCGAACTCGGTCTCGTCGGCCGCGCCGTTCTCGAACAACATGTGCGCGGACGGATGGATGGGTCGCAGCTACCCGACGCACCCGACGAAGTCGCCGGCGCACCTCGGCGGGCTCGTGATCAACGCGGGCATCCGCTACGACTGGGACAACGACGGCTCGTTCGACAACTGCTCGACGGTGATCGGAGCGACCGACGAGTCGTACAACGTCCTGCTCTACGTCGGATACCCGGGCTACCAGGCGCACGACGGGCCGAACAGCCCGGGTGGATTGATCGCGCAGTAGTCGCGGTCGGCTGAAACGCACACGCGCCGGGCGGTCCAACGACCGACCGGCGCGCTCGTCTTTCTTGGAGGCCGGCTGTCAGTGGCCTTCGCCGGACTCGCGCTCACGCGCTTCGCGATCGCCATCCTCGCGGGCATCGTTGCGGGCGCCGGCCTCTCCGCGCGCGCCGCCGGGTCCGTCGGCGCGGGCGAACATCGCGCTGAATCCGTCGATGAGCTCCTTCTTCTCCACGTCGCTCAAGCGCGCCTCGGAGTGGAGCGGCAAGTAGAACCACGGCGGCATCTCGCCCTCACGCACCAGCTCGACCGCCTCGTCGGAGTCGCCGCCCGAGGTCGCGAACGTCGAGAAGTTGAGGTGCTCGCGCCCCTCGTCGACGTCGCGTTGAACGAGCCACGACATCGGTGCGACGTTGGAGTACCACGGCCACTTCGTCTCGTTCGAGTGGCAATCGAAGCACGCGCGCGCCGCGAGCTCCCGAACGCGCGGGCTCGACCACTGCGGTTCACCGACGACCGGGGGGTTGGTGTGGCTGCGCCCGTAGGGAACGAGCTGCAGACCGATGAGGACGATCACCAGCACCAGGAGGATGCGTTTGGGCTTGAACATGCGGCTGTCTCGTCGCTTCGGAAGTCCGCTCGCGTCGAGCGGCGGGTCAGGCGAGGCGCTCGTCGACACCGACGATTTCGTCGCCCTCGAAACGCCATCGCACGAGCTTCGGCGCGAGGCGGGTTTCGCTCAGTTGGTTGAAGAGTTTGCCATCGTGACGGCGCAGGAAACGCCGATCGCGGAGGCCGGAGGCCTCGCAGCACAGGAAGCGCAATGAAGCGCGCTCGGCGCGCGCGCGGCCGAGCAAACGCGATGCCTGCGCGGGGAACTGCGCGTCGGCGCGCGCCCGCATCGCAAGGAACGAGTAGGGCAGACTGCGCAGATCGACGCCCAGCTTGCGCCCGAAAAGCGCCCACTCGCGCGACGTGAACACGTGCGGCGGCGGCGCGGCGAAGAAGTGGCACCAATCGCTCTCGCGACCCGTCGAGAGCACTCCGCACGCTTCGCGGTGCGCGCACGGCGCGATCGGGTCGTGCTGCGCGAGCAACTGCTCTCGCACCGCGGAGAGCGCGCGGCTCCCGTCGCGCGCGGCGGACTCGACCCAAACGAACGCGCGCGCGGTCGCGAGCAGGCTGGTCAGGCGTCCCAGGTCGTGCGGGTGCAACTCGCTGATCACGTGGCTGACGAGCACGAGATCGAACGGCCCTTGCTCCGCGTCGACTTCGGTCTTGGTCTCGACCGCGAGCTTCGGCCGCTCCTTCGCGAGCGCCTTGCGCGCGAACTCGAGAGCGGGCGCCGAGCGATCGACCAAGGTCACCCGCTCGATCGGACCCTGCGCAGATCGACTTAGCATCTCGCGCGTCGCGATCGCGCTGCCCGCGCCCCAGTCGAGCCAGCGGCCGCCGGGCGCGACGAAACCGCGCGCCGCGAGCTCGTCCACCACCGCGGTCCACTTCCAGGCGATGCGTCGGCCGAACGTGGTGTCGTAGAGCTCGACGTCGGCCGCGTTGCGCCAGTACGAGCCGGTCGCACCGTCGAGGAAGCCGTCGCGGAGCTCCAGGAGCCTGTCCCAGTCGACGTCATCGGCATCGAAGTCGGGTTGTTCTTGCACCGCGGCGTTATAGCGCGCGCCGTCCGAAACACCGCGCGCCGGACGGTTTGCGCACGACTGCGGAGGGGTCCAAAAGGGCCCCGTCGCGCGTTAGACTGCCCGTTCTTCTCGCGCGCCGCCGAAAGCGCGCGGCACCCCGTTCTCTCGAGCAAGGATTGCGTTCCGTGGCCGGTTCCAAGAGCTCTCCCGCGTTCCTCCGCCCCACCGACACCTTCGTGCGCCGTCACATCGGACCCAACGAGGCCGACACGATCGCAATGCTCGCGACGCTCGGCTTGAAGTCGCTCGACGAGCTCGTGGGCCAGACCGTGCCCGCGGCGATCCGCCTCAACCGGCCGCTCGCGCTCGGAGGCGAACGCGGAGAGTTCGAGCTGCTCGCCCAGTTCAAGCAGCTCGCCGAGAAGAACCAGATCTTCCGCTCGTTCATCGGCATGGGCTACTCGGACTGCATCGTGCCGCCGGTGATCCAGCGCAACATCCTGGAGAACCCTGGCTGGTACACGCAGTACACGCCGTACCAGGCGGAGATCTCGCAAGGGCGACTCGAAGCGCTCTTGAACTACCAGACGATGATCGCGGACCTGACCGCGCTGCCGATGGCGAACGCCTCGCTGCTCGACGAAGGCACCGCCGCGGCAGAAGCGGTCCACCTCTGCGCCGACGCGGCGAAGCAGAACGCGCAACGCTTCTTCGTTTCCGAGCGTTGCCATCCGCAGACGATCGCGGTCGTGCGCACCCGCTCGGCGGCGCTCGCGATCGAGGTCGTCGTCGGTGATCACTTGACGCACGACTTCGCCGGTCAGCCGGTGATCGGCGCGTTGGTGCAATACCCGACGAGCGACGGCCAGGTGCTCGACTACGCCGACTTCGCGAGGAAGATCCACGACCAAGGCGGCTTGTTGGTCGTCGCGGCCGACCTGCTCTCGCTCGTGTTGCTGCGCGCGCCCGGCGATTTCGGAGCCGACGTCGCGGTCGGTTCCGCGCAACGCTTCGGCGTGCCGATGGGCTTCGGCGGCCCGCACGCGGCGTACCTCGCGACTCGCGACGAGTACAAGCGCTCGATGCCCGGTCGCATCATCGGCATCTCGCGCGACGCGCAAGGCAAGCCCGCGCTGCGCATGGCGCTCCAGACGCGCGAGCAGCACATCCGCCGCGAAAAGGCGACGTCGAACATCTGCACCGCGCAGGTGCTGCTCGCCGTGATGGCCGGCATGTACGCGGTCTACCACGGCCCCGACGGACTCCAAGCGATCGCGAAGCGGGTGCACGGCTACACCGCGACGCTCGCGAAGGGCTTGAAGAAGCTCGGCTTCGGCATCGCGCACCCGGTGTTCTTCGACACGCTGCGCGTCGGGCTCGGCGCGAAGAGCTCCGAGGAGCTCGTCCGCGCCGCGCGCGCCCGCCGCGTCAACCTGCGAGTGCTCGACGCGCACGCGGTCGGCATTTCGCTCGACGAAACGGTGACGGAAGCGGATCTGCGCACGCTGTTCGAGATCTTCGGCGGCGACGCCGGGAAGGCGCTCTCGGTCGAGGAGCTCGCCGGCGAGGTCGAGCTCGGCTTCACCGGCCTGCACGCCCGCACGTCGAAGTACCTGACGCACCCGGTGTTCCACACCTGTCGGTCGGAGCACGAGATGCTGCGCTACGTGCGCAAGCTCGAGTCGCGCGACCTGTCGCTCACCACCTCGATGATCCCGCTCGGCTCGTGCACGATGAAGCTCAACGGCACGAGCGAGATGATCCCGGTGACGTGGCCCGAATTCGGCCGGATGCACCCGTTCGCGCCTTCGGAGCAGACCGCGGGCTACCGCGAGATGTTCGCGAAGCTCGAAGCCTCGCTCGCGGAGATCACCGGCTTCCCGGGCGTGTCGCTGCAGCCGAACGCGGGCTCGCAAGGCGAGTACGCCGGCTTGCTCGTGATCCGCGCGTACCACCAGAGCCGCGGCGAGAGCCACCGCAACATCTGCTTGATCCCGGTCTCCGCGCACGGCACCAATCCGGCGAGCGCAGTGATGGCGGGCTTCAAGGTCGTGATCGTCGCGTGCGACGAGAAGGGCAACGTCGACGTCGCCGACCTGAGGAAGAAGGCCGACGCGCACAAAGCCAACCTCGCGGCATTGATGGTCACGTACCCGTCGACGCACGGCGTGTTCGAGGAGCAGATCAAGGACATCTGCTCGATCGTCCACGCCGCGGGCGGCCAGGTGTACATGGACGGCGCGAACATGAACGCGCAGGTCGGCCTCTGCCGTCCCGGCGATTTCGGCGCGGACGTGTGCCACCTCAATCTGCACAAGACGTTCTGCATCCCGCACGGCGGCGGCGGACCGGGCATGGGCCCGATCTGCTGCGCGAAGCACCTCGCTCCGTTCCTGCCGGGCCACCCGGTGGTCAAGGTCGGCGGCGAGCACGCGAGCGGCACGATTTCCGCCGCGCCGTGGGGCTCGGCCTCGATCCTGCCGATCTCGCACATCTACATCGAGCTGATGGGCGGCGCGGGACTGAAGCGCGCGACCGAGATGGCGATCCTGAACGCCAACTACATGGCGAAGCGCCTCGAGAGCCACTTCGGCATCGTGTACACGAACGCGAAGGGCCGCGTCGCGCACGAGTTCATCATCGACCTGCGCCCGCTCGAGAAGAGCGCCGGCGTCACCGGCGAGGACGTCGCGAAGCGTCTGATGGACTACGGCTTCCACTCGCCGACGATGTCGTTCCCGGTCAGCGGCACGCTGATGATCGAGCCGACCGAGAGCGAGCCGAAGGCCGAGCTCGATCGCTTGTGCGATGCGCTGATCGCGATCCGCGGCGAGATCCGCGCGATCGAGGAAGGCCGCATGGACACGAAGGACAACCCGCTCAAGCACGCGCCGCACACGTGCGACGTCGTGCTCTCCAGCGCCTGGAACCGGCCCTACTCGCGCGAAGTCGCGGCGTACCCGGCGCCGTGGGTCCAGGAGCACAAGTTCTGGCCGACGGTCAGCCGCATCGACAACGGCTACGGCGACAAGAACCTGGTGTGCACGTGCCCCACGACCGAGTCGTACGCCGACGCCCCGACCAAGATCGCGCCGCGCGACTTCGCGCTCAATCGCTGAGCCGAAGTTCTCTTCGTCGCGCGCCGCACCGCGAGCTCACCGCTCCTGTGCGGCGCGCGCTGCGTTCCAAGCGTCCAGGAACGGGGCGACCTGCTCGCGTGGGATGGAGACCGCGCCTCGAACCATGCGTTCGCCCCCGGACCAGCGACCCAGGACCTCGAAGCGCACCTCGAGATCGTCTCGAGTCGGCGAGAGCACGGCACTGGGCGTAGCGACATCGTCCTCTCCCTCCCACGGTTGCCCTTCAAGGTGTTCGTCGGACCACCACCGCGTTCGAACGGTTGTGGTTACCTCGCGGCCGGAACGCACGAGCGCGAGCCGGACCGCTATGCCCGACTCGCGCGGCCGTCGGTACGACTTGGTGTGGCGTGCGGCGACTTCGAACGCGAGCAGGTCTGCGGTGCAACGCTCGATCTCGACGCCGACGGCGTCGCCCGAGAAACTGCCGAAGTAGTCGTCGTACTGGTTCACGGGAATCGGCGCGAACTCCGGAACGGTGGGCGCGACCGCCGCCGGCGCAGGCTCAGCGACCGGCTGGTCGATCGGTGTCGATTCGCTTCGACATGCGCCCAGCAGCAGCGCGATCGGTAGGACGACTAGACGCATGTCGACAGACACCTCGTCGCTACTTCCGAGTTCAAGGCCGCCGCTCCGAGTCCCGCGCCGCTTGCCATGCGACGAAGAACGGCGTCGCCGCTCCACCGACGACCTCGAAGTGACCGGAAACCATCGTGCGCTACTCGCGCCATTTCGTCGGAAGGCAGAAACGGACCTCCATGCCGGCGTCCTTCGGTTCGCACGCGATCCAGCCGCCGTCGAGCGTGCCATCGCCTTCGCGCGGCTCGCCGGCGCTCGACCACCAACGCGTGGTGGCGGACGGAGTTGCGCTCGCACCCTCGAGACGGAACGTGAACCGCACGCCGACGCCGGAGTCCGGCGGGCGCCAGCCCATGACGCGACCCTCGAGTTCGACGGCCAACTCTCCTGTGTCGGCCGCGACGACCGTGCAGAAGACATCGCGCTCGACATGGTGCGCGAACGCGTCGTCGTACCAGATGGCGCGGGGCGCGAACGCGCGCGGCTGCACGAGCCAGAGCTCGCGGCTCGAAGTACGACCGATCGGCTTCGCCCTCGCAGCCTCGACGTGCACGGCCGACCCTGCCTCGAAGAACGGCGCAGCACGCTCCACCGTCAAGTGAACGCCTCCGCTCGTCGTGCTCGGACTGCCCGACCCGGCCGTGCGGAGCACGAAGCGGAGCCCCAACGTCGCCTCGTGCTGCGCGACGAACACGACGCCCTGCTCGACATCAGTCGTGCCGCTGCGCGGCGCGTTGGTCGGACCGAAGTCCTTCCACCACCGGGAGCTCGCCGATGCCACGAGCTGATTGCCCACTCTCTCCAACCGCACGCGCGACGACACGCCGGACGGCGCTGCGGTCGCGCGGAACTCGAACTCGATGGTGTCAGCGTCGCACTCGGTAACCTGGCATTGAAGCTCGTCGCCACTGAACTGGCGGAACACGTCGTCGTACCACGTCGTCTCCGAGAGCCAGTCGACGGCCTCGACCCGGATCCCAGTCGATTGCTGCGGTTCATCCACGCTGGCGACGGCCGGCGGCGGGGGCTCAGCGACGGCTTGGTAAGCCGGCCTCGATTCGGTTCGACATGCTGCGACGAGGAGCGCGATCGAAATGAGCGTCAGACGCATGCCTACAGATTCCTCGTCACGAGGCATGGTCGTCAACGCCGGGTGCGGGGGTCGCGCGCTTCACGCCGGTCGGCGTCTCGACCCAACCGGGCTCGACGCGGAAGACTCCGTGCGAGTAGAGGTGCTCGTCCAGATCGTTCGTCGCCTGCGCTTGCTCGAGCCAGAGCTGCCACCACGCGAGCAACTCCTCCCAGCTCAGGTTCGCTAGGTCCAGGTCCTCTTCGCTCAAGAACTTGTCGCTCATCCTGCCACCCGCTCGGGCAGCACGCCCGCCGCGCGCTCCACGATACGCGCATGTGCTTCGCGCAGGGTCAGACTCTCGACTTCGCGCGACAGCGTCGGCCAGAAGGCCTCCCACTTGGACATCGCGGCGCGGTAGCTCGCGATCCGACGCGCGGTCACCTCGATCAAGTCGAGCATCTCCAGCTGGAGCGCCTCGGCCAGCGCGCGTCGGTCGGCGCCGATCCGCGCGAGCAACGGGCGCTCCGCGACGAGCGCCGGCACGAGCGCCGGATGCTCGCGCGCGAGCTCGATCAGATCCTCCGCGCTGCGCGAGTACAGCAAGCGATCCCGCGGGTCAGGCATCTTGCGCGCGAGCTCGCCGATGAACGGATAGTCCTTCTGGCGGTCGGTCTTCTTCATCGCGGCCCAGGATCCGCGCTCCGGTGAACGGCGGATCTCGCCCCTCCAACTCGAGCCACATGCGCGCCAAGTCCTCGGCGCCGACGCGCGGCGGCCTCGTCATGAAGTCGGTGCGCACGCGAACGCCCGCGTGCTGGAACTCGAAGTGCGCGCTCCAGCCGCCGACCAGCCAGCGCAAGTCGAGCGGCGCGCCGAAGCGATAGCGCGCTCCGCGTCTTTCGAGCACTCCGAGCACGTGCTCGAGAGTCGCGGCATCCTCACGCAGGATCCAGTCGCCGTCCTTGCTCGCGATGGCGAGGCGATGGAGCACCGCAGCCTGACCACTGCAGATCACTGCCCGGAGCCGGCCGACGTTGAACTCGCGCGTGAGGTCGAGATAGACAGTCACTACGCGATCAGGCTAACCGCGGCGACGACGAACGCCAGACCGTGTGGGCGCCGACCGCTCGGTCGGTAGCGCTCGCCGCGGCCGAGCGCCGGACTCAGTCGACGTGCGCGACGACGCGCTCGTCGCCCATCTGCAGCTTGGTCGACATGCGCTGCACGACCTTCGCGCCCAGCGATCCCGCGACGCGGATGAAGCCTTTCGTCGCGATGCGCGTGCTGAAGTCGACCGGCCCCCAACGCTTCACGCGACCGAGGCCGCGCGCCTTGTTGTAGAGCTGGTTCTGCTCGGTGACCATCCATTCGGAATACAGCATGTACATCGCGAGCAACGGCTTGCGCATCCAGCGCTTGTGCACCGTCTTGCGCGCGAGCGGCATCAAGCGCGGATAGCGCACAAGCAGCGGGAACCACTTGTGCAGGTTCTCGATCGCGTGCTTGTCGGGCACGTCGATCGTCGCATCCCGGTTGAATTGTGAGGGGAACTGGTCGAGCTCGGCGACCGCGATGCCCATGTTCTTCGTGATCTCGTTGAGCTCGAACTCCGGGTACGGCTGGACGATCGAGCACAGCGGGTGGTCCACCTTGCACTCGATGTTGAGCCTGACGGTCTCGAAGTCGTCTTCCAGCGAACCGCCGGGCCCGCCGAGCATGTTCAGCGAGCCCAGTCGGATCCCGTACTTCTTGATCCAGCCCGACGCATCGACGAGCTGTCGACGTTCGGTGTTCTTCTTGAACACCTCGTTGCGCACGTAGTCGTTCGCGGCCTCGAAGGCGATGCGGGCGTAGACGCAGCCGGCGCTCTTGAGCTGCGCGATGTGCTCCTCCTTGGTGAGGTTCGCCATCAGGATGACGTCGAACGGGAGCCCGACTTCGCGCGGCCAGCGTTCGCAGAACTCGGCGAGCCAGCTCGAGCTGATGTTGAAGATGTCGTCGAGGAAATGGACGAACTCGAGCGGGTACTCGGCGCGCATGCGCTGCACTTCCTCGATCACGTGGCTGACCGAGCGCTTGCGGACGTAGTCGCTGTTCTTGGCACCGTAGATCTTGTTCTTCCACGCGTGGTGGAAGCAGAACGTGCAGAGCATCGGACAGCCGCGTTGCGTCACGACGACCTTGCGCGGACTGTTGCGATAGAGCGGCTGCGCGTCGTAGATCAGCGCCCGGTCGGGGAAGCCCAGCGAATCGAGGTCGCGCACCAGCGGCCGCACCGGGTTCTTGTGGATCGTGCCGTCCGCGTCCGCCCACGCGAGGTTCGCGATTCCTCGCCAGTCGCGCTTCTCCTGGAGCGTGTTCAGGAGCTCGACGACCGTCTCTTCTCCTTCGCCGATGCAGAGCGCGTCGACGCCTTTCTCGCGTGCGCTTTCCGGGACGAACGTGACGTGCGGCCCGCCCATCAGCGAGAAGAAGTCGAACTTCGACTTCAGGAAGCGATTGACGTCGAAGATCGGCCGGTGGTTGCCGGTCATCAGCGACCACGTGATCACGTCGGGCTGGTATTCGCGGATCTTCTGCAGCCAACGCACGTCGGGCAGACAGATCGCGCGCATCTCGTGGCCGGCGTTCTTCACCGCCCGAGAGAGGTACATGGGCCCGATCATTTCCTGCGGCAGCGTGCGCGTGATGTGGAGGACTTTCATGGTGCGGAGCGAGTGGTGGCAGGAGTGCGGCGAATCGTGGGCTCGAGCGATCCATCGACTGATCGCGCGTTCACACCCGACCTTAACCGGCAGGCCTCGCTCGTGGCGTGCACTCGGTGTCGCGCGCATAACGTCGATGCTCGCACACTCGCACCTGTTCGTAAGCGACGACGCGACGCATGCGCACTTGAGCGAAGCGCGCGGTTCGCGGCGAGCTCTCGTCGTCGAGGCGCCTCACGCGCGAACCGCGCGCTCGCGCAGCACGTCGGAAGCAGTGGGAGCTCGGTGCGCACGCGAACACTCGGCCGCCGACGCTCGATGCGCGCTCCGCCGCGGACCGAACCGCGAGGGCGACACGGTGCCGACGAACGAACACGATCGATGACTCGCCGACGCGTCGGCGCGCCCCGTGCAGCACGAACGCGGTGGTCACGCGCGCCGCCCCCCTTCCTGTGTACTGACACGACGTGCGACCGCGGACCGCGCCCGACGCGCTCGCCCGACGCGCTCGCCCGACGTCGCGCCCGACGTCGCGCCCGACGTCGCGCCCGACGTCGCGCCCGATGTCGAGCCCGATGTCGAGCCCGATGTCGAGCCCGATGTCGCGCCCGATGTCGCGCCCGATGTCGAGCCACACGTCGAGGCACACGTCGAGGCACACGTCGAGGCACATGACGGGCCGCTCGATCGCGTCGGCCGCGCGTGGGCTCGGTCGAGCTCCGTGCACACGACTCACCTCACGAGCATGCTCGCCAAAGGTCGCGACGTCCCCTGCGGATGCCGACCTGGAGAGTAGACTCTCCCGCCGCCTGCGCGGCGCGCAGGGCCGAGATGACCGACGGCAACTACCTCCAAATCGACAGCGAGCACGGCGTACCCATCAAGGCCTGGGTGCGCGGTGTCGCGTTCGACGAGCAGTCGAAGACGCAGCTCGCCAACGTTGCGTCGCTCTCGATCGTGCACAAGTGGGTCGCCGCGATGCCCGACGTGCACTTCGGGATCGGCGCGACCGTCGGGAGCGTGATCCCGACGTTGCGCGCGATCATCCCGGCCGCCGTCGGCGTCGACATCGGGTGCGGGATGATGGCGACGAAGACGACGCTCACGGCGAGCGACCTGCCCGACGACCTGAAGGGCATGCGCTCGGCGATCGAGAAGGCCGTCCCCCACGGTCGCGAAGTCGGCCGCGGACGCGATCCGGGCTCGTGGGGCAATCCGCCGCCGCGCGTCGAGACGGCGTGGAGCGAGCTCGAGGACGACTTCACGCGCATCGCCTCGAAGCACCGCGCGGTCGCCGGCGCGAACACCGTCGTGCACCTCGGCACGCTCGGCACCGGCAACCACTTCATCGAGGTCTGCCTCGACGAAAGCGACGCCGTATGGTTCCTGCTGCACTCGGGCTCGCGCGGGATCGGCAACAAGATCGGCTCGTACTTCATCGAGCTAGCGCGCCGGGACATGGGCGCGGCGCTCGGCAACCTGCCCGATCGCGACCTCGCGTACTTGAAGGAAGGCACCGAGCACTTCGACGACTACGTCGAGGCGGTCGGCTGGGCGCAGCGCTTCGCCTCGACCAACCGTCGCCTGATGATGCGCGCGATCGTCGAAGCGGTGAAGAGCGATCGACGCCTGCCCAAGTTCCAATCCGACGTGATGGCGGTCAACTGCCACCACAACTACGTGCAGCGCGAGTTCCACTACGGCGAGCACGTCTTCGTCACGCGCAAAGGCGCGGTGCGTGCCGGGCTCGGAGAGCTCGGCATCATCCCGGGCTCGATGGGCGCCGCGACGTACATCGTGCGCGGCAAGGGCAACCCGGAGAGTTTCGAGAGTTGCAGCCACGGCGCCGGCCGCGCGATGTCGCGCAACCAAGCGCGGCAGACGTTCACGCTGACCGATCACAAGCGCATGACCGCGCACGTCGAATGCCGCAAGGACAAGGACGTGATCGACGAGACGCCCGCCGCCTACAAGCCGATCGACGCAGTGATGGCGGCGCAGACCGATCTCGTCGAAGTCGTGCACACGCTGCGGCAAGTCGTGTGCGTCAAGGGCTGACGCTCGGCGCTCGGCGGCGATGAGCGCGATCCTCGAACTCGACGGCTCGTCCGGCGAAGGCGGCGGCCAGATCCTGCGCACGGCGCTCGCACTGTCGCTTTCGACGCGCACTCCGTTCCGCGTGCACTCGATCCGCGCGAAACGCGCCAATCCCGGGCTCCAGCGCCAGCACCTGACCTGCGTGCTCGCCGCGCAGGCGATTTCGAACGCGACGGTCGCCGGCGCGGTGCTCGGTTCGCGCGAGCTCGTCTTCGAGCCCGGCGAGGTGCGCCCGGGCGACTATCGCTTCGACGTCGGCAGCGCGGGCAGCACGTGTCTCGTCGCGCAGACGATCTTGCCGGCGCTGTGGTCTGCGAGCGCGAGCTCGCGGCTCGAGCTGATCGGCGGAACGCACAACCCGGCGGCGCCGTGCTTCGATTTCCTCGCTCGCGCGTTCTTCCCGGCGCTCGCGCGCTTCGGTCTGCGCGTGCGCGGCGAGCTCCTGCGCCACGGCTTCTACCCGAAGGGCGGCGGACAAATCGTCGTCCTGGTCGAGCCCGCGGTGCCGCGGCCGATCGAGTGGCTCGACGCCGGCGCGCCGCGACGCACCAGCGCCCGCGTGCTGCTCGCCGGGCTCGACGCGTCGATCGCCGAGCGCGAGCGGCACGGAATCGTCAACCACCGTCGCTTCCAACGCGCCAAGGTCTCGATCGAGGCCGTCGAATGCGACGGTCCCGGCAACGCGGTGCTGCTCGAGGTCGAGCGCGAGCACGCGACCGAGCTCTGCGCGTCGATCGGCGGCCGCGGCGTGCGAGCGGAGATCGTCGCGCGGCACGCGCTCGAAGCCGCCGAACGCTGGCTCGACGCCGACGTGCCGGTCGGCGAGCACCTCGCGGACCAACTGCTCTTGCCGCTCGCGCTCGCCGGCGGCGGCGCGTTCCGCACCCTGCCGCCGACCGAGCACACGCGCACCAACGCCGCGGTGATCGCCCGCTTCCTGCCGGTCAGGCTCGAACTCGAGCCCGAGGGCGACCGTTCCGCCCTCGTCCGCGTGGTGCGCGCGGTTGCGAGCGAGTGAGCTCGCGCCTACCCTCTTCCGACCCGCGCTCCGAGCTCCGACGCATGCCTCCCATCCGCCTCCGGTCCGCGCTCGCGAGCCTCGCGTGCCTCGCGCTCGCCGCGTGCGATCGCGGGCCTGCGAACGCCGACCGCACCGCGCCGCGCTTCGTCGCCGCGCCGACGTTCGCGCCGAGCGCGGATCCCTCCGCGCCGCTCGGCGGCACGATCGTCGCGGAGACCGACGAGCCGACGCGGCTCGAGCTGACGGTCGTCGAGCGCGATTCCGACGAGCGACGCACGCACGTGATCGCGCGCGAGCTCGCGACCAAGCACTCGGCGCTCGCGCTGCACTTCGCGGCGGGCCTGAAGCACACGCTCTCGGTCACCGCGATCGACGCGGCCGGCAACCGCACGCGCGCGGAGCAGGAGCTGACATTCGACGCGCCGCCGGTGTCGGAGAAGTTTCCGCCGCTCAAGCTGACCGTCTCCGATCTCGAGCGCATGGAGCCCGGCATCACGCTGCTCAACGCGCGCGGCTCCGGTCCGCCCGCGGTGCCGCCCTCCGACGCGTTCCTGATCATGGTCGACGAGCGCGGCCGCGTGATCTGGTACTTCCAATCGAGCCGCGACATCGTCTCCGCGCGCCGGTTGCGCAACGGCAACTTGCTCTACGTCTGCGGCCGCAAGACCGCGGTCGAGATCGACATGCTCGGACGCACGGTGCAGACGTGGTTCGCCTCGCGCCTCGGCGTCGAGGACAAGCCCGAGGGCGCGACGTTGGTCGACCTCGACACGCTCCACCACGAGATCTACGAGCTCCCCTCGGGCTTCGGCGCCGATTTCGTCGCGCTGTCGACCGAGCTGCGCGAGGTCGACGGCTGGCCGGGCGAGGAATGGCGGCAAGGCGCGCGCGAGCGCACCGCCAAAGTCGCCGGCGACATCGTCGTCGAGTTCAACCGCGACGGAACCGTCGTGCGTCGCTTCCCGCTGCTCGACCTGCTCGATCCGCGCCGCGTCGATCACGACTCGCTCGAGGACTTCTGGTCGGCGACCTACACGCCGAAGGACGGCCCGAAGGGCGCGAGCGGCGAGCTCCTCTTGCTCGACACCGAGGATTGGGCGCACGCGAACGCGGTGTTGATCGATCGCCGCGACTCGAACTACGTCGTGTCCTGCCGCAACCAGGACGTGCTCCTCAAGCTCGACCGCGCAACGGGCAAGGTGCGTTGGCTCTGCGGCTCTCCGGTCGGTTGGCGCGAGCCGTGGAACGATCTCGTCCTGACGCCGAAGGGTCGCCCGTTCGAGTGGAACTACCACCAGCACACCCCGCGCTTCACGCGAGACGGCAACCTGATCGTGTTCGACAACGGCAATGGGCGCGCGATCCCGCCGTTCGTCGAGCTGCGCGATCCGGTGCGCTACAGCCGCGCAGTGGAGTTCAAGATCGACGAGCAGGCCCGCACCGTCGAGCAAGTTTGGTCGTACGGCTCTTCGTCACAGCCGTGGTACTCGTTCTTCCTCGGCGGCGTCGAGCCCTTGCCGAAGACCGGCAACGTGTTGGTGACCGACGGCGGCAAGCAGATCTCGCCGACGATTCGCCAAGGCTTCGCGCGCGTGTTCGAGGTGACGCACACCGCCGCGCCGGAGATCGTCTTCGAGCTCGTGATCCGCGACGACGCGCCGTTCGATGCGCTCTCGTGGAGCGTCTACCGCAGCGAACGCCTGCCCAGCGTCTACCCGCCCGAATAGCGGCTCAGACCGAGCCGGTGCGCCGCGTCGGATCGCCGCCTTCGGCTTTCCAGTTCATCCACGGATCCGCCTGACGGTTGCGGCGCTGCTTCTGCACGCGCAGGGCGGTGTCGAGCTCTTCCTTGGTCATCAGCTCGAGCTCGATCAACGCGTCGCCGAGCAGGCAGTTCTTCTTGCGCTGCAGTTCGAGCGCGCGCTCGACGTCCGCGCCGCGCAGGTACGACATGCGCACCAGGATCTCGCCGAGGCGTTGGCCGTCGACCAGAGCGAGCCGGCTGCGGACGCCCGTCGCGCTCAGGACGTGCGTCGCGCGCAGCGCGCTCGCGGCGGTTTCGTCGGCGCGCACGCCCATCGATTGGCCGGCGAACTCGAGCAGGCTCTTCACCCACTCCAGGAGCTCTTCGCGCGGCGCGACTTCGGCGTTGTGCAGTCGTTCGGCCATCTTGCCGGCGAGCGAGCACAGCGGACGCAGACTGACGCTGTTCGAATGGTCGACGCACACCTCGAGCTCGGTGAGCTTCCGGATCAACTCCAACGACGCGGCGTTGTCCGCCGGGGAGCAGTTGCGTGCGAATTCCAACGCGGCGACGAGCGCAGCCTTGGCTTTGGCGTCGGACGGAGTGTAGGCGGTCATCGTGGGTGCGGGAGCGATTCGGGTGCGGACTGCGCTATCGGAAGAGTAGGCCCGACGGCTCCAGCGGGTCGGCGAAGTTCCCACTTCGCGCGCGAAAGACTTTCCAGACGTCCGCGCTCAGAAGCGCAGCGTGTAGCCGACCTTGAACGCGACCTGGGTGGAGCGCGGCGCGATGCGCCAGTCCGGATCCGCGTCCCAGCCCTGGTTGAGCACCAGGAAGAACTCGTTGCCGGGCTGGAAGATCCACCAGAGGCGACTGTTGAGCCCGAGCTCGTCGCTGTCGTTGTCGTACTGCACGAAGTTCGACCACGCGATCCACGGTGTGAATTGCCAGTTCGCGCGCACGCGCCCGACGTGCACGCTGAAGTCGCCGCCCGGCAGCGACACGTCGTTGCGCTCGTAGCCGACGCCGAACGTGCCGAAGCGGCTCGGGCGCCACGTGAGCTCGAGCTCGAGGTCCCGGCTGGTGCCGTCGAAGAACTCGCCGACGAAGTAGGTCGCGGCGACGTCGACCGGCCGCTTGTCGGACGTTTCGAGCACGACGCCGCCGCGCTCGTAGGTGTAGCCGCCCTGCGGGATCGTGACGTCGTCCTGGATGCCGAACGGCGCGTCGAGCACGTCGCGGAAGTGCAGCAGTCGCAGGCTCGCTTCGTCGCCGCTCTCGAGCTCGACGCCGATCGGCCGCACGTCGAGCGCGACGCTCTCGGTCGCGTTGTCGGTGCCTTCGACCAACGTCGCGGCGGCGCCGACCTCGAGCTGACGGATCCACGAGTGCATCCGCGGCGTCCAAAAGCCCTGGCCTGCGTACTTCTTGATCCCGGTGCGCGGCACGAAGCCGAGCTTCGGATCGAACGCGTCCTCGACGACGGTCGCGCTCGCCTTGAGCTGCATTTCGTCCTGCGGATACGACGCGCCGAGGTGATACGCGTCGGCGCCGTCGCTGTCGGCGGCGTCGGTGCGCAGCCAGTACGTCGAGACGCGCAGGTTGTCGTCGCCGAGGAACTCGTTGGTGCGCCAGTTCGCGTCGACGCCGACCGTGTTCGCGTCGCCGCCGCCGCTCGGATCGCCGTGGGTCCACACGACGCCGACGTCGGAGTGCTCGAGCACGTTCTTCGAAACACGCCCGACGAAGAGATTCTGGTCGTCGAGCGCGCCGCTCGCTTCGGTCGCCGCGTCGAGCGCACCGAACGAGAGCCCGTCGCTCTGCCCCGTCAGCTTGACCGCGCCGAGCAACGGCACTTCCGAGCCGCTCGAGTCGATGCCGATCCGGCGACTGAAGAATGGGACGACGTCGGAGGAGCTGCCGAAGCTCTCGGACGGCCCGAAATGGAAGACGCCGGAGTCCTCGAGGAAGAAGTCGCGCTTCTCGGGGAAGAACAGCGGGAAGCGCGAGAGGTTGACGACGCGCTCGTCGACCTCGGTCTCCGCGAAGTCGGTGTGCAGCGAGAGCGCGAGCTTGGTGCTCGGCGACAGCTTGTAGAAGAGGTCGAGCCCGCCGTCGCCGAAGAGATCCGAGTCGCTGCGGTCGCGCTCGTACGAGAGGCCGACGAACGGCGTGACGTCGAGCCCGAGTCCCTGCCGCAGTCCCTCGAAGCCTTCGAGCGTCCCCGCGTCCGAGAGCCAGAAGAACTCGACCTTCGGATCGGGCGAGGCCCAGCGCGCTTCCTCGCCGCGGCGGCGAATGTGACGACGCAGGTTGAAGCCCCACTTCGAGCCGTTGGGATCGAAGTTGAGCGTCGCCATTGGAATCTCGAGCTCGGCTTGCCAACCCGCGTCGGTGATCCGCGCCTCGCCGTACCAGATGCCGTTCCACTGCTTGTTGAAGCTGCCGCCGTTCTTCGCGACGAGCGCGTCGCCGAGCGAACCCGCGGGACCGATCTGGAACCAGAACGCGTTGCGCCGATCGCAAAAGGTGTCGAGCAGGATCTCGACGCGATCGTCGGGATCGAGGTTCGCGTCGCGCTTCATCTGCGTGTCGCGGATCAAGTGCGGCTCGCGATCGAAGCACTCGAGCGCGAGGAAGAACGAGTCGGAGTCGTACAGCAGCCGGACGATCGTGCGCTCGGTCGCCGCGCTGCCCGCCGCGGGCTCGGACTGCCGCAGGTCGTCGATGCGAGCGGCGTGCGGCCACGCGAGGTCGCCGAGCGCGCCGTCGATCACCGGCCGGGGCGTGCCCTCGGAGAGGCGCACGATCTCGAGCGACGGCGTGCTGTTCGAGCCGCCGACGACGGCGAGCGAGGTGAGGACCGGGAGCATGGCGGGCGAAAGGGGCCAAGAGCGTAGCGTGCTCTTCCCCGCGCGGAGTCGGTGTTCGTCGAGTCGACGCGCAGGTCGCGGCAGGCGGATCGACCCGGCCCGCGTCGCGACGAGCGAGCCCGCGGCGAAGCGCGGGTTAGCACCCGGCGAATCCATCGCGAGTCCGGCGCGAGTCCCCGATGGAGCGCGGGCGCGTCCCGGACGAGTCCCCGTCGAAGCGCTCGCGATCCGCCGACGATTCGACGGCGAGCCGCCAACCCGCGGACGTCGAGCTGCGTAGAATCGCAGCCATGCTCCCCACGCGTCGCCTTGCCGCGGCGTCGCTCGTCGGTTGGCTGCTCTGCGCGCTCGGGTCGGACTCGAACGCACAGTCGCCCACACCCGACGCTCCGACGCGTCTGCGCGGCGTCATCGTCGAGCGCGAGACCGAGCGACCGATCGCCGGCGCGCGCATCTTCGACCTGCCGGACTCGCGCTCCACGCTTGCAGCGTTGCGCGAGCTCGCGGTCAGCGCCGCCGACGGCTCGTTCGAGCTCGCGCCCGACGCCGCGACCGACACCGACTGCATCGTGCTCGCTCCGGGCCGCGCCGCGGGCACGTTCGCCCCGGCGGAGCTTCCGACGTTGCCTCGGATCGCGCTCGGTCCCGCCGCGAGCTTCACCATGCGCGTGAAGACCACCGAAGCGCTGCGCTCGGAGCTGCGCGTCGTCGTCTACGCTCCGCGCCATCGCCTCGACGCGCAGGGTCGCGCGGCGCCGAGAGGCGGCGTGGGATCCTGGAACTTGCCGCTCGACTCCACTGGATACGCGCGTGTCGACCAACTGCCGGCGGGCATCGAGCTGACCTGGCGCCTGGTCGTCTTCGGCGAGGCGCGTACGGCCGACCGCGAGCCGTTCAAGGCGCAGGTCGGCGCACCGGTCGAGCGCGAGTACGAGCTCTTGGCGCGCGCGGACCTGCGCGGATCGCTGAGGACCAAACGGTCGCGCAGCCGGGGAGAGCTCGGCGGAGTCGCGGGCCACGAAATCTGGCTCTCGCGCTACGTCCGCAGCGAGATCGGCGAGCGACCGACGTTCGAACCGCGCGAAACCGTCTGCACCGATTCGGAGGGCGAGTTCGTGTTCCGCGACGTCGAGCCGGGCGTGTGGCTCGTCGGCACGCCGAGCCTCGCTCACCTCGCCGCGACCGAGCCGGACTCGCGCGAGCTCGCGACGCCGATCGAGCAGGTCGTCACCAACTTCGGCGAAGGGCGCATCGACGTCATCCACCTCGACACCGACGTCGTCGGCTACCTCGTCTCCGGCCGCGTCCTCGATCCGTTCGGCGAGCCGGTCGCGCGCGCGTCGCTCCGCGTCGAGAACCGCGGAAGGTCCGGCGGCGAGCTGCGTTCCGCGAGCGACGGCTCGTTCCTGATCGGTCCGATCCCGGCGCGTCGCGAGGACGCGGAGCACGCGGGCGAGCGGGTGTTCGCGCTCTCCCCAAGCCCCGAATGGACCGCGTCGGCGTACGCGGAGGTCTACGGGCCCACGCGAGGGCTCGAGCTCCGGCTGCGCCGCAACGCGACGATCCGCGGCACCGCGGTCGACGAGCTCGGCCAGCCGATCCGCGGTTGTTCGATTCGGCTCCAACCCTTCTCGCGGGAACGCTACACGTCCGAGAACGTGGTGTGGACGGTCGGGGACGGCCGCTTCTCGGTCGAGGGCGTGCTGCCCGGGAGGTGCTGGCTCTTCGCTGGCACGCGCGACCGCGAGCTCATGGGCTTGTCGCAGCCGCTCGACATCGCCGCCGGCGAAACGCGCGAGGACGTCCGCCTCGTGCTCTCGCCGGTCGCGGAGATCACGCTCGGGCCCGAGCTCTTCCGCTCCGTGCGGGACTCGTTCTCGATCGAGGTCGATGGCGTCGGTGTCGCGTCGGGGAACATCCAGACCGCCCCCGGCGGCTTCGGCAGTCAGACCGAGCGCGTCCCCCCGGGCCACGTCCGCGTCCTGCTCTCCCGCGGAGACCCGTTCGGTTCCCCGCGGCACACGACGCTGATCGCGGAGTTCGATCTCGGCCCGCGCGAACACCGCACGGTGGAGCGCGCCGAGCGATGACCGCGCGCTCGCTCGTCGGCTCGGCATGCATGCTCGCACTCGTGAGCGCGTGCTCGACGCCCGCGGAGTTGCACGATGCACAGGCGCCGCCCGCGGTCGTGCGCGAGCCCGAGTCGCCCAACCGTTTCTTCGTTTCCGGCAAGGTGACCCGGCCCGACGGCCGACCGATCAGCGGCGTGCGCGTGTACACGCTCTTCCCCGGCGACGCCTCGTGGGTCGGCGACACGTACGACACCCAAGCGTGCCAGACCCACTCGCTCGCGGACGGCTCCTTCTCGCTCGGTCCGTTCGACCGCGCGTACTTGACGAAGGCGCGCGAGCAGATGGAAGTGCGCTCGCTCGCCGAGGACCACACGCCGTTGCCGAGCCGGCCCGCGGGACTCTTCGAAGTCCACGCGAGCGAACCAGGCTTCCGCTTCGCGCGCCCGGTCGCTACCGGCTCTTCGCGTGGACCGACGATCGGCTGCTGGGTGCGACGCCGTGGCTCGAACTCGCCGAGGGCCGGCCGATCGAAGACCTGCACATCGAGCTCCACCCCGCCTGCACCGTGCGCGTCGAGCCGTGGCCCGGCGACGACGCGGCGTTCGCCTGGATCCGCGTCGACGGACACAGCCTCCCGCCGTGGATCACCGACGACCCGACGCCGGGGACGTTCCACACGTTCGCCGGTCACGTCGAAGTCGAAATCAGCGGACGCAACGGCGCACGGCAGCCCCAGTCCTTCGAGTTCGACGTAGCGCCGGGCGAGACGCGCGTGGTTACGATCGAGGAGTGAGGCAAGCAGCGTCCCGGCTCGGGTTGCTCGTCGTTGGATGCGTCGTCGTCGGCGTGCTCGCCGCGGTTTGGTTCGTCGGTCGGGAGCCGAACGGGCCGACCAGCGCCGCCGCGGTCGCCGAACGCGCGCCGTCGGACGAGCTCGCGCTCGCGATCGCCGAGGTCGGGGGCGAGGCCGAAGGCGCCGCCGCGCGCGCCGTCGACGTCGAGCTCGCGGAGCCGACCGATCAGGTGCCCGACGGGCACGCGGTGCTCCGGTTGCGCGTGCTCGCGCACGAAGGCGGCGCGCCGGTCGAAGCGTCGCTCTGGCGCGTCGTGAAGACGATCGCGCGCAAGAAGGCGAAGCTCGACGCGCCCGAGGCGCCGCGCGGCGACGTCGATCACGCGGTCCGCACCGATGCGCGCGGGGTCGCGGAGTTCGTCGTGCCGTCGGACGCCGAGCTCGTCGCGCTCTGCGGACCGCCCGACGACGTCGAGCAAGCGGTTCCGCCGCTCGCCGAGCGCGAGATTCGCGAGCTCGTGCTGCGCATCGGTCCGACCGCCGACGATTGGTTCGTCGCGCGGGTCGTCGACGCGGGCACGAAACAGCCGATCGAAGGCGCGGAGTTCCTGCCGCTGTCGCGCTTCGCGTCGAGCCTCGATTCGCTCGAGGTCGGCGCGCGTTCCGACGCGCGCGGCGACGTTCGCATCGACGTGCGCGCGTGGAGCCCCTTCGATGCGCTGGTCCGCGCCCAGGGCTACGGCCTGCGCGCGATCCCGATCCAAGCCGACCGCTCGGGCGCGCGCGTCGACGTCGAACTCGAACGTGGCGGGCCGCTCTCGATCCGCATCGAGGGCGACAAGTCGCTGCGGCGCGACATCGAGCTCTCGCTCTCGTTCCAGCGCGGCTCGCTCTACTCGGGCCCGTCGACCGGCAAGGGCGAGCAGCGCTTGCGCGCCAAGCTCGCGCTCGACGAGGATCTGACGACCACGGTGCCGGCGCTCCCGCTGCGGACGTCGATCGAGGTCAGCTCGCGCATCCGGCCGAATGCGCCGGGGCACAAGAGCGTCACGCTCGTGCCCGGCGAGGCGGCGAGCGTCGTCTTCGACCTCTCGCGCCGCGTCGCGGTGTTCGGGCGGCTCGTCGACGCCAGGAAACAGCCGATCGTCGGCACCGAGGTCGCGTTGCTGCGCGACGACCAACCGATCCCGATCCTCGGGCAGCTCGCGCTGCCGCCGCCGGCGCAAGAGCTCGTCCTTCGCACGATCTCCACCGACGAGCGCGGCGCCTTCCGTTTCGAGGAAGTGCCGCCGGGACGTTGGATGCTCGCGAATCCGCCGGGTCAGCTCGCGAGGGACACTCGCGCGCTCGCGCCGAGCGTCGTGCGAATCGCGGCGCGGCGGCTGCGGTTGCTCGGCGACGGCGCGGAGAACGAGCTCGAGCTCACGGGGACGCGCGGTTGGATGATCGCCGGCCGCGTCGTCGATCCCGAGGGCCGCGCCGTCGAAGGCGCGCACGTCCGCATCGGGCAACAACACGACGGTTTCTTCTCCGACGACACAGACGTGCCGAAGAGCGACTCCACCGGCGAATTCCTGCTCGGCCCGATCATGGTCGCGTCCGTCGACGTCTTCGCGATCGCGCCGGACTCCGGCTTCGCGGCCTCCGAGCGTGTCCGCGTCGAAGGCGTGGTCTCGCACGTCACGCTCGCACTCACCCGCGGCGCGCGCATCGCGGGCACGATCGTTCCACCGCCTAGCGACGAGGACGCGCAGCAACTCTGGCTCGTCCTGCACACGGAGTACGGACCGCAATGGACACCGGACGACGACGAGGCGCCGGCGTCGTTCGCGTTCGACGGGCTCGCGCCGGGCGACTACCGCGTCGTCGCGCGCTCGCCGACCGGACGCTCGGGGCTCACCAAGACGATCCACGTCGGCGAAGGAGAGCAAGTCGGGGGCGTCGAGCTCCCGCTCGTCGCCTGCGCGCGCTTGCTGGTCGAACGCGCTTCGGAGGACGGCGAGGGCTCGGCCACGCGATACCGCGTCGAGGTCGACGGGCAAGTGCTCGACGACTTCATGACCGCCTACGTCGACGAGGAGGGCATCGCGATCCCGCCGGGGCACGTGCGGATCCTTGGGCCGGACGAGGCGGCGAGCGAGAGCTCCGACGAGCCGTCGCCCGACGAACGGGCATCCGCGGGGCCGACGCCCGCGGAGCCGACGAAGGTCCTCGCCGAGTTCGATCTCGGCCCCGGCGAAGCGCGCAAGCTCACGCTGAAGCACTGACCGCGAGCGCGCGCCGCCGGGAGCGCTCGGGAGCGACCGTGCGCGCCGAACTTCCGGCGCCGCGCTGCAACTCGAGAGGCCGAACGCGACACACCACTCTCGCTGCACGGCATTCGAACACCGCGAGCGCGCTCATGGCGAGCCGACGTCCATCCGCTCCGCCGTGGCCCGCGCCGGCGCGACGCAAACGGGCGCGTGGTCACGCGCCGCGAAACGTGCTCGCCAGCGCCGCGAGCTCGCGGCCCAGGCGCGGATGCGCGTCGAAGAGGCGCGCGGCGGTCGCTTCGGAGCGCGCGGCCTTCGCTCGGATCGCGCGCACCAGTGCTGCGCGGTCGCGGGCGCTCCAGTGCGCCAGCTCCGCGAGCAGAGCGAGCAGCGGAGCGAGCGCCGTGAACGCGCGGCGCTCGGGTTCGGGCCACTTCGCGAGGTCGCGCGCGCCGAGCGCGCGGGCGACGCGGGCCGTGCACTCGCGCGACGCGCGCGCGCGGTCGCCCGCGAACTCCGCGGCGAGGAAACGGCTCTGCAGCGCGCCGAGCGCGCCGAGTTCCAGCGGCTGGCAGCGGCCGCCGGAGAGGTCGAGCACCGCCTCGGTGTGCGACAGACGCTTCAACATGCGTCGATCGCTGCGATAGCCGGGCTCGCGCGTCATCCGCGCTTCCTCGGCGCGCGCCAACGCCTCGACCTCGGGGCTGGTCGGGACGAAACCGAGCTTGCGGTAGATCCAGAACGCGCCGCTCGCGAGCGCGTCGTCGTTCTGCTCCCCCATCCCGTACTTCGTCAGGAAGAAGAGCTCGACGCCGAGCCGCGCGTGCAGCACGCGCATCAACTGCGCGTACACGAAGCGGATCTCGCCGCCGCGGAACTCGGGGAAGAGGTTGATGCCCAGTTCGCAGCAACCGAAGAGCACGCTCGCCGGCCCGTACGCGATCGGCACGCGATTCTTGACCACCAGGAAGAACTGCAGCGACTCCAGCGCGCTGCGTCGCTCCGGACGCACGCCGACCAACGCGATCGCGAGGCCGCGGCCGCAATCGACGAGCTCGACGTCGTCTTCGCTCGCGAACGTCAGCGGATAGATCTCGAGCGCGCGCGCCGAGAGCGCGGCGAGCGCGACGTCGAGCACGCGGCGCGCCGCCGCGCGGCCGAGCGGTTTGCGCCTCTCCAGCGGCTCGCGGATCCGCGGCGGCAACGGGAAGCGCTCGCGCTCGATCTCGGTCGATTGGAAGTGGAGCGGCGCGTCCGCGAGCTCGAGCTCGACGCGCCCCGTGCCCGGACGATCGAGGCGATAGAGGATCGGCACGCCGCACGCGTCCCAGAGCTGCGCGCGGACGCGCGGCTCGAGCCCGGCGCGCGCGAACAGGCCGAGCAGGAATTCGAGATCGGTCGCGAGCGTGGTCGGCCGACAGCGTGCACACCACGCGCGCAGTCCGAGGCCTTCTTCCTCGAGCCCTTGGTCCTCGCCGGGCGCGAGCACGATCGAGAGCGCGTCGGTGAACGCCGCGTCGTCCTCCCACTCGTCCCAGTCGATCTCCAGCGCGCCAGGGAAGAGCCGGACGAGCTCGACCGCGACGTCGAACGAGAACGGGTGCCCGAGCGCGGAGCCCGGCACGCCGCTGTCGAAGAGCGGGACGGCGAACGCGCCGTCGCGTACGCGTCCGACTCGCTCGCGCAGCGTCGCGGCGAGCGAACGCGCGGCGGCGAGCACGCGCTCGTCGTCGGGGTACGCGCGCACGAACTCGAGCACGTCGTGCAATTCACGCAGCTCGGCCGGCTTCCACCGTTCGCGTTTCGCGAGTCCTTCGACGAGCTCGCGCTTGGCGGCCGCAGTCTCGGCTCCGGACGTGCGCGCGAGCGCCTTCAGCGATTCGACCGACGGCTCGGGAGTCATGGCGAAGGACGCGCGCTCACTCGACCGACTCGCCGGGCTTCCACGCGCGCTCGGCGAGGCCCTGCAACAGCTCGAGCGCCGCCGTGCGCTCGGAGTGACACAGGAAGAACAGCAGATCGCCGGGCCGCGACCACGCGAGCGCCTGCTTCATCGCGTCGAGCTCGCTCGGAGCGTCTTGAATCGTCCGCGGATCGATGCCGAGCTTCGCGAGCTCGTCGCGGATCAGCGCGGGCACCTCGCCGGGCCGGCGGCCGCGCAGGTACGCGGGCATCTCCTTGACGACGACGAGTTCGGGGACGCGCTTGCATGCGATCCGCACGAGCTCGCGGATCGACGAATCGGTGCGATCGCCCGCTTGGCCGAGCAACACGGCGCGACGTTCGGCGGGCATGCGCTCGACCATGTCGAAGAACGCGGCGTAGCCGTGCGGGTTGTGCGCGAAGTCGAGCAGCACGCGCGCGCCGCCGAAATCGAACACATTGAGGCGCCCGGGATTCTGCAGCGCATCGCCGCGGAAGCTCGCGAGCCCTTTCTCGATCGCCTCGGGCCCGAAACCCATCCGATCGGCTAGCACGATCGCCGCGAGCGCATTCGCGACGTTGTGCCGCGCGGCGCCGCCGAGCGCGATCGGGATCGCGTCGACGCTCGTGATGCGCTCGGCCTTGCCGCCCTTGAAGAGCAGCAGATCGGGCGCGCGGAAGATCGCCGCCGCGCCGCCGGATGCGATGTGGCGCTCGACGAGCTCGTTCGCCGGATCGAGTGTGAACCAGATCACCTTGCCGCGATAGCTCGCCGCGCGCGCGACGATCAGCGGATCGTCGGCGTTCAGCACCAAGGGCCCAGTCTTCTCGACCGCGCGCGAGATCACCCACTTCGCCTCGACCATCGTCGCGACGTCGTCGACGCCCCACTCGCCGAGATGGTCCTCGGCGACGTTGAGCAGCGCCGCCGCGTCGACGCGCCGGAGCACGAGCCCGCGCCTCAGCATCCCGCCGCGCGCGGTCTCCAGGATCGCCGCCTCGACGCGCTCGTCGCGCAGCACGAGCCGCGCGCCCGCGGGCCCGGAGTAGTCGCCGCGATCGAGCTCGACATCGCCGACGTGCACCCAATCGGTCGACGAAACGCCCGGCGTCTTGTCCCCGGCGGTCGCGATCGCGCCGAGCAGTCGCACCGTCGTCGACTTGCCGTTGGTGCCGGTGACCATCACGCACGGCACGTCGTGCACGCGCGCCCAATCGATCGAGCCGAGCGCCGGAATCGCGTTGGTCGGGAACGAGCGCGAGCCCCCGCCCATGCCGATCGACGTCACGCGATCGTCGGCGACGAACGCGACGCCGCGGCGCGCGGCTTCGGCGGCGAGCTCGAGCAAGCGCGGCCGCTGGTTGCGTTCGCGAGCGAGCGCGGCGGCGAGCTTCGAGGCTTCGGGCGCGAGCGGCGGCTCGGGCTCGCCCGCGAGCACCGCTTGCGTCGCGCGGAACGCCCACTCGTTGACCTCGGTCGCCGTGTAGAGCGAATCGATCGACGCCGAGGTCGCGAGCGACGCGCCGCCGACGAAGCGGCGGACCTTCAGCTCGCTCGACTGCAAGCCGAGCGCCGCGAGCATCCGCGCGAGTTCGCGCGGGTAGACGGCGTGGAAGCGCTCGAGCTCGTCGTCCGCGATCGAGACGTCGAGCACCGCCGACGAGCGCTCCCAGTGGAGGTTCGGACCCGGAACGCGGCGCGAGTCGCGGAGTTCCATGACGCTACGCGATCAATCGTCGGTCTCGCGCGCGAGGCGCACGCCGCGTTCGTCGCGGACGATCTGCTCGCCTTCGAGCGAGTAGAAGTTCGCCGGCGGAGCGGTCTCGAGCTTGAGCGGCGCGGGCGCGTCGGCTTGGATCGGGCCCGCCTCGGAGCGGAAGCCGGTGATCTGTTTCCACGTGCGCGCGATCTGATCGCCGAAGATCAGCATCAGGTCGCCGCGCTTGCCGAGCGAGAGCGCGGTTTCGACCGCCTTGCGCTCGTCGGGGATCACGTGGATCTGCGAGTCGGGCACGCCGCGCTCCAGCAGCGTCGCGCGCAGCATGTTCGGGATCTCGTCGGGCTTGCGGCCGCGCAACCCGTCGTCACGGCGACAGATGTACGTGTCGAAACGGCCCGCGCAGATCTGCGCGATGTCGCGGATGTCCTGGTCGCGTCGGTCGCCCGGCGCGGCGAGCACGACGAGCTTCTTGCCGCGCGGCTCGAGGCGCTCGACGAGCTGGCACATCGCGTCGACCGCCGCCGGGTTGTGGCCGTAGTCGAGGATCACCTTGAACGGGTGGCCGTCGTAGATGTTCATCCGACCCGGCGTCTGGAAGAAGCTCGTGTCGAACGTGCGCAGGCCGTGGCGGATGTCCTCGAGCTTGACACTCATGCTGAACGCCATCGCCGCCGCGAACATCGCGTTCTGCACGTTGTGCATCGCGCGGCCTTCGAGCGTCGCCGGGATCAGGTGCGTCCACAGGAGCGGCATGTGCGCGCCGTGGTCGTACAGCGTGACCATGTGCCCGTTGATGCCCTCCTCGAGGACCACCGCGCGACCGCCGGAGCGGATGTGCTCCTTCACGAGCGCGTGGTGCGGGTTCATCGTCACGTAGCAGACGAACTTCGCCTGCGTGTAGTCGGCCATCCGCAGGCAGTACGGATCGTCGGCGTTGAGCACCGCGGTGTCCTTCGCGATCTCGACGACGATGCGTTTGACCTCCGCGAGCTCCTCGAGCGTGTCGATGCCGCGCAGGCCGAGGTGGTCGGCTTGCACATTGAGCACCGCGCTAACGTTGCACTTGCGGTAGCCCATGCCGCTGCGCAACAGTCCGCCGCGCGCGGTTTCGAGCACGGCGACGTCGACCGACGGATCGCGCAAGACCATCCGCGCCGCGGTCGGGCCGGTCATGTCGCCTTCGACGGTCAGGTGGCCGTCGATGTAGACGCCGTCGGTGGTCGTCAGGCCGACGTGGTGGCCGACGAGCTTGAAGATGTGCGCCAACATGCGCGACGTCGTCGTCTTGCCGTTGGTGCCGGTGATCGCGGCGATCGGGATGCGCGCGGGCGTGCCCGGCGGGAAGAGCATGTCCATCACGCGACCGGCGACGTCTCGCGGCGTGCCTTCGCTCGGCGACACGTGCATGCGGAAGCCAGGCGCCGCGTTGACCTCGCAGATCGCGCCGCGGTTCGCGTTGAATGACTGCGTGATGTCCGGCGAGATGAAATCGATGCCCGCGACGTCGAGGCCGATCGCCTTCGCCGCGCGGACCGCCATCTCGACGTTGTCGGGGTGAACGGAGTCGGTGACGTCGATCGCCGTGCCGCCGGTCGACAGGTTGCCGGTCGAGCGCAGGAACACCTTCATGCCGGGCCCCGGCACCGACGTGCGCGTGAAGCCCTTCTCCGCGAGCAAGCGCTCGGCCTGCGCGTCGAACTCGAGGCGCGTCAGCACCTTCTCGTGCCCGACGCCGCGGCGCGGATCCTGGTTCACGATCTCGACGAGCTCGGCGATCGTGTGCTCGCCGTCGCCGACGACGTGGCCGGGCACGCGCTGCGCGACGGCGACGAGCTCGCCGTTGACGACCAACATGCGATAGTCGTTGCCCTGGATCAGGCTCTCGACGATCACCGTGCGGCTGATCTCCTTCGCGATCGCGAACGCGCCGCGCACCTGCTCGGGCGTCGTCAGGTTGATCGACACACCGCGGCCGTGATTGCCGTCGAGCGGTTTCGCGACCACCGGATAACGGATGCGCTCGGCGGCGGTCACCGCTTCGTCCGCGGAGTAGACGAGCTCTTGGCGCGGCACCGGCAGGCCGAGGTCCGACAGGATGCGGTTGGTCTCTTCCTTGTCCGAGGCGATCTCGACGGCGATGTGACGCGTCTCGCTGGTGATCGTCGCTTGGATGCGGCGTTGGAACTTGCCGTGGCCGAATTGGACCAGGCTGTACTTGTTGAGCCGCAGCCACGGGATGTCGCGCTCTTCCGCGGCGCGCACGAGCGAGCCGGTGCTCGGCCCGAGCGTGCGACGCTGCGCGTACCGGATGAAGTTGTCGCGCTCGCGCGCGAAATCGAAGTCCGCGGGCGTCTCGGAGGGCCGAAGATCGGCGGGCAGCAAGCTGTGCAGCAGCGAGAGCGCGAGCTTGCCGGCCTCGAGACCGACTTCTTGCTGCTCGTACTGATACACGACGTGGTACTGGCCCGCGTCGTCGGTCGAGCGCGTCTTGCCGAACGTCACCTTCGCGCCGGCGACGTTCTGGAGCTCGATCGCGGCGTGCTCCAACACGTGCCCGAGCCACGTGCCGTCGCCTTCGCCGAGTCGCCGCAGAAAACCGCCGACTTCGCCGTAGCTGCAGCCGTGTTCGCGCAGGCCGGGCAGCGCCGCGATCAGGCTCTCGACGAACGAGTCGCCGAGGCGCGCGGTCGGCCAGTGCTCGAGCTCGCCGAGGTCGAGCGTCAGCCGGATCACCGGAAAGTGGGCGTAGAGGCTCGGCCCGATGTAGACCGACGTCGCGAGGATCTTCATGGGCGTGATTCAGCGCTGCTCGGAGTGCTTGAGCGCGGGCTCGGCGACGCGGGTGTGCAGGTTGTAGCGATCGCCGCGGACGAGGATGTGCAGCCTGACGCCGAGCAGCGAGACGGGCTCGCCCTTCTGCGCCGAGAACGCGAGGTCGGCGGACGTGTACTCGATGTTCGACGGGTCGACGATCGTCAGGCCGCCGGTGCCGACGACCTCGACGTTCTCGTCGCCGTCGATGAAGGCCGCGGTGTTCTCGTCGAGGCCGACTCCGATCGCGAACGGGTTGTACGCGAGCGCGGTGAGCAAGCGACCGAGGCGATCACGCTGACGGAAGTGCTGGTCGACGATGATGCGGTTGGTCAGCCCGAGCCCGGGCGCGAGCGCGACCATGCCGTGCCGCGGCGTCGAGCCTTCGTCGCCGAACGCGATCATGTGCTCGGAAAGGAACGCGGCGCCGGCGGACGAACCCGCGACGTGCAGCCCGTTCTGGTTCTTGATGCGCAGGAGTTTCGCCGCGGGCGTGCCGCCGAGCGTCGTCGAGAGGCGCAACTGGTTGCCGCCGGTCAGGAACACGCCGTCGGACTCTTCGAGGATCGCGAGCCAGTCCTCGCGCGCGCAGTCGGCGCGCGACTCGAACGGCAGGACGACCGAACGGAGCACGCCGAACTCGAGGAAGATCTCCTCGTACGTCTGGCCGGTCGAACGCTCGCTCGACGCGGTCGGGATCACGGCGATGCGTGCGTTCTTGCCGCCGCAGAGCTTGACGAAGCGCTTGAGGATCGCCGGGTCTTGGACTTTGTCGATCGCGCCGCCGATCGGGATGATGTAGCCGCGACTCACGTGAATCTCTCAGGGCTGGGGGTGGTTCGGCACCGCGCCGCCCCCCAGGTTGGGGTGGGCGAGGCTTAGCCTTCGAACGGGCCGCGCACGATCGGCTCGCCGTCGATCACGTGCCAGAGGCCCGCGCACATAACATCCGAGACTCGGCTCCGTTCGTCAAGGATGGTGAAGTCCGCAGAACCCCCGGATTCGATGCGTCCGCGGCCGGATAGACGCAAAACCCGCGCGACGTTCGACGTGAAGGCAGGCAGCACCTTTTCGAGCGCGAGTCCGCGGTCGACGAGCTCGCGCAGCGTCCCCGCGAGCGCCGCCGGCGACCCGACGTCCATGCGCGCGATGCGCCCCTCGGCGTCGAACACCGGCAGGCAGCCGCCGGAGTCGGAGCTGATCGTGATGCGAGCGGGATCGCGACCGGAGGCGAAGTAGCGAGCGAGCGCGTCGGCCGCGCTCCAGGCGTCCTCGCCGTCGTCGCCTTCGTCAACCGGGAACGCAGTGACGTCGATGGTCACGCCGCGCGTCGTGAGCTCGCACGCTTCGTCGAAGAGCGCCTTGCGCCGGTTGACGTGCGTCGGAAACCAGATCGACGCCGGCAATTCGCTCTCGTCGAGCGCGCGACGAACGAGCTCGAGCCCGCGCAGGCCGTCGCCGAGGTGCAGGTGCGCGACGCCGGCCTTGCCGCTCATCAACCCGCCGACGTACGCATCGCTCGCGACGCGCAGGAGCTCGTCGAACGTCGGCTGCGACGAGCGTCGATCGCTGAGCGCGAGCTCGCCGACGCCGAGGATCGGCTCGACCAGCGCGACGTCGCGCCGCACCGAGCCCGTCAACGTCGCCGGCGGGAAGTGATAGCCGCCGGAGTAGCACCACGCGCCGAGCCCGCACTCGCGCAGCGCGTAGGTCGCGGCGACGAGCTCCGCCGGCGAACGGACGCAGTCGTCGGTGCCGAGCAGACCGACGACGCTGGTCACGCCGGCGCGCGTGAACCGCGACGGCTCGACCGGCGGCACGCGCGTCTTGAAGCCCGCTTCGCCGCCGCCGCCGGTGACGTGCGCGTGGCCCTCGATCAGCCCGGGAATCACCCGCCGGCCCGCGAAATCGCGGACGCGCACGTCGACGCCGCCGAGCTTCGCCGGCAGCGAGAGCCCGCGCTCGACCGCGAGCACCTTGCCCGACGCGACCAGCACGTCGCGAACCCCGAGAGCTTCCGGCGCGAACACGTCGACGTTTTTGAGCAGCTCGAGCATCCCAGCATTGTGCTCCGGCGCGCGCGCAGCGCCAAGCCGCCGCCGCGCGCGTCGACCGCGGCGAGCCTTGCCTGCCCCGCATCGGTGTGCCTGCCTCGCGTGGCTGCGCTCGGCCCGCATCGCCGTGCCTGGCTCGCATCGCTTTGTTTGGCCCGCGTAGCTGTGCCCGGCCCGGATGGCTGTACTTGGCCCGCATCGCTGTACTTGGCCCGCGACCGTGGGCTCGATGCGCGCGCCGACGCCTCGGAAGCGGGAAGCTGACGGAGTTTCAGCGCGCGGACGATTGCGGTCGCGAAGCGGCGACGCACCATCGACGATCCAGCCGGCGCGAGTTCCGCGTCGGCACCCCCGACCGTTAGGAGGAACCGATGACTGCGCTGTCTGGAGTTCACAAACTGCTGTTCGCCGCTCCGCTCTTGGCCGCCGCCGGCTTGATCGCCGCGCTGCAACCGTCGGCGGGAGCCACGACAACGCCGCAAGAGCCCGTTGCGCCGTCCGGCGCGACCGCGGTCGTCGAAGAGCTCGACGATTTGATGGCGAGCAACTGCACCTACTACAAGAACGCGAGCATGACGACCGTCGTCGGACAGTTCGGCTACGACTGCTGCAACAACCCGGTCGCGTGGGGCAAGAAGACCGCGTTCAAGGTCTGCGGCGGCTGCTTCCCCTGCGTCCCGCCGCCGCCGTAAGCGTTCCGCGTCACCACACCCCCGGAGGGCGGCTTGTCCGCCCTCCGTTCGTTTCGCTCGGAAAGCGGCTTGTCCGCCCGCGCTTCGTTTCGCTCGGAAAGCGGCTTGTCCGCCCGACCTCCACTTCGTGCGGAACCGCTGCTCCGACGGGCGGCGCGGTTCGCGGATTCATTCGAATCACGAACCGCTCGCGTGGGCTGTTGCGACCCTTGGAGTCCGCTCCGCCGAGCGCCCGCTCGAACCGGTCCACTCGACCGGCCGCGTCCCGTCCCCCCGTCTCAGGAGCCCGGCCATGCTCGTCGTTCGCACGCTCTCCGCCCTCGTCGTCGGATCCATGCTCACCGCGCTCGGTTCCGCCGGCGTGCGCGTCGTCCGCGCGGGCACGCCGTACCCGACCGACTTCGCGACGGTCCAGGCGGCGGTCAACGCGTCGTCGAACGGCGACACGGTGTTGATCGAGGACGGGACCTATCCCGGCTTCCTCGTGCTCGGCAAGGCGTTGAGCATCGTGGTCGCGCCCGGCGCGACCGTCGCGATCGACGGATCGGTCCACATCGAGCAGACGCCGCCCGACCGAGCGATGGTGCTCGTCGGCCTGAACGTCACCGGCGATATCGCGAGTGGATTCGGTTTGAGCGCCCGCGCGAACCTGGGGTACGTGCGGCTGCAGAACTGCACGTTCCGGGGCCGCGACTGGTTCCTCCAATACGATTCCTTCGGCAACGGCGTCGGAGCCGAAGCTGCGACCGTCGACTCGAGCGCAGGCGTCAGCTTCACCCGCTGCATGTTCATCGGCGGGCGGCCGCCGTACAAACCCGACTGCTGCAACCTGGGCCACGCGGGCGGCGCCGGGCTCTCGGCGAAGACGACGCCGGTCGCGCTCTACGACTGCACGCTGGTCGGCGGAGTCGGCGGCGGCGGCGGTTGGGGCGGCCTCGGCGGCGATGCGCTGACGTTGACGAACTATGGCGCGTTCGCCTCGAACACGACCTTCATCGGAGGCAAGGGCGGCGACGGCGACGACTACATCTGGGGCCCCGGCGGCGACGGAGGCAACGGCATCTCGGTCGCGAGCGGCGCGCAGGTGCGACTGCTCGACACGACGCAGCAAGGCGGAGCCGGCGGCGTCGCGCAGATCGTCGGCACGCGCGGGGCGACCGGTGCGCCGATCGTCGGCACCGGCGTGATCGGACAGCTCGCCGGACAGTCACGCGCGCTCGCCGGGCCGAGCGTGATCGGCGAGCAGGGCTCGATCTCGCTGACGGTCGCGGGTCAACCTGGCGACCGCGTGTTCCTGCCGAGCTCGATCCATCCGGACTTCGTCTACAAGCCCGCGTTTCGCGGGGTCTCGCTGCTCGCAGGGCCGACGCCGATGACCAAGCTCCCGCTCGCGATCGTGCCGAGTTCGGGCACGGTCACGTTCGGCGTCCCGGTCGACGATCTCTCCGGCGACGAGTCGACGCGCGTCCGCTACGTGCAGGCCTACGTCGTCGCGCCGGGCGGCGGCGCATTCCTGACGAGCCCGCTCGACCTCGTCGTCTTCGACTGTGGTGTCTCCGGGGACTGCAACCAGAACGGCGTGCCGGACCTTTGCGACATCGCCGACGGCGCGAGCTCGGACTGCGACGCGAACGGCGTCCCCGACGAGTGCGACGTCGCCGCCGGCTTGCTCCCCGACTGCAACCAAAACGGCATCGCCGACGTGTGCGACATCGCCTCGGGCACCAGCACCGACTGCGACGGCAACGGCTCGCCCGACGAGTGCGACTACGACTGCAATCAGAACGGCGTGCCGGACGCGTGCGACGTTTCGAGCGGGACGAGCTCCGACTGCGACGCCAACGGCGTGCCCGACGAGTGCGAGCTCGACTGCAACGCGAACGGGATCCCGGACTCGTGCGACCTCGCGAGCGGCACCAGCCTCGACGCGAACGGCAACGGCGTGCCCGACGAGTGCCAGAGCGCGGGCGACGTCTACTTCGTCTCGCCGACGGCGGCGCCGTACGGCGACGGCTCCCTCGCCGAACCGTTCGACACGATCTCGGAAGCGGTCGCGTACGCGATCGACGGCAACCAAGTGGTGCTGCTCGACGGCGTCTACACCGGGCCGGCGAATCGCGAGCTCGATCTCGGCGGGCGCGACCTCGTCATCCGCGGGCTCCACAGCTCCGCGAACGCGATCATCGACTGCGAGAACGCGGGCCGCGCGTTCCTCTTCGCGCACGGCGAGACCTCCGCGTCCGGCCTGACCAGCCTGACGATCCGCAACGGCTCGGCCGCGAGCTCACCCGCGGAGCCGAACTACGGCGGCGCCGTGCTGGTGCGCGGCGCGAGCCCGACGTTCGTCAACTGTCGCTTCGAGGACTGCGAAGCCCAGACCCACGGCGGCGCCGTGAGCATCTCGGGCAATGCGGATCCGAAATTCGACCGCTGCACTTGGATCGGCAACCAATGTCCGTTCGGCGGCGCGATCGCGTTGGGCACGGTCGCCGCGCAGTCGCCGGCGACGCTCGAGCTCGACGGTTGCACGCTGAAGCAGAACAGCGGATTCACCGGCGGAGCGATCTTCTTCGGCGGCGTCGACCTGCGCGTGCGCGACACGTCGATCGAGCAGAACACCGGAGGCGGCAGCACGGTCTGAGCGCAGCACGGATCGGTGCAGCTCGAACGCACGCGGATCGTCGACAACGCCGGATACGCGCTCTACGCCTCCACGCCCGCCGCGATCCAACTCGTCGCTTGCCGCATCCAGGGCAACTCGATCGGCGCCGCGTACATCCCGGGCGTCGGAGGGACGACGACGGTGAACGTGGACCAGTGCCTGTTCGACGCCAACTTCGGCGGCAACGTCGGAGCCCTGTGGCTCGTGCAGTGCCAAAGCGCGTCGATCACGAACACGACGTTCGTCCACGGCCAAGGCAGCACCGCGGGCGACCTCTACGCGGTCTCGACGCCTGCCGTGACGCTCGCGAACTCGATCGTGTGGAACGACGTCGGAGTCGGCGGTCCGCCGATCCGGCTCTTCAACAGCACGCTCACGGTCTCGCACAGCGACATCCACGGCGGTCCGTTCGTCATCGTCGTCGGTCCGACGAGCACGCTGAACTGGGGCGCGGGAAACCTGAACGCCGATCCGCTCTTCGTGTCCGAGTACGGCGCGGACGGCGACCCGACCACGTGGGCCGACAACGTGCTCACGCTCGGGCCGGGCTCGCCGTGCGTCGACGCGGGCGACAACGCGGCGCTCGCGAGCGACTTCGGCGACCTCGACGGCGACGGCGACGTGCTCGAGCCGGTCCCGCTCGACCTCGCGCTCCAACCGCGGCGCGTCGACGATCCGCTGGTGCCCGACACCGGCGCGGGTGCGGCGCCGATCGTCGATCTCGGCGCGTACGAGCGTCAGCCCTGAACGCGGACCGCGCGCGTCGCGAGGTAGAGCGGCAGGAACTTCGAGAGCGCGTCGGCCTTCGCGTCCTCGATGAGGTGCGTCAACGCGAGGCCGGCTTCGAGTTGGCCTCCGAGCAGCTCCTCGAGCGAGTGACTGAACACGAACGGCTCGTCCGCGGCGACCAACGCGGCGCGCTCGGCGTCGTCCAGGCGCGCCGCGTCGGAGTAGGGCAACGGATGGCGGACGACGAGCTCGCCGCGCTCGGCCGCTCGCTCGTCGAAGACGTAGTACGCCGGGTTGACGAACCCCGCGAGCAGCACGCCGCCCGGCGCGAGCACCCGTGCGACCTCGCGCCACACCGGCAGCACGTCCGGCACGAACGCGTTCGAGCACGGATGCACGACGAGATCGAAAGAGCGCGCGGCGAACGTCGAGAGCTCGCGCATGTCGCCTTCGACGGTCGCGAGCTCGAGCCCGTCACGCTCCGCGACCAGCCGATCCTGCGCGAGCTGCGCGGGCGAGTTGTCGAAGACGGTCACGCGCGCACCAGCGGCGGCGAGGATCGGGCCCTGTTGTCCCCCGCCGCTCGCGAGACAGAGCGTCCGCGCGCCTTCGAGCTTCGGGAACCACGCGCGCGGCACCGGCTTGGTCGGCGTCAGCACGATCGACCACTCGCCTCGGCGCGCGCGCTCGATCGTCTCGGCCCCGACCGGCACCGTCCACCGGTTACCCCGCGCGACCTGCCGATCCCACGCGTCGCGGTTGTAGTCGCGGATGTTCACGGGGCAGCTCGGTGAAGTCTCGGGCCGGCAACTCGCCGAGCTAGCACCACGAGTTGTTGAGCACCTCGCCCATGCCGCCGGCGCCCGGGACGATGTAGCCCTTCTCGTTGAGGCCGCGTTCGCGGTCCCAATGCGTGCCGGGGGGCGTTGCGAGCACGTCGGGCGGCGACAAGCCGCGGTCGAGGCGCGCGGTGTAGACGACGGCGCGCTCGAGCGAGCTCGTCACGTGCTTCAAGTACTCCGGCGTCGCCATCATCGGCATCGCGATGATCCGCGCGGGCTCGCCGTGATGCTCGCGATAGTGGTCGATCGCGCGCAACGTCGTCGAACCGGTCGCCCCCATCGGATCGGGCAAGAGCAGCACCGCGCCGTCGACCGAGCCGCCGATTTTCGAGCCGGAGAGATCGACGCCGACGACGTGGCCGTGCGCGTCGGAGACGCGCGCCATGTTCAGGTGGTCGAGGCGCACGTTCTCGGGCGGGAGCACGCTGGTCAGCACCTCGAAGCACGTCTGTGACGGCACGATGCCCGCTCGGATCACGTCGACGACGACGACGCGCGTCGCGGGATCGAACACCTCGCCGCGCCACACGCCTTCCTTCGGATGGAGCTCCTGCATGCGCGTCGGCACTTCCGCCGCGACGCGCGGGAACTCGCGGCCGGCGACGGCGACCAGCAGCGCTTGGTAGATCGAGCGCAGGATCGCGGTCATCTCCGGGTGACGGACGTGCGGGCTCGAGAGCCTCGCGAGCGCCGAGAGCAAGTACAGGTTGTCGAGCACGTGCACGCGCGGCCCGTACCGATGCTCGAGCTCCCAGCAGAGCCCGTCGCGCGAACTCACGGGCGCGACTCCGCCGCGACCGCGCGAGCGAGCGACTCGACGAGCCGCGGCACGTCGGCGGCCGGCGTCGAGCACAACGCGACGCGCACGCCGCCCGCGAGCGGCACGACGAACACGCCGTCGCCGCGCATGCGCTCGGCGACGCGCTCGCCGTCGCGACAGAACACCGTGACGAAGAAGCCGCCCTCGTAGCGCGGGTACGCGAGCCCGGACTTCGCCGCGGCCGCGTTGAAGGCTTGCACGCGCTGGAAGAGCAGGTTGCGGAGCACGTCGCGCTCGGCATCGGCGGCCGCGCGCTGCACGGGATCGCCGAGGAGCTCGGCGACCGCGAGCTGGCCCGCGTGGTTGCAGTTCGACCACGTGCCGCGGCACGAGAACGACAGCGCGGCGAAGATGCGCTTGCGCTCGAGCTCGCTCGGGTGCGTCGCGACCAGCGCGCCGACCCGCGCGCCGTACTGCGTGAACGACTTGGACACCGTGTACGCGACCAGGATCAGCGCGTCGCCCGCGAGGCGCTCCGCGTGCTTCACCCACGCATCGGCGGAGCCGGGCGCGAAGCGCGCGTACGCGAAATCGATGCACAGCGCGACCGCGCCGCGCGTCGACGCGCTCTTGACGACGCGTTCGATGTCTTGCCACTCGCGCTCGTCGAGCGCGTACCCGGTCGGGTTGTGGCATGGAGTGTTCAGGATGACGAGCGCACGGCCCTGGCGCGCGAGCTGGGCCTCGAGCGCGCGCTCGAACGCCGCCGCGTCGAACCGTCCGCGCGCGTCGAACATCGAGAACGTCTCGACGCGTCGGCGCGTGTGCTCGGCGAGCGTCTTGTACGGCCCCCAGTAGAAGTCGGTGGTCAAGAGCGCCTGGCCGGGCTCGAGGAAATTGACGATCGCGTGGTGCAGCGCGCCGGTGCCGCCGGGCGTCGCGACCGCGACCGATTGCTCGGCGAGCGCGCTCGCGCCGTAGAGGTCGCGAATGACGAGCTCGAGGAAGCGCGGCACGCCCGCGATCGGAGCGTAGCCCGCGCCGCGCTTCTGCGGCACGCGCGCGAGCGCCGCGAAGACGCTCGGCATCACCGCGAGCTCGCCGGAATCGTCCATCAACGCGCCGAGGGTCGCGTTGACGACTTTCTCGCCGGCCGCGCGGCGCTTCGACGCCTCGGCGTTGAGCGCGAAGATCGGGTCGTCGGCGGGCCGTTCGACGCAATCGGGGATCAGGAACGAAGGTCGGACGGTCACGGGCGCTCGCACGTTCATGCGTGGATTCTCGCGGCGGGTCGAGGGCGCGGCAGTCTATCAGCCCCCCGCCCGGTTCGCGCCGCTCGCCGGAGCGCGTACGGACGCTTTCGAGCTCGTCTCAGAGTCCGTGAGAGCATCCACGCGACGGCCCGAGGACGTGCGAGCACGCGCGGGGACGTGTCCTGCGAGCAGAAGTGACGACACGATTCCGTGAAGTCGTGGAGGCGCTTCGACGCAGCCGAGCGGGTACCGGCGCGTCCGACGCCCGCGTGCGGTCTTTCGCGGACTGCTCAGCGGTCGACGGGAGCCGCGAGCTCGTCCAACTTGCGTTGCACGCCCGCGCGCTCGGCGGCCGGAGCGCCGGGGGTCGAGTCGTAGAGACGCGCGGCTTCGGTCAGGTGCTCGCGCGACGCGTCCACGCGCTCGAGACGCGCGAGGCAGAGCCCGAGCGCGTACTCGGCGCGCGCCGGCGCGAGCGGATCGCCCGACGGCTGCGCGCGGTGCAGAGCGAGCGCCTCCTCGAACAACGGGATCGCGCGCTCGCACTCGCCGACTTCGGAGAGGAACACGCCGAAGCCGTGGAGCCCGTCCGCGAGCATCGACGGCGGGATCCCCGGGCCGCGACGAATCCGCAGCACTTCCTCCCAACACGCGCGCGCTTGGTCGTCGCGTTTTTCGGCGCGGTAGAGCGCCGCGAGCTTGGAGAGCGTCAGCGCGACCTCCGGGTGCTCGGGCCCGAGGCGCTTCGTCTGCAGCGCGAGCGCTTGCTCGAGCGCCGGCTCCGCCGCCGCCAAGTCGTTGACCGCGAGGTGCATCGTCGCGAGGCTCGAGAGCACCGAACCCAAGCCCTCCTCGCCATCGCCGCTGAGCGCGCGGTAGCCGGTTTCGGCGCGACGCATCGCGAGCCTCGCTTCGTCGTGCTCGCCCTTGCGCCACAGGATCGCCGCGAGGTTCGAGAGCGTCTGCAACGTGAGCGGATGCTCGTCGCCGAAAATCTCGCCGCGGATCGCGAGCGCCTCGCGCAGCTCCGTGATCGCGAGGTCGAGCTCGCCGCGCCCTTGATGCACGATAGCGAGGTTGTTCAGGCTCTCGGCGACCGGCAGCGAACCGTCGCCGTCCGCGCGACGCAGCGCGAGCGCCTCGCGGTGCAGCGCCTCGGCTTCCTCCGCGCGTCCGAGGTTCCGCAGACACGCCGCGAGGTCGTTCGCGACCGAGTCGACCTCGGCGTGTCGGTTCGGTCCGGCCGCGCGGTTGATCCGCAGCGCCTCGGCGAGCAGCTCGACGGCGTGCTCGAACTCGCCGACCTGGTACGCGAACTGACCTTGGCCGCGCAGCGAGATCGCGTACTCGAGCGAATCGCGGCCGAACGCTCGCTCGCGGATCTCCGCGGCCTCGCCGAGCAACCGGTGCGCATCGTCGAGCAGATCGAGCCGCATGCACACGCGCCCGAGTGTGTCGAGCAGGTTCGCGCGCACGTGGTCGTTGTTCTCGTACTGTCGGTGGACGCGCTCGGCGTGCGCGACGATCAGCTCCTCTGCGTGCGCCTGCCAGACGGCGTCCTGGGACGGTTGCGCCGGAAGGAACGCATCCATCAGGAAGTCGGAGATGCTCTGGAACGAGTCCGCCTCCATCCGCGCGTGCGCCGCTTCGGCTTCGGCGACACGTTCGCTCCTCCGCGCGGAGAAGAGCCCGTACAGCAACGCCGCGAGCACCGCGATGCCCGCCGCGACCGCGACGCGGTTGCGCCGGACGAACTTCCACGCGACGTACAGGATCGAATCGGCGCGCGCGCGCACCGGTTGGCCCGCGAGGTGACGCTCGAGGTCGTCGGCGAGCTCCTGGGCCGACGCGTAACGCCGCTCGGGCTCCTTGCGCAACGCCACCAGCACGATTCGATCGAGATCGCCGCTCAACGCGCGCTTCAAGCCCGCGGGCGTGCTCTTGAACGTCGCCGCGATCGCGCTCGGCTCGCGCGCGGAGTCGGCGCGGAAGACGCGCGTGCTCGGACGCTCCGGCGTGCGCTCGCGGATCAAGCGCTCCCAGTCCGCGGGGCTGCGGCTGTCGCTCTGGAACGGACGGCGGCCGGTCAGGAGCTCGTAGAGCACGACGCCGAGCGAGTACACGTCGAGCGCGGTCGTCACCGCGCCGCCCGCGAGCTGCTCGGGGCTCGCGTACTCCGGCGTCAACACGCGCGCGAGCGTGCGCGGCGCGTCGGGCGTCGCTTCGTCGGGCTCCTCCTCGAGCAAGCGCGCGATGCCGAAGTCGAGCAAGCGCGGTTGGCCGCGCTCGTCGATCAGGATGTTGGCGGGCTTGAGGTCGCAGTGCACGACCAGGTTCTGGTGCGCGTAGTGCACGGCGCGACAGACCTGCGCGAACAGGCGCAAGCGCGCGGCGAGCGGCAGGCGGTGGCTCTCCGCGTAACGATCGATCGTCTCGCCGCGCACGAGCTCCATCACGAGGTACGGGCAGCCGTCGTCGGTCGTGCCGCCGTCGTACAGGCGCGCGATGCTCGGGTGTTGGAGCGCGGCGAGCGTGCGGCGTTCGAACTCGAAGCGGCGCAGCATCCACTCGGTCGCGCGCTCGGCGCGGATGAGCTTGATCGCGACCTCTTGCTCGAAGAGCCCGTCCGCGCGCCGAGCGCGATAGACGACGCCCATCCCGCCCGCGCCGAGCCGTTCGATCAGCGCGTAGGCGCCGAGCGTGCGCCCGAGCAACGGATCCTCGGCCGCGGCGCGCGCGCGCATCTCGACGCGGCTGAACGCGTCGTCGTCCGCGGCGTCGTTCGCGAGCAGGAGCTCGACCTCGCGCCGCAACCCGCGGTCGGTGCCGCACTCCGCGTCGAGCAGCGCGGCGCGCTCGTCGGCGGCGAGGTCGGCGGCGCGATGGAACAGCGCTTCGACCCGCCTCCAGCGCTCACTCTCCACGCGAGCCGTCCATCCGCGCGCGCAACCAAGCCCGCGCGACGCGCCATTCGCGTCGCACCGTCGATTCGGAAGCGCCGAGCACCTTGCCGACGTCCTCGACGGAAAGTCCGGCGAAGAATCGGAGCTCGACGATGCGCGCCTTGGTCACATCGAAGTCCGCGAGCGCCGCGAGCGCGTCGTCGAGCGCGAGCAGGTCCTCGTCCTCGAGCGGCTCGGCGACGTCGAACCCCTCGAGCGGCACGCGCACGAACCCGCCGCCGCGCTTGTCGCGGGCGCGCTTGCGCGCATGGTCGACCAGCACGCGCCGGATCGCGGTCGCGGCGGCGGCGAAGAAGCTGTCGCGGTCCGAGAACGTCGCGTCCTTGCCCCCGACGAGCCGCAGGTAGGCTTCGTGGACCAACGCGGTCGGCTGCAGCGTGTGATCGGAGCGTTCGCCCGCCATCTCGCGGCGCGCGAGCTCGCGCAGCTCGTCGTAGAGCGACGCGGCGAGCTCGCGGGCAGCCTCGGCGTCGCCCGCCTGGGCCGAACGGAGCATGCGAGTGAAGTCGAGCATCGGAAGCGCTGCCGCAAGTCGCGCGCCCGCGGCGCCCGCGCTCGGCTGAGCTCGAACACACGACGAGACGCGCGCCGGGCGCGGCGGCGTCCGTGACTATACGAGCCGCGACGCGCACCTCCGCAGCGTCGGCCGGCCGAGAGTTCGAGGTTTTTTGACCGGCCGCGCTCCTCGAACGCGCATGGGGTCACGTGGCGGCACACGGCTTGGCCGGGAGCGCGCCACTGGAAAAGGCTGCTCGCCGAAGCGCTCGGACCCCTGCAGCACGCGCCCCTCGCGCGGTACTGCGTCCGCGCTTCGGCCGTCAGGTACGGAATCTGGATCGTGCGACGTCGATCGAGTCGGCGCGCAGCACTCCGCGAGCCTCGGCTCGCAATCCGCCGTCGCCGCACAGGCCCGCGCAACCGAGTAGAAATGGAACACCGATGAAGCACCCGAAGACGATCGTTCTCGCCGCGCTGGCGCTCACCGCCGGTGTCGAGCTCGCCCACGCGCAACAGGCCTACTCCTGGCGCTATTTCCGCCCCGCCAACACCGGCATCCAAGGCGACAACAACGAGGCGCTCTACATCGGCGCCGACGGCGACCCCTGGATCGGCGGCTACAACCCGATCTGGGAGGAAGGCGGAGTGGCCAAGTTCGTCCAGGCGGACGATCGCTGGATCAACGTCTCCAACGTCGACTACCCGGTGATCGGGCACCCGGACGACCTCGGTGTCAGCCGTGTCACCGACATCGCGGAGGACGGGCTCGGCAACCTCTGGCTCGCCACGTGGCGCGGCGCGCTGCGCTTCGACTTGATCAAGGGCGGCAGCTCGCTGGTCCGTTTCGGGCCGAGCAACTCGACCCTGAACGGCGGTAGGACGATCGACCTCGAGCGCGCGCCGGACGGCTCCATGTTCTTCTCCACCGAAGGCACCGCGAGCGCGAACGGCGGAGTGCGTCGCTATCAACCGGCGACCAACACGTGGTCGAACCTCGGGATCTACGGCGGCTTGATCGCTTCGCAACCGAAGCCCGGCGGCGGCGTCTACCTATGGGCGTCGAGCGGCGGCACGTTCGGCGGCTCGGCGCGCTGGGACAGCACCACCAACGTCTGGACCAGCTATCCGTTGACCGCGAACCAGCCGCGCGAGTTGATCTCGAAGCAGTCGGTCGACGACGTCGGCAACATGTGGATGCTCCGCATGGTCGACACGTGGGACTCGACGCTCGACTGCATGCGTCCCGACGGCACGTGGATCCATCCGCCGCTGCCGCCGCTGCCGGTCGCGCCGCCGTACATCGCCGCGGTCCATGCGTTCGGCAACTCGCAAGCGTTGATGGTCGACGGCTTCGGCAATCTGCAACGCTTCGACGGCTCGGCGTGGACCGACCTCGGCCCCGTTCCGATCGGCGGCTTCATCGACGGCTTCGACGTCGACGCCGCCGGCAACGTGTGGGTCTGCGGCATCGGCGGCGCCGCGAAGCGCGACGTCGCGACCGGTGCGTGGCAACGCTATCGCATCACCAACACCGGCAACTGCGACAGCTTCAACGGCGACCTCACAATCGATCCGATCAACGGCTACTTGTACGCGACCGCGAACGCGGCGGCCGGCGTCGGCGGCATGACACGCTTCGACGGCGAGCGCTGGGTCTCCTGGAACCAAGCAACGTACGGCCTCGGCTACGACTGGCCGTTCATGACCGACAACTCGCACGCGCTCGCCTATCGGCCGTCGAGCGGCAAGCTCGCCGTCGCTCCGACCAACTGGATCCACGGCGTCCACGAGTGGAACGGGACCGGCTTCCAGACGTTGGCGGGCCTCAACGGCGCGCAAGCGCTCTGCGAGGACTCGCTCGGCCGCCTCTGGGCGCTCGGCGAGTACTTCAAGCTCGACTACCACGACGGCGCGAACTGGAACACGCTTCCGCTGGTCGGCTGGGGCTCGAACTTGCGCAAGGATCCGACGCGCCCGGGCACGATCTGGGCGAGCACGGACAGCCAGATTCTGCGCACCGACGGCGCCTACTCGTTCTCGCGAACGACCGCCGACTTCCCCGGAAGCTCCCCGACGTTCACCGGCTTGGCTCCCGACGCGAACGGGATCGTCTGGGTCGGCACGTGGCAACAGTTCACGAGCACCGGAAGCACGCTGATCCGGCTCGACGCGAATACCGGCGCGTACCAGACGTGGTCGCACGACGCAGGCTGGCCGTTCCCGGGCGAGCACGTCAGCCCGCGCGCGGTGACGCCGGACGGACGCGTGTGGATGTCGTACGACAGCGAGTACCCGTCCAACGAGCTCGGCCTCTGCTGGTTCGACGGCGTCAACGTCGGCAAGTTCCCGGGACCTCCGGGCGGCACTCCGCAGTGGGGCGGTCTGCCGCACTACATCATCAACGATCTCGAGGTGAAGCCGATCGCCGGCGGTTACGAGCTGTGGATGAGCTTCGGCAGCCGCGGCATCGCGTCGCTGACCGTGCTCGATCAACCGATCGGCACGACGTACTGCGCGGGCGACGGCAGCGCTCCGGGCGCGACGTGTCCGTGCGGCAACGCGTCGGGCGCGGGCACGCAGAGCGGCTGCAAGAACTCGACCGGAGTCGGAGCGACGCTGCGCGGGCTCGGCACGACCTCGGTCGGCGCCGACAACTTCACGCTGCAGACGAGCCATCTGCCGAAGAACATCAACGGCCTCGCGTTCATGGGCGGCAGCGCGGTCAACGCGGCGCCGTTCGGCGACGGACTGCGCTGCGTCGGACTTCCGCTCTATCGCTTCGCGGTGCGCAACGCCGGAGTCGGCGGAACGTTCTCCTACGGCCCGGGCCAGGCCGATTGGGTGCAGACCCACCTGACCGGCGCCGCCTGGATCACCGCGGGCTCGACGTGGCGCTTCCAGACCTGGTATCGCGATCCCTCGGGACCGTGCGGAGCGGGCTTCAACCTCTCCAACGCGCTCGAGATCCAGTTCACGCCGTAATCGCGGCGCGCGGTGCGATCCACGCGGGCTCGGCTCCCTCGGGAGCCGGGCTCGCTCGCTTTCACGGCCGCGTCGTGAACGTCACCTCGATCGGCTCGAGCGGCACGCCGTCGGCGCCGACGAAACCGCGCTTGGTTTCGCTGTTCAGCGAGAAGCGGTACGTGCGTCCGGCTTCGAGACGGATCGGCACGGTCAGCAACTTGCGCTCCGCGTCGTACGAGAGCTCGCCGGTGATCTCGGGCGTGTCGCGCTTCACGCCGACGATCGACCAGCTCTGATCGCGCATCGGCCGATCGAAGCGGAACGTCATCACGGTCACGCTCGGATCGACGTCCTGCGCGCCGGACGCGGGCTCGATCGAGACCAGCTTCGGCGCGCCTTCACCCTCGGGCTTCGCGTCCTTCGCGACGCGCTCGAAGAACTCGACGACGCGCGGCATGAACGCCTCGAATGTCGGATAGCGCTCGCGATCGCGCTCGTACTCGCCGTACAGCTCGGCCAGGTCGGGCACCCAGAGGAAGTGGCGCGCCTTCTCCTCCGCGGCCTGCTTCTTCGCCGCGGCTTCGCCTTCGGTCGCGAGCCGGCACCGCACGACCGACGCGCGCACCAGCGACTCGTAGAGCAGCGTGCGAGCGTTGCCGTAGCCCTGACGCTGCATCTTCCTCGCGCACGACGCGTGCAGCCGATCGCCGGCGGTCGCGAGCTCCTTCGCGAATCGATCGACGAACGGGTTGGTGTACGTGTGCGCGAGCTCGTGGACGAAGAGCGGCAGGTAGCTCTCGTCGAACTTCGGCGCGCCGTCGGAGTCGAACGACCAACAGCCGAACACCGGCAGCACTTCCTCCGGCGTTCCGTCGTCGAAGCGCACGCCGACGCCGTAGTTGCCGCCGCCGCAGAGGAGCCCCGGGATCGCGACGTAGCTCGCGCCCTGCTTCACGCCGAAGAACGCGTCGAACCACGGCAGTGCGCGACTCTTCGAGAGCGTCTCGGCGAGCCGCGCCTCGGTCTTCGCGTAGAACTCGCGCTCGCCCGCGAAGAACTCGGCCGCCCTCGACTGCGCGACGAAATCGCGCAGCTCGGCGAGGAACGGCCGCGCGTCCGCGCCGCCCCAGCGCTCGTCGAGCCGCTCGGGCGCGCGCTCGAACGGAATGCGCTCGACCAGCTCCGGCAGCGGCCCGAGATGCACCGCGAGGCTCGGAAGCGCGTCGTACGACACGCCGCGCTCGGCGCGCAGCCGCTGGAGGCTGGCGACGACCGGATGCTCGGCCCAACGGGCGAAATGGGCGTCGACGCGCGCGGAGTACGGCGACCCGGAGTTCGCCATGCGGTACTCGGAGAAGCCCGCGAGCCGCGCGACGGCGGCGATGAGCTCGATCCTGGGATCGACCCGGACGTCGAGCGCGTGCGCCGGAGGGTCCGCCGGCGCTTGCGCAGCCGCCGTCGCTTGCGCATCGGTGGGGATCGGGGACAGCAGCGCGAGGACGCCGCACAAGAGCCACGGGAACACCTGCATGCTTCGAAATCCTCCGTCGCGATCCTACTCTCGTGCGCCGAGAACGCGCGGCGCGCGAAGAACGAACATGAGCCCTGGTACCGCGAGTTCGAAACGCCACGCGGCAGTGATCGCGAGCTTCGCGCTCGCCGTCGTGCTCGTCTGCACGCTCGTGTCCTCGCAGACGGCGCTGTGGGACCGAGACGAACCTCGCTTCGCGCGCGCGGCGGTCGAGATGGTCGAGAGCGGACAGTACCTCTACCCGACGTTCAACGAGCGACTGCGCGCCGACAAGCCGATCCTCGTCTACTGGCTGATGTCGCTCCCGATCCGCGCGTTCGGCGCGAGCGAATGGAGCGTGCGCCTCTGGTCCGCGGTCGGCCTCGCGCTCGCGTCGTGCGCGACGTTCGCGATCGGACGCAAGCTCTTCGGCGCCCGCGTCGGCTTGCTCGCCGCGCTGATCCTGGTGACGACGCCGCTCGCGTTCGCGGAGAGCGTGCTCGCGACCACCGACGCGCTGCTGCTCGGGCTGGTGACCAGCGCGCTCGCGTTTTGCGTCCACGCGGTCGTCGACGGAACGCGTATCGGACACTTGCTCGGCTTCGCCGCGGCGATCGCGGCGGCGCTGCTGCTCAAGGGGCCGATCGGGCTCGCCTTGCCGGTGCTCGCGATCGGCGCGGCGCTCTTCCTCGGCAGCACGGTCGCCGAGCTCCGACCGTGGCGGCGTTTCCTCCCGGTCGCCGCGTTCACCGGGCTCGCGGTGTTCCTACTGTGGGCCGTGCCCGCGAACGTCGCGACCGACGGCGAGTTCGCGCGCCAGGGGCTCGGTCACCACGTGCTGGATCGCGTCACGACCGCGCAGGAGAGCCACGGCGGCGCGTACTTCGCGGGGCTCCCCTTCTACGTCCCGATCGTGTGGATCGGGTTCGGCGCGTGGTCGCTGTACCTGCCCGCGGCGCTGATGGCGCTCTGGGCGAGCGAAGGCTTCGCGAAGCGCGAGCGCGCGCTGCTGCTCGGTTGGCTCGCGACGACGTTCGTGTTGGTGACCTTGGTCGCGACCAAGCTCGTGCACTACGTGTTGCCGCTGTTCCCGGCGCTCGCGCTGATCGCCGCGCGCGTCGTCGACGCGGCGGACGGAGAGCGACTCGGCCGACGGACGCGCAAGTGGCTGCCGCGCGGCGCGTGGGTGTTCGTGCCGCTCGTCGCGATCGAGCTCGGCGCCTTGACGTGGCTCGGCTGGCGCGAGCCGAGCGTGCGCGTCGGCGCCGGAGGGCTCGCGGTGCTCGCGCTCGCGACCGCGGGCTTCGCGCTGGCGCGTTTCCGACGCGGCGAGCACTACGCGGCGGCCGGCGTGCTCGCGGCGGGCTCGTTCGCGAGCGCGAGCGTGCTCGTGCTCGGCGTGCTGCGTCCGATCGACGCGCGAAAACCGGTGCCGCCGCTCGCCGCGGAGCTGCGCGCCGCCGTCGAGCCCGGCGTGCGGCTCGCGACCTACGACTTCGACGAACCGAGTCTGCTCTTCTACGTCGGTCGGGGCCCGATCAAGAAGCTGAGCGAGTCCGCGTCCGCGCGCGCGTGGCTCCTCGCGCATCGCCCGGTGGTGCTGGTGACGACGCCGCACGGCGCGGGCGAGCTCGCGACGACGCTCGCGGAGCTCGGCGGCCGCGAGATCGCCCGTAGCGCGGGCTTCAACTTCGCGACCGGCCGCGAGGTCGAGCTCGTCGCGCTCGCGTTCGGGCAGCGCTGAACGCGCGGACGTCGGCGCCTGTCGATGCCGAACGGGCCGCGCAGGACCGATCACGGTCAGTCTGGGCCCGTCTGGAGAGATCGGGGCGGGGCCGATCAGCGCACCGGCGCCGCCGTGCCGCGCTGGACGACATCGAGCGCCTCTTGCTCGCGCCGGGTCAGCTTGCGATCGCGGATCGACTCCCACAGGTGCGCGCGGATACCGCGCAGCGCGAGATATCGATCGAAGTGCTGGCGCGAGAAGACCTCGCCGTCGAAGAAATCGACGCACTTCGCGAGGATCCACGCAGCCTGCTCGTGCAACGGATCCTTCGCGAGCGCGCGCGTCGCGAGCTCGCGCGCGATGCGCATCCGGTCCGAGCGCGACAGCTTCGCGACGTCCGCGGGCGGAGGCGAGCCGTCGTTCGGCTCCTCGAAGTAGAGCACGGCTTGCTCGCCGGCCTTCGCGCCCTCCGCGATTGCCTTCGCGCGCGCCGCGAGCGCTTCGGCGAGCCGCACGCGCAGTCGACTGACGCCGAGCGCTTCGGTCATCCGCTGCTTGTGCTTGCCGAGCTCGTCGATGCGCGCGGCGAGCTCGAACGCTTGCTCGCGGTCCTTGTCGCGCGCGGCGGCGAGCGCGACCAGCGCGTCCGCCTTGACGAACGTGTCGGTCTCGATGTCCTTCTCCGGCTTGACGACGTGCAGACTCTCCAGGTCGGCGCGGATCGCGCGCAAGAAGCTCGCGGCGAGGTCGGCGCGGCTCGCGAGCGCGCGCGCCTCGGGCTCGGCGAGCTGAACGTGCCCGTCGGTCGCCGCGCGCAATACCGCGAGCGACTTCGCGAGCTCCGCGCGCTCCTCGGCGTAGCCCTCGAGCACTTCCGAGCGCAACAGGAAGCGCAGATCGAAGTACATCCGAGCAAACGCCTGCGCCCGCGCGTCGTGCAGCTGCAGCGTCGCGACCGCGTCGACTTCCGCCGCGCGGAAGGCTGCGTGCAGCGCCGTGAGATCGGGATCGGCGCGCTCGTCCAGCAACGCGAAGTAGCCGCGCTTCTGATAGCGATCGCGCGCGAGCACCGCGAACGTGTCGATCTCGCCGGGCAGCGAGGCCAGCGAAGCGAGCCACTTCCTGTCGGCGTCGTCGGGCTGACGCACGACGTGCAAGAGGTCGCCGAGCGAATGTCCGCCGCCGAAACCGCGCTTGCCGTCCGGCGCCAGCCGACCGTCGTCGTCCGGCCCGGCCGCGCTCGCGAGCAGCAGCGCGAGCGCCCAACCTGCTAGCCCGAGCTTCTTCATGCGTTGCCTAGCGCTGCGCCATGGCGTGGCTACGGGTCGAGATCACGCGAACGGGCCGGAGCCCGGTTCGCTCTCCGGCCGACCGCGCTCGCGCAGCTCGACCGCGATCGGATCGGGCGAAAAGCGCGCGTCCGCCCGCCGCGGGTGCGGCACGAGCAGCCCCGGCGTTTCGGCGGCGACCAGGCGACGTACGTGGCCTTGGATCCGCATCAATCGCGTCAACGGCGTCTCGCACACGCTCGAAAGGTCGAGCAGGTCGGCGGTGACCAGCTCCTCGGCGTTCTCGACGCCCGCGGCGCGCAGACGGGTGCACAACGCGGCGTCGAGGCCGTCGACCAACGCCGGGCGCAGCGGCGTCCACTGCGGACCGGACCGGTCGTCGGCTTCGCCGGAGCTCGCGCGGTCGCCGTCGCGGTCGCGAGCGCGATCGCGCTCGTCCGCGCGCTCGTCGTGCTCCGCGAACTCGTCGGCCCCGCAGTCGTCGGCGGTTTCCGCAGCAGCGTCCGCGGCGCGCCACGCGGCGAGCGCGCGTTCGATCGCCGGATCGCGCGAGCTCGCGAGCTCGTGCATCGCGCTCGACACCGACGGTGCGGTGATCGCGGCCGAGGCGGCCGCGGCCGACCGCTTCGATTCGACGGCGTCGGTCTCGCGGCTCTTGCCCGCGCGCGTCGTCAGCAACGCGGCCTCGCTTTGGAAACGCCGCGCTGCGACCGACGAGCTCTGCAGGATCGCCGCGAGCTCGTCGACCGACACGCGGTTCACGTCGGCGAGTTCGCCGCAGCCCGCTTCGCGCAGGCGTCGCAGCGTCGCGGGGCCGTCACCGTACAGGTTGCAGAGCAGCGCCAAGGCATCCATGTCGTCCTCCGAACACGGGATCCGATTGCGGTCGGCGGCGGAAGCTTCGCCCCCGCGAGCCAGTTGCGATGATCACCCTCGTCGACGGCGATCACAAGGGGGCTCGCACGCGAGACTTGGAAACGGGCGCATCCGAGAGATCGTGCCCCTCGACGAGGCGAAGCACGAGCAGCTCCTCGGCGAGCGAGGCGAAATCGTCCGCCGCGCCCGACCGCGGCGCCAAGAACGGGATCGGAGTGCCGCGGGCAGCGCTCTCGCGGAGCTTGACGCTCTCGCGGATGACCGTGTCGAACATGTCGCGGCCGAACCGCGCGTGCATCGCGAGCAGGAGCTCGCGCCCACACTTGGTCCGCCGGTCGAACAGCGTGCCGAGCACCCGCGTGTCGAATCGCGAGCCCTGGGCGCGCGCGGTGCTCTCGAAGATGCGCCTCGCGCGCACCGCGCCTTGCAGCGCGAACGCGCCGGTCTCGACGACCAGGATCGCGACCGACGAAGCGCGCAGCGCGTTCGCGGAGAGCACACCGTCGGCGCGCGCCGGGCAATCGAGCAACGCCCAGTCGTACTCGCGCGCCACCGCGGTCAGCGCGTCGCGCAGCGTGTTCTCGGGCTTGAGCATGCGCGCGCTGGTCTCCTCGAACTCCGCGAGGTTCGACGCCGCGGGCAAGAGATCGACGCCGAAGCGCGTGCGCTGGATCACGCGTCGCACGGACTTCTGCGAGACCAGCACGTCGCGCAACGAGAGCCCCGCTTCGCCGTCGCACGACATCGCGAGCGTCGCGTGCGCCTGCGGATCGAGATCGACCAGCAGCACGCGCTGTCCCTTGCGCGCGAGCGCGGCGGCGAGATTGACCGCGACCGTGGTCTTGCCGCAGCCGCCTTTTTGGTTGATCAGCGAGAGGACGCGCACGTGTGGCTAGCGCAGCGCCGCGCAAGCTTGGTCGTAGAATGCGCTCGCTCCGGCGGCTTGGTCAAGCGCGCGCCACGCGGCGATCGGCTCCAACGCGCGCGCGGCCGCCGATTCGGGCCGACCGAGGACCAGCGGCTTGCGCTCGTCGACGCTCGCGCCTACGGCCTCGTCCGCAGGCACCCAACCAACGAGCTCGGGCACCGCGCCGAGGAACTTGCGGCACGCGCCCGAATAGCGCTCCCACGCGGATTCGGCGTGCGCGCGGCTCGGCACGCGGTTGATCACCAGCCCCGCGCGGACTTTCGGGTTCGCGGCGAGCGCGCGCTTGAAGAGCGCATACGCATCGGAGAGCGCGGTCACCTCGTGACTGGTGACGATCAACAGCGTCGGCGCGACCGCGAGCTGCGCGAGCGTCGCATACGACAGGCCCGCGCCGTGATCGACGATGATGCGGTCGAAGCGCGATTCGAGCGGTGCGAGCGCGCGGAAGAGCCGATCGAGTTCGCGGCGCGTCGCGGAGACGAGCTCGGTCCGCCCGACGCCGCCCGAGAGCAGGAACACGCCTTCCGGCCCGGGCACGACCGCGTCGAGCGCTCCGGTGCGACCTTCGAGCACGCTGACGAGATCGTGGCGCGGCGCGAGCCCGAACAGCAGGTGATCGTTCGCGAAGCCGACGTCGAAGTCGATCAGCAGCACGCGCTCGCCCAACCGCGCGCGCAACACCGCGAGGTTGGTCGACAGGATGCTCTTGCCGACGCCGCCTTTGCCGCTCGCGACGCACACGACGCGTGCCCGGCGCGCGGCGACGCGCGCTTCTGCGGGCTGGGCCCACGATCGTCCGAAGAACAGGCGACCGATTCCCTCTCGACTCAATGCCTCGGCCATGCGAGTCCGGTCGCGCGCTACTCTCCTCGCGCGAAGGGAAGGAGTCAATTGCATTGCGGCGACGATCCGCGGCCGCTCGGAGTCCGTGAGAGCACCGACGCGTCGGCTCGAGCGCGCGCCGGAGCGCGTTCCGCAAGGAGAAGCGACGACACGACTCCGTGAGGACTTGGAGGCGCCTCGACGCGGCAGGGACGCCTCGACACGTCCGATAGCGGCGTGGGCGCTTCCCCGGTCGCGCGCTGCTCATCGCGGTGAGCAGCGCGAGCCTCGAAAAGCTGCCCGCGCAGTCCGCAGGAGAATGCGGGCGCGGCGCGAGCGCTTGCGGAAGTCGTAGCTCAGTGCAGGCGCGTGACTTCGCCGATGCGGTGGAGCTTCATCACGTTGGTCGAGCGCGAGACTCCGGGCGGCACGCCCGCGACGAAGATCACTTCCTCGCCAGGGAGCACCATGCCGCGCTCGAGCAACAACGCTTGGGCGCCGTGGAGCATGTCCTCGAGGCTCGTCCCCCGAGCGAAGGCCATCGGCCGGACGTGACTCAGCACCGTCATGCCGTTGAGCGTCCGCTCGTTCGGCGTCAGCGCGACGATCTCGGCCGCCGTCCGATAACGAGAGAGGAGCCGGACCGAGTTGCCGGTCTCCGTGAAGCAGACGATCTTCTGGATGTCGAGCGCTTCGGCGGCCTGCGCGGCGGCGAGCGCGGTCGCGTTCGAGAACGTCGGCTCGTTCTCGCGGAAGGACACGCGCGGGAGCTCGCGATAGCGCAGCGACGTCTCGACCGCGCGCGCGATCCGCGACATCGCTTGGACCGCCTCGACCGGGTACTTCCCGACCGCGGTCTCGGCGGAGAGCATCACGGCGTCGGTGCCGTCGAGCACCGCGTTGGCGACGTCGGTGACCTCGGCGCGCGTCGGGCGGCTGTGCTCGATCATCGACTCGAGCATCTCGGTCGCGGTGATCGTGAACTTCCCGGCCTTGAGCGACTCCTGGATGATCGACTTCTGCACCAGCGGCAGCTGCTCCAGGTTGATCTCCACGCCGAGGTCGCCACGCGCGACCATCACGCCGTCGGTGGCCTCGAGGATCGTCTTCAAGTTCTTGAGCGCGGCGAGGCGCTCGATCTTGGCGACCATCAGGATGCCCGGCGCGGCGTCGCGGATGCGCTCGATCTCGGCCTTCTGCGAGACGAACGAGAGCCCGAGCATGTCGATGCCGAGCTCGCGCGCGAGCTGGATGTGCTCGCGATCCTGCTCGGTCGGGAAGTCGAGCTGCAGCGCCGAATCCGGCAGGTGCACGCCCTTGCGGTCGCTGATCTCGCCGGGCCGACGGACGCGCGCGATCACGTTCGAGCCGAGCACCGAGTGCACGACGAGCTCGACCGCGGCGTCGCAGAGCAGCACGCGATGGCCGGGCTGCACCGCAGCGAGGAAACCCGGGATGTTGAACGGGATCGAGCCCGACGCGGCGGTCTCGCCCTCGGCGAGCCGGACCTCTTCGTTCAGCTCGAGCGTCCGCGGACCGTCGACCAGACGGCCGAGCCGCAGCTTCGGCCCTTGGAGGTCCGCGAGGATGCCGACCGGCACGCGGCGCTCGGCGGCGGCGGCGCGGATCAGCGCGACGCGGCGGCGGTGATCGGCTTCGCCGCCGTGGCTGAAGTTGACACGCGCGACCGACATGCCGGCGTCGAGCAACTCGGCGATCCGGCCCTCGGAGGCGGGACCGATCGTCGCGACGATCTTGGTCGCGGCGCGGGTGTCGTCGGAGCGAGAGGACTGGGCGAGGGTCTGGAGGAGCGCTTCGGGGGTCATGGAGAGGGCGCGCGGGCATCTCGATCGCGAAAGACCGCGCGAGCGACGCGAAGCGCCCCTGAATAATCGTTCGCGGCCCGAATTGCCAATGTCGGCGTGCTCACGCGCGTCGCCTGAGGCGCGCAGGGCGCTCGCGCTCGAGAAGAATTCGAAAAGAAAAGGGCGTCGCGCGACGAGCGGGTTCGATCGCGAGCATCCGCCCGCGCGGGCGTCGCTCTGCATGCGGCCGCACGGGCTGCGCACGGCAACACGGGTCGCGCCGAGCACACGGGTCGCGCCGAGCGAATGCCGGGCCCTCGGAGCGCGAAGAGGGTTCGGCGCTCGCCTGCGGCTCCTGATGGAATGATCCGGGAGGACCAGACCGCGCGCAGGGCGAGCGTCGAAGACCCTCGCCTGAGACGGAGGAGCCCCGCGCTGGGTTCGGTCGAAACGCCCGGATTCGCGGCGAAACGCCGCGCGCACGGCGCGGACGCGTCCGCCCGGAACGTGCGCTTTCGAGCGCTTTGCGGAACTACTTGCGACCGCCGACGCGCGTGTCGAAGCGCGGCCCGACCAACTTCCAGTACACGTCGGCGCCCGTGCCACGGCGGGTGTCGGTCCACACCGAGACGAAGCCGTCGCCGAACGCGGCGACCTTGGCGTGCGTGTGGGAGCGCATGAACTCCTCCGGCCGCTCGCAGAGCTGCAAGGGCGGGCCGAGCTTCTTCAGGTCCGCCGAGAACCGCCGCACGTTGACGTAATCCCAGAGCGAGATGTCGTCCTCCCACACGAGCGCGATCGAGCCGTCGCCGAGCCGCGCGATCTCCGGATAATCCTGCTCGTTGGCGCGCGCGGAAACCGCGTGCGGCTGCGAGCGAGGCTTGCCGTCGGAATCGAACCCGCGCGCGAACACGTCGCGGGTGCGCGTCTCGCCGGTGACCCAGATCATCACGAAGCCGCCGTCGTCGAGCGGTGCGATCGCCGGGTCCCAGTCGGAGCCTTGGAACATCGTGTCGAAGGAGAGTTCGCGCTCCGCCAACTTCAGTCCGCTGCCGAGCACCCGCGCGCGCAATCGCCGACCGACGCCGGCGATCGCCACGTCCCACGCGACCGCGCACGCTCGCTTCTCGCGCTCGCGCGGCGTCACGTCGAGGCGACAAGCGGTGACGTTGCCCGCGCTCTTGTCGGTGGTGAGCACCTCGATCTTGCCCAGCGGCAAGCACGCGAAGTCGACGCGCCGCGCCGCCACGCCGCCTTCCGCGCGCCGCCAGACGAGCACGTAGCCGTCCTCCGCGGTCACCAACGCGAGCGTGCCGACGTCCTTCGAGCACGCGTCGATGCGCACCGCAGCCGCGAGCGGTTTCACCTCGGCGCTGAAACCCTGGACGAACACCGCGGCGCCGCCCGAGCTCGTGTCGACCCACGCGACCGCGAAACGCGAGTCCTTGGTCATCGCGACGGCGGGCTGGCCGCCGCTGATCGACTCCGTCGGAACCGCTTCGCCCGGCACGCGCACCGGCACGGGGAACTCCGGGCTCGCGAAGCCGTGCTCGGCGTCGAGCACGCGCACCCAGATCTCGTTCTCGCCGTTCCGTCGGTCCATCCACGCCGCGACCGCGCGGTCTTCGCCGTTCGAGGCGACGTCCGGGCCGGTCTGGTTCGACGTTCCGCGGTCGTGCGTCAGGTCCTCGGGCTTGCCGAGCTTCCCCCCGGCCTCGATCGTGCGCGCGACGAGCACCTGATCGCCGCCGCGACGCTCGCGCCACGCGACCAGGCCGACCGCTCCCGCTGCCGCGATCCGGACGTTGCCGAGCATCTCGCCGGTTTCCGAGCGCAGCGCGATCGGCTGCGGCGCCTCGGCGACCCCGGCGCCCGGCTCGAACGGCACGAGCGCGAGCTGATGACCGCCCGCTCGCGCCGGCTCGCGCCCGCCGTCGCGCCCACCGGCACCCAGCGGCGCGGGCCCGAGCAGGACGAGCAGGCCGAAGTCGGCGACCGCGACATCGACCACGTCGCGGTCGGCGAACGCGTTCACTTCGCGATCGACCTTGCCCGCGTTGTCCGCGTGGCGCAGGACGCGTTTGCCCTCCGCCTCGACGAAGATCCACCAACCGCCCTGGCGATCGCTGTGGAGCTCGAGCGGCTTGCCCGCGCCGAGCGCGCCGCGCGACTCGCGGCCTCGCGCGGGACGCACCGAGCACTCGATGCCCGCCTGGGTCCCCCACGCGACCAGCAGCGTTCCGTCGAGTGCCGCGCCGATCACCGGTCGCGCGGTCGCGGGCGCTTCGGCGCGAGAGAGTTCGATCGGCTGCTCGACCGTCGGACCGGTCGCGCGGATCACTTGGAGCATCGCGCGGTTCGCGGCGAGCCACACGCAAACGCCGCTGCCGTCGGGGAGCACGGCGACCGAGGGCATCACGAGCTCCGCGCCGGCGCCGCGGCTGCCGCCCGCCGGAAACTCGACGCCCATCGGCAGGTGCGCCGGCGAGGTCTTGCCGCTCGCGTCGAAAAGGCGCGTGAAGTAGAGGCCATTCGGCATCGACTTCTCGCGCCACGACACGACACCGGCGCCGGAACCGTTGACCGAGATCGAGGGATCGAGCTCGCGACTCGCGCGCGCCGCGCTGTACGTCGGCCGCTCGGCCTCCTTGGTTTTGCCGTCGGCGCCGACGCGCGCGAAGTAGAGGCCCATGTTGCCGTCGCGGTGGTCCTGCCACACCGCGGCAAAGCCCCCACCGGGCGCGCCGGCGAGGTCGAGCAGCTCGCGCGGCGCGGTGCCCATCGTGTCCTCGTGCAGCGGTGCGTCGGCGCGGATCACCGCCTGGACCAACGGGTACTCGGTGCCGAGGACGCCTTGCTCCTGCGGAACCGCGTCGCTGCCGAGCACCTTGCCTTCCTCGGCCTTGGCGTCGCCTTGGGCCTCCTTGCGGCCTTTCTGCACCCACGGGTGCGGCGACGCGGAGGCGTCGACGGGAGAGCGAAGGGCGAACAGCACGAGTGCGGCGAGTGCGTAGAGCTTCATGGAGGTCCGCATGGTTGGCGCGGGGCGCGTCGACGTCACGACGACGCCGAGGAAAAGCGGAAAGATTCTTCCCGGGTCACCACGCCAAGGTCTCGCGATCGGTGGTATTCCTGATGTACCGCTCGCGTTCTGCACCTTGGTCTCTTGCCCCGCACCTTGACGATGCAACCCCATACCGCTCTTCGGAGCTCGGGTACTTCCCAGGCGTTCGTCTCCGTCGTGATCACGGTCCTCGTGGCGGTGTTGCTCTGGTTGATGGTCGCCTAGCGCCGCCGCGCGCGTGAGCCGCGAGAGCGAGTCCGAGCCGCGCGTCGCGCCCGGCTCGTGCCGAGCCCGTGCTCGGCTTTGCGCGCGGCGAATCACGCCCCGATCAGCTCGGGGATCTCGCGGTAAGCCGGAAAGCGTTTCGACGCCTTCTTCGAGAAGACGAGGTTGCCGTCGACACGGACCTCGAAGGCGCCGCCGGTCGAACGGACGAGCTCGACCTCGACCTCGCCGAACGTGTCCTTCAGCTCGACCGCGAGCGCGTTCGCTTGCGCGAGGAACGGGCAACCGCCGCAGTACTCGATCGTCACTTTCATCGCCGTCGTGTGTCGGGGGATTCGTTGGAGTACGTGGAAGCGAGAGATCTTGGACGCCGGCAAGCTCACCCGCAATCGTCGACCTGCGTAGCCGTGCGCGACCGGCGGCGAGGGCTCCGCACAGAACCGACCAAAGAGATCCGCGGTTCGTAGGAACCGCACCGGTCGGCGCCGCGTCTTGAGAGGGTCCGGCCGGTCCGCTCCAGGAGGCCCGCTCGGATTCCCACCGGGGTCGCGATCCCCATCAGGACCCCGCAAACGCTCGCGTCATCGAGACCCTCACCCTCCCAGCGAAACTCATGAACCATCGTCTTCTGACGACCTGGTTGGCCGGAGCCGTCGTGGCCACGACGTCCTTCGCCCAGCAGGCGCCTTCCACGAGCCCGAGCGACGTCACGAACGTCGGCGCGGGCTACAACGCGGTGCAGAACGCCCTCGGCGGCTGGCGCGACGCGCACGGCACGAACTGGCAAGCGGTGTACGACAAGGAAGTCGGCTACGCCCGCTTCCTGCACGGCGGCGGCGCCGCCCCGCTCTTCACGCCCGCCAACGACGCGGATTTCTATTCGCTCGCCCGCCACTGGCTCGGAGCGACCAAGCAACTGCACGGCCTCGAGACCCAGAACCTGATCGAGGACGGCGTCGTATTCCTGCCGCTCTCGCTCGCCGGCTCGAGCGACAAGTACACGGTCCAGTTCCGTCAAGCCAAGGACGGCGTGCCGGTGCTCGACGGCTACGCGACGGTGCTCTTCGACGCGCAAGGCCGCTTGCTGTCGATCGACACCACCGGCGTGCGCGGGTTGTCGCAGCTCGACACGCTTCCGTCGCTGAGCGCGGCGATCGCGACCGAGCTCGCGCTCGGTTGGTTCCGCACCGATACCGCGCGTGAAGCGACGTTCGTCGGCGAGCCGAAGCTGATGATCGACCAAGCGGTGCGCGGCAAGTTCCGCCTGCCGGTGCTCGCGTGGGAGCTCACGGTGATCTCCGAGGATCGCGGCGAGGCCGCGGGTTACGTCTACCGCGTCGACGCGAACGAGGGCACGCTCTCGAGCCGCGCCTCCGCGATCCACCACTTCGACGTCTCCGGCAACGTGAAGTCGATGGCGACGCCGGGCAACTATCCCGACACCGCCTCGAACCCCGAGACGGCGCAGAACATGCCGTACCTCGCGGTCACGAGCTCGTCGGGCAACGCGAAGACCGATGCCAACGGCAACTTCACGATCGTCGGCGCGAGCGCGCCGGTGTCCGCGACGTTCCGCTACCAGAACGGCACGTACGCGACGGTCAACAACAACGCCGGCGCGGCTTACACGCTGACGCAGAACTTGACCGCGGCGAGCGGCAACAACGTCACGATGAACAGCCCGGTCAACGACCTGGTCACGGCGCAAGCGAACTGCTTGCTCTGGATCGGCAAGATGCGCGACTGGACGCGCTCGGTGAACCCCGCCGACGCGACCAGCGACTTCCTCGCGACCGCGAACGCCAACATCGCGTCGACCTGCAACGCCTACTACAACGGCTCGTCGGTCAACTTCTACCAGTCGGGCGGCGGCTGCACGAACACCGCGAACTCGTCGGTGGTGATCCACGAGATGGGCCACTGGATGAACGACCGCTACTCGAGCGGCAACGGTTCGGACGGCTTCGGTGAGGGCAACGCCGACAACTTCTCGACCTACATCCTCGAGGACCCGATCGTCGGTCACGACTTCTGCGGCACCGGCTGCAACGTCCGCGATGCCAACAACAACCGCCAGTTCTGCGGGGATTCGAACCCCGGCTGCTACGGCGAAGTCCACGCCGACGGCGAAGTGATCATGGGCGCGATGTGGAAGGTCCGTACTCGCCTGAAGGCCGCGCTCGGCGCGTCCGTGGGCGCGCAGACGGCCAACGTGCTCTTCAACAGCTGGATGAACGCGTACAACGACACCCAGATCAAGACGATCGTCGAAACGCACTGGCTGACGCTCGACGACGACGACGCGAACATCAACAACGGCACGCCGAACTACACGCACATCGACGGCGGCTTCACGGACCAAGGCTTCCCGGGCTTCCAGATCCAGTTCGTGACGATCACGAACGTGACGCAGATCCCGTCGAGCACCAACCCCGGTCCGTTCGTCGTCAACGCCGACGCCACGGCGCTGATCAATCCGCCGGTCGGCACGGTCGAGCTGCACTACCGCATCAACGGCGGCGCGTTCTCGTCGATGCAGATGTCGCACGTGATCGGCAACACCTACCAAGGCCAGATCCCGGCGCAGGCGTGCCCGACGTCGGTCGAGTACTACGTCAAGGGCTTCGACGCCAACCTGCAGAGCGGCACGTACCCGGCCGGTGCTCCGACCAGCGTGCTCACGTTCTTCGTCGGCCAAGAAGTCGGCGTCGTCGCGTACGACTTCGAAGCCAACAATGGCGCGTGGACCAGCGGCGCGACCGCCGGCACCAACGACTTCCAGTACTCCGGTACGGTCGGCGTCAACATCACCAACGGCGAGTCGGGCGATCCGACCACGCCCGCGGTGTCAGGCACCAAGGTCTGGGGCAACGACCTCGGCGTCGGCAACTGGAACGGCGCGTACTCCGACAACCTGGCCGATTGGCTGCGTTCGCCGGCGTTCAATTGCAGCGGCAAGACCGGCGTGCACCTGCGCTTCAATCGCTGGCTCGGCGTCGAGTCGGGTCAGTACGACCAAGCGCGCGTGAAGGTCAACGGCACCACCGTGTGGACCAACCCGCAGCTCTCCGACCTGGTCGATAGCTCGTGGGTTGCGGTCGACCTCGACGTCTCCGCGATCGCCGACAACAACCCGTCGGTGCAGATCGAGTTCAGCATGACGTCGGACGTCGGAGTGACGTTCGGCGGCTGGACGATCGACGACGTCCAAGTCGTCTCGCTGAGCTGCCCGAGCTGCCCGACGCCGTCGAGCTACTGCGTGTCGAAGCTGACCTCCGGCGGCTCGCTGCCGGCGATGGCCTACAGCGGCTCGCCGACGTTCGCGGCGAACAACTTCGTGGTCGAGCTCCAACAGGGCACGAGCAACAAGAACGCGATTTTGTTCTGGGGCACGGCCTCGAACAACGCGCCGTTCAACGGGGGCACGCTCTGCGTCGCGCCGCCGCTGAAGCGCGGTCCGGTCGTGGTCACCGACACGTTCGGCTTCACGACGACGCCGTTCCCGTTGATCGCGAGCGACGTGGGCAAGACCTACTTCTTCCAGTACTGGATGCGTGACCCGGCCGATCCGTTCACGATCGGTCTGTCGAACGGGCTGCAAGCGCTGATCTGCCCCTGATCCACGCACGGAGCTGACTTTCGGGCGGCGCCGCTCCCTCACGGAGCGGCGCCGCCTCCTTTTTCGAAGGAACGCGTCGCGCCCCGTGACTGCGGGCTCGGCTGCGGGCTCGGCGCCGGCTCGACGCGTGCTCGACCTCGGCTCCACATCGGATCGAAGTCGCTCCTCGGCGTCGCGGCGAGCGACTCGGACCGCCGCGCGCTCGCGACCCGTCGAAGCGCTCGCGACGTCGCGATTCGACCGCCGGGGAGGACAGCGCGAACGAGCACGCTTGCCGAGACCGCGCTCCGCGGCGCACAATCCTCGCGGCGCCCTGGTATGAGGCTTGCTCGCGCGGGCGGCTCCCTGAACGCTCGAACCCCATTTGCGCCGATCGCGAGGCCCCATGAAAACGAATCAACTGCTCTTCGCCGCCGCCCTGGTCGCCCCGCTCGCCGCCTTCGCGCCGCGGCTCGAGCGCATCGCCTTCAAGCCGGCGGCGGGCACGTCGCTCTCGAAGACCTTCGAGGTGAAGCAGTCCTTCACGATGGAGGAAGCCGAGATCAAGGTGAACGGCTCGATCCAGCAGAAGCCCCAGGACGTCGAGATGTCGATGTCGATGCAGTCGAGCGTCGCGCTGACGGACGTGTACGCGGCGCTCGACGGCGGGCGGGTGACGAGGCTCGAGCGCAAGTACGACGCCCTCACCGGCAGCGGCAACATGACGATGGACATGGGCGCGTTCGGCAACGATTCGCGCGACATGAAGCTCGAGAGCGAACTCGAGGGCCAGACGGTGATCTTCGAGTGGGACGCGGAGAAGCGCACGTACGTGCCGCGCTTCGGAGCGAAAGAGGGCGCGAGCGAGCTGCTGATCCCGTTGGTCGAGGACTTCGACCTGCGCGGCTTCGTCCCGACGGAAACCGTCGAGGTCGGCGCGACTTGGAAGGTCGACGTGGTCGCGCTGCGCAACGTGCTCGCGCCCGGCACCGGACACTCGCTGCGGCCGGAACGCGGTTCGGCGGAGCGCATGACCGAGATGGTGCAACAGAACATGGACTTCGCGGCGCTGTTCGAAGGCAGCGCCGCGCGCACGCTCGACGCGCGCTTCGAAGGCCTGCGCGAAGCCGGCGGACGTCGGCTCGGGGTGATCGCGCTCTCCGGCAAGGTGCACGCGCAGCACGACGCGACCGAGGAAGCTCGCAAGGGCATGACTCAACCGACCGGCGGCGGCGATTCCGTGCCGGAGATCCAGAAGGTGACCGTCGACGTCCAGATCGAGGTCCGCGGCGAGCTCGAGTGGGACCTCGACGGCGGCCATGCGCGTTCGCTCCGCCTGAACGGCACCGAGCGCCTCCAACAGTCGGTCGACCTGCTCCAAGACTTCGGCGGCAGCCGCGTGCGCATCGAGGACGGCTCGACGCTCAGCGGTCCGTTCGATGTCGTGGTCGAGTTCCAGCGCAACGGATGACGCGCGGTCGCGGATTCGCCGCCGCGCGTCGCGCACTGATCGCGAGCGCTTGCGTCGCCTTGCTCGGGGTCGCGCCCACGCGCGACCCCGCTCTTTTGGGAGCGCCCTTCGGCGAGGATGCGATCGCCGTCGCGGCCGAGACGAAGGCGCTGCTCGACAAAGGCGCGAGCGCGGAGGCCGCGAAGCTCGCCGGCGCGTACCTGAAGCGCGCGGTCGGCCGCTCCGAGCTCTACACGCTCTACGGTCAGGCGCTGCTGAAGCTCGGGCGCAAGGACGAGGCCGCGCACGCGTTCGAGGAAGCGCTCGCGAAGCTCGCTCCGGGTGCGCGCGACGCTTCTGCACTCGAACGCAAGCTGCTCGAAGCCGATCCGCTCGCGGCGAAGCGCCGCGCGCTGTTCAAGAAGGCGTCGAGAGCTCTGCTCGAATCGGCGACCAAGCTGGTCGAGAACGGCAACGCCGAGCGCGCGCTCGAATTCGCGGAGGCGCTGATCCCGATCGCGACCGCGCCGGAGCGCGACGAGCTCGCCGCGCTCGCCGAGAAGATCCGCGCGGCGTCGACCGAGGTCAGCCTCGACGCGGCCGCCGAGACCGAGAAGCCGTCGGGTGCGTGGCCGCTGTACGAGTTCACGAGCCGCCACTACCGCCTCGCGTGCAACCTCGAGCCCGCGGTCGTCGAGCGCATGGGCGCCGTGATGGACGACATCTGGAACTACTACGTCCAGGTGTACTTCGACGGCGACGAGGGCAAGGCCTCCGATCGGCCCGCGAAGATCCGCATCTACCCGTCGCGGCTCGAGATGCTGAGGAACTGGAGCGGCACGAGCGCGCCGCTCGGCTGGTGGGATCCGGGCGCGTGGCAGGTGACGACCTACGACACGTCGAGCGACATGGGTTCGCTCGATCCGATGCTCGTCACGCTCTTCCACGAAGCGAGCCACCAGTTCATGACGTTGCTCGAAGGCGGCGGTTCGACGCCGGCGTGGATCAACGAAGGCACGGCGAGCTTCTTCGAAGGCGCGGTCGCGATGGCGGATCGACGCGTGCTGTGGCCCGACGCGGCGCAAGGGCGGATGGACGAGCTCGAGCTCGTGCGCCGCCAAGGCAAACCGACGGTCGCGGACGTGCTCGCGTACGCCGACCCGGGCTCGTATCCGGGCGAGTACTACTCGGTCGGTTGGTCGCTCGTGTACTTCCTGCAGCAGTACGAGGACCCGACGACGCTCGAGTACGCGTACCGGTCGCTCTACGCTCGCTACCGCACCGACGTGATCAAGAAGGGCACGCCGTCGCTGCAGCTCTTCGAGGAGCTCTTCGTCGGCAAGGACTCGCTCGGCAAGTTCGAGAGCGTCGACGACTTCACGGCGCGCTGGGCGAAGTGGCTCGACGAGGAGGTCTATCCACTGCACCGTGGCGACGAGCGTCGAGCGCGACGGCTCGCGGCGGCGAAGCGCTACGTCGCGGCCGCCGACCAAGCGCGCGGCAAGAAGAAGGCGAAGGTGCCCGAGCAAGAGCTCTTGCTGCGCGCGCTCGGCCACGTCGAGTACGTGCGCACGAAGGTCGATCGCGAGCCCGACGGCGCGGTGCTCGAGCTGCAAGCACAGCTCCTGTCGCGCCTCGGACGGCCGGCGAGCGCCGCGCCGGTGATCGAGGAGCTCTTGAACCTCGCCGACGCCGGCAAGGCGAAGCTCGACCCGAAGCGCTACGCGGAGCTGGAGGCCGAGCTCGCCGGCTACGACAAGAAGAACGCAGCGCTGCGCAACGCGCGCGGACGGGCGCAGGGCTTCGCGCTCGAAGCGCGCAAGCTGCTCGCGGAGTACGAGAGCAAGTCGGCGTACCCGCTGCGCGCGTACACGTTCGCGCGGCGCGCCGCGGCGGCGTTCGACGGCGAGCCGGAGCTCGCGACCGCCGCGCTGCGACTGCGCGACGTCGCGCGCGAGAAGGGCGTGCTCGCGGGCTCGGTGTGCGCGCTCGGCGGCCCGTCGAACGCCTGGGCGACGATCCACTCGGCGCCGCCGACCGAGTTCGGTGTCGCGGACGACCGCGTAACGCTCGCCGCGGTGCGCCCGTGGGGCTCGATCGCGACGCAGACGCAGGTGCAAGGCGAGTACGAGGTGCGCGCGAAGCTCGTGCGCTCGGGCGAACGGTTCCGATCGTCGATGTGGGGCGTCGTCTTCTCGGGCACGGTCGCGAACGACTGGCTGGTGTTCGGCATCAACGGCTCGGGCGCGGGGTTCGTGAAGTGGCTCGCGACGTCGAACGGCGGCAATCCGGTCGAGCGTCCGCTGCGGTTGCCCGGCCGCTTCGATCCGCCGATCGGCGAGGACGAGAACCCCGAGATCGCGGTGCACGTGCTCCCCGACGGCCGCGCGGAGATCCGCGTCGGCGAGCGCGCGCCGGTGACGGTCGACCTGCCGCGCGCGCTGCCCGCGAGCGGCTACGTCGGCATCTACGCGAAGGACGCGAAGCTCGTGCTCGAGGACTTCGTCGTCGAGCTGTTCCCTTGAGCGTGTCGGCGAGCCACTGACCGAACTCGGCGCGCCCTTGCTCGTCGATTCCGAGAGCGAGCAACCGCGAGCTCGCGGCCGTGTCGCGATGCGACGAACTTGCGACGCCCCGGCCGATCAGAGTTTCTCGGCGGGCAGCGGCGCGCGCGTCGAAACTCGGCGGCCGACGCGGAACATCGCCTTGGTCGCGTCCCACAGATCCGCGGTGCGCCGAAACTCGACAACCGCACGCTCGCTCTCGACCTGCACGACGCGTCCGTCCCAGCCTGCGGCGTCGGACCAGTGTTCATCGCCTTCGGGGATCAGATGGAACGCCAAGCCCATCGAAACGCGCTGCGCCACGCCGACGGAGATCGTCACGCGCACCTGCTTGTCGCATAGGTCGGTGCGCTCGCTCGTCGCGATCAGCGGAAGCTCGCGCACTTCGACGATCTCGCTCTCGATCGGAGTCTCGAGGATCCAGTCGCGATACTCCGCAGGCACGACGGGAACACCGGCAGGCGCTTCGCCAAACGGACCATCGCTCGTTCGGCAGGGATACTCCCTCCCAGGACGGAGCAGGTCGGAGTTCACATCGTTGCAGAACCCTCGCATGCGGTCGCGTTGGATCAGGAACTTGAGCTCCCCCCACTGCACCTTCACCAACCGCGACGAGAGCTGCGGCTCGCCCCAACGGTTCCGCCAGCAAGTGGAACACGTCGGATCGACGCTCCACTCGACGTCGAGCCCGTCGTCGTCCTCGCGGAACACGCGGCCCGAGTTCGAACCATTCTCACCGTCGCACAGCTTCCACACGCACCCGGACTCCCGCGCGTAGGCGAACGACTCCGAATCCTCCTTGGTCTGAACGCCGCTGTAGTGGCCGAACCAGTCGCCTTGCGTCGGCGCACGCGCCGCGAGCTCGGCTTGGATGCGCGCGAGTCGATCCGCATGCCCGGCGAGCGCTTCCGCTTCGCGCGCAGCGTCGGTCGGTCCTCGCGATTCGCGTTCCGGTCGCGGCTCCTGACTGCACCCGAGCACGAACGCGAGCGCGACAGCCGCTGCAGCGGAACGTGCCGACGGCGGTCGGCGCTCGGCGGTCGTCCGCGCGCTGCGGCACCGAGGATGGGCAGGCGTCATGCCCTCGGATCTTCGCGTGCTCTTCGTCCGTACGGAAGACGGCCGCGCGGAGATCCGCGTCGGCGAGCGCGCGCCGGTGACGGTCGATCTGCCGCGCGCGCTGCCCGCGAGCGACTACGTCGGCATCTACGCGAAGGACGCGAAGCTCGTGCTCGAGGACCTCGTCGTCGAGCTGTTCCCGTGATCGCGCCCGCGCCACCCAGATCGACCGAGGCCGGACGCGCGGTCGTGTGAAGGACTACGGGGCGTCGAACGTCGGCTGGTCCGGGCCATAGCGCAACGTCTCGCCCATCCACTCGCTGGCGTCGCGCCAGAACAGTCGGCGTGAAGAGACCCACGTGGACTCGCTCTCGACCAGCTCACCGTGCTCGCCGCCCGGATCGGGTCTCCACAGCCAACCACCGTCGAGCGGACTCAGCGTCGCTTCGAAGATCCGCCCGATGCAGTCGGGCTTGGGTGGTACGAGCTGAACGCGCCTGACTCCCACGAAGAGCAGCTCGATCGCGGAGAGAGGGCCCCGCTGACGCTGCACCAAGACGCGAACGGTCGTGCCGCGCCCAAAACCCATGCTGTAACGCTCACTGACGTAGTCGCCGGTCCAAACGTGCAGCTCGTGGATGCACCCGTCGTGGAACTCGCCGAAGCGACGCATCAAGTCCTCCGCGTCGGCGCTCGTCCGTAGTTCGGTCCATTCCGTCGTCATGCCGTCGAAGTCTGCCATCGACTCGAACGCGATCCAATTCGGTCCGGGAGAGCGCACGCCGGACGACGCGGGGTCGACTCACGCGGCAATCGCATCTTTCGCTTCGTAGTCGCGCGATCGCGACGTCGGTGGCATCGCGACGCTCATCGACGAAGAACTCGGTTCGGCCGGGCCCATCCGCGTCGCAGCAGTCAGCGAGTCACTCCGGCGACGCTCCGCAGCCACGCGTCGACGTCGCCGATGCTCTCGACGACGCACGCTCGGCCGTCGCGGTAGACGACGACCACGTTCCGATGGCGCACCGCGTCGTCGAGCGGCAACCGGTCGCGACTCCCGTACAGGCAGAACGCCCCGCCGATCGTCGTGCCCCGGTCGAGCGGTGCGGCGCGCAACGTGGCTTCGACCTCGGCCTCCGTCATCCCGAGGTCCAAGCGCGCGGCGTCGAACTGCTCGCGCAGAGCCGCGTTGCGCGCGAAGTCGTCGGCGCTCGGTGAACGGACCGTTCGATCCGCGAGGAACGGACTCAACACGACGTAGACCGCGGTCAGGCCCCAGTCGACGTGCTCAACGCGCTCGGCGAGCGAGCGCGCGCGTTCCTCGAGCTCCACGGCGCCGAGCGACGGACGCTCCAACGCTCGCGCGAGCCAAGCGCAGTCGTCGACCGTCGCCGGTCCGGGCTCGTCGTACGGACGCTCGACGAGCCTGACGAACTCGTCGTCCACGAAGAGTGCGTCGAAGCAGAACCCGGAGCGTCGATCGGATTCGCCGACCGAGATCAGCTCGAAACCGAGCGTGCCGAGCTGCCTGTCGCCGCAGTCGACCAGCCACGCGCGGCCGACGCGACTGCCGAGCTCCGCTTGGATCTCGCGGCGCGCGCGACCGGGCCGGAAGCAATCGAGTTCGGCGACCGTCAACGTGTGCTGCGGTTCGTCAGGAGCGAGTGCGGTCGGACCCGCACGTGCTGACGTCGACGAGTCGTCGCTGCACGCTCCGCACACGGCACTCCACGCGATCGCCACGACGAGCAGCTTGCTCGTCTTCGCGGTCGGTGGTCGCGCCGCTTCCCCGACGTGCGCCCGCCGCATCCGCCTTTCGTCGAACTGCCGATCGGGCGCCATGCGCCCATTCTCGTGGCGCACCCGATAGCATGCCAGGGCTCGCTGGGTCGCCGTGCGAATCGACCCGCAGAGCTCCGAGGATCGCTCGACATGCCCACGCCTCCGCATCGCTACGCGCCGCAGCGTGCATTCCCCTCGCACGCTTTCTTGCCCGGGCGCACGGCGCGTCATGAGCGGGCGGCGCGCGACGAACGCGAGCTCGTCGAAGCGCTCCCGCCCGAACGTTGGCGCGAGGACGAGGCCTACCTCTTCGGCGTCGACCTCTACAACGCGGGGTTCCTGTGGGAAGCGCACGAAGCCTGGGAAGGACCGTGGCGGGCGAGCGCGGACGAGTTGCAGCGGCTCTGCCTGCAGAGTCTGATTCAGCTCGCTGCGGCGTGCCTCAAGCTCGAGATTGGACAGCCGTCCGGCGCAGCCCAACTCGCCCGCTCGGGGCTCGACAAGCTCGAGGAGTTGGCGGTCGCGGCCCCGAGCGAGTTCATGGGGCTCGACCCCGAGGTCTTGGTGCACGAGTTCACCGGTTTCTTCGCCGTCCGCCCCGCTGACGCCTCCGACCGACCGCGGCTCGCTCTGCGCACGTCGGCGCAGTCGAGCGGCGGCCCTCTCGCGTAGACTGTGGGGATTCGTCGGCCGCATCTGCGGCCGCGACACCATCCGTCGACCCCATTCCTCGACCCCGATGTCGCCTACCTCGACCACGTCCGCGCAACAGGCCGTTCCCGCCCGCCCGCTCACCCTCGGCATCCCGGGCTTCACGTTCGCCGACCTGCACCGGCCGGAGAAGCTCGCCGCGCTGCAGCGCGAGTTCGTCGACGACCTGAAGCGCGCCGACGCGGCGCTCGCCGGGCGCTACGAGGCATACCTCGCGAACGGGCTGACGCTCTCCGCGCCGGAGGAGTCGACGCTCTTGATCGACGTCGGGCGTCACGTCTCGCGCTTCGTCGCGAAGCTCTTCGGAGTCGAGCAAGAGCTCCTCGAGCGCCGGCGGACGCTGGTCGATCGCCAGCTCGTCTTCAAAGTGCGCAACGAGTTCATCAAGAAGCACGTGCGCTCGGCGAAGCTCGCCGCGGGCCAGGACGCCAACGCGGTGCAGGCGAAAGCGCGCGCATTGCTCGCGAAGCTCCCCGGCCTGCCGATGGAGAAGGACAACGAAGAGCGCTTCGCGACGCGCGTGTGGACGCTCTTGCAGCGCGACGCGGGCGAGAAGGCGCTCGCCGGCTTCGACGAGACCGTTGGGCAGGCGTTGGAGACGATCGCGCTCCATCTGAAGCTCCTGCGCGATGCGAAAGATCCTTCGCTCGCCGGTTGGCGCTCGCTGCGCGAGCTCGAGACCCTCGATTTCGAGAAGGGGCTCGTCCACCACTGCCGCCCGATGCCGAACCTCACCGAGGCGATCGAGGGCAACGCGCGGCACTTCCGCCGCCGCGACGGCTTCAAGCTGACCGATCCGCGCACCGACGATTTCGGCGTGATGAGCGAGATCGACCAGTGCGTCTTCTGCCACGAGCGCGAGAAGGACTCCTGCACCAAGGGCCTGGTCGACAAGAAGACCGGCAAGTTCGCGAAGAACCCGCTCGGCATCGAGCTCGCGGGCTGCCCGCTCGACGAGCGCATCTCCGAGATGCACTCGCTCTACGCCGAAGGCGATCCGCTCGGCGCGCTCGCGATGATCACGATCGACAATCCGATGTGCCCGGGCACCGGCCACCGGATCTGCAACGACTGCATGAAGGCCTGCATCTTCCAGAAGCAGCAGCCCGTCAACATCCCGCAGATCGAGACCAAGGTGCTGACCGACACGCTCGACCTGCCGTTCGGCCCCGAGCTCTATCTCCTGTTCACGCGCTGGAATCCGCTGCGCAAGCAGCGCATCCACGCGCTGCCGTACAACGGCATCAACGTGCTGGTCGTCGGCATGGGGCCCGCGGGCTACACGCTCGCGCACTATCTCTGCAACGAGGGCTTCGGCGTCGTCGGCGTCGACGGGCTCAAGGTCGAGCCGCTGCCCGGTCAATGGACCGGTCGCAACGAGCGCGGCGAGCTCGCGGGCGAGCCTTCGCCGCTCGATCGCTTCGCCGCGTTGAAGCGCGAGCTCGACGAGCGCGTGCTGCTCGGCTTCGGCGGCGTCTCCGAGTACGGCATCACCGTGCGCTGGGACAAGAACTTCCTCTCGCTGCCCTACCTGTCGCTCTTACGGCGCGAGAACTTCGAGATCCACGGCGGCGTGCGCTTCGGCGGCACGCTCGATCTCGACCAAGCGTGGAAGTACGGCTTCGACCACGTCGCGATCGCGTCCGGCGCGGGCAAGCCGACGATCGTGTCGATGAAGAACAACCTCTCGCGCGGCGTGCGCAAGGCGTCGGACTTCCTGATGGCGCTGCAGCTCACCGGCGCGTTCAAGAAGGACTCGTTCGCCAACCTGCAACTGCGCATGCCGGTCGTCGTCATCGGCGGCGGCTTGACCGGCATCGACACCGCGACCGAAGCGTTGGCGTACTACCCGCTGCAGGTCGAGAAGATGGCGAGCCGCTACGACGAGCTCTCCAAGCGCTTCGGCGAGCCGACGGTGCGACGCTTCTTCAACCAGGAAGAGGCCGAGATGCTCGACGAGATGCTCGCGCACGGCCGCGCGGTGATCGCCGAGCGCAAGCGCGCCGCCGACGCGAAGGAAACGCCGTGCTTCGCGCCGCTGGTGCGCGGCTGGGGCGGCGTGCGGCTCGTCTATCGCAAGAACCTCGCGGACTCGCCGGCGTACCGCCTGAACCACGAGGAGATCATCAAGGCGCTCGAGGAAGGCATCACGATCGTCGAGAGCATGGCTCCGATCGAAGTGCTGCTCGACAAGCACGGCGCGGTGCGCGGCGTGACGTTCGAGCGCCAGCTCCTGACCGCGGAAGGCCGTTGGAAGGGCTCGGGCGAGATCGTCGAGATGAACGCGCGCACGGTGCTCGTCGCCGCCGGCACCAGCCCGAACATCACCTACGAGCAGGAGAACCCCGGCACGTTCAAGCTCGACAAGTGGAAGAGCTTCTTCCAGGTCCATCAGAGCGCGAGCGGCAAGCTCGAGCCGATCGAGGACCAGAAGCGCGCCAAGGGCGCGATGTTCACGTCGTACGAAGACGGCCGCCACACGGTCTCCGTCTATGGCGACAACCACCCCGCGTACGCCGGCAACGTCGTCAAGGCGATGGCGTCCGCGCGCGACGGTTACCTGCGCGTCGTCGAGACGTTCCGCAAGCGGCTCGCCGGTGCTTCGAACGACTCCGGTGCGATCGCGGAACGCCGCGCGGGCTGGAGGAAGTTCGTGCAGAAGCTCGGCTTCGAGCTCACCGCGGTCGTCCACGAGGTCAACCGACTGACGCCGACGATCACCGAGGTCGTCGTGCACGCTCCCGCGGCGGCGCGGCACTTCCAGCCGGGCCAGTTCTACCGGCTCCAGAACTTCGAGGTGAACGCGGGACTGGTCAAGGGCACCAAGCTGCAGCTCGAAGGCATCGCGCTGACCGGCGCGTGGACCGATCCGGCGCGCGGACTGCTGTCGATGATCGTGCTCGAGATGGGCGTGAGCTCGCGCTTGGTCGCGCTGCTCAAACCCGGCGAGCGCGTCGTCGTCATGGGCCCGACCGGCGCTCCCACCGAGATCCCGGAAGGCCAGAAGGTGCTGCTCGCGGGCGGCGGACTCGGCAACGCGGTGCTGTTTTCGATCGGGCGCGCGCTGCGTGCGAAGAACAACGAGGTCGTCTACTTCGCGGCGTTCCGTCGCGGCGAGGACCTCTTCAAGCGCGAGGAGATCGAGTCGGCCGCCGACGTGGTCGTGTGGTCGACCGACTCCGGCTCGGACATCGTGCCGAGCAAGGCGCGGCCGTACGACCGACACTTCCGCGGCAACGTCGTGCAGGCGATGCTCGCGTACGCGAAGGAAGAGCTCGGCGAGAGCATGATCCAGCTCTCCGACTGCTCGCGCATGATCGTGATCGGCTCCGATCGGATGATGAACGCGGTGCGCGAGGCGCGCTTCGCGGCGCTGAAGCCGCACCTGCAAGCTGGGCACGTCGCGATCGGCTCCATCAACTCGCCGATGCAGTGCATGATGAAGGAGATCTGCGCGCAGTGTCTGTGCAAGCACGTCGATCCCGTCACGCGCGCGGAGGCGGCGCCGGTGTTCTCGTGCTCGAACCAGGACCAGGCGCTCGACGAGGTCGATTTCGACAACCTCCAACAGCGCCTGCGCGCGAACTCGGTCGCGGAGAAGCTCTCGAACCTGTGGCTCGACCACCTGGTGCACGAGGGCAAGCTCCCGATCTGGTCGACCTTGTAGGCGCCGGGTTCCCGCGCGGCTCGTTCGCCACGCCGCGCACAACGCAACCGCGCCCCGCGAACTCGCCGCGGAGATGCCGGGCTCCATGCCGCGTACCGCCGCCGCGCCGGGTCACTGTCGCTCAGCGGCCGCGCAACTCCTCGACGCGACGCACGAGGACCTCCCCGGCCGGGAGCGCGTCGAGCACGGGCTCGAGCCGGGTGAACCACTCGATCGCCTCCGGGTCGTGGCGCTCCGCGTCGATCGCGTGGATCGCGTGGGCACGGCCTCCGATCGCGTAGTGACCGACCGCCAAGCCGCCGATCGCGGTTTGCCCCGCGGACACACCGCCGAAGCTCAGCAACCCGACCGCAAGTCCGCCGAGCGCGAACACGCCGAGCGACAGACCGCCGAATGCGAACAACCCTGCCGCGAGTGCGCCGAACGCGAACACTCCGCGCACGACTCCGCCGAGCGCGACGAAGCCGATCGCTTGCGGGCCGTACGCGAACCAACCCTTCGCGACCTTGTTCTTCCCGGCGACGGAAGGCACGAGATGCACCAGCGGCCACCCGAGGAACGTGCGCGCGGAGCGGTACTCGCGCCGGAGTTGGAACACGCCGACGTAGACGCGGCCGACGCGCTTCCACGCGCTTCCCTCGCGAGCGAGCGCCTGGGGCGGATGCCCCTCGGAAATCGCCTGCAGATCGACCGCCAACTCCAGCGCGGTCGGATAACGCTCGCTCGGCGACTTCGCCATCGCACGGCGCACGACCGCGTCGACGCCGGTGGAAAGCGTCGGCACCAGCGAGCGAGCGCTCGGCGGCTCCGAGCTGCGCAGACGCTCGAGCACCTGCAGCACCGTGTCGCCTTCGTATGGCCGTCTGCCGGTCAAACCTTCGAACAGCGTGACGCCGAGCGAATAGACGTCGGTGCGACGATCGACGGGCTCGGCGATCAGCGTCGCCTGCTCCGGCGACATGTAGTACGGCGTGCCGAGCGGTTCGCCGGACAGCGACAGCCCCGGATCGCCGTCGCCTTTCGCGAGCCCGAAGTCCGCGATCACCGCGCGGCCGTCCGCGTGGATCAGAATGTTCGACGGCTTGACGTCGCGATGGACGAGCCCGAGCTCGTGCGCGACCCCGAGAGCGCGCGCGACCGGCGCGAGGAACGCGCACAACGCTCGCTCGAGCTTCGCGCCGCCCGCGCGGAAGCCGGTCAGCCGCTCGAGGTCCTCGCCGGTCGGCCGTGCGAGCTTCGCGAGCTCCGCGAGCTCCGCGTACACGTCGGCGAGCGTCCGGCCCTCGACGTACTCCATCGCGAGGAAGTGCCAACCGTCCGCTTCCCCGACCGCGTGAACCTGCACGATGTGCGGGTGCTGCAAGCGCGCGATCGCCAGGGCCTCGCGACGGAAGCGGTCGACGTTGCGGCGCTCGAGCGCGAGCCCGGGCCGCAGCACTTTGAGAGCGACCGGCCGCCTGAGCTCGAGCTGGTTCGCGAGGTAGACGATCGCCATGCCTCCGCGGCCGAGCTCGCGCACGATTTCGAACCGATCGAGCCTCACCCCCGGCCCGAGCGGCGCTCCGGCGCGCGGCGCGGTGGCGACGCCGGCTTGGATCATTCGAAAGCATCGTTGGAGCGCTTCGCGGTGCGCCTCGGGCGCGCGAGCGAGGATCTCGGCCTCGCCGGCCGGCCCGCCGCGCGCGACGCGGTCGGAGTACTCGGCCACGAGCCGGTCCAGCAAGTCGTCGACGGATTGGGCTTCCATGGAGAGTCCAGGCGCAAGTCGAAGCTCGATTCGTCGCGTCGACCAGAAAAAAACCGAGGCGGCGAACTTCCGCGGCGCTGCCTCTCACCGCTGTGCCGAAAACGCGCGATCTCCGCCACCGCGGCGGGGTCGTGCGGTCTGTGCAGGTTGGAGTCCAACGGAGGATCGACTCGCCATGCCATTCCAACGACGAGCCCCACGCCTTCGAGCACCACCGCATCCGCACGCCGCTGACCGTGCCGCTCGGGGTCGAGGGCGTCAGCGACTTCCTGGTTGCCGCCGAGGTCGGCACGCTGCCCGCGCTCCCCCCAAGGGCAAGCGCGGTCGACGCAAGTGCGATTCGCCCCGCAGGAGTCAGTCGCGCCAGAAGGTGAAAGCCGCGCTCAGGGTCCGCTTCGACTTCGCGCCGAAGGACCGCACGAGCTCGCTGTGGACCGACAAGAAGTCGACCTACCCGACTTCGATCCTCCCTGTTTTCGGCCACCGCCGCACGCACCCGATGATCTCGTCGAAGGCTCCGCGCGACGGCTCGAGCCCGCCGTGGACGAGCGACCACCTCAACGCCTCGGCGCGCGATGGCGTCTCGCGCCCGGCGCGCCCGGTGCGCTCAACGCGCCCAACGCACTCGGTGCGCTCGGTGCGCTTCGTGCGCCGGACCTGGTCGAGGCGAAGAAGCTGCACTGGCTCGAGGGCCACCTCTCGATCCTCGAGCTGCTACCGCAACTTCATCCGCGCGAGAATCAACCGCAAACCGCGCGAGACCCCGACGATGAAGGCGGGTCTCGAGGACCGCCCGTGGAGCGTCGGCGAACTCCTTCGCTGGCGCGTTTCCCCCTCCGTTCTGGCACAGCGATGAGAGGCAGTGTCTGTCGAATCCGCTCCGCGAGGCGCCGCCGGGCTCACGACAAGCCGGCCGCTGCCTGCCACGCGAGCAACGCGCGTCGGTAGAGCGAATGCACCGCGGTCTCGCTGCGCCCCATCCGCCGAGCGACCTCGGCCGCGGGCAGGCCTTCGAGCTGGCGCAGCGCGATCACCCGCCGTTGGTCCGGAGGCAGCGACGCGAACGCGCGCTCGAGGCGAGCTTGCTCCTCTGCGGCTCCGGCGCGCGTCGCGGGGCCGGCGGTCGCCGCGAGCAACGCGCTCTCGCTCGGCCCGAGCGTCGACCCGTCGGCGCGCCCGAGGCGTCCGAGTCCAACGGAGTGCTCCGCGTGCTCGCCGCGCTTCGCCGCGCGCCAAAAGCGGACTCCGTCGATCACGACGTGCCTCGCGAGCTCGGCGAGCCAGCGCCCGAACGCCGCATCGCCCTCCTCGGCGCCCGGTGCACGGCGGCGGTCGCGGATCGCGCGCAGACAAACCTCTTGAAGCAAGTCGTCAAGCTCCATTCGACGCCGCAGCGCGGAACCAGCGAGGTGCCCGAGCAAGAGCCGCACTCGGCCGAGCTGCCGCTCGAGGCGAGCGCCGAACTCGCAGGGCTCCTCGAAAGGAGCGGAGGGGCCCGGCGCGCGCGGCTCGTCGCTCATCGGGGCATGCCCGGCGCGACGAGGCGCGCGAGCTCGATCACCAACGCACGGACGATGCGCGTCTGCTCCGCGATCGGCGCTTGCGCGACGGTCGGCAGGTGCAGGAAGACCGCGGGCACGCCGAGCGACCGACCGCGCTCGAGCAACGCGTGATAGACGCGCTCGCAGACGAAGCCGCCGGCGTCGTCGGAGCAGAGCACGTCGCTCGCGCCGCCAACGCGCAGCGCCACGGCGAGTCGCGCGAGATCGAGCTCGGTCGCGAGGTCGCCCGTGAGCCCGGCCGTCGCCTCGCCCGCGCCGCGGCCGTCGTTGTCGCGCCGATCGCCCTCGAGCCGGGCGCGCGCGCGCCGTTCGAGACGGTACACGCCGCCGCGCGATTGCACACCGAGCCCGAGCAACGCCGCGGGCGGCGCGTCGAGGCCGGCGAGCCAGCGCTCGAGCTCGCGTGGCGCACGCTCGAAAGTGACCGAGAGCTCCGCCGCGACGACCTGCACGCCGGGCGGAGGCTCGCGTTCGAGCGCGAACGCGATCGCTCGGCTCGGGTTCTCGACGACGGCGACGTCGCTCTCGCCTCGGAAGGCGCCGAAGCCGGTGATCGCGATGCGGGTCGGTTGCACGGCGCGACATTACGGTGTCGCTCGGGTTTCGCCACCTCCGAGCGGTCGCGCGGGGCGCCACGAGCCTTCAGCCGACGGGACCGCGACCTGTCGCCGGCCGCGGAGCGCCGGGCAACACCTCCCGATGCACCCCGAGCTCAGCGACGCCGAGCGGCTGCGTGCGCGGCGTGCTCCGACTCGTCGTCCGCGCGCAGGCAGGCGAGCGCCTGCTCCGCCGACGCGCGGACCGACGCGTCGGCGTGCTCGGTCGCGAGCACCAACGCGGGTTCGGCGACCGGCGAGCCGAGTTCGTCGAGGATCTCGCAGGCGAGCCGGACGAGCTCGGGCTCGCTGCGCTCGAGCGCGACGACGACGTGCGCCGCCGCTTCGTGCCGGAAGAGACGTGCGTGGCCGAGCGCATGGAGCTCCGCGACCGCCGTCGCGCGGTCCGACGAACGCAGGTCCGCGACGCGCGCCTCCGCGCGGGTCCAGTCGCGTTGCTCGCGCCGGAACCACTCGGTCCACTCCTCCGAATCGCGGCCGATCGCCTTGCGCGAGATCCGGCGCAGCGAGTCGAGCGCGGTGCGAGCAACGTCGGTCTCGGCGTCGAGCAGCTCGATCAGCTCGCCGATCGCATCGACGTCTTCGAGCGCGACCGACGTCTGGCACGCGGCGCGGCGAAGCATCGGATCGCCGTCGTGCAGATAGGCGCGCACCGCTTCACGCGCGCTCTCCGGGAACGGCGGCGCGAGCGCTCGTGCGACGCGGCCGAGCTCGCCGAGCACGCGCAGATCGAGCTCGCGCCGCGCGCCGAGCAGCCCTCCGAGCGCGCCGAGGCTCTCTTCGTCGCGCAGCGTGCCCGCCGCGCGGATCACCGCGTCCGCGAGCGGCGCCTGCACGTCGCGATAGAGCGCCCAGAGTTGCTTCAGGGCCTCCGGATGGCGGCCGAGGATCGACGCGAGCGCCATCCCGAACGTCTCGCGCACCTCCGGCGGAGTTGCGGCCGCGTCGACGTGCCGCGCGCAGAGTCGCTGCAATAGCCCGAGGTCGTCGACGTTGCCCGCGAGCGCGAGGATCCGCAGCGCGACCAGCGCGTCCTCGGCTCGGCTCTCGCGCTCGGCAACCCCCGAGAGGAAGCGGACGACCTCGGTGCGCGGCGCGCGCGCGGCGGCGGCGATCAGCGCGAGCTGGACGTCGGGCGAGATCGGCAGGGCGAGCTCTTTCGAGTCGTCGACGCGCACGACGAGCTCGCGATTCACCGCGAGCTCGAACGCGCGCGGCAACGCGGCGGCGCCGAACGAGGCGAGAGCGCGCGCGTGCGCCTCGACTTGGCGATCGGGGTGGCCGATCGCGTCGAGGACGCAGCGCTCGAACGAACCGGGCCCTGCAGCCTGCGCGCGGGCACAAGGAGCCAGGGCGGCGAGCGACGTCGCGGCGAGCAAAGCGAAGACGAAGCGAGGGAACGCGTGGAGCATGGTCGGGTTCTGGGCGTTACTGCGCGGCGAGCACCGCGAGCTTGTCGGCGATGTCCAACGACAACGCGTCGGCGAGGATCTGCGCGACGATGTGCGGCGGGAGCGGGCTCGAGGCGATCAACACCGCCGCCGCGTCCGCGGAGGGCAGCGCCGGCGACGCGAGCAGCGTCTTGTCGAGCACGCTCGAAGCGAGCGGGCTGTTCGCCAGCAGGATCAGTTTGAGGTCCGAAGGCGCGAAGCGCGCCGAGGCGTTGATGATGCGCGTGAGCTCGCTCGAAGTCAGCGGCGACGCGGCGATCAGGCTCGTCGTCAGCGCGGACGAGGAGAGCGGCGGATCCTGCGCGAGCGCCGCCGCCGCGGTCGATTGGGATGGCTTCGTCTGCGCGGCGAGATCAGCGACGGAGGCCGGGCGGTAGCCGACCGGCAGGCCCGAGCGCTCGAGCTGCTGCACCGAACGCACCGACGTCCAATCGAAGCCGCTTTCCATGCCGTCGTAGGTCATCGTGACGCCGCCGAGGGTCTGGTAGACGACGTGCAGCGGCACGTCGGCGTGCGCCTGCGCGGGCGTGACCAGGCCGGCGGGATCGACGCCGAGGATCTCGAACGGATCGCTGCCTTCGCCGTGGCGCAGCGCGCTCTCGAGCTCGACCAAGCGCCACGCGAGCAGCGTCGGCAGGATCTCGAGCGCACCGACCTCGTCGAGGTGCGTGTCGAAGTTGAGCTTCGCGCCGGCGGTGAGCACGAGCTCGTCGGCGACGAACGCGCCGTACACCTCCGCCGTAGCACCGACGGTCGCCTCGGCCTGTGGCGCGTAGAGCACGCCGTAGAACTTGCCCGCCGCGCCGAAGCGCGCCGGCACGTCGGACGCGACTTGGATCGTCACCAGGCTCGGATCGGTGTGGCTGCACACCACGGTCGAACCGTCGGCGATCAGCAGCGTGTCGCCGACCCACACGCCGACCGCTCCGTCGTCGGTGTCGAACTCGAGCGTGCCGCCCACCGCGACCGTCAGATCGTTGACCACCAGGTTGCACGGCCCTTGGACGATCGCGTGCGTGCCGGTCGCGACGGTCAGGTGATCGATGCCGATATCGCCCGGCTGCACGATGTACGGCGTCGGAGTCTGGAGATCCACGCCGGTGCCGGTCGGGTCGAACGGGAGCTCGACCGCGGGCAACGGAGCGGCGGCCGCGCGCGGCGCCGTCGCGCCGGTGTGCGTCACGTGCGCGCCGATCACCGCTTGGTGCCCCACGCCCGGCGCGAGATCGGCGTCGACCACCGTCGGCTTGCGGGCGGTGCCTTGCAACGTGATGTCGCCATTCGAACCCAGTCGACCGGCGGGCGTGCTCACCGGCGGCGAGCCTCCGCCGAGACCGCCGAAGCCGCCCAGGCCACCGAGCTCGCCGAGCAAGCCACTGCCGGGATCCGCAGGCGCCGCGCTCGAATCGAAGCCCTGGATCGTCGAGCCCGCGGGCACGGTCAGCGGCTGGTGCGCGAAGACACCGAGCGTCGCGACGCTGTCCTCGCCGCGCTCGACGGTCATCTCGACGGTCGCGCGCGAGCGGCCGCACATGCCGACGCTCTCGAGCTGTACGTGATCGGCGTCGATCTCGGTCGCGACGACCCAGAGCACGCCGCGGCCGAGCTTCGCGGGCTGCGCTTCGCTGCCGACGTTGCCCGTCTTGCCGATCGTCAGGCCGCTGTACGCCTCCGCGAGCCCCGCGTCGGCGAGGTAGAACGCGCGCCGCAGGTCGGCGGAGGCGAGCTGACGCTTCTGGCTCGCGCCGGTGAGCTGCAAGAGGCACGTCGCGAGCACGGCGACCGACGCCGCCGCGAACAGCGCGACGAACAACGCGGCGCCGCGACGCGAAGCACGAGCTCGCTGCATGCGGAGGAAGCGGGAAGTCATGGCGGGAGCTCCTAGTTGCGACACGTGACCATCGTCTCGACCGTGCGTGTGACGATCTCGCCGGTCTCGCTCTTGCGTTCCAAGGTGAGCCGCACGGTCACGCGGCTGCCGGTCAGCGTGAACACGAGGCCCTTTTCGTCGATCAAACCGTTGCCGTTGTCGTCGACGCCGTTCATCTGCTCGCCTTCGAGGTAGGGCCGCACGGCCTTGCACCACACGACGCGGCGCTCGTCGGGCTCGTCGGGACGTTCGCGCCACGCGACTTGATCGGCGGTCTTGTCGAGGCCGATCCACTGCGCGTCGCCCCAGACGACCTCGCCGTTCTGCACGCCCAGGCTGACCTCGTAGCGCAACTCGCTCGAGTAGATCGGCGACTCCGGATCGGGGATCAAGCGGTCGCGAGACGCGCCCATCACCGCGTAGGAAATCTGCTCGAGCACGCGCCGCGCCTGATCGTCGACGACCAACGCCGTGTTCTCGTGCGCGGCGGTGTCCGTGCGCATCTTGACGAGCATCCCGACCTTGACGACGACGAGCGCGAGCAACGCGATCGCGATCGCCGCTTCGATCAGGGTGAATCCGGCTCGTCGTCCGCGTCTCATGTCACTTCCGGTACGGCACGAGCAGCGCGTCGAGCTGGTAGGAGCACGGACCGGATTGACCTTGCCAACGCACACGGACGCAGACCGGCAGCTGGAGGTAGTCGGCGGCGTGATCGATGCCGTCGATGATGCTGTCGCCGTTCAGGTCGCGCGGCAGGCCGAGCTCCGGTCGCTGGAGGTCCTCGCGCAGCGCGAAGACTCCCGTCTGCACTTCGAGCTCGGGCAGCACCACCTCTCCGACGATCCCGTCGGGGTCGTCGTCCGCCGGATGCAGGCCATCGACAGCGAACGTCGCGCCCGGTGCGGAGCCCGCGCCGTTCGGATCGTCGTCGGGATCGACGCCGTAGCGCCGGACGAGCTCGTCGAACGGCTCGCTGCGCAGCGTCTCGACGACGCGTTGGCACGCGTCCGACGCGATCGAGAGATCCTGCACGCTCACCGACTGGCGCCGAACGGCGACCGCGGTGCTGACGTAGATCGCGAACGAGAGCCCGAGCACGAGCATCGAGACGATCATCTCGATCAGCGTCATGCCGCTTCGAAGACGCGCTCGACGCGCGCGCGACGAGACGTTCGGCCCTCGATGCGGTTTGACCATGGAGTTGCGTCGACGCGCGCGCTCGCACCGGACGGAAGAGCCGTCCCGGCGCTCGGACGCGCTACAGAGTCGCGTTCGTGTATCGAGTCCCGCGTCGACGGCCCATGACACGGCTCTGGGAGATGCGCGCGGCTCGCGTCGCGCCGCGAGTTCCCGGGGGTGGAAGGAACTTCCGGTTGCTCGGCGCGAGCGGATCCTCAAGCCCTCGGACGATCGTTCCGATGCTGCACCAGCCCCGGGGATCCCAATGCAAGCTCACCGCCGTCGTTTCCGCATCGTCCGTCCGACCCTGCAGCTCCGTCTGGTCCTGGTCTTCGCCGGGATCTCCGCGCTGTCGCTGCTCTTGCAGTACACGTTGTTCGTCCGGTTCGCGGTCGAGCTCGTCGCCGAGAGGGGCGCGGCGGAAGGCGTGCCGCTCGACGGCATCGGGATCGAGCTCATCCAGATCTTCCTGATCTCGTTTTTCGCGATGCTGCCGCTGACGATCATCATCGGCATCCTCGCGACGCACACGTTCGCCGGGCCGATCTATCGCTTCGAGGTCTACTTGAAGCAGGTGATCGCCGGCGAGAAGCCCGCGGACTGCAAGCTACGCGACGGTGACGACCTGCAGAGCCTCTGCAAGCTGATCAACCAAGCGACCGAGCCGCTGCGCCGTCGCGAGGACGCGCCGAAGAGCGCACCGCAGCCCCACGACCTCGCCGCTTGAACCGGCGACGACGCACGTGACCTCCGGCCCCACGCACTCACTGCGCACGCGCATCGCGCTGATCCTGACGCTCGTCGTCGGGGCCTACGCGCTGCTCGACCACGCCGTCCAGCGTTGGGCGGTGTTGCCGCGCTTCGCCGAGCTCGAGGAACGCGAAGCGCGCAAGGACCTAGAACGCGTCCGGAGCGCGCTCGACGACGAGATCGAGCGCCTCGACCAACGCTGTCGCGAATGGGCGTCGTCGTCGGAGACGCGCCGGTTCATCGAGAACACCGCGCTCGCCCACGAGCCGCTGCGTGCCGCGGAAGTGCAACGCTTCCGGGAAGCGAACGCCTCCGCGCGCGAGCTCGCGAACGCCGGCCTCGACCTCGTCTACGTCGTCGGCCGCGACGGCCGCATCCTCGCGGGCGGCGCGTACGACCAAACCAGCGGCGCACCGCTCTCGATCAAGAGCTTCGCGCTCGACCGCGTCGCGCCGACGCATCCGTGGCTGGTGCACGAACGCCACAGTTCCACTGACGCCGCGCTGCCGGAGCCCGTCCGAGGCCTCTCGATGACCGAGATCGGCCCGACGTTCCTCGCAGCGCGTGCGATCCCGGTCGACGAGGGCGCGAGCGAGTGGCTCGGCACGGTCGTGATCGGTCGACGCCTCGATCGCGCGCTCGTCGCGGCGGTCGGCGAGCGCACTTCGGTCTCATTCGACGTCTGGGACCTCTCCGATCCCGACCTGCCGACGGAAGTCGCTGCGGTGGTCGAGCGCGTCACCAGCTCGAGCGACGCCGTCGTCGAAGCGCGCGACGAGCGCATGCTCGAAGCCTGGAGCACGCTCGACGACTCGCGCCGGATCCCGACGCTGATCGTGCGCGCGAACCTGCCGCGCGACATCAGCGCGTTCGGCGCCAACGCGTTGCAGTACTCGCTGATCTCGACGGTCGCCGCGGGCACGCTGCTGGTGTTCGTGCTGCTCTCGGTGCTGCGCCGGATCGTGCTCGCGCCGCTCGCGCGCCTGACCGAGCACGCGGTCGCGATCGGACGCACCGACGACGTGCACGCGAAGCTGAAGCTCGACCGCTCCGACGAGATCGGCGTGCTGTCGGGCGAGTTCGACCGGATGATGGAGAAGCTCGAACACTCGCGCGCCGAGGTCGTGCGCACCGCGCGCGTCGCCGGCATGTCCGAGATCTCGACCGGAGTCCTGCACAACGTCGGCAACGCGCTGAACAGCGTCAACGTCGCCGTCAACGTGATCTCCGAGCGCGTGAGGACGAGCAAGCTCCAGAAGCTCGAGCGCGTCGTCGAGATGATCGAGTCGCAGGGCGAGAAGCTCGGCGAGTTCATCACCGCGCACCCGAAGGGCAAGCACGTCGCGCCGTTCCTCTCCGAGGTCGCGAAGCTCCTGCGCCACGATCAGGAGGAGATCGCGGCCGAGACCGGCAAGCTCTGCGCCGGCGTCGAGCACCTGCGCGCGCTGGTCGCGTCGCAACAGGAGCTCGCCGGCAAGAACGAGCTCCGCGAAGCCGTGCGCATCGAGGACCAGATCGACCTCGCGTCGACGCTGTGCGACCTGCCGCGCGCGGTCGCGGGCGGCCTGGTGCTCGACGTCCATGGCGGCGGCCTCGGTCGCGTGATGCTCGACCGCCACAAGCTCGTCCAGATCCTCGTCAACCTGTTGAAGAACGCCCGCGAAGCGATCGTCGAGGCGAAGCGCGAGCCCGGTCGCATCCGCGTGACGGTCACGCACGAAGGCGAGCGCGTGCGCATCGCCGTCGAAGACGACGGCTGCGGCATCGCCACCGAGAACCTCGGGCGCATCTTCAACCACGGGTTCACCACCAAGACCGGCGGGCACGGCTTCGGCCTGCACGCGTCCGCCAATGCCGCCGTCGAGATGGGCGGCCGCATCGAAGCCGCGAGCGATGGCCCGGAGCGCGGCTCGCGCTTCGTTCTCGACCTCCCGTACGAATCCGCCCCCCACGTCTAGGCACGCCATGGACACTTCCAACCGTCGCATCTTGATCGTCGACGACAACGCGAGCATCCACGAGGACTTCCGCAAGGTGCTCGCGCGTCGAGAGACCGATCAACGCGCGCTCGCCGCCGCGGAGGCCGCGCTGTTCGACGACGAACCGGCGACCTCGGCTCCGACCGCCGAGCCCGAGCTGTTCACGCTCGGCTTCGCGCTCCAGGGCGAGGAAGCGGTCGAGACCGTGCGCCACGCTCGCGCCGAGAACGCGCCGTACGCGATGGCGTTCGTCGACATGCGCATGCCGCCGGGCATCGACGGCGTGACGACGATCGAGCGCATCTGGGCGGTCGATCCCGACGTGCAGATCGTCGTGTGCACCGCGTTCTCGGATCACAGCTGGCCCGACGTCGTGCGCAGGCTCGGCCGCACCGATCGTCTCCTCATCCTGAAGAAGCCGTTCGACACGATCGAGGTCTGTCAGCTCGCCACCGCGCTCACCGAGAAGTGGAACGCGACCGCACGCGAACGCGAGCACCTCGCCGCCGTCGTCCGGGCCGAAGGCGAAGCGCGCGCCTACGCCGCGTCGCTCGAAACGACCAACAACGCGATCGAAGCCTCGTGGCGTCGCACGGAAGCCGAGTTGAAGTCGCGCCAGCGATTGGTGCTCGACATCGCCGATTCGGTGCTGACGCCGACGCTCGACGTGCTCGCGCACGGGATCGCGACGATGGCGACCCGCGACGGCGCACGCGACGTCGAGAGCGTGATCGAGCGCTCGACCGACCTCGTGCGCACGCTGGAGACGTTGATCGAGCTCGCGGAGCTCGACGGCGGCCGCGACCAAGCGGTCAGGGTCGCGTGCTCGCCGCGCGAACTCGCCGACAGCGTGGCGTCGCACGCCCGCGACGCGATCAAGGACAAGCCGATCGAGCTGCTCTATCGCTGCGCGCCCGCGCTGCCGGCCGCGGTGAAGACGGTGCCGGCGCGCGTGCAGCGCGTGCTCGGCGAGCTCGTCGCGAACGCGGTGCGCCACACCGACCGCGGCAGCGTGACGATCGAGGTCGGCATGCAGGAAGCCTCCGACGGCGAGGCGCCGATGCTGCGCTTCGCGGTCACCGACACGGGCCGCGGCATCGCGGATACGACGGTGAACTCGCTCTTCGAGCCGTTCTGCAAGTCGAACGAGGGCTCGTCGGCGGCGCACGCGGGCCTCGGCCTCGCGGTGTGCGGCCGCCTCGCGGGCTCGCTCGGCGGCAACCTGCGCTTCGTGCGCCCGTCCCAAGGCGGCGCGACGTTCGAGCTGTTCCTGCCGAGCCACTGATCGGCGTCCCAGTCGCCGTGCGCGCTCCACGACGCGCACGCGAGCACGTCGCTCGGCTCGCCCCGCGCGCCCGACGGATTCGATGCGCTCGGCTCGCTCGATGCGCTCGGCTCGCTCGACTTGCCCGACTCGCTCGGCTCGCCCGACTCGCCGAGCCGCGGCTACGCCGCCGTTTGACCGAGCGTGCCCTTCGCGAGCAGGCGCGCGGCTTGGTCGGCGGGCACCGGCGGGCTCAGCAGGAAGCCCTGGGCTTCGTCCGCGCGCATCACGCGCAGCAGCGAAAGCTGCGCCGGCGTTTCGACGCCCTCCGCGACGACCGTCATCTTCAGGCTGCGGCCCATCAGCACGATCGCGCTGAAGATCGACGCGTCGTCGGGACGCGAGGTCGCGTCGCGCAGGAAGCTGCGATCGATCTTGAGCGCGTCGACCGGGAAGCGCCGCAGGTACGCCAGCGACGAGTAGCCGGTGCCGAAGTCGTCGATCGACAGGTGCGCGCCGAGCGCCTTGATCTGACGCAACAGCTCGACGTCGGACGCCGGGTCGCGCATCAGCGCGCTCTCGGTGAGCTCGAGCTCCAGCGAATCCGCCGGCAGCCGCGAAAGGCGCAGGCACTCCTCGATCGTTCCGAGCAGGCCGCGATCGTGCAGTTGCAACGGCGACAGGTTGACCGCCATGCGGATCGGCGGGAGGCCCGCGTCGACCCACGCTTGCGCTTGTCGGCACGCCATGCGCATCACGTGCGCGCCGATCGGCACGATCAAGCCGGTCTCCTCGGCGACCGGGATGAAGCGCACCGGCGACACGAAGCCGAGGTCGGGGTGCTGCCAGCGCACCAGCGCTTCCATCCCGACGATGCGTCCCGTGCGGATCTCGACGCGCGGCTGGTAGTGGAGCACGAGCTCGTCGCGCGTGAGCGCGCGGCGCAGCGCCGCCTCGAGGCTCAGGCGCTCGAAGGCTTCCGCGTCCATCGACGGCGCGTAGAGCTTGACGCTGTCGCGGCCCTCGCGGCGCGCGCAGTACGCGGCGGTTTCGGCGCGGCGCACGAGCTCCTCCGGATCGCGGCAGTCGAGCGAAGAGGCGATCACGCCGAGGTTGGTCGAGAGCGCGAGCTCGCGCCCACCGACTTGCAGCGGCTTCGAGATCCAGCCCGACAGCCGCGCGCCGATCGCCAGGACGTCGTCGCGCCGCTCGATGCCGGGCACGACGACCGCGAGCCCGCCGCCGGCCGCGCGGCCGAGCACGAGCTCGTTGCCGAGCGCGTCACTGACCTCGGGGCCGCGCGCTTCGCGCAGCGCCGCGCGCACCCGCACGGCGAGGCTGTGGAGCAAGTGACCTTGGTGGCCGCGCGTGAAGCTCGTCGCGAGAGAGCGCAGGTCCTCCGAGTCGATCACGAAGACGGCGACGCTCGCTCCGTGCCCTTCGGAGTGCTCGATCGCGTTCGCGAGCGCGCAGAAGAACTGGCGCGCGTCGGATTGGAACGTCAGCCCGTCGCCCTCGGAAACGCTCGGCTCGTGCGAAGGCGCTTCCTGCCATTCCTCGACGACGCCGCGCACCATCCGCGGCGTGCGACTGTCCTCCACGGCCGGCGCGGAGAAGCGCACCCACTCGGCGGCGTCGCCGGTGCTGTCGAGGCGGCATTCGAGTTCGCGCGCGGCGGTCAGCGAGCCGAGCAGCGCGAGCCAATCGCTGAAGCGGCGGCGTTCGGGCGCGGCGAGGCGCGCGAGCACGGCGTCGGCGAGCTCTCGCTCGTCGCTATCGACGAGCCCGACCAGGCGGCGCGCTTCGCCGGAGAGCCACAGCCGACCGGTGTGCGGCTCGTACTCGAAGCTGCCGACGCCCGCGGCGTGCTCGACGCGGACGAGCAGCTCCGCGACGCGATCTTGGACGCACGCGCGCTCGAGATCCCGCACGGCGAGGCGCACGTGCTGCGTCAGTTGCTCGACCCCGGCGTCGTGCGAGACCACGGTCAGCGCGCCGCGCTCGAGCGCGTCGGCGAAGCCTCGCGCGTCGTCGGCGGTGATCGCGGCGATCCACGGCGTCGACTTCGGCGCCGCGGCGGTCGACGTGACCACCAAGTCGGCGCCGACTTCCGCGCCGGGCGCGGTGTCCGCCTGGATTCCGAGGCCGGCGAGCGCGCGCACGCACGCCGCTGCGTCGGCGAGCACCGCCGCGTCCAGGAAGACTCGGATCGAACGCTGAAGGGGTGCTGTGTGCATCGAAGTCTGGGGAGGAACTCGCGCGGGCCGCTCATCGATCCGACGCCGATTCACACTTGAACCGTTCCGGTCGCGGCGGCGTGGAGACCGCGCAAGTCCTTCCGATGCGCTCGGGGTGGACATGCGCAGGCGCCGGCCACTCGCGCGCCGCCCACACGCTCGCGCAGACACCCGCGACCCGGTCGCGCATTCCCGCGAGCACTCGCGAGCCGGCCACGAGCTCGCGCACGCTGCGCGAAAGCCACGCGCTCGCCGGTGACGCGCGCGAGCTGCCCGTGCGCTCGCCGGCGACGCGCGCGAGCCGCTGATCGCTCGCGCAGCCGCTCGCGAGCTGGCGAGGCGCTCGCGCGGGGCGCGCGCGAGCCGGTGACGCGCTCCCGAGGCGGCCTCGAACTCGCCGCCGGCAAGCGCGAGCCGCTCACACGCTCGCGCGGGCACTCGCGAGCCGTTCGCGCGCGGCGCCGAGCCCGTCCACCCGCGCTCGTGCGCACCCGCGGCCATGGCGGGCCGGTGGAGCCGCTCCTAGACTGTCGCGCCGCCCCGCACTCGAGGTCGCCCCGCATGCAGAAGAAGGAATTCGTTCGGATCGCCAACGGCCAGGGTTTCTGGGGCGATTCGATCCTCGGTCCGGTCCGTCTGGTCAACGAGGGCCCGCTCGACTACCTGACGCTCGACTACCTCGCCGAGGTGACGATGAGCATCCTGCAAAAGCAGCGCTCTCGCGATCCGCGGAAGGGGTACGCGACCGACTTCGTCGCGATGATCGACCGCATCCTGCCGAAGCTCGTCGAGAAGCACGTCAAGGTGATCGCCAACGCGGGCGGCGTGAATCCGCTCGCGTGCAAAGACGCGGTGCTCGCGGTGTTGAAGAAGCACGGCGTCACCGGCATGAAGGTCGCGGTGATCGAGGGCGACGACGTGCTCGGGCGGCTCGACGAGCTCGCGGCGAAGGGCGAGGTGCTCGCCAACATGGACACCGGCGCGCCGCTCGCGACGATCCGCGAGCGCGTCACCAGCGCCAACGTGTACATCGGCGCGTTCCCGGTCGCCGAGGCGCTCGCGCAAGGCGCGCAGATCGTGATCGCGGGCCGGCTGACCGATCCTGGGCTCGTGCTCGGACCTTTGGTGCACGAATTCGGCTGGAAGGCGGACCAGTGGGACCTGCTCGCGGCCGGCACGATGGCGGGTCACATCGTCGAATGCGGCGCACAGTGCACCGGCGGCAACTTCACCGACTGGAAGAGCGTCCCCGACCTCGCGCGCGTCGGATACCCGATCGTCGAGTGCAAGGCCGACGGCACGTTCACGGTGACCAAGCACGAAGGCACCGGCGGGCTCGTCGACGTCTCGACGGTCTCGCACCAGCTCGTCTACGAGATGGGCGACCCGCAGAACTACATCACGCCCGACTGCATCGCGGACTTCACGTCGATCCGCTTGCGGCAAGACGGGAAGGATCGCGTGCACTGCTCCGGCGTCGAGGGCAAGCCCGCGACGCCGACGTACAAGGTGTCGGCGAGCTACGAGGACGGCTTCAAGGCGCTCGGTCAGCTCACGATCTCCGGTCCCGACGCGCTCGCGAAAGCGAAGCTCTGCGCCGAGATCGTGTGGAAGCGCCTCGAGTCCGACGGCTTCCACTACGCGCCCGACGAGCGCCTGGTCGAGTTCGTCGGCGCGAACGTCTGCCACGCGGGCGTCGAGCTCGCGGGCGCGGGCGAGCCGAGCGAAGTCGTGCTCCGGATGGGCGTCAAAGGCCCGGACGAGGCAAAGATCGATCGCTTCGGCATGGAGCTCGTGCCGCTGGTCACCAGCGGTCCCCCGGGCGTCACCGGCTTCGCAGGCGGTCGTCCGAAGGCCGCCGAGATCATCAGCTACTGGCCCGCGCTCGTGAAGAAAGAGCTCGTCAGCACCAAGGTCTCCGTCTTCAGCTCCTGATCGACGTCTCGACACATGACCAAGGTCCAACTCTCCCGCATCGCGTGCGCCCGCTCCGGCGACAAGGGCGAAGGCTCGAACGTCGGCGTGATCGCGCGCTCCGACGCGGCGTACGCGTTCCTCAAGGAGCGCCTGACCGCCGAGCTCGTCAAGCAGCACATGCGCGCGATCAACTTCGGCGGCGTGAAGCGCTACGAGGCCGACAACTTGCGCGCATTGAACTTCATCCTGCTCGACTCGCTCGGAGGCGGAGGCTCCGCGTCGCTCAAGACCGACGCGCAAGGCAAGACGCACGGGCTCGCCGTGCTGCGCCTCGAGCTCGACGTGCCGCAGAGCGTGCTCGACGCGACCCCGAACGCCTGACATGAACCTGCTGCTCGAATTGCAGGAGAGGTCGCGGCGCCTGCAGCGTCGCATCGTGCTGCCCGAGGCGCGCGATCCGCGCGTAGTGCAAGCCGCGGCTCGGCTCGCGGGCGAGCGCCTCGCGGTGCCCGTCCTGATCGACGACGGCGGCGTCGCGAATCCGCCGCACGGCGTCGAGGTCGTGCGGCCGAAGAGCGATTCGCGCACCAAGAAGTTCGCCGAGGAGCTCTACCAGCTCCGCAAGCAGAAGGGCATGACCGCCGACGAAGCGGCGAAGCGCGTGCTCGAGCCGCTGGTGTTCGGCGCGTTCCTCGTGCGCTCCGGCGATTGCCACGCGGGCGTCGGCGGCTCCGATTCGCCGACCGCGGACGTCCTGCGCGCCGGCCTCTGGGTCGTCGGGCTCGCTCCGGGCTCGAAGACGCTCTCGTCGTGCTTCCTGATGGTCTTCAAGGACAAGGTGCTGACGTTCGCCGACTGCGGCGTCGTGCCGCAGCCGACCGCGGAACAGCTCGTCGACATCGCGATCGCTTCCGCGGAGAGCCACCGGCGGCTGGTCGGCGAGTCGCCGCGCGTCGCGTTGCTCTCGTTCTCGACCAAGGGTTCCGCCGAGCACGCAGACGTCGACAAAGTGCGTGCCGCGGCGGAGCTCTTGAAGCGCAAGAAGCCCGAGCTCTGCAGCGACGGCGAACTCCAGCTCGACGCCGCGCTCGTGCCCGGCGTGCAAGAGAAGAAGGCGCCGGGTTCGCCGATCGGCGGCCGCGCCAACGTGCTGGTGTTCCCCGACCTCGACGCGGGCAACATCGGGTACAAGCTCGCGCAACGACTCGCAGGCGCGGCGGCGCTCGGACCGCTGGTCCAGGGGCTGAACCAGCCCTTCATGGACCTCTCGCGCGGCTGCACGGCCGACGACATCGTCAACGTCGCCGTGATCGCGTCGATCCTCGCCAACCCGTGAGCCCGGGCGCGCCGGAGGCCAGGCACGCCGGAGGCCAGGCACGTCGAAGCTGGGCACGTCGGAGCGGATGCGTGCCGCGCCGATCTCGCCTGGTGTCCGCCCGGTGTCCGCCGAAGGTCGCTCGTTCGCGAGCGCTTCGCCGCGAGCGGGCGCGCCCCGCGGCGGCTCGCCACGGCTCGACCGACCCGCGCGCGACCGGCACTACCCGTCCGCGTCGCGCGCGAGCTAAGCTCTGCGTCGCCATGCGCCTCGCGAACTCGATGTGGCTCGTTCCGCTCGCCGCGTGCTCGCCGAGCGCTCCGTCGCAACCCGAAGCCGACGCCGCAGCCGCCGAGACGTCCGCGGCAACGCTCGCGCCCGCGCCCTTCCAGAGCTACGTCGAACGCCGCGACGACGGCTTGCGGGTCGAGGTCTTCGCGCCGGGCGACGGTCCCGCGATCACCGCGAGTTCGCGCGTGACGCTGCACTACAACGCGCTGCTGCCGGAGGCGGCCAAGCCCTTCGACACGACGCGCGAGACCGGCATACCGCTCGAACTCGATCTTTCCGGTGCGAGCGGACCGAAGCCGATCCGCGGGCTCGCGCTCGGCTTGATCGGGCTCAAGCGCGGCTCGAAAGCGAAGCTGACGGTGCCTCCCGCGCTCGCGTGGGGCGAAGCCGGCAATCCCGCGGGCGGCGTGCCGGAGAAGAGCGACGTGATCTACTCCGTCGAGATCCTCGAGGTGCGCTGATGGTCCGCCGCGCGTTGCTCGCCTGTGCGTGCGCTCTCCTCGGCGCGTGCTCGTTCTCTGGCTTCAACCGGCCGGTCGCCGTGCCGCCGCCGCAGGAAGAGACGACGCTCTCGGGCGTGCGCTACGTCGAGCTCGCCGAGGGCAAGGGCACGCCGGCGGTCTACGGCTCGCTCGTGCGCATCCACTACATCGGTTGGGTCGGCGGCGAGCGCTTCGACTCGAGCTGGGACCGCGGCAATCCGGTCGCCTTCACCATCGGCAAGGCCGAGGTGATGAAGGGGCTCGAAGACGGAGTGATCGGCGCGCGTGTCGGAGGAAAACGCCGGCTGACGATCCCGCCGGAGCTGGGCTTCGGCGAGCAAGGCGTCGCCGGCGTCGTTCCGCCGAACGCGGAGCTCGTCTTCGAGCTCGAAGTGGTCGAAGTCGTCGGTCCGTGACCGTCGACGTCAGGGCAGCACGACGAACGAGACGCCTTCGGTCAGGTTCGACTTGCTCGGACTCGACGGATCGCGCGAGAAGCACTGCGCGCCGACCAACGCGCCGGCGATCAACGCCGGATCGCCGCCGCCGCAGATCTGCGCGTTGAAGTTGCTCGTGACCGAGCCGTTGCACGTGCCCGGCGTGCCGCCCGAGAGCTGCGCGGCGAGGCGCGTCGTCGGCGCCTTGACGCAGAGGAACCCGCCTTGGAACGGCACGCCTTGCAGACCGCTCGTGCCGTAGAACCACACGCCGATCTTGTTGCCGATCAGGTTGGACGCGATCAGATCGAACGAGGACGTCGAACAGCCCGAAACGCTCGCGAGCCCCTGCCAGCCGACGATCGGCGTGCAGCCGAGGCTGTTGACCTTCGCGGTGCAGTACGTCGCCGTGCTACCGGGGTTGCCGCACGAACCGTCGCCCTCGATGCGCAGGTAGAGACTCGCGAACGGATTCGCCGGGAACCCGCCGAACCAGTAGCAGTTCGTCGCGAGGCCGAAGCCGCCGCCCGCGCAGGGCACCGAGACTCCGCTCCCGACCGCGCTGCCGTCGGTGTTGAGCCAGAACTGATCCTGAGTGTCGAGTCCGTGCCCGCACGGCGCACCGGTGTTCGGGTCGGTGCCCGGAGGGAAGTGGAACGTGCCGCCGCCCGGCGCACTGGCGACCGGATTGCCGGCGAGCCACGGTCCCGAGCCGCCGCCGCTGCCGAGCTGAGTCGGCGTGTTGTTCTGCGAGAAGCGGAACGTGAACGTGTCGGCGGAGCCCGCGCCGGAATCCAAGCACACGCCGGCGGTGCCGAGCGTGAAGCCGACGATCCAGCACGCGGACGTGCCCGACGCGCTCGAGCCGGGCAGCGGGAAGCCGAGCGTCGAGCTCTGGAACGAGAACAACCCCGCCGTGAACTTCGGCGGCGCCGACACGCCGAACGCGCACGCGTCGTGGATGCCAACCTCGGTGTCGTAGAGCTCCCAATCGATGTCGACGATGCCGGTCGGCGCCGACGTGCAGTACCCGAACTCGACCAGCGTCGCGCGGTGGTCGGGGTACCACACCTGCGAGCCACCCATGACGACCTCGGGGACGCGACCCTCGTCGTAGAAGTCCTCGCACGACTCCATGGAGTACGCGTTGAAGGCGCTGCAGGTGTTGTCGTAGATCGTGTGGAGCGCGGACGTCGCCGCCGGCGCCGAAACGAACTTGCCGGTGCGCAGATCGAACACGCCGGCATGCTTGGCAGAGCCGTTGATCGGCGTGACTCTGGTGTAGTCGATCGACTGCGCGGAAGCGGACGTCGCGAGCGTTGCGAGCGCGAAAGCGGCCGAGAAGCGAAGCTGCATGGTGATGATCCTCTTTGGTTGGAGACGCTCCCTCGTCTCCAGTCGAGTCTATCAACCGATCGCGATCCTGCGTGGGCGGCCGGGTGCTCGTCGCGCGGGGCGCGGGTGGGAGCACGCTCTTCCGACGCGCCGCGGGTCTTCGCGAGCCGCCCGCGGCGCCGTCGATGGCAATCGCCTGCGTCCGGATCGATCGGTCCGCCGCTTCTCGCGCCGGGCCCGCGCGGATCGCCGAGCTACTGCTCGCGCGTGCTCGCCTCGATCGCGGCCGGGATCGCGGCATCCATCAGCCGCTCGACCTGACCTCGATCGCTGCTCTCGCGGGTGAGCATCGAACTCGCGCGCGCGTCGTCGATCGGCTCCGGCGAGAACGTCCGCCAGCGGCCCGAGCGGACGTCCAAGACGACGACGCGCAGTCGTATACGCATGCGCTGGCTGCGGTCTGGAACGAAGCCCCCCGCGATCGGTACCCAGCTCGCGGCCGCGTCGTGTCGACCCGCGCTCGGATCGACGCAGCGATCGGCGCCCGGTCACGCGCGGCGCGTAGGCGAGCACAGCGCGGCGCATCGGCGCGTGCGGCGCACCGCCCCGCGCACGAGCGTCGCGGCGGAGCACGCGACGGCGCGCTCGAAACGACGCGGGCCGGTCGTGCGCATCGGCGCGACCGGCCCGCGATCCGAGCTCGATCGAACTCAGTCCTTCTTCTTCGCCGCTTCGTCGAGCTTGGCGAGGTACTTGTCCGGGTTCGAGCGGAACTCCTTGATGCACTTCTTGCAGCAGAAGCGCACCAGACGATTGCCGTAGAGGTGGTCGATCGCGCCGTCACCCAGCGCGTCGTCGCCCATCACCAGGCAGTTGGCGAGCGGGTAGTTCTTCTTCTGCGCTGCGATGTAAGCGGTGTCGAGCTTCTTCAACGACAGCTCCGGGTCCTTCGCGAACTCACCGGCGCACTTCTCGCAGCAGAAGCGCACGAGCCGCGAGTTGTGCACGACGTCGACGGCGCCCTCGCCGAGCTTCTCGCCGCTGATCGGGCACCGCTCCATCGGGTACGCGGCCTTCTGCTTGCGCACGATCGCTTCGTCGAGCTTCTTCAGCGCGTCCTTGGCGTCGCCTTTGATCTTCGCTTCGCAACGGCCGCAGCACGTGCGCACCAAGCGACCGTCGACGATGAAGCTCTTCGCGTCGGCGCCGAGAGGCTCGCCGCTGACCACGCACGTATCGAGCGGGTAGAGAGGCATCTGGTGCGCGATGCGTTGCTCGTCGGTCGCGCCGCCCTTTTGCTCCTCGCGCTTGGCTTCCTCGCCTTCCTTCTTCTCGCGCTTCTCGCCGCCTTGCTCGCGCTTCTTCTCGCCGCCTTGTCCGTCTTGGCCTTGGCGCGCGCCGGCGGGCTTGGCTTCCTGGGCGTAGCTCGGCAGCGCGAGGGCCGTCGACAGCACGGCGCCGAGCAGGGTGATCGCAATCTTCAGCTTCATGTTCCGATTCTCCTTGGGGACTGGTAAGGGCGGGATTGTACGGATCACGGGCACCAAACGCTGGCGCGAGTTGGCGCTCGAAACGGAAGTAACGGATCGGATACGCCCGCCGCTCACGGGCGTCGCATGCAGAGCGCGGGCAGGAGCTCCAACGCAGCGACCGCGACCACCGACGCCCCGAGCGGGAAGTCCCACTCGAACGACACGACCACTCCGCCGACGACGGCGAGCACGCCGAAGAGCGACGAGAACAACAGGAAGCGGTTCATCGAGCTCGCGAACGGTCGCGCCGCGAGCGGCGGGAGCACGATCAACCCGAACAAGATCGTCGGACCGAGCGTCATCGTGCCCGCGGCGACTCCGACGCCGACGAGCGCGTTCAACAACGTCTCGAAAGCGACGACGCGCTTGCCGAGCACCAGCGCGAACTCGCGGTCGAAGCTGACGAGCACCAGATCGCGGTGGAAGACGAAGATGCAGACGAGCACCGCGCCGAGCAGCACGCCGATGGTCTCGAGCTCGTGCACGCCGACTCCGAGGATCTCGCCCTGCAAGAGCTCGTCGACGAACGACTTCCCGACCGGCGAGAGCCGTCCGAAGAAGTACGTCGCCGCGTTCGCGATCGCGAACGCCGCCGCGACGCGACCGATCTCGCTGCCGCCGCGCCGACCGAGCCAAACGAGCGCGAAGAGCCCGCCGAACGTGAACAGCGCCGCCCACGCGAGGTGGTAGTTCATGACGGCGTGCGTGTCGGACAACGCCATCTCCAACGTGACGTCGCCGAGGCCGATGTGCTGTGCCCACCACGGCAGCAGCACGAAACCGAACACGACGCCCGCGGCCGCGAACTGAGGCAGCGCGATGCCGTAGAAGCTCGTCCGCCGCAGCAGCAGGAACACGCCGATCAACGGGCATACGAGTCCGGCGATCAGCGCGGCGCTGAGCGCGAAACGGAAGAGGTCGATGCGCTCGGCCCAGGTGATGTCCAACTAGGCCTCCTCGGGCGCGGCTTCGGTCTCGAAGAGCTCGTCGAGCTGCTCCGGCTTCAACAGTTCGCTCGGACTGCCGTGACGAACCGTGCCGCGCGCGACCCAGAGCACTTCGTCGACGGACTCGCGCACCATCGAAAGGTGGTGACTGACCAGCAGGATCGCGAGCCCTTCGCGATGGAGCTCGCGCAAGATCGCGAGGATGCGCGCTTGCGCCGAGCGGTCGACGCCGCTGGTCGGCTCGTCGAGCAAGAGCACGTTCGGCCGCGTCATCAGCGCTCGCGCGATCAACGTTCGCTGTCGCTGGCCGCCCGAGAGCGCCGCGAATCGTGCGGCGCGCTGCTCGCCGAGTCCGACCCGAGCCAGCAGCGCGCTCGATGCATCGCGATCGGCGCGTGTCACCGAGCGCAGGCCGGACAGTCGCCGATACGCGCCCATCTCGACCACTTCCTGCGCGGTCAACGGATAGAGGGCATCGAGCGTCTCGCGCTGCGGCACGTAGCCGAGCACGACGCCGCTGCTCTCGACCGAACCCGCGAGCGGCTTCAAGAGCCCGAGGATGCCGCGGAAGAGCGTCGTCTTGCCCGCGCCGTTCGGCCCGACGATGCCGAAGAACCGGCCGGCGCGGACCTCGAGGTCCACGCCGGCCACGACCGGACGACGTGTGTAGCCGAACGCGGCTCGTTGCAGTCGGATCAGCGTCACGCGCGAGTCCCCTACGGCGCCTTGGCGATGCCCAGCGCTTCACCGATGCGCTTGTGGACCAGGTCCATCATGCCGATCCACGTGTCGGTGCCCGCCAGACCGCCGCATTGGTTCGGCAGCTCGACCACTTTCGCGCCTGCCGCCGACGCGACCGTTTCCACCTCGTCGTTGTTCGACCACGCGGCGGTCAGGATCGTCGTGCAGCCCTGCTGCTTCATCGTCGCGATCAGCTCGGCGAGGTGATTCGGCGTCGGAGGGATGCCGGGTTTCACTTCGATCGCGCCGAGGATCTCGATCCCGCACGCGCGGCACAAGTAGGCGTACTCCTGGTGGTAGACGACCACCTTCTTGCCGGCCCAAATCTTCTCCGCTTCGGTCCAACGCGCCTCGGCTTCGTCGAGCCTCTTCGCGTACGCGGCGAAGCGCTGCTCGTAGTCCGCCTTGAAGTCCGGGTCGACGCGCACCAGCCCGTCGCGAATGCGTTCCGCGAGGAACCGCCCGGCCTTCGGGTCGAGGTTCATGTGCGGATTGCCCTGCGGGTGCACGTCGCCCGCTTGGCGCGAAACGGTTGCGGGCCGGTCGAGCGCGTCCCAACCCTCCGATGCGTTCACGAAGCCCGGTTGACCGGGCTGGATCTTGCGATTGCGCGCGGCCTCCATCAGGCCGGGCACGAACGCGACCTCGAGCGAGAGCCCGACCTGCACGAACAGATCGGCGCGGCTGAGCGCGACGAGATGGGACGGACGCGCGGTGACCAAGTGCAAGTTCTCGCGCCCCTTGGTGATCGCGCTGACGTCGACGCGGTCGCCGCCGACCTCGCGGACGATGTCCGCGAGATCGGGGATCGTCGCGACGACCTTCAGCTTGTCGGCCGGCATCGACGCTGCGTGCGCCGGCGCAGCGTGCAGCGGCGCAGCGAACAGCGCGAACGCAGAAAGCACTCCGAGGATGAGCTTCTTCATGGGATGGCCTCCGATCACCAATTCAGGCCGTGTTGGTGCGAGCCCAGGAACACCGTGTACTGCACCGCGAAGCGCGTCGCGTCGGGATCGACCTCGGCGTCGATCTGCGCGGCGACGAAGCGCAGGCGGTGGTACTCGGAGAACCAGTGCGTGTAGTAGAGCTCGAGCTCCGAGAGGTCCGGCGAGCCCGCTTCGGGCACCTCGACGGCGCTGAACTGCACGCCGGCGGAGTCACTCCTCGACCACGCGTAGTCGCCGAAGACGTAGTAGCCCGAAGTCGTGTCGCCGTACGGCGCGAGCGTCGAGTCGACGCGATCGCCGGTCGCGACCAGGTACTCGCCACCGAACGTCGCCTTGCGCAGCCCGGTGTCGTCGCTCCAACCGTATGTCGCATCGACGCCGAAGACGGTGTCGTCGAGGCCGGTGGCGCTACCGCCGCCGCCGGTGTCGACCGCTTCGTAGTCCGGGATCATGCGCGCCGAAGCGCCGAGCTGGAACACGCCGCTGTCGCCGACATCGGTGAAACCGGTGACGCGAGCGGTGAAGTTCAGGTCGCCGAGGCTCGAGCGCTCGGGCGTCTCGCGCGCGACGACCGCGTCCTCTTCTTCGGGGAACAGCGAGCGGAACGCGCCGAACGACGCGCGCACCGCGGTCGCGTCGCCGGTCGCCCACCAGTGGTCGACCTGGAACCCGTCGCCTTTGACTTCGGTGCCGAGCAGCGTGCGCAGCACCGCCGGACGCTCGAGCGTGCGCAAGTCGTGGACGTGCGCCTGCATCTGCTTGCCGAAGTCGACGAAGAACCGCCCGGCGCGGATCGTCGTGTTCGAGTCGAGCCCGACGTAGTGGACCGACGCTTCCTCGAGATCGGGCGCTTCGCCTTCCGAGGTCAGCACGATGTACGCCCACGCCTTGGGGTCGACCCACGCGTTGGCGACGATCTCGCCGGCGCGGAGCGTGGTCGCCCACCCGTCGATGCCGCCGTCCTCGTCGAGGTAGTCGCCGACGAGGTCGATCGCGACGCCGAAGGCGGGGTTGAATTCGTTGGAGAAGCGCGTCGCTTGCCCCAGGCTGCCGCCCATCGTCGGCATGCCCGGGGTTTGGAAGGCAGGGCCTTGAGCGAACGCAGCGGAAGAGAACGTGAGCGCCGCACCGGCGCGGAACATGTGAGATTTCATCCGAGAGAGGTTCCGAAACAGGAAACGAATCGATCAGGCGATGGAGGCGCGCGGGAGCGCCGGAGCGAGGGCCCGCGCGAAAGGCCGAGACCTGCGAAGAGCTCGAGAGCTCACGCGGTCGGCCGACGGGTCGGAGTCCACGCGCGACGCGCGGCTCGGGCCCGGGGATCAGGCCTGCGAAGTTCCCCGAAGAGGGGGCGACTGTTTCGGAGCGAGCAGGAAGAGTCGCGCGCCGTCGTCGCGCCACGGCTCGTCAAGCACCGTCTCGCGGCGCGGCGACTCGGCATGGAACCCGTCGACTCGGAAGGCGTCGAGCACCGACGCCGGATTGGAGAGCGAGACGAACGCGCAGTGCTCGTGGTGCTCGCCGACGTCGCCGTGCGTCGCGGAGAGACTCGGCCCGTCGTCGAGGTGGAGCGCCTGATGTCCCGCGTCGACGCAGTGCGGCGCGTCGGCGACCTCGAGCAGCTCGCCGTGATCCGCGCAGATCTCGTGGTGCGCGTTGGCGACGTGCCAACCGTTCGCGAACCAGCCGACGACGAAGACCAGCAGCGCGAGCGCGATGCGGACGCTCCGCGGTCGGGAGGGTTGGGGTCGGCGACTCAAGGGAGTCCGGTGAGAGCAGGGCTCGGAGCTCGGACAGCAAGATTGCACGCGCACGCGCCGGTCTTGTCAATTCGGGCCGCCCGCTCCGGCCCGGAGCGACACCGTCGGTCGGTCGCGCGCGATCGCCGGTGCTGCGCGATCGCCGGTGCTGCGCGATCTGTCGGTCGCGCGTTCGCCGGCGCGGCGCGTGCCGGCGGCCGCGCGTTCGCACGGAAACGCAGCGAGCGGACCCGTCGCCGGACCCGCTCGCTCGTTCTCACGTTTCCGGCGGACTCCGCTGCAGCGGCGCCCGCGAAACGAAAGCTAGTTCAACCTTCGATCTTGTTGCCCGTGACCGGGCAGACCTTGGTCTCGCATTCCTTCTTGGCTTCGCAGCCGGCCTTGGCTTCGCAGCCGGCCTTGGCTTCGCAGCCGGCCTTCTCCTCGCAGCACTCCGGCTTCGGAGCGTTCGGGCTCGACGCGTCGCCCATGGACGCCTTCTTGTCGGATGCACACGCGGCGGCCAGGCACAGGGCCAGACCCAGAGCGATCTTCTTCATGGTGGTTTCGTTTTGGGTGTCTCGGTGCCCGCCGGGCGAGCCGGCGAGCGAACCTGATGGGTATTGAGGGTGATCACCCCCAAGGTGCAGCCTCTTCGGCTCGAGCCTCGGGGAGGCAAGAGCGTACGCGCGAGCCGGGGTCCAGGTAGTTAAACTTGGGCGAGCGCGCGCCCGACCTCGGCCGATGCACGATCCTAACTCTCTACCCGAACTCGACTTGCACCGCCGCACGTGGGCGGAAGCCGAGCGTTTGGTGCGCCACGCGCTCCACACTTGGCGGCGTCAAGGCGTCGAGAGCGCGGTGATCGTCACCGGCCGCGGGTACGGCAACGCGCGTCAAGAACCGGTGCTGCGCACCAAGCTGGAGCACTGGCTCGACGCGGCCGAGGCGCGCGGGCTCGGCGTTCGCTCGTGGCGGCGCGTCGCGCGCGAGGGCGCGCTCGAGATCCAGCTCGCCCGCCCCGGCGCCGCCCGGTGAGCCGCGCCGCGCGGTGCACCGAGTCGCTCAGGCGAACCGCGTCGCCCGGTGGACCGCGTCGCCCGGTGGACCGCGTCGCCAGGTAGACCGCGTCGCGAGGGCGAACCGATCGACTAGTAGCCTTCGCCCTCGGCGGCTGCCTGAGCCTTGCCGCGGTGCATTCGGAAGAGCAGCGCGGCGTAGCCGATCGCGAGCGCGAGCCCGACCGGCCACCACGCAAGCCCCGCGCGCAACGCGGCAGGAGCCGCTGCGTGTTCCTTTGCGGTCAGCGAGGAGCTCGGGTCGAGGCTCGAGCGCAGCCAGATCGGATAGAGCGACGCCGCGGTCGCCGCGAGCAGTCCGAGCACGAACGCCGCGGACCCGAGGAAAGCGGTGAGCTCTCTCCCACGCCGACGCGCGACGAAGCTGGTCGCGAGTCCGGCGCCCGCGAGTGCGGTCGCGGCGATCGCCAGCGGTCGCTCGGCGAGCGCGCGGAAGTGCGCGGGTGCGACGAACGAGGTCGCGAGCGTCGCCGCGCCGACGAGCACCACGACCCACGGCCACGTGCGCGCCGCCGCGACCAGGCTGCGGGCCCGCACCTCGCCGTCGGTTTTCCACACGAGGAAAAGCGCGCCGTGGTGCGCGAGCACCGCGAGCGCGGTGGCGCCGATCAGTACGGTGTACCAGTCGAGGATCCCGAGCTCGCCGCGCGGCGAGAACGACGCGAACAGCGGCAACGAGAACCATCCGTCCGCGGAGAGCGGCACGCCGCGGACGACGTTGCCGA
>JACRIN010000067.1 GCA_016220085.1 Planctomycetota bacterium
CACGACCATCCCCACGACCATCCCCACGACCATCCCCACGACCATCCCCACGACCATCCTTGGATCGGCGAGCTCGCCACCGCCGTCTCCGAGGTCATCATCGGGCAGGGCGAGCTGGTGCATGGGCTGACGCTCGCGCTCCTGACCGGCGGCCACGTGCTGCTCGAAGGCGTGCCCGGCCTCGCGAAGTCGCTCGCCGCGTCGACGCTCGCCGGCGCGGTCAACGCGAGCTTCGCGCGCCTCCAGTTCACGCCCGACCTCCTGCCGTCCGACCTGATCGGCACCGAGGTCTACAATGCGAAGACTGGCGAGTTCTCGATCCGCAAGGGTCCGGTGTTCGCGAACTTCGTCTTGGCCGACGAAGTCAATCGCGCGCCGGCCAAGGTGCAGTCCGCGTTGCTCGAGGCGATGCAAGAGCGCCAGGTTTCGATCGGCGGGCAGACGTTCGTGTTGCCGGACCCGTTCCTCGTGCTCGCGACGATGAACCCGCTGGAGCAAGAGGGCACGTACTCGCTGCCCGAGGCCCAGCTCGACCGTTTCGCGCTCAAGCTGGTGATCCGCTACCCGTCCAAGGACGAGGAGCTCGCGGTGCTCGAACGCATGGCGCGCACCGCGCCGCCGCTGAAGGTCCGCTCGGTCGTGACGCTCGACCACATCCGCTCCGCGCGCGCCGCGGTCGACCGCGTGACGATCGATCCGCGTCTCAAGCACTACGTCGTCACGCTGGTGCACGCGACGCGCGATCCGAAGGGCGCCGGGCTCGCCGAGCTCGCGCCGCGGATCCGCTACGGCGCCAGCCCGCGCGCGTCGATCTGGCTGACCTTGATGAGCCGCGCGAACGCGCTGCTCGACGGTCGCGCGTACGTCGTGCCCGGCGACATCAAGCGCGTCGCGCACGACGTGATGCGCCACCGCGTGATCCCGACGTACGAAGCGGACGCCGAGGGAATCACGTCGGACAAGCTGATCGACCGTCTGCTCGAGACGATCCCGGTTCCGTAGCTGCGAGCCGGCCGTAGCGGTCAGCCTGCCGGAGCCGGGCGTCGATCGCCGTCGCGCGAGCCGGTCCAGCGCGAGCTGCGGCCTCTTGGAGCCCGTCCCCTGCGTCTATGGGGTAGCGAGCTGCGATTCGTTCCGACGCGGCGCGACGAACCGCGACGGGATTGCCCGGTGCGCGGCCAACACCGGGAGTCCTGGGGGCGTAAGGAGATCGAGTATTGACGTTCCGCCGGCCGAAGACGTAGCGTCCTCCTCGTCCATGTGCCTCCGCCAGCTCTTGATCGCCTTGGTCTGCCTGCCCGCGCTGCTCGCGCCGAGCGGGTGGAACTTGGTGATCTGTCTGTGTGGAGACATGACGCCGTGCGCCGTGGTCGCGTCGAGCGCCGGCGATGCGGAAGAGCATTCCTGCTGCGAGTCGAGCAGCGCGGAGCAAGGCCCGGCGTCCGGACTCTACGCGCCGTGCACGAGCTGCCACGATGTCGCGACGCCCGACAGTCCGTCGACGCAAGTCGCGAACGGTGGCGTCGACCCGTTGGCGCACAGCGCATTCCTGCGGGTGCCGGCGAGCCTCGTTCCCGACGTCGTCGGGATCGCTCGCGTCGTGTCCGTCGTGAGCGCCCGCACTCTGCTCGCTCGGCCGCCCGGGGCAGCCACTCCGTTGCGTATCTAACGACGCCTCTGCGCGAGCTGGTGTCGGCGAGTCGATTCGCCGACGAGTCCTTCTCTTCGTCGCGGAGTCGTCATGCAACCTTCGAATTTCTCGCGACGTGTGCGCGAGGCGCGCGTCCCGACCGGTGCGGTCGCCCAGTTCCTCGCTTCGTCTTCCTGGTCCGGCGTGCGCAAAGCGGCGAGCGTCGCGGCGTTGCTCGCGACGGGCTGTGTGCTCACGCCCGAGGGTCTCGACGCAGAGCGCGCCGAGGTCGATCGCGCCGGCGAGCCGTACGCGGAGAGCTTCGAAGAGCGCACGCTGCCCGAGCTGCCGCTCGATGCGACCTGGCGCGACCTCCTGGAGCGCGCGTTCGCGGCGAACGGCGAGCTCGAGCGCGCGTACTTCGAATGGAAGTCCGCGCTCGAACGCGTCGCTCAGGCCGCCGGGTACCCCGACACGAATCTGGCGCCGTCGTTCAGCTACTTGCTCTCGGGTGACGGCGCGACCGCGTGGGACAACACGACGGTCAACATCGCCTTCGATCCGATGCGCAACCTGTCGCTGCCGAGCAAAGTGCGCACGGCGGGCGAGCTCGCGCTCGCAGAGGCACGCACGGCGGGTCGGCGCTTCGTCGCCGCCAAGTTCGCGCTCCAACGCCAGGTGCTCGATGCGTGGCTCGAGCTCGCGCTGCTCGAAGAGCAGAGCCGGATCCAGGCCGAGCGCGCGGAGCTCGCGCTGTTTGCGGCCGCGAGCGCCGAATCTCGCGCGCAGTTGAGCGGGGACCAACGCGACTTGCTGCGGGCTCACGTCGACGCGCCGGCGGCTCGACTCGAGCTCGAAGGCACGTTGGCGCGCGCTCGAGCGGCTCGCGTGGCGCTGAACGGGCTGCTCGCGCGCGATCCGGATGCGCCGCTCGGCCTGCCGAGCGCACTGCCCGAGCCTCGCGCGGTGACGGACGACGACGCGGCGCTCTTGGCAGCCGGCGTCGGCAACGATCCCGAGCTCCAGGGCCTCGGCTTCGCCGTCGAGGAACGCGAACGCGCGCTCGAGCTGGCGCGCCTCCAGTACCTGCCCGACTTCAATCCGTTCTTCAGCTTCACCGGCAGCGTCGAGCAGATGCTCGGCGTCGGCGTCAGCCTGCCGACGCGCCTGCCGCAGATCCGCGCCGGCGTCGCCGAGGCGCGCGCGCTGTTGAGCGGTGCTCGCGCCGAGCTGCGCCAAGCGACCGCCGATCGCCGCGCTGAGTTCGTCGGCGCGCTGACGATGCTGCGGTTCGCCGAGCGCCAGGTCGCGTTCCTCGGCGCCGAGGTCGAGCCCGCGTTGGTGGAGCTCAGCGCGATCGACAGCCAAGCGTACGCGACGGGCGGCGCGGGGTTCGACGCGCTCATCGAGTCGCAGCGAGCGTTGCTCGACGTGCGCGGAGCGCTCGCCGAGGCGCGCATCGAGCGCGAGCGGCGCGTCGCCGAGATCGAGCAGATCATCGGCGTGGACCTCGCAACCCTGGAGCCGCGCGACGTTCGCGTGGCAGCAGCCGAGGAGGATCGTCATGAATGAGCGTGAGCCCCGTTTCGTCGCCCGCGAAGCAGGTCGTGTCCACGGACCGACCGTGCTGCTCTGCGCCGTCGTCGTCGGCGTCGCCGCGTTGCTGTGGCGCGTCGTGCCGCAGCGTGCGGCCAGCGAGTCGCTCGCCGAGCATGCGAGCGAGAGTTCGACGACGTACTACTGCCCGATGCACCCGACGTACACGTCGGACCGTCCCGGCGACTGCCCCATCTGCAACATGAAGCTCGTGCCGATCGGGAGCGGCGACTCGACGAGCGAATCGAAGGTCGAGGGGCGTGCGGTGATCGCGCTCGACGAAGGACGCCGTCAGTTGATCGGCGTGCGCATCGGTTCGGTCGAGCGTCAGCGACTCGAGCAGAATCTCCGCGCGGTCGGTCGCGTCGAGTACGACGAGCGCCTGCGTTCCGCCGTCAACCTCAAGGTCGGCGGCTGGATCGAGGAGTTGTTCGTCGAGTCCACGGGCGAAACGGTTCGCGCGGGGGATCCGCTCTTCTCCTTGTACAGCCCGGAGCTGATGGAAGCGCAGCGCAACTATCTGCTCGCGTTCGCGAGCAAGGCTCGCAACGCGGCAGCGACGAGCGGTCCTTCCGTCGCGGACACGACCCTGCGTGCGTCGCGCGAGCGCTTGGCGTTGCTCGATCAGGCGCCGGAGCGCATCGCCGAGCTCGAGGCGAGCGGGGAGGTGCCTCGCACGACCACTTTCTACGCGAAGACGGATGGCGTCGTGCTCGAGCGCAACGTGCTGCGCGGCGGTCGCGTCGAGGCGGGCACGAACCTCTACGCGCTGGCGGACGTATCGAAGGTCTGGGTCCTCGCGGAGTTCTACGAGTACGAGCTTTCGTCGGTGCGCGTCGGTCAGCCGGCGTGGATCCAGCTCTCGTCGCTGCCCGGCGAGCCGATTCAGGGCGCCGTCGCTTACATCTACCCGTACCTCGAGCGCGAATCGCGTACGGCGAGCGTGCGCATCGAGGTCGCGAACTCCGACGGCCGCTTGAAGCCCGGGATGTTCGCGACCGTGTTCGTGTCCGCGGACCTCGGCGAGCAGTTGGTGATCGACGATCAGGCGGTGCTCGAGACCGGCGAACGCCAATTGGTCTTCGTCGATCTCGGCGACGGGCATTTGGAGCCGCGCGAGGTCGAGCTCGGCGCCCAGGTCGGCGAGCGACGCATCGTCCTCGGCGGTCTCACCGAAGGCGAGCGCGTGGTCGTCAGTGGCAACTTCCTGGTCGACTCGGAGAGCCGTCTGAAGTCGGCGCTCGCGAACGGCATGGGTCCGTCGGCGGGCGAGGTCCAAGGCTCGGGGGCGTCGGCGGGGCCCGCGGGACACGCGGAGCACGCGAAGTGAACGGCGCGCGAGCACCACGAGGCCAGCCATGATCGAACGCATCATCGACTTCTGCGCGCGGAACCGGTTCCTCGTGCTGCTCGTGACCGCGGTGGCGATCGCGGGAGGGATCTACAGCGTGCGTCACGTGCCGCTCGACGCGACGCCGGATCTCTCGGACACGCAGGTGATCGTCTACTCGCGCTGGGACCGCAGCCCGGACGTGATCGAGGATCAGGTGACGTATCCAATCGTCTCGTCCTTGCTCGGCGCGCCGAAAGTGAAGGCGATCCGTGGCTTCTCCGACTTCGGGTTCTCCTACGTCTACATCATCTTCGAGGACGGCACCGACATCTATTGGGCGCGCAGTCGGACGCTCGAGTACTTGAGCAAGATCCTGCCGCGCTTGCCGGAGGGCGTGCGCACCGAGCTCGGGCCCGACGCGACCGGCGTCGGTTGGGTGTACCAATACGCGCTCGTCGACAAGTCGGGGCAGAACGATCTCGCACAGTTGCGCAGCTTCCAAGACTGGCGCTTGCGTTATTGGCTCCAAAGCGTGCCCGGCGTCGCCGAGGTCGCGTCGATCGGAGGTTTCCAGAAGCAGTACCAAGTCGAGCTCGACCCGACTGCGATGCTCGGGTACTCGATCCCGATCCAGAAAGTGGTCGAAGCGATCCGAGCAGGCAACAACGACGTCGGCGGTCGCCTGGTCGAGTTCGGCGGCGCGGAGTACATGGTTCGCGGCCGAGGCTACGCGCGCTCCGTCGCGGACATCGAGAGCATCGTCGTCGACGTGCGCCCGAACGGCGTGCCGATCCTCGTGAAGCAACTCGGTCGCGTGACGATCGGCCCCGAAATCCGGCGCGGGCTCTCCGATCTCGACGGCGAGGGCGACGCGGTGGGGGGCATCGTCGTGATGCGCCACGGCGAGAACGCACTGAAGGTGATCGAGCGCGTGAAGCAGAAGATCGAGGAGCTGCGCCCGTCGCTGCCGCCGGGCGTCGAACTCGTGACGACCTACGACCGCTCGGAGCTGATCGAGGAATCGATCACGACGCTCACGGACGAGCTCGTGATCGCGCTGGTCGTCGTCAGCGTGATGATCCTGATCTTCCTGTGGCACATCCCGTCGGCGCTGGTGCCGATCCTGACGATCCCGATCGCCATCCTGCTCGCGTTCATCCCGATGTACTTCCTCGGGGTGAGCTCGAACATCATGTCGATCTCCGGGATCACGATCTCGATCGGCGTGCTGGTCGACGGCGCGATCGTCGAGGTCGAGAACGCGTACAAGAAGCTCCAACTGTGGATCGAGGGCGGTCGCCAGGGTGACTTCCACGAAGTGCGCCTCGCCGCACTGAAGGAAGTCGGGCCGTCGGTGTTCTTCTCGCTCCTGGTGATCGCGGTCGCGTTCCTGCCGATCTTCGCGTTGGAGGAACAGGAAGGGCGACTCTTCAAGCCGCTCGCGTACACGAAGAACCTGACGATGGCGATGGCCGCGATCCTCGCGATCACGCTCGACCCGGCGATCCGCATGAGCTTCACGCGGATGGACTTCCTGAAGTTCCGACCGCGGCCGCTGGCGTGGCTCTTCAACCACGTGACGGTCGGCAAGTACTACGCGGAGGAAAAGCACCCGATCAGCAAGCTGCTCTTCGCTCTGTACGAGAAGCCGTGTCGCTTCGTGCTCCGCCACCGCGCCGCGACGATCGTCGGCGCCTTGATCCTCGTGCTCTCGACGATCCCGGTCTTCAAGAAGCTCGGCTCGGAATTCATGCCGCCGCTCTGGGAGGGCGACGTGCTCTACATGCCGACGACGTTCCCGGGCTTGTCGGTGACGGAAGCGCAGAAGTTGATGCAGCGCATGGACGAGGTCCTGATGACCATCCCCGAAGTCGAGCGCGTGCAAGGCAAGGCAGGCCGCGCGGAGACTTCGACCGACCCGGCGCCGTTCTCGATGATGGAGACGACGATCCTGCTGCGGCCGCCGTCCGAGTGGCGTCACGCCGCGCGCTGGTACTCCGATTGGCCGAGCTGGCTGCAAGCGCCGTTGCGCCGCTTCTGGCCGGACCGGATCAGCAAGGACGAGCTGCTGGCGGAGATGGACGCGAAGCTCCAGTTCCCCGGTGTCACCAACGCTTTGACGATGCCGATCAAAGCGCGCATCGACATGCTCTCGACGGGTGTGCGCACGCCGATCGGGATCAAGATCCTCGGCGACGACATCCGGCAGATCGAAGCGGTCGGTACCGACGTCGAAGCGATCCTCCAGAGCGTGCCCGGCACGCAAAGCGCGTTCGCGGAGCGCACGGCCGGCGGGTACTTCCTCGACTTCGAGCTGCGGCGCGAGCAGCTCGCCCGCTACGGGCTGAGCGTCGCCGAAGCGCAGATGGTGATCATGGCGGCGATCGGCGGAGAACCGATCACCACGACCGTCGAGGGCCGCGAGCGCTACTCGGTCAACGTGCGCTACGGCCGCGAGCTGCGCGACGACTTGCCGGAGCTCCGGCGCGTGCTCGTGCCGACGATGTCCGGCGCGCAGATCCCGCTCGCCGACCTTGCGGATCTGAAGCTGGTCGAGGGGCCGGCGATGATCCGCAACGAGAACGGCATGCTGGCGGGCTACGTGTTCGTCAACACGTTCGAGTCCGACCTCGGCGGCTACGTCGAGCGCGCGAAGGCGGCCGTGCGCGAGCGACTGCAGGTCCCGACCGGGTACACGCTCGTCTGGAGCGGCCAGTACGAGAACATGCAGCGCGTCGAGCAGCGCATGTGGGTCGTCGTGCCGATCACGATCTTCCTGATCTTCGCGCTGCTCTACATGAACACGAAATCGATGGTGAAGGCGTCGATCGTGATGCTCGCGGTGCCGTTCTCGGCGATCGGCGCGATCTGGTTCCTCTACGTGCTCGACTACAACATGTCGATCGCCGTGTGGGTGGGCCTGATCGCACTGATGGGCCTCGACGCGGAAACCGGAGTATTCATGCTGCTCTTCCTCGATCTCTCGTACGAGGAGCGCGTGCGCGCCGGGCAAATGAAGACGTTCTCCGACCTGACCGAGGCGATCGTCCACGGCGCCGTCAAACGCATCCGGCCAAAGATGATGACGGTCTCTTGCGCTTTCATCGGCCTCCTACCGGTCATGTGGTCGACCGGCACCGGCGCAGACATGATGAAGCGCGTCGCGGCGCCGATGATGGGCGGCCTCGTCACGAGCTTCGCGCTCGAGCTGCTCGTCTATCCGGCCGTGTACGCGATCTGGAAGTGGCACTTCGTCATGCGCCGCGGCACGGTCGACGTGACGCCCGATCCGCGCTTCGTCGGAGGGCACGGATGAGGATCGCGTCGTTTCGACATGTCCCTTCTCGTCTACCGAGATGCGAGGTTCGCTCCGCTGTGGAGCCCGTTCGCATCTCGGACGTCTCTCAGCACGCATGTGCTCCAAATCGAAGGAACTCACCATGAATGGGAAGTCCCGCTTCTTGTCTTCGTCCGCTAGCGTTGCGATGCTGCTCGCCGTGCTGCTCGCTCCGACGCGCGCGTCGGCGCAGGGGCACGATCACGCCACGCGCGGTTCGTCCGAAAGCCCGGCGAAGTCCGCGCGCGTTGGCGATGTCTACCTGCTGGACATCGATGCCGTCGACGCGAAGCCGCTAGGTCCGATCGGTGCTCAGATCGTGCGTCTGCACGAAGGTCGCGAGTTCCGGTTCTCGAGCAAGGCGAATGCCGATGCATTTGAAGCCGCGCCCGCGAAGTACATCGCTGCCGTCGACGCAAAGATGGTCGCGCACCAGCGGGGTGACTACCCGCTGGAAACCTGCCTCGTCTCCGGCGAGAAGCTCGGTGGGGAGATGGGCGACCCCATCGACTACATCTACGGGAATCGCCTCGTACGCTTCTGCTGCCAGGGCTGCATCGGCAAGTTCGGCAAGGACCCGAAGAAGTTCCTCGCGCAGCTCGATGCCGCCGTGGTCGAAAAACAGCACGCCGCGTACTCCGCCGAGACGTGCGTCGTGTCCGGCGAAAAGCTCGGTGCGATGGGGGAACCGATCGAGTACGTCGTCGGGAACCGCCTCGTGCGTCTCTGCTGCAAGGGGTGTGTTGGGAAGTTCGAAAAAGACCCGCTGGCTCATCTCGCGAAGTTGGCGCAGGGCGCGGGCTCAGCGGCTACCACGTCTGCGCCGATCGGGGCCGCGTCGTACACGTGCCCCATGCACGCGGACGTGATTCAGGACAAGGCCGGTCGATGCCCGAAGTGCGGGATGGACCTTGTCAAGAAGGAGTGACCGGAAACAGCCCCCAGAGGGTTGTCCGGTCGAGTTCGGGGGCTCGGCGCTTCTCGGGCGTTCCTGCGGAGCGCCGGTCCCACGGACGAACTGGTCGATCGACGCATCGAACGTGCACTACCGCCACTCGTCAGCGTCAGTTGCGGCGCGGAACGAGCAGCGTCGCGCCTGCGCCAACGCCCGTGCGATCGACGTGGCCGACGTAGATGTTCGGCTCGTCGAGCACGATGTGCACGTGGGTCGTCTGGCCATGGTGCACGAGCGTGCCACTGGCCGAAGGTGCGTAGAAGCCGATCAATCGCCCGCGTTGGGAAGCGATCGAGCGGCGGAGTGGCTCGTACGCCTGTTCGACTGTTCCGGCGAATGGGCACTTGCCATTGAGGACGTGAGATTCGACGGCGACCAGCTCTCCCTCGATCACGAATGGCCACGGCTCGTCGCATCCGAGTCCGGTCTGCTCCGCGACTCGGGCGAGGAGCGGCTCCAGCTCCCCGGGCAGCGCGCCCTCGTCGAGACGGATCGCCTGCCACTCCTCTACATCGCTGAGGGCGAGCAGCGTGGCTCGATCCGACGCTCTCGCTTCGCGCGTGCAGATGAGCTGTCCACCCTCGACTCGCGCAACCCACGCGACACCGTCGACGATGGCGATCTCGCCACGCAGCCCTTCGAGCGCGCCGATGCCCACGGTCGCCTTCGAACCCAGGACATCCGTCAGCGCGACGCGCCCCCAGGTCTTGCCGTCGTGCATGACCTCGCGCATGGATCCCCAGCACTTTGTCGTGCGGGTTTCTTTGACCGATTGACACCCCGATGCTGCGAAGATCAGTGTGCTGACTGCCAGTGTTCTCATCGGGCCGAAAGTAGCATCCCTTCGACGGCAATGCCACGAACGTGCCGGCGCGAATCCCGCAGCCCTCCTCCGCCCAGTTCCCTTGGACATCGAACTGGAGCGCGGTCGCATGGACGCAGGATGCAACGCTGTCAGGGAAGGAGGAACAGCGAGGCGCAGAAACTCAACTGGTACGCGCTTCGCTGGCGAATCGAGACATACCACAAGATCCTGAAGTCGGGCTGCCACGCCGAGGAGCTGAAGCTGCGGACGGCCGATCGGCTCGTCCACGTTCTCGCTGTCTGCTGCATCCTCGCCTGGAGGATCTTCTGGTTGACGATGATGCGGCGAGCGACCCGGCAAGCTGTGCCGACCCTGGCGTTCACATCGCTTGAGATCGAGTTGCTCGCGCGTACCGCCGGGAAGCACGATCGTCCCGATCACAG
>JACRIN010000068.1 GCA_016220085.1 Planctomycetota bacterium
CGACGATCTCCCCGACGCTCACGCGACGATCTCCCCGACGCTCACGCGACGATCTCCCCGACGCTCACGCGACGATCTCCCCGACGCTCACGCGACGATCTCCCCGACGCTCACGCGTCGACCTCTTCGAGCCGATCGGCGTCGCCGCCGCCGAAGCGGACGAGCCAGAGGATCCGCACGTCCCACGCCGCGTCGGTGCTGCGCCAGCGCAACAGTCCGAGCAGCACCGACGTCGTGCTCTCGCCGCGCACGCGCTCGAAGTCGAAGAGGATCGGCACCGCGACGCGATGCAGCTCGTGCTCGCGGCGCGAGAGCGGCGCTTCGAGCGACAGCGTCTCGCCCGCGCGGACGAGCTCGAGCGCGAGCTTCGCGTCGTCGGGCGCCGATCGGATCGCGTCGAGCAACGCTTCGGGATGCCCGATCGGCGCGCCATCGACCCCGCGGATCAGGTCGCCGTAGCGCACGCCGAGCGCGCGCCACGGGCTCTCGCGCGTCAAGCCGACGACGACCGCGCCGCCGCCGGGGCCGAGTCCGAGCGCGCGAGCCTCGACCTCGGTCGCCGCGCGCACGACCACGCCGACGCGCAGCTCCTCGCGCAGCCGCGGCGCGGCTTCACGACCCGCCGGGTGCACGCGAGGGACCAGCGTGAGCTCGGCGCGCTGTTCGACACCCGCGCGATCGAGCGTCAGCGCGAGCACGGTGCCCGCCGGAGTCTCGAGCTCGAGTTCGCGCCATTCGCTCGGCCACACGAGCTCGGACGTCGCGCCGTCGCGCTCGACCGCGACGATCAGGTCGCCTTCGGCGAGCCCGGCTCGATCGGCGGGCGAGTTCTCGACCACCGCTTTGACGAGCAGACCTTCGGGCTCGGCGAGCAACGCGTCGAGCGACGCGCGCGCCTCGCCGAGGACAACGCCGGAGAAGCTGCCGGCCGGGAGCGCTAGACGCGCGGCCTCGTCGTCGGGCTCGGCGTGGAACGCGGCCGGCTCCTCCATCGCGACGAGCGGCGGCGGCTCGGTCGGCAACGAATCGGGCCCGAACGAGATGCACGACGACGTCCACGTCGCCGTCGCCCACGCGAGCAAGACCCACCGACGCCGAAGGACGCCGCGGGAGGCACACGCTCGCTTCAAGCGACCTGCCGACGGGAGAGCCTCCACGTCGTCAGAAGGAAGCAAGCGACGATCCACAGGCTGGGGACGGACCACGCGCCCTGAGCGTACTCGAAGCTCGCGTTGGAAACACCCTGCGAGAGATCGCCGAACGTGCGAACGAACGACGTGTCGCCGAGCGGCGACGGCAAGTACGCCGACGGCAGCCACGCCTCGACGTCCCAGGCGCGCGCGAACGCGCGGGCGAGGTCGAGGAACACGTAGCCGCCGAACGCGAGCGCCAACGCGGGCGCGGCGCCGCGCAACAGCGAGCCCGCGAGCAGCCCGAGCGCGCCGTACGCGAGCACCGGCGGGAACGAGAACGCGAGCGCGCGCCAGAGCTCCGGCCACAGAGCGCCCGCCTCGACCAGCGCGAACCGCTCGCCGTTCGGCAACACCTCGGTGACGTCGCCGAAGTCGAAGCAGGCGGCTCCGACCGCGAGCGCGGAGGCCGCGAGCGCCGCGAATCCGAGCGTCGCGACGCCGACCAACGCGAGCGCCTTGCCCGCGACGACCTCGAGGCGCCGCACCGGCCGCAGCAACAGGTTGCGCAGCGTGTTGCGCGCGAGCTCGCTCGCGAGCGTCTGGCTCGCGAGCCCCGCGATCGCCAGCGCGAGGATCGGCAGGCCCGCGCCGAGCGCCCGCGCGACCGCTTCGAACGCGGTGACGTCGGTGGCGCTGAAGAGCTCGGCGTTCTCGACCTTCTCGAGGCTCCGTTGGAGCTCTTGGCGCCGCTCGAGGATCGCCGCGACGCCGACGGCGGCAGGCAAGAGCACGAGCACGCAGACGCTGCGCGCCGCGAAGACGCGCGTCAGCTCGTAGCGCACGACGCGCCACACCGCGCCGCCCGGCGCGCGTCGCTCTTGCGGAGCGCGCAGCCCGGCCGGAGCGCGCAGCCCGGAAAGCGCACTCCCTTCGCCGGGCGCGGAGAGCTCGCGCGGCGCGGAGCCCTCGCTCTCCGGCGACGCCGTCGCCTCGCGCGCGGCGCGGGTGTGCGAAAGGTAGATCTCCTCCAGGCTCGCCGGTCGCGGCGCGAACGCGCGGATCGGCAGTTCGGCGCGCACGAGGTCGCGCAAGAGCTCCGCGGGCGAACGCTCTGCCAGTTCGAGCTCGAGCTGCTCCCCCACGACGTTGCTCGACAGCCCGCGAGCCGCGAGCCACTCCCCGACGCGCGCGGGCTCCGCGCTCTCGATGCGATGGCGACCGCGCGCCGCCGCAAAGAGCGTCGCGGTGTCCGCCTCGATCACCAACCGACCGCGGTAGAGCACGCCGACGCGATTGCAGAGCCCCTCGACCTCGTGCAGTTGGTGCGTCGAGAAGAGCACCGTCGTCCCGCTCTCGCGCGCGGCGCGGCGCAGGATCTCGCGGACCTCGGCGATGCCCTCGGGATCGAGCCCGTTCATCGGCTCGTCGAGCAACACGTAGCGCGGCGAGCCCATCAACGCCTGCGCGATGCCGAGGCGCTGGCGCATGCCGTGCGAATAGGCCTGCACCGCTTTCGTGCCGGTCTTCGCGAGGCCGACGACGCCGAGCAATCGCTCGACCTCGACCGCCGCTTCGCGCCGACCGAGCCCCTGCACGCGAGCGAGCAAGCCCAGGTTGCGCCGTCCGTCGAGGTGGCCGTGGAACCCGGGCACCTCGATCAACCCGCCGAGCCGCGCGCGCGCTTCCTTCGGGTACCGGACCGCGTCGAAGCCGTCGACGACGACCTGGCCGGAACTCGCCGGCACCAGGCCGAGCACGATGCGCATCGCGGTCGTCTTGCCGGCGCCGTTGTGGCCGAGGAAGCCGTAGAGATCGCCGTCGCGGACGTGGATGGAGAGCCGATCGAGCGCGAGCTGCGTGCCGTAGCGACGGGTGACCTGGACGAGTTCGAGCGACACTGCGTGCGGAGCGTAGAGCCCCGCGCAGTCTGCGGGAAGCACCGGTGGAAATCCAAGGCGCGCGCCCGGCGCCGAACCGGTGTTGCGTTCCGTCGCGATGCGTACAATCCTCCCCCGAGCCGGCGGGTACCCGCCCCGAGAGCCGGCTCGTTCCGCGGTCGACGTGCCGAGCGAGCGTCGCCGTGAACTTGCGCCCGTCGCTCCGGAGTCCACCGATGCGTTCGCGTTGGTCGAGCCTGCTCGCGTCCGTCCTGCCCGGATTGCTCGTACTCCTGCTCGCTTCTGCCGCCGGCGCGGGCGAGGTCTACGAGAACCCGAACTTCGGGATCAAGCTCCGTCCGCCGAAGGGCTGGACGCAGATGCCGCAGCAGAGCAGCGAGGAGTGGCAGGTCGTCAAGTACCTGTCGGACAAGACGTACTTCTGGACCGACAAGGCCGGCGGTTGGACGTTCGAGTTCAAGCCCGAGCTCACGGTCGTTGCGTTCGTCACCGAGGTCACGCGGCAGAAGGCCGAGGTCGAGAGGAAGAAGGAAGACGGCAAGGACACGATCACGATCCTGCTGCGCAACCCCTACAAGGACTACCTCGACTACCTGAAGCGCACGTACTCGGGCGGCGGCTACTACGTGTCGGACGAGAAGGATCTCGAGCTCGAAGGCGTTCCGGTCCACGTGTACGAGATCAAGGTCGAGAAGCTCGCCCGCGGCGGGCCGAAGCGGATCGTCACCTGGCTCTACAAGCAGCCTGAGGTCGAGTTCGCACTGCAGATCGAGGTGTTCGAGGACAGCTATCCGAAGGTCAAGGGTCTGATGGAGGACGCGTTCAAGTCCTTCCGGCTGATCCCGCGCACCGGAGGAGGACTGCCCGGCGCGACCACCGGCGAGAAGCTCGTCGTCGAGGACACGACGAAGTTGACGCCGAAGCAGCGCGAGAAGCGCCGCCGCGGCAGCGAACGCAAAGCGCAGGAGAAGGCGCTGAAGACGGTGCCCGATGGTTGGGACAGCTTCCGGACCAAGCGCTTCCTCGTGCTCTACCACACCGACGAGAAGTTCGCGCGCCGCATCGCGGGCCAGGCGGAATCGCTCTTCGCGTGGCTCGAAGCGACGTTCCCGTTCGTCGGGCCGGACGAGTACGTGCGCTGCCCGGTGCTCCGCATCTGCAAGGACAGCGACGAGTACAACGCGTACTGGACCGGCGGCATCTCGTTCTCGTTCGGCGATCGAGCGCCGGAGGTCGTCGCGTACAACGATCAGACCGGCTTCCAGACCGGCTGGGCCGTCGAGCGACTGAACCAGGAGCTCAGCGACTTCTGGTTCCACGAGCGCGATTCGCAGCTCGCCGCCGCGATGCCGACCTGGCTCGTCAGCGGGCTCTTGGAAACGCTCGGCAACGCGCGCTGCGACAAGACCACCGGCAAGATGGAGTTCCGTGCGGACGAAGGGGGCCGCGACGAAGTGCGCCAGATCGTGAGGTCGGGCACGGCGCTGCGGCCGCGCGAGCTCATCCGGCAGACGTCGGAGGACTTCATGGGCAGGAGCGGCGACCAGTACAGGAGCAGCAGGTGGCAATCCGGCGCGTGGGTCTTCTACTTGACCGCCGGAGCCGGCGCGAAGGACGCCAAGACCAAGGAGCTGCTCTCGCTCTACATCCGCAACTTGAAGCAGGTCGTGGTCGACCGAGAGGCGCTCGCCCGATCGGGCGACAAGACGACGCCGGAGGCGCCGAAGACCGAGGAGGAGGAGGAAGCCCGGTTCAAGGAGCGCAGCACGCTGTGGCGGCAACGCCAGAAGGAGCTCCTCGACGAGACCTACGAACGCACGTTCCGCAGCTGGACCGACAAGCAATGGGACGCGATCGAACAGGCGTACTTCAAGACCTTGGGCGTCAAGTGATCATGCGAAGCCTCGCACTCGCCCTGGCGCTCGGCGCCTTCGCACCCACCGCGAGCGCGGACCTGCTCGTGCTGAAGGACGGGCGCGTCGTCCAGGACCAAAAGCTCGCGCGCGCGGACGGCGGCATCGCGATCCGCTATGCGAACGGAGACGTGCTCGTGCCGACCGCGCTGGTCGAGGACGTGATCATCGACGGCGAGACGACGCCTCCGCCCGCGACCGCCGAGGAGCAGGAGATGGCGGCCAAGGGACTCGTGCGTTGGGAAGGCAAGTGGATCCCGAAGAAGCGCCGCGACGACTTGCTCGCCAAGCGCACCGTCGAGCGCAAGAAGGAAGTCGAGGAGATCGCCGCGCACCGCGAGTGGGCGAAGCGGCGGACGGCGAAGACCAAGCACTTCGCCTTCGAGTACACGGTCCCACAGGGCGTGTACGAGAACTACTCGGCCCTGATGGAAGCGTACTTCGACGTGTTCGTGAAGGACTGGGGCCTCCAGGCGCCGAAGAACCTCGGGCAGCTTCCGGTGTGCTTGCACATCGACTACGACGCGATGGTGCAGGTCGGCGGAGCGGGTGACGGCGTGCTCGGCTACTTCCGTTTCGTGCGCCCGTGGGACCTCAACTTCTTCCACGACCGCACGGACCCGGCGTTCACCGAGGAGGTGATGTTCCACGAGACGAATCACTATCTCCAAAAGCTGCTCGACCTCGAGTTCGCGATGCCGCACTTCCCGGGCGAGTCGCTCGCGGAGTACTACGGCGCGAGTCACTGGGATCCGGTGAAGAAGAAGCTGTCGACCGGACTCTTGCTCGAAGGACGGCTGTGCGAGCTCAAGCTCGATCTCCAGCGCGGCGAGTGGATCGGGCTGGAGCAGTTGGTCTCCACGGATCGCATGTACGAACACTACAACTGGGGTTGGTCGCTCGTGTACTTCCTGATGAAGGACGCGCGCTACCAGAAGAAGTTCCAGAAGTTCGTCGCGACGCTGCCGAGCGGCAAAGGCATCCAGCGCGAGGTGCTGGGCGTCGACAACCTGAAGACCGTGACCGGCGCCGAAGTCTGGAAGGTGTTCAAGGCCGAACTCGGCCTGAAGGACGCGGCCGCGGTCACCGCGCTCGAGAAGGAGTGGCACGTATTCGTCGACAAGAAGCTGCAAGTCGAGTCGTACCGCGGCCTCGAGACCGCCGCGCGTCAGGCGTCCGGCAACTCGCAGCCGATCAAGGCGAAACGTCTCTACAAGGAGGCGATCGAACGCGGCTCGACCAATCCGCTGACCCTCCATGGCTACGCCGAGCTGCTCGCGCGCGGCGGCGAGCACGAGGAAGCGATCGAGCTCTGGAAGAAGGCGCTCGCGATCGATCCCTTGAACGCGGAGTGCTACGCCGCGATGGGCCGTTCGCTGCTGGTGCGCGGCGACAAGAAGGAAGCGAGCCGGCTGCGTAGGCTCGCGCGCGACATCGACCCGGACAACTCGTGGTTCCTCTTCACCGACGAGGACCTCGAGGAGATCGGCACCGACGAGCCGCCGAAGAAGTGAACGCGGACACCGGCGCGCGTCCGAGATTCGGCGGAACGCGCGTCGGGTGGCGCATCGCCCGGGTGTCACATCGCCCGGGTCCTGCATCGCCCCGGTGTCGCGAAGCGTCGCTGTCGCGAAGTTCCGGGGTCGCGAAGCCGGTGGCACGGGCTCGCCGGCCGCGCGCAGGCGCCCGGCTCGCCGCTCAGTGCCCTCCGCCGTAGCCCGGCACGAACGGCAGGATCATCGAGATCGCGATCAAGACGATGATGATCCACTCGAGCGCTTCCATGCGGCGCGACTCCGCGCGGTCCTGGATCTTCTGGTAGACGCCGTCGAGCGTCTCCAGCTTGCGCAGGATGTTCGCGCTCCATTCGGAGAGGCGCAGCCGCGCGGACGCTTGGCGATACACGCGCGCTAGGTACTGGTCGTTGTAGAGCTTGAGCGCGTTGGTGACGCGCTCGTACAGCACCGCGGCGTCGACCTGGTGGCGCGACACGCGCGAGAGTTCGCGATCGAACGCGCCAGGCAGGTGCACGCCGCGCCACACGCGGTCGACCAACGAGTCGTACGCGTCGTCGAGCGCTTGGTCGAGCTGACGGTCGAGGAAGCGCAGCTCGCAGAGCTGCAAGTTCGCGAACTCGAGCACCGCGACCACCTCGTCGGGCTCGGTGTCGAAGAGCACCGCGGCATTCCAGTCGACGATCGCGAGGTCGGTCGTGCCGAAGGCGACGCGGCTGCCGAGCGCGTCGGCGACTTCCTGTTGCGACAGCTCCTGGCGCTCGGCGCGCAACAGCCGCGCGAGATCGGCGGCGTGCGCGTCGCACCAACGCTCGGCGCCGCCGCGCTCGCTCGGCGGATCGAAGCGGTAGATCAGGTAGTCCTCGAGCGTCGCGGAGAGGTCCGGCTTCGCGATCGCCGAGGAGATCGACTGCAGCAGCGCCGCGATGCGCAGCCGCGCGTCGTCGACGAGCTCGCGGCTCGCCTGGAGCTCGATCGAAAGCGCGATCCACGTCGCGAGCTCGCCCTCGTGGCGCAGCGTGTACGCGATCGACAGCCCGCCGAAGTCGTAGAGCCACACGTCGAGGTCGAACGCGGCCTCGCGCGCGCCGAGGCGAACGCTCTCCCCGCGGCGACGCAAACGCAAAGGCCGCGGCACCGCCTGGATCTCGGTCGACGCCGCGCCGCGCACCACCAGTCGATCGAGGCGCTCGAAGCCGACGAAGAGCTGCTCGGCCCGCGCGAGGTCGACCGACGGCCCGACGTCGAACGCGAAGAGCACGACGCACTCGCCTCGCAGTCCCACCTTCACGCCGTTTCCGTCGCTCGTCGCCATGATTTCGAGCGTAGGCCCGCCCTACACGAGCTGCAACGAACGGAATCCAGCAAGCTCGCGCGCTCGCACCAAGAGCCCGGTGAGAAAAGCACCGCGGCGGGGCACAGCGCGCGAAGGCGAGACGAGGAGTACGAAAGAGCAGCGGCAAGGGCCTCCGCGATGGAACGCGACGCGTTCTTCGCGGCGGCGCCCGCGAAGCCGTCGCGGCGGAGAACGGCCCGAGTGGCCGCCGACCGCGAGGCTCCAAGCACGACGAAATTTCGCCGAAGCGCGCGAGGCCGAATCAGGTGACTCTCTTCACCGGACGGCCGGGACCCGACCTCGGTTCGCGCGCTGAAGTTCACGTCCCTATACTCCGCGAACCGAAAGAAGTCGGATGTTGCGAATCCTGCACGTCGGCATCGGGCCCACCGGCCAGCGCATCGAGAAAGAACTGCTCGGTCGCAGCGGCCTGCGCACCGTCGCCGCGGTCGACCTCGGCCCGGCGATCGGCGGACGCTTGCTCTCCGAGCTCGTCGAGGACGCCGATCCGCACCTGCGGATCGAGACGACGCTCGAGGCCCTGCACGACTGGTCGTCGATCGACGTCGCGATCGTGACGACGAGCGCGAGCCTCGCACGCTGCGCCGACGTCTTCCGCACGCTGCTCGCGCACGGCTTGCCGGTGGTGTCGACGTGCGAGGAGCTCATCTACCCGTGGGCGACGCAGCGCGCGTTGGCGGAGGATCTCGATTCGCTCGCGAAGCGCCACGGCGGTCGCCTGCTTGGCACCGGCGTCAATCCGGGCTTCCTGATGGACGCGCTGCCGGTGTTCGCGTCGGTGCTCTCGCGCCGCATAGACCGCGTCGAGGTGCTGCGTCGCCAAGACGCGACCGGGCGGCGAATCACGTTCCAGCGCAAGATCGGCGTCGGGCTCGGGCACGCGGACTTCGAGTCGCGCGTCGCCGACGGCTCGCTGCGCCACGTCGGCTTGCGAGAGTCCGCCGAGCTCGTCGCGCACTACCTCGGCCTCGAGGTCGAGCGTTGGAGCGAGACGATCGAGCCCGTGCTCGCCGAACGGGAACTCCCGTCCGGCCTTGGAACGATCGCGCCCGGCACGACGGCGGGCATGCGCCAGGTCGGCGAGGCTTTCCAAGGCGGGAAGAGCGTCGTGCGCCTCGAATTCCTCGCCGCGCTCGGCATTCTCGGGCCGGTCGACTGCGTGCGGCTCGAAGGCGAGCCGTCGTTCGAATTCGCGATCCCCGGCGGTGTTCAAGGCGATGTCGCCGCGACATCGATCGTGGTCAACGCCCTCGAGTCGATCCGCGCGGCGCCCCCCGGTCTGCACACGATGGTCGACTTGCCGGTCGTGCACTTCCGACGCCATTGACGCCGTGACGCTGGAAGCGAGGAGCGCGCGACGGGAACGTCGCGACGGCCGCGAAACGTTGGCGTTCGGCGGCTCCGACTACTTGGCGCTCGCGCACGAGCCCGAGCTCCGCCGCGCATTCGTCGACGCCGCCGAGCGCTACGGCATCTCGCTCGCCGCGTCGCGCGCGACCAGCGGTACGTGCGAGGAGCACGAGGCGCTCGAGCTCGAGCTCGCGCACTTCCTCGGCGTCGAAGCGGCGTTGGTGGTGTCGTGCGGCTCGCTCGCGAACGACATCGCGTGCTCGGCGCTCGCGCTGCGGCACGCGAGCGCGTGGGCGCACGCTCGCGCGCATGCGAGCCTCGCCGACGCGCTCGCAGCGCGTGTCGGGCGCGTCGCGACGTTCGTGGACTCCACCGACGTGCCGATCGGCGCGAAGCTCGTCGCCGTCGACGGCGTCGATCCGATGCCGAACCGCGTCGCTCCGCTCGGCGAGCTCGAGAGCCGGCTCGCGGCGGACGGCGTGCTGCTCGTCGACGAAGCCCATTCGCTCGGCGTGCTCGGGACGCACGGTCGCGGCGCCGCGAGTGAGCTCCCGCGCGAACGCCTGGTGCTCACCGGCTCCTTCTCGAAGGCCTGCGGAGCCGTCGGCGGCTTCGTCGCGGGCTCGCGGCGCCTACTCGACGCGGCGCGAGAGCAACCGGCGTTCGTCGGCTCGACCGCGCTCTCGCCGGCCCTCGCCGCGGTAGCGCGGCGCGCGTTGCGTCTGGTCGCGGACGGAGACGCGTTGCGCGAGAAACTCTTCCGCCACGCCGAGCGCGTGCGCGCGACCGTCCACGAACTCGGCTTCGAGCTCGGGTCCGATCCGTTCCCCGTGATCGCGCTCGCGTTCGCGACGCCGGAGCGCACCGCCGCGGTCCGCGCCGCGCTGCTCGAACACGGCGTCGCCGTGCCGAACGTCCGCTACCTCGGCGACGGGCCGCAGGGCGCGCTGCGCTTGACGCTCAACGCCGCGCACGAGGACGCGGACGTCGATCGGCTGCTCGCCGCGCTCCGCGCGACGCTGGGGAGCTCGCGTTGAGACCCGCCGGCCTCGACGACGCGCGGCTCGCGGCGCTCGCGCGCGAGCACGGCACGCCGCTCTACGTGTACGACGCGCCGACGATCCGCGCGCGCTTCGCCGCGGTGTCGGGCTTCGACGTCGTGCGCTACGCGCAGAAGGCGAATCCGAACCTGACCTTGCTCGCGCTGCTGCGCAACCTCGGCGCGTCGATCGACGCGGTCAGCGCGGGCGAGATCGAGCGCGCGCTCGCCGCCGGATTCCCTCCCGAGCGCATCGTCTTCACCGCCGACCTGTTCGACCGCGCGGTGCTCGAACGCCTCGCGCGCTTGCCGATCCACGTCAACGTCGGCTCGCGCGACATGCTCGCGCAATTCGCCGCCGTGCAACCGGGCGCGGAGGTCACGCTGCGCGTCAACCCGGGCTTCGGCCACGGACACCACCACAAGGTCACCACCGGCGGCAGCGACTCGAAGCACGGCATCTGGCACGACGAACTCGCCGCTGCCCTCGACGACGCGCGCGCCGTGGGCCTGGTCGTCGTCGGGCTGCACGTGCACGTCGGCTCCGGCGCGTCGTTCGAGCGTTTGGTCGGCGCGGGTGAGTTCCTGGTCGCGTCGGCACGACAGGTCGGCGACACGCTGCGCACGCTCTCCGCCGGCGGCGGCCTGCCGGTGCGTTACCGCGAGAGCGACGAAGCGTTCCCGATCGAGCGCTACGTGCGCGCGTGGCGCGAGCACGCGCGAGCGATCGAGGCGTACACGCGCCGTCCGGTGGAGCTCGAGCTCGAGCCCGGCCGCTGGTTGGTCGCGGAATCCGGTGTGCTGGTCACCGAGGTGCGCGCGACGAAACGCCAAGGCGAGCGCGAGTTCGTGATGGTCGACGCGGGCTTCCACAACCTGATCCGACCGACGATGTACGGCTCGTACCACGAGATCCGCGCGCTCGGAAAGCGCGGCGGCGAGCGGCCGGTGCTGGTCGCGGGGCCGCTGTGCGAGAGCTCCGACGTGTTCACGCAAGGCCCCGGCGGAACGCTCGAGCCGATCGAGCTCCCCCCGCTCTCACCGGGCGACCTGCTCGCGATCCACGACGTCGGCGCGTACGGCGCGAGCATGGCGAGCAACTACAACTCGCAACCGCTCGCCGCCGAGGTCTTGGTCGACGGCGGGCATTCGTACGTGATCCGGCGCCGCCAACGCTTCGACGAGCTCTTCGCCGCCGAGCGCGACCTGCGCTGACGTCCGCGAAGGCTGCCTCGTGTCGCTGGGCCGGCCTCGCGCGGTGCGAGCCCCTCCACCGTGGTCGCTTCAGGGTTCTTCCGAGGCAGCGGTGAGAGGCGACGTCCGCCTGCCGCACGCCGCAACCGCCATCGTCACCGCCGCCGCGAGCGGGATCGTGTACGCCCAATCGAGCTTGGCGCTCTCCCACCCGAAGAGCGGCTTCTGGAAGAAGCCGACCGCGCCCACCGCGATGCCGCACGCGAGTCCCGCGACGGTCGAAGCGTCGCTACCGCGGCGCGTGAAGAGCAACGCGACCAGGAACGTGCCGAGGATGCCGCCGTAGAGGATCGTCATCGCGGAGAGCGCGAGGTCGATCAGCTCCTTCGAGTCTCCGCGCTGGCGCCACGCGAAGAACGCGCCGACGCCGAGCAGCAACGTGCCGAACACGCACGTCAATCGGCGCACCCGACCGAGCGACGACGTCTCGCCCGGCTTCGGCGGCGCGATGTCGGAGATCCAGATCGTCGCGGTGGCGTTGAGCGTCGCGCCGAGGCTCGAGATCGCGGCCGCGAACAGCCCGGCGAACACCAGCCCTCGCAACCCCGCCGGCATCGCGTGGACGATGAAGTTCGGGAAGATCTGGTTGGTCGCGTCGGTCGAGTACCCGCTGTACGGCACGTGCCGGTGATACAGCCAGAGCATCGTGCCGACGGCGAGGAACACGGCGACCACCGGGAACGCGAAGAGCGCGGAAAGCGCGATGCTCCACGTCGAGCTCTTCGCGCTCTTGGTGTTCAGGATGTGCTGGACGTTCTCCTGGTCGGTGCCGTGCGACGCGAGCACCAGGGTCGCACCGAAGAGCGCGGCGACCGGCCAGGGCTTCTGCGTGACGAGCCAGCTCTGTCCGCCGTCCTCGAGCGTCAGCGCGCGAAACTTGCCGGTGTCGAAGGCTTCGCGCGCGAGCTCGGCGAGCGGCACGTCGATCGCCGCGAGCCCGAACACGAGCGCGGTCGCCGCGCCGAGCACGAAGATCGAGCCCTGCGCGACGTCGGTCCACACCACCGCCTTCAGGCCGCCGAGGAACGTGTACGCGGTCGAGAGCAACGCCATCGACGCCATCGAGAACTCGAGGCTGACGCCGGCTGCGACCTGGAGCGCGAGCGCGGCGATGTAGAGCCTCACGCCGGAAGCGATCAGCCGCCCGCCGAGGAACCCCCACGCGGCGGCGTGCTGGGTGCGTGGCCCGATGCGACGGCCGAGGAACCCGTAGACCGAAGTCAGGTTCAGCCGCCAGTAGAGTCCGACGAAGAAGGTCGCCAGGACCAGCTTCCCGACCAAGTAGCCGAGCGTCGTCTGCAGGTACGTCCAGTCGCCGACGAAGCCTTTCTCCGGCACGCCGATGTAGGTCGCGGCGGAGATCTCGGTCGCGAGGATCGAAAAAATCACCGCCCACGCGGGCAGCGAGCGTTCGGCGCGCAGGTGACCTTCCGCGCTCTTCTGCCCTCGGCCGGCGAAGAGCCCGAGCGCGACGATGAACGCCGCGTAGACCGCGATCACGACCCAGTCGAGCGCGCTCACGAGCGCAGGGTTTCCTCGAGCACGTGCGCGCCGACCGCCGCCGAGCCGCGGAGGTGCGAGACGACGATTGCGGGCGTGCGCTCGCCGAGCCGGGCTCGGAGCGCGAGCCGCAGCGCGAAGAGTCGCTCCGCGTCGAGGAGGTCGGCGAAGCGCTGGCCGAGCACGACGCGCTCGAACGCGAGCGCGCCGAGCGGCGAATGCGCGAGACACTCGACCCGCAGCGCGAGGAACTCGGCGAGCGCGTGGAGGAATCGGCGCGACACCTCGAGCGCCGCGGGGTCGCCGGCGGCGCGCCGCGACTCGACGAAACCGCCGGGCCCGGCGCGGCGCGCGAGCGCGGCGGCGGAGAGCTCCTCCTCGAACGTCTCGCCGCTTTCCGCGCGCAGCG
>JACRIN010000072.1 GCA_016220085.1 Planctomycetota bacterium
GGTGTCGCTCCGTCAGGCTTTCGCCCATTGCGGAAGATCCTCGACTGCAGCCTCCCGTAGGAGTCTGGGCAGTGTCTCAGTCCCAGTGTGCCCGACCATCCTCTCAGACCGGGTACCCGTCATAGCCTTGGTGGGCCATTACCCCGCCAACTAGCTGATAGGCCGCAACCTCCTCCCCGAGCAGCTTACGCCATTTACCCGCATCGAGATGCCTCGACGCAGGGCCATCTGGTATTAGCCCGCCTTTCAGCAGGTTATCCCAGTCTCAGGGGCAGATTGGTTACGTGTTACTCACCCTTTCGCCGCTTTACTCGGCTTGCGCCTTTCACGCACGACTTGCATGCCTAATCCACACCGCTAACGTTCGTTCTGAGCCAGGATCAAACCCTTCACTTGAGTTTGTCTGGTTCGTTGGAAAAAATTTGAGTCGCTACGCGCCTTGGGCGCGCGCGAACTCCGCTCGCACGGTTTCAAGGGCCACCCTTGTTTTCAAAGAGCACCAAGGTCGTCGACTAGCGTCGACCTCGGTTGTTTCGTTGTCCCCGGGCCCCGAAGGCCGTTTTGATGCGCACCGGACGTCGATCCGTCGTTCACCAGGGGTCGCAGAGGATAGGGCCTGCAGGACGAGTGTCAACGCTCTCCCAAGAAAACTCGCTGTTCCTGTCAGCGCGCGCGTAACTCGCGGCTGGACTGTTGGTTATGATCGGAAGCAGATCGCATCTCGGTACGCTTCTGGCGGATTTGGCCCGGATCTGAGCTCGTGAGGGGGGTGCGTCGTGCAGGGGTCCGCTGGGTTTCGTGGGGCGGGGGCGGGGCCCCGCCCGAGGATTGGGCTCGATTCCGTTCCGTGGCGACCATCCCGCCTCGGGCGGAAGGTGGTGCCGACGCCTGTCGCTCAGACCTGGAGGGGTAACGGAGCGTTCCCGCGGCGTTCGGGCTTCGCAAGCGGCGGCCATCCGCAGAGCTGGGCTGCCGTGGCGGCCGCGTTCCGGTCCCGCGCGTCGCTGGGAGACGTCGCGGTCCCTTGCGCCCGGAGCGCTCGGCTCGGTCCACGTTTCGTGCCAGACCACCAGCAGCGCGGTTCCACGGCCCGAGGCTTGTACGGCTCAAACGCAAGCGCCCGCGATCACCTGGGTGACAGCGGGCGCTTGCGACGCATCCGGGCGAGCTTGGTCGCCCGAGCTACGGCTGGACGCGGATCTCCGAACCCTCGGGGAGGATGTCGAAAAGGAGCTCGGCGTCGACGTTGCGCAGCCGCACGCAGCCCTGGCTGACGCGGCCCCCGACGCCGGCTTCCGCGTTCGTGCCGTGGAATCCGACGTCGGTCTTCACTCCGTCGAGCATCCAAGGGATCCAGCGCGTTCCGAGCGGGTTCTCGGGGTCGCCGAACGGAATGGGCTTGCCGCCCTTCGGGAACCACATCGGGTCCTTTTGCTTCGGGCCAACGGTGTAGGCTCCGATCGGCGTGTCGTGACCGTCGCGGCCGACGCCGATCTCGAATGCGGCGGCAACCTCGTCGCCGTGCAGATACAGCATCCAACGCGACGAGACATCGACGACGACGCTGACGCGGTCCGTCGGCACACGCAGCACATCGCCAGGACGCAGCGCGTTTTCGTCCTTGAGCTGGTTCGCGCGCGCGATCAGCCCCGTGCAGATCTGAAGCCCCTTGTGCTCACCGATCACGCGCTTGCGCAGCAGGGTCAGGCTGTCGCCCTTCTGCACCTTGACCTCGATCGACGGCCACTTGCCACGCGCGTTCCAGCGATGGCTGCGCTGCGCTTGGGAGAGCGGTTGATTCCAACGTGCCAGCGTCGCCGGATCCCCTTCCCACGGCGCAGCGAGTTCGTCGCGCATCAGCGAGGAGAAGACGCGAGCGGCCCCGACGGCGTCGTTCGCGTTCAACGCGACACGCGCGTCGCGCTCGCGCAGCAACATGTCCATGGCGAGCGCGAGGGGCTGGTCCGCGCCGTAGCTCGCCTGTGCGGCTCGGCGGCCCGGTCCGGCGAGCGCGGCTTGGAGCAACGCCTGCTCTCCATCCGAGAGCTCGTCATCGTCGACGTCTTCCGCGACCTGTTTCGCCTCCGCGATCGAGCCTTGCGCGCTGAGCGAGAGCGCCAACGCCAGGTTGCGCCTATCGGCCGAATAGGCTGCGCCGTCGCGCGCCAACCAGCTCTTGAGATCGGCAGGTCCGAGGTGCAACAGCGCAGCGGCGAGAGCCACTTCCTCGGTGCCCGCGGCGCGCACCTTTGCCTGGATCGGCGGAGCCGCGACGGGCGCGGCAATCGCGCTCTCGTTCGTCGGAGCTGGCGCTGCCGCCGGGGCCCCGGCGTCGTCCATCGCCACGAAGCCCGCCGGCCCCTCCGATGCGTCGACCTCGCCGTCGCGGCTGCACGCCGCCGCCGCTGCCAACACCCACAAGTACGCGCCCCAACGAAGCCGCGCCGACGTGCGCATCTGCCCCTCGCTCTTTTGTTGCTCGATTCGGACCCAGAGACTTCCCAGCGGAACGGCGCGGATCATACCGGTGGCCCGCGAGCCGGACCGCAGCAATGTGGCAATCCGACCGCGCGGCCGCGCTCTGTTCGACAGGCCGCGACGGCGAGCGGCGAACGACCGCGGCGAGATCCTCCGCGTGCGACGCACGAGCGGAAGGAGGAGAGCGGGGGGCCCCAGCGACGCCGTGCCGCGTGAATCCCGGAACCCGATGGGTCCAGGTGGGCCCGACTAGGCAACGAGTGCCGTGAAGAATGGGCCCGAAGACTGCGTGTTAGGCTCCGGAGGATGGACGCCGGTACACCTGCGCCACCAGGGTTGCCCCCGAGGTTCGGAAGCTAACACCACCGGTCCGCGACCACAACGCGCCGAGAGCGTAGGTCGCGCGCTTTCGTCCGGTGGTTGCAGCGCTGCAACCGCGACTCGGGGGTTCACGCGGCGCACGCTCGGACCAAGCGACTTGGGCGCGAGCGCACGCCGAGTTCGCCCGTTCGAGATCGCCGAGCACGCCGACACCGCGACGTCTTCCAACGGCGACGCCTGGAGCTTCCGTTGGAGAAGCCGCGCACGCGCGCGGGCTCGCGATGGGCCCGGTGGAATCTCGTGAGCGCGCGCAGACGCTTCCGAGCGTCTGGTCGACCTCGAAGCGTCGGCGCTCGCGGGTTCTGGCGGCCCGTTGAAAGACGTGCGGTAGCGAGGCGCAGAGCACCAAGGCGAGACGAGGAGCGCGACAGAACCGCGGCGAGGGGCCCCGCGACGGAGCGCGAAGCGTTCGTGGCGAAGGATCCCTTGGAACCTTCGCAGCGGGCGCGACACGTAGGACCGCCGAGCACGATGTTCGGAGCTCGACCAAGGTCCGCCGGAGCGCGCGCAGCCGAGTCGGTGACTCCTTCAACCGGCCGCTAGCCCGCGCGTTCGAGGCGCGCGACGAGCGTGCGCCCCTCGCCGAGGTCCCAGCTCGCCACCTCGGCGCCGGCCGGCTCGCTGTCGGCGAGAGCGAGTCCGGTCGCGAGCGTCTCGGCGGCAACCAACTCGCGGAAGCCGCCCTCCCGCCGCGCCTCCCCCACCGCCGCGCGCACGTCCGCGTCGGCGCTGTAGAGCGTCAGGCGGATGCGGTCCTCGACCTCGAGTTCGCGTTCCTTGCGCAGACCGTTGATCCGATTGACGGCTTCGCGCGCGAGTCCTTCGCGGACGAGCTCGCGATCGAGTGCGGTGTCGAGCCACACCACGAAGTGCCCGTCGGTCTCGACCGCGAAGTCGGCACGGCTCTCGACGCTCACGAGGACGTCCTCGGGGACGAGCTCGAGCGGCGCACCCTCGACCTCGACCGAAACATGCCCCCCTGAGCGCAACGTCGACAGCGCCGCGGCGTCCAGTCCGCCGATCGCGGCCGCAGCCGCCTTCATCCGGGCGCCGATCTTCTTGCCGAGCACCTTGAAGTTCGCCTTGCCGACGAGCTTCACCAGCTTGCCGTCGTCCGCCGCGAGACTCCCAACCTGTTTGATGTTGAGTTCGTCGAGCACCTGCGCCGCCGCGAACGGAGTCGCGAGCAAGCGCAGCGCTTCGGAGTCGGAGGCTCGCACGTGGATCGCGCGCAACGGCTGCCGCGTGCGCATGCCGGCCTTCTCTCGCAGCGCGCGCCCCATGACGACCAACCGCTCGACCAGACGCATGCCGCCTTCGAGATCGCGGTCGACGAACTCCGCGCGCGGCGTCGGGAAGAGCTGCACGTGCACCGACCCGAGCCCCGGCGCAAGGCGCTGCCAGAGCATCTCGGACAGGAACGGCGCGAACGGCGCGAGCACGAGCGCCGTCTTGGTCAGCGCGTCGTGCAACGTCGCGTAGGCGGCGAGCTTGTCCGCGCCGCTCTCGCCCTTCCAGAATCGCCGCCGATTGCGCCGGATGTACCAATTCGAGAGCTCGTCGACGACGAACGACTCGATCGCGCGCGTCGCGGCAGTCAGGTCGTAGCGCTCCATCGCCGCTCGCACGTCGGTGCAGACGCTTTGCGTGCGAGAGACCAACCAGCGGTCGATCTCCGGCCTCGCAGCCACCGGCGGGATCTCCGAAGCCGCGGGATCGAACGCATCGATGCGCGCGTACTCACGGAAGAACTGGTACGAGTTGACGAGCGCCCGGAAGAACCGGCCGCGGGTCTCGGCGAGCCCCTCGGGGTCGAACTTCTTCGGAAGCCACGGCGCCGCCGAGGAGATCAGGTACCAACGGACGGCATCGGTGCCGTGCTCCTCGATCACCTTCCACGGGTCGACGACGTTGCCGAGCCGCTTCGACATCTTCACGCCGTCCTTGTCGAGCACGAGCCCGTTGACCAGGCACGTTCCGTACGCCGGCGCATCGGCGAGCCCGGCGTCGGGGAGCGTCGTCACGAACGCGCCGATCGCGTGGAGCGTGTAGAACCACCCGCGCGTCTGATCGAGGCCCTCGCAGATGAAGCTCGCCGGGAATTGATCGGCGACGGTCGCGCGGCTCGTGCCGAACGGCCAGTGGTACTGCGCGAACGGCATCGCGCCCGAGTCGAACCAGCAGTCGAGCACCGGCGCCGTGCGCCGCATCGAACCGCAGCACTTCGCGCACGGAATCCGCGGCGCGTCGACCGCGGGCTTGTGGAGGTCGAAGTCCTTCGGCAACGCGCCGGCGAGGCGCGCGAGCTCGTCGACGCTCTCGATCGCGGTCTCGTGATCGCAACCGTCGCAGATCCAGAACGGCAGCGGAGTGCCCCAATAGCGATCGCGCGAGATGTTCCAGTCGACGTTGTTCTCGAGCCACTCGCCGAATCGGCCCGTGCCGACGTCCTCGGGCACCCAACGGATGCGCTTGTTGAACGCGACCATGCGTTCCTTGAGCGCGGTCGTGCGGATGTACCAGGCGGGCGAGGCGAAGTAGAAGAGCGCGGTGTTGCAGCGCCAGCAGTGCGGATAGCTGTGGCTCTCGCGCGATTTCTTGAACACGAGCCCGCGCGCCTTGAGGTCGTCCATCAGCGCGTCGTCGGCGTCCTTGAAGAACGTCCCCGCCTTCACCGGGCCGACGTCGACGACGAACTTGCCTTCCGCGCCGACTGCTTGGAGAACGAAGAGCTTGTGCCGTTGCGCGGTAGCCCAGTCGTCCGCTCCGTAGGCAGGCGCCTGGTGGACAATCCCCGTGCCGTCGTCGACCGTTACGTATTCGGCGGCAACCACCTGCCGTGCTGGCTCGGCCGCCGTGTGCCCGCTGGGCTGCCACGCTCCGGGCTCGATCTCGGCGCCGTCGACGTCGAACAGCCGGTCGTAGACGGATTCAACGAGCTGCCGTCCCACGAAGGAATGCACGATCTCGAAGTGCTCTCCTTCGACTCCCAACACGGCCGAAGCCCGTTCCTTCACGAGACAAACGAGACGGTCGTCTTCACACCACGTCGCCGTTTGCGTCGGGGAGTGCTTCAGCTGCCGAGCAGCGACGTATTGGCGATCCGGATGGACTGCGATCGCAACGTTCGAAGGCAAAGTCCAAGGTGTCGTCGTCCAAACCAGGAAGTCGACTGCAATCGCGTCCGAGGACGGCTGATCGACCGAGGACGCCTGGGGACGGATCCATCCACGACAACGCACGATCACGCTGGGATCCATCACGTCGCGATACACCCCGGGCTGACCGAGCTCGTGCGACGACAATCCGGTCCCGCAGCGGCCGCAATACGGCAACACGCGCTTGCCGCGGTAGATCAGCCCGGCGCGGTGGAAACGCGCGAGCAGGTACCACACCGACTCGACGTAGTTCGCTTCGTACGTGACGTAGGGATCCGCGTAGTCGAGCCAGTAGCCGATGCGCGCGGAGAGCTTCTCCCACTCCTCGCGGTACTTCCAGACCGACTCGCGGCACTTCTGGTTGAACGCGGCGACGCCGTACTTCTCGATCTGCGGCTTGCCGCTGATGCCGAGCGACTTCTCGACCTCGAGCTCGACCGGCAACCCGTGGGTGTCCCAACCCGCCTTGCGCTCGACGCGGTGGCCCAACATCGTCTGGAAGCGACAGACCGTGTCTTTCAACGTCCGCGCGAGCACGTGGTGGATGCCCGGACGGCCGTTCGCGGTCGGCGGCCCTTCCCAAAAGACGAACGCGGGCTTGCCGCGGCGCGACTCCTGGAGTCGCTCGAACGTCTTCTCGCGCTCCCAGAACGCGAGGATCTCGAGCTCGGCCTTCGACGGAGCGGAAGTGATCGTCTCGGAGAGGGGCGCGAAGCGCTGGGTCGGCGGAACGGCGTGGGACATCGTCCCGATGTTCTACCAAGCGCCGCGGGAGCTTTCGCGTCCGGCGCATCGCGCAGCGCTCGGGCACCGCGCGGCGCTCTAGCTCGGCGCAGCGCTCGGGCACCGCGCAGCGCTCGGGCTCTGCGCCGCGCGCCAGGTCCGCGCAGCTCCACGGCACGGCGCCGAGCGCTACGGCACCGACGCGGTCCCGAAGGCCGCGGCGGCGGAGCTCACCACGCCTGCGAGCGAATCGCGGTCGAGATGCGCTCGGCGAGCGTCAGCGCCGCGAGTCCGTCGGCCCCCGAAACCTCCGGCGTCTCGCCGGTCTGCACGCAGCGCAGGAACGAGTCGAGTTCGGCCTGCAACGGGCGCTCGGAGTCGCCGAGTTCGAGCTCCTGGACCTCGATCATGTCGCTCTTGACCCGGTCGGGGCGCTCCGCGAGCACCGCGGGATCGAGGTGCTTGAGCTCCGCCCGACCGGCGTCGAACCGCGGGCCCTTCTTGACCATCAGACCGTAGTTCTTCGTGAAGTCGAGGCTGACGTAGCTCTCGCTCGAGAACATCCGGAAGCGGCGCATCGGCGCGAGCGACACGCGGCTCGCGGTGACGTTCGCGCGCGCGCCGTCCTGGAACACGAGGCGCACCGACGCGAGGTCCTCGCGCTCGGTCAGGATCGCGCCGCCGGCGGCGTCGAAGCTCTCCACCGCGCTCGGCACGAGGTGCAGGATCAGATCGAGGTCGTGGATCATCAGGTCGTGGACGACGCCGATGTCCATCGAGCGGAACGAGAACGGCGCGAGGCGGTGGCATTCGATGAAGCGCGGCTTCATGCCGAGCGCCGCGATCTTGCGCAGGCCCGGTTGGAAGCGCTCGACGTGCCCGATCGCGAGCACGGCGTCGCCCTGCTTCGCCGCGGCGAGCATCCGCGCGCCTTCGTCCGGCGTCGCCGCGATCGGCTTCTCGACGAGGCACGCGAGCCCGCGCGAGAGCAGCGGCACCGCGACCGACGCGTGGTGGATCGTCGGCACCGCGATCGAGACGGCGTCGACGTCGCGCGGCAGCTCCGCGGCGGTCGAGAACGCCGGCACGCCGAGCTCTTTCGCGAGTGCGCCGACACGATTCGAGTCGGTGTCGACGAGCCCGACGAGCTCGGCGCGCGGATTGTCCTTGTAGATGCGGGCGTGGAACTTCCCGAGGTGACCGCAACCGATCACCGCGACCCGTAGACGCTCGCGCGGACGTGCGGTGGCCATCAGACCTTCACCTCGCCGAGGATGCGCTCCGCGCCGAGCTTCGCGAACGTCTCGCGCAGACTCTCGCGGTGCCGGCCCTTGCGGCCCGCTTCGGTGTGCTCCAGCGCCTCGACGAGCTCGAGGACGATCGGCCGCGTCGCCGCGTCGGCGCGCACCTGCTCCAACGTGCGGCTGCGGGGCTCGCCCGAGCGATAGATGACCCGAAACGCGTGCTTCAGAGCCTCGATGTCGTCGCGAGAGAAGCCCGCGCGCTCGAGACCGACTTGGTTGACGTTGCGGACGCGAGCTTGATGGCCTTCGTACACCATGAACGGCGGCACGTCCTGGTTGATGCGCGTCATCCCACCGATGTAAGCGTACGCGCCGATCGTGACGAAGTGGTGCGCTGCGCACGCGCCGGAGACGTTCGCGCCCGTCCCGACGAAGACGTGACCGGCGAGCAACGCGCAGTTCGCGAGGATCACCTTGTCCTGCACGTCGCAGTCGTGCGCGACGTGACAGCACGCCATCAGCAAGCAGTCGTTGCCGATCCGCGTGATGCCGCCGCCCTTGATCGTGCCGCGATTGATCGTCACGAACTCGCGGATCGTGTTGCGGTCGCCGATCTCGAGGCGCGTCGGCTGGCCCTTGTACGAAAGGTCCTGCGGCGGGCCGCCGAGGTTCGCCTGGCCGACGATCAGGTTCTCCGCGCCGATGCGCGTGACGCCGTCGACGACGACGTGCGGGCCGAGCCGCGTGCGGTCGCCGATCTTCACGTTGGCCCCGACGAAGCAGTACGGGCCGATCTCGACGTCGAGCCCGAGCTCTGCGCCCGGCTCGAGCACCGCCGAGGGATGGATGTGACTCGCCATGGTGGATTCCGATCCGTGTTCGACGCGTCAGGCGTCGATCAGAGTGAACATGAGCTGCGCTTCGCACACCACGCGGCCGGCGACGGTGCCGACGCCGCGGACTTGACCCGTCGAGCCTTTCAGACGCACCGTTTCGACCTCTAGGCGCAGCTGATCGCCCGGAACGACCGCGCCGCGCAGCTTGACCTTGTCGATCGCCCAGAGCACCGCGAGCTTGCCGGTGTTCTCGAGCTTGCGCAGCAGGAGCACGCCGGCGAGCTGCGCCATCGCCTCGAGCTGCAAGACGCCGGGCATCAGCGGCTGATCGGGGAAGTGGCCCTGGAAGTACGGCTCGTTGATCGAGACGTTCTTGATCGCGACGGCGCGCTGATAGCCCTCGATTTCGATCACGCGGTCGATCAACAGGAACGGATAGCGGTGCGGCAGCATCCGCAGGATCTCGCGCACGTCGAGGCCGGAATCGCGCGTGACGAGCCCGCCGGTCTCCGCCTGCTGCATCAGGTCGAGCAGTCGCCGGACGAGCTCGGCGTTGGTCGCGTGGCCCGAGCGCGTCGCGATGATGTGCGCGTGCAGATCGGCGCCGAGCAGCGAGAGGTCGCCGAGCAGGTCGAGCATCTTGTGCCGCACGGGCTCGCCCTGCATGCGCATCACGGTCGCCGGGTCGCCGAGCACGACGGTGTTCTCGCGCGTCGCGCCCTTGCCGAAGCCCGCTTGTTGGAGCTTCTCGACTTGCGACGCGAGGCAGAAGGTCCGCGCTGGAGCGATGTCGCGCGCGAACGTGTCCTGATCGATCTCGAGCTGGACCGAGCCGCCTTCGATGCCCGGCTCGTCGAACGACGCGATGTACTGCAGCGTCAGCATCGGGTTCTCGCTCGGCAGCGCGACCAACGTCGCCTTCCCTTCGCGCACGTAGACCGGTTGATCGAGGCGGAAGACCTTCGCGGTCGCGCGTTGCTCGACGACGCCGGCGCGCTGGAAGAGCTCGAGGAACTCCTTCGCCGAGCCGTCCATGCCCGGCATCTCCTGTCCGTTCATCTCGACGGTCAGGTTGTCGATCCCCATCGCCGAGCAGACGGCGAGCAGGTGCTCGACGGTGTCCACGCGAGCGCCGCCGCGCTCGAGCCGCGTGCGCAAGTCGACCGGAACGCGGTACTGGATGCGCGCCGGGATCGGCGGCGCGTCGGCGAGGTCGGTGCGCACGAACTCGATGCCGTTGTCCTGCGGCGCCGGCAAGACCCGGATCTTGGTCTCGGAACCGGAGTGGAGGCCGACGCCGGTGAACTCGACCGCGGTGCGGAGCGTGCGTTGGTTGCGCGTCATGCGCCGTGTTCCTTCTGCGTGGGGGTCCGGTCGCGTTCGAGCGCCGCGAGCCGCGCTTCGAGCTCCGCGATGCGTTCGAGGAGCTTCGGCAGCCTCTCGACCGCCGCGAAATGCTTGAGGGCCTCGCGCTTCGGCCGCGCGGGCGTGCCGAACAGGTCGACGCCGCCGGGGACCGCGCCGATCACGCCCGCTTGGCCGCCGATGCGCAGCCCGTCGCCGAGCACCAGGTGTCCGCCGATGCCGGCCTGACCGCCGATCATCGCGGAACGGCCGATGCGAGTCGAGCCGGCGACGCCGACCTGCGCCGCGAACATCGAGCCCGCGCCGATCTCGCAGTTGTGCGCGATGTGGATCAGGTTGTCGAGCTTGGTGCCGCGGCCGATCCGCGTGATGCCGAAACGCGCGCGGTCGATCGTCGTGTTCGCGCCGATCTCGACCTCGTCCTCGACGACGACGGTGCCGGACTGCGGGATCTTGGTCCACGGCTCGCCGAGTCGCCGCGGCGGCTCGAAACCGAAGCCGTCGGCGCCGAGCACGGCGCCCGCGTGCACGAGGCAGCGCGCGCCGAGCCTCACGCCGGCGTACAGCACCGTGTTCGGGTGGATTTCGGTCCCCTCGCCGACCTCGCAGTCGGGTCCGATCACGACGCCCGGGTGGAGCACGACGCCGGCGCCGAGGCGCGCGCGCGAACCGACGACCGCGAGCTCGCCGATCGCGGCGCCCTCGCCGAGCACGGCGTCCGTCGCGACCACGGCGCGCGGATGCACGCCGACGGCGGGACGCGGTCGTTCGGTCGCGAACAGCGCGCAGAGCTTGGTGAACGCTCGGTTCGGATCGTCGCTGAGGAGCAGCGCGAGGTCCGGGCGCACGAGTTCTGGGCGCGCGATCTCGAGGCCGCGCGGCACGACCGCGGCGGCTGCGCGCGTCGCGAGCAGTCCGTCGACATGCTTTGCGTCGACGCAGAACGTGACGTGCGACGGGCCTGCGTCGCCTAGCGCCGCGGTGCCGTCGACTTGCCGCGACGGATCGCCCTGCAAGAGGGCTCCCGCGACCTGTGCGAGCTCGGAAAGAGTGTGTTGGGCCATCGATGTGTGCCCGAGCGTTCGGGGCGTGCCCGAAGGCTCGGGGCGTGCCCGGAAGTTCGGGCTCAGGCGTCCTACGGAGCGAACCGGCCTGCGACACCCCTGGCGAGGGCGTCCGGAGCGCGAATGGTGTAACGGGACCCGGCCGGGCTGTCAAACTCGCCGCACGGCGCACCGTGGCGCACCGTGGCGCTACGCGACGCGGCGCGGCGCAACGCGGCGAAGCGCGAGCTCGCCGTCAGTCGACGCTACGCGGATCTCAACGCAAACCGATCGAGAACGAGAACGTGCGCCTGACGTCGCCGTCCTGCGAGTCGACCGGGAAGCCGAAGTTCAGCGTCAACGGCAGCGGATACGCCAGGCCGATGCCGAAGCCGACCGAGGTCCGCAGCTCGCCGAGGTCGAGGCTGTACGCATCGGGATCGAGCACGCCCCAGTCGAGGAAGAACGTCGCGCGCAGCGTTTCGATCTGACGGTACGTCCCCGGCTGGGTGATCGAGTACAGCGGGTACTGATACTCGAACGTGCCCGCGGCGTACGTCTCGCCGCCGAGCGGGAAGCCCGAGATCGAGTCGACCGGCCCGACGCCGCGGAACTCGAAGCCACGCAGCGTGTTGGTGCCGCCGAGGTGGTAGCGCTCGGTGTACGGGACCTCGGAGCTCGAACCGTACGAGTGCGCGAAGCCGAGGTCGAGCCCGAGGTGGAAGCCCGGCACGACCTCGATCGCCGGATCGCCGAGCGGGAAGTAACCGTCCGCGGAAAACTCGGTCTGGACGAAGTCGCCGTCGCCGCCGAACGCGCCGCCGTACCACTCGGAGTTCGCGCGCAGCCAATAGCCCTTGCGCGGATTCAGCAGGTTGTCGACCGAGCGCCAACCCGCGTCCATCACCAAGCCTTGGAACGCTTGCTCGCCCTGCGCTTCCTGCGCGGCGAGCAACGGCGGCACGCCGTCGGAGTCGAGGTCGCTGACCTCGACCAGGTTGTACTTCACGCCGAGCCCGACCGAGACGTCGTGCGTGAAGCGCCGGCGCAGCTTGATCGCGCCCTCGAAGCGATCCTCGTCGTGCGTGTCGTAGATGCGGACGCGCTTCTGGAAGTCGAGGTCGAGCCCGATGGGCTGCTTGTACAGGTTGAAGATGTCGGGCTCGTAGAAGTTCACGCCGTAGCGCTGCACGACGGTGCCCGGCGAGAGCTCGAGAGAGAGGCGCTGACCGGCGCCATGGAACGCTTCCTTCGAGTAGGTCTCGGTGATGAAGCGCCACGGCTTCGACGGCGTGTCCGACACGTCGAAGTTGCGCATCGTGAGCTGCAAGAGCCCGAACAGGCCCTCGTTCGAGTCGACGCCGCCGGTGATGTTGAAGTTCACCACGCGACCTTCCTCGACGATGAACTCGAGATCCCAGAGCTCGAGCTCGCCCGGCACCGCGCGGAACCGGAACGTCGGGTCGCGGTGCTGCTCCGGATTCATGTCGTCGCTGAAGAAGCCGGTGCCCTGGATGCGCGCCAGCGACCGCTGGATCTCTTCGAGGCTCGCGACGTCGCCCGGGAAGACCGAGAGCTCGGTCCGCAGCACCCGATCGCGCGTGTGCGACGTGCCGGCGAAGCGGATCTCGTTGATGCGCACCGGCAGACCTTGGACGATCCGGTACGTCACCGCGACGGTCTTGGTCGCTTGGTCGAACACCAGGTCGGGCTCGAGGAAGTCCCACTTCACCTTGCGCGACAGCGACGGGTGGTCGATGCGACCGGACGCACCGAAGCGCTTGCGCAGCTCGCTGCGGTCGTGCGAGCGCACGCGCTCCTGCCACACCTTGCCCGCACGCGCGTCGCAGAGCTCGAGCAGCTCGTCCTCGGGAAGCACGAGCTCGACCGGCACCAACTTGCCGCCGTCGACTTCCGGCGCCTCCCACTCGTACGCGCGCACCGCGAGCGACGCGACGCGCCAACGCGGGCCCTCGTCGACCCAGACGTGCACGGTGACGCGGTCGCGCTCGGCGTTGAAGTCGAGTTTCGCCTCGACGACCGCGTCGAGCCATCCACGGTCGCGGTAGACGCTGCGCATCGCGAGCAAGTCGGCGTCGAGCACCTCGCGGACGAACGGCTCGCCCTTCCAGTTCGTGAAGTGCGGCCCGTCGAGTTCGCGCTTCGCGAGCGCGGAGAGCCCGTCCTTCCAGAACGCGAAGCCGGTGTCCGGCATCGAGTCATTGCCGTGCAACGCGACGTCGTCGACTCGGACCTTCGGGCCCTCGCGGATCTCGAAGATCACGTCGGCGGGCGCGTCGAGCTCCGCGGACTCGCCGCCGCGGGTCACGATGTCGACGTCGGCCCAGTAGAAGCCCTCGGCGCGGTAGTTTTCGATCAGGCGCTGGCGCACGCGGGTCGCTTGGTAGACGTAGACCTGCTCGGACTCTTGGAGCCCGGCCCACTTGATCAGCGTCTCGTCGTCGATCCCGTCGTTGCCGATGAAGCGCGGTTCGAGGTCCGCGGGCAGCTCGACGACCTCGAGCTTGAGCTCGACGCCGTCTTGGACCTCGCGCGCCGCGACCGTCGCGCGCACGCGGAACGACTGCCAGAGCGTCTTGATCCCTCGATCGACCGTCATCCGATCGAGCGGCTCGCCGACGCGTTGGCCGAGCGCCTCGATCAAGCGCTCCGGCGTGTAGCGCTTCGCGCCGACGACCTCGATCTTGCGCACGATCGCGGCGCCCTGCGCCGCGGGCGCGGGCGGTCCTTGTCCGGCTTGAGCCCGCGCGAACGGCACCGCGCAACAAGCGGCGAGCAAGACGAGCGACAGCCGGAGCCAGATTCGTCGCGTCACTCGCGCCTCAACCGAGGATCGGCTCGGAGATCGTCATCGCCGGGTTCTCGAAGCGCGTGTACTCCGAGAAGTAGTGCAGCTGGACCTCGCCGGTCGGTCCGTTGCGGTGTTTCGCGATGATCACGAAGGCCTTGTTCTTCAGCTCGGGGTTGTTGCGGTCGTAGTACTCGGGCCGGTGGAGCAACAGGATGACGTCCGCGTCCTGTTCGATCGAGCCCGATTCGCGCAAGTCCGACATCTGCGGGATCTTGTCCTCCCGGAGCTCGACCTGTCGCGAGAGCTGCGAGAGCGCGATCACGGGGACGCCCAGCTCGCGCGCGAGCGCCTTGAGCGAGCGCGAGATCGCGCTGATCTCCATCTGACGGCTCTCGGCCTTTGGATGGGTCATCAGCTGCAGGTAGTCGACGACGACCATGTCCAGGCCGATCTGCGCCTTGATCCTCCGCGCGCGGCCGCGGATCGTCATCGCCGAGAGGCCGGGCGAGTCGTCGATGAAGATGTTGGTCTGGTTGAACTCCCCCGCCACCTCGTTCAGCGCGCCGTAGTCCTGGTCGGGGATGTTGCCGGTGCGCATGCGGAACGAGTCGACGCGCGCGCGGCTGAAGAGCATCCGGCTCGCGATCTGCTGGCGACCCATTTCGAGGCTGAAGAACAGGATCGAGGGCTTGCGGCCGAGCCCCTCGGGCTCGCTGAACGCCGCCGATTCGATCATGTTCAGCGCGAGCGCGGTCTTGCCCATCGACGGGCGCGCGGCGAGCACGATCAGGTCGCCCGGATTCAACCCGAAGAGCAGCCGGTCCATCTCGGCGAAGCCGGTGGTCAGGCCGGTGATGCCGCGGCGGTGCGACTGGCTCTCGATGTGCTTGAACGTCTCGACCAGCACGCTGCGGATCGGTTCCGCCTGCTCGGTCGAACCCTGCCGCGCGACCTGGAAGATGCGGTTCTCCGATTCGTCGAGCAGCAAGCGCATCGCGTCGGGATCGGCGCGCGTCTGCTGAGCTTCCTCGACGATCGCGGTCGCTTCCTCGATCAGCCGCCGACGCGTCGCCTCTTGCTGGACGATCCGCGCGTGGTGCGCGAGGTGCGCGGTGGTCGTGACCGCGTTCGAGACGTCGAGCAGGTAGTCGTTGCCTCCGAACGCCTCGAACTTGCCGTCGGCTTCGAGCGCTTGCCCGACCGTCAAGTAGTCGACCGGCAACCCCTTGTTCGAGATCGAGACCAGCACCTCGAACAGCATCCGGTGCCGCTTCGAGTAGAAGGAGTCGGGATTGACGATCTCCGCGATCTCGGGGATGCGGTCCGGCGCGAGCAGCAGGCCGCCCAGGACGGCGCGCTCGGCTTCCTCGTTGTGCGGCGGCCGACGCTCGATGCCTTTCTCGTCCGTCATGTCCTCCTCCTCGCGCGCAGAGGATACACGATGCGCGACGGCGGAAGGAGTCCGACCGAGCGCGCGCCGTGCGAGATGTCGCTGAACGAGAGCTCGCGGAACGCTCGCTGGGCGAGAGCTCGCGGAACGGGTGCGAGCAGAACGCAACGAGCCCGCGCGACTTCGAGGAGTCGCGCGGGCTCGCGTGGAATCGCGCGAAGCGACTAGCTCGCTTCGCCCAGCTCGGCTTCGACGACGACCGTGACGTCGGCGGTGCGCTCACCGTGGACGTGCACCTTCACCGCGTGCTTGCCGACGGTCTTCAGCGGAGCATCGAGACGCACGTGCTTCTCTTCGGTCGGGTGACCCGACTTGGTGAGCAGCTCGGCGATCTGATCGGCGTTGACCGAACCGTACAGGTGACCCTGCGCGTCGGCCTTGGCCTTCGTGGTCACCGTGACGGCCGCGAGCACCGCGACGAGCTTGTCGAGCTCGGCCGTGCGCGCCGCGTCTTCGGCATCGAGACGCGAGCGACGACGCGCCATCTGCTTCTTGTTGTCGTCGTTGGCGACGGTCGCGAGGCTGCGCGGGAACAGGTAGTTGCGCGCGTAGCCCGCGGCGACGACGACGACGTCCCCGCACTTGCCCAGGTACTGGACGTGCTCGCGGAGGAGCACTTCGACTTTGTTGGCCATGGGTGCGGTCCTCTCAGTTCACGAAGGGCATGAGGGCCATGTGACGAGCGCGCTTGATCGCTTCCTTGAGCTGGCGCTGGCACTGGGTGCAAAAGCCGCTGCGCTTGCGCGAGAGAATCTGCGCTTGCGGAGTCAGGAACTTGTGCAGGTAGACCGTCTCCTTGTAGTCGATGCGCGGGTCATCGCAGTTGCGAGTCGCGATCGGCGGCGGAGGAGTACGGGACGACTTGGAGTATTCAGCCATGGCTCAAGCCTCCGTTCCGGCTTCGCTGGGGACTTCTTCGACGATTTCGGCCGGTGCTTCTTCGACGACCGCGACGGGCTCTTCGACCGGCAGCGGCTCGTCATCGGACGGCGGCGGCGGAACGGTGTAGCCTTCGACGAGCTCGGCCTTGGCGAGCTCGACTTCGGTCTCGGGCAGCGTCTCGACGCGGAGCACCAGGTAGCGCAGCACGCGCTCCTCGAGCTCGAAGTCGTGGCGGATCGCGGTGATCGCTTCCGGCGCGGCCTTGAAGTAGGTCAGGTAGTAGGTTCCGCGACGACGACCGCGGATCGCGTACGCGAGGCGGCGTTCGTCCCAGCGACGGATCGTGGAGACCTCGCCGCCGTTCTTCTTGACGAGGTCGGCGACGAGATTCTTCGCCGACTTCCAGTCCGCACGGACCACCTGGTTGTCCAGGAGGAACATGCCTTCGTAGAGGTTCATGAGTTGTCGTTGTCTCCTGGCTCAGGAGGTTTGAGAGGACCCTTGGGAGTCCTGGTTCCAGCGGCTGTGGAACCGCGTCATCGTCCCGGCGAGGTCTCCGCGAGCGAGCCAGTCGAGCAGAGCGTCGGCTGCATTCGCAGTCGCGATCTCCGCTTCGACCAGCGCGTTCTTGTCGAACTTCGTCAGCACGTGGCGCGCCGCATCGGTTCTCGGGCGGCCGATCCCCACGCGCAGGCGCGGAAAGCGGTCGGAGCCGAGCTCGTTCAAGATGGATTCCATGCCCCGGTGGCCCGCGGTTCCGCCGTGGGGGCGGATGCGCAGAGCGCCGAGCGCGAGATCGAGCTCGTCGTAAACGACGAACACGTTCTCGATCGGCACGCCGAAGCGGCGGACCAACGGAGCGACCGCCTTGCCCGACAGGTTCATGAAAGTCAGCGGCTTCACCAGGAGCCCCTCCCCGCCAGAGTCTGACGGTGCGCTTCGCGGCGCGGGTGCCCAGAGGAAGTTCGCCGGTCCTTCGTGGCCCGGGAGCGAGGCGGCGGTTCGAAAGATCGACTTCCCGCGCGCGGCGAGGGCGTCCAGCACGTGAAAGCCGACGTTGTGCGGCGTCCACTCGTACTCCGGTCCGGGATTGCCGAGGCCGACGACGAGCTTGTGCATGGCGGAGCTCAGCGCGTGGAACGAGAAGGCCCGCGCGGGCGAGGCTTGCTCGCTCGAGCGGGCCGAGGATTGTACGGATGGCCCGCGGGGACGCAAGGACGCGTCCGGCGGACCACCGAGCGGCGACTACTTCTTGTCGCCGCCCTTCTTGTCGCCCGCGGCCGGTCCAGCGCCCTTCGCGGGGGCGGCGCCCTTCGCGGGAGCCGCGCCTGCGGCCGGAGCCGCGCCCGCGACCGGAGCCGCGCCTGCGGCGGCCGGAGTCGCGGCGGCGGTGCCTTCGGCCGGAGCCACTTCGGGCGCCGGGCCGAGGTCGACCTTGAGCTCGCTGATGCGCGCGACCAGCGTGTCCGCCGGCGTGACGAGTTCGACGCTCGCCGGCAACTTCAGCGCGGTCGCGAGCACCGAGGCGCCGATCTCGAGGTCCGCGATCGAGCATTCGATCTCGTCGGGGATGTCGAGCGGCAGCGCGCGCACGGTGACGTGCGTGATCATGTGGTTGAGCACGCCCTTCGAGTGGCCGACGAACGAGATCTCGACTTCGACGTCGGTCTTCTTCGTCAGGTCGACGCGGCGGAACTCGATGTGGTCGATGCGCTCACCGAACACGTTCCAGTCGAGGTGCCGGACCAGCGCGGTCTCCGACTTGCCGCTGAGCTGGAGCTCGTACACGTGCTGGTGCTGACGACGCGACGTCAAGAAGGCCGCTTCGTCGATCGAGAGATCGACGTGGGGCTTGCCTTCCTGGGCTTCGATCATCGCGGGGATGCGGCCCTCGGCGCGCAGATTGCGCGCCGAGCGGGTGCCGAGCTTGGTGCGCGGCTCGGCCTTGAGGACGCCAACGTTCTTGTTGCTCATGACTTCGTTCTCCGATCGGGTCGGTAGGTGCTGTGTGCTCAGTCGAAGAGCGAGCTGACCGACTCGCTCCGGTGGATGTTGAGGATGGCTCGCGCCAAAAGCGGCGCGATCGAAACGATCTCGATGCGTTCCGGGAGCTTCTCCCGGCGCGGAATCGAGTCGGTGATCAGGACGCGGTCCGCCGGGCACGCCGCGAGGCGCTCCAGAGCGGGCCCGCAGAACACCGCGTGCGAAACGGCGATCACGATCTTCTGCGCGCCGTGATCGCGCACGATCCGCGCTGCCTCGGTGATCGAGCCGCCGGTCGAGATCATGTCGTCGATGATGATCACGTTGCGGCCTTCGACCTCGCCGATGACGTGCTCGACGGCGATCTCCGCGCCCGAGATGCGGCGCTTGTCGACGATCGCGAGGTCCGCGCCGAGCGACTTGGCCCAGGATCGCGCCATCTTGATGCCGCCGACGTCGGGCGAGATCACTACCGGGTTGCCGAGGTCGATGCGCCGGGCCGCGTCGAGCAACACCGGCTTCGCGTAGAGGTGATCGACGGGGATGTCGAAGAAGCCCTGGATCTGCGCGGCGTGCATGTCGAGCGCGAGCACGCGGTTCGCGCCGGCGGTGACCAACGAGTTGGCGACCACCTTGGCGCTGATCGGCACGCGGCCTTCGTCCTTGCGATCCTTGCGCGCGTAGCCGTAGTACGGCATCACCGTGGTGATCCGACCGGCGCTCGCGCGGCGCAGCGTGTCGATCAAGAGCAGGAGCTCGCACCAATTCTCATTGACCGGCGGGCACGTCGGCTGGATGACGAACACGTCGCCGCCGCGGATGTCGTCGTGGATCTTGATGTCGATCTCACCGTCCGGGAACCGGCCGACGTGGGCGTTCGCGAGCGGGAGGTCGAGCGATCGGCTGATCGCCTTCGACAACTCCGGGTGCGCGGTGCCCGAGATCAGGATCAGACGTTCGTTGTAGGCCAAGTCGCTCTCCTCAAGGTGCTGCGCCCGGCGCTCCGCCCGACGACTTGTCCAGTTTGCGCGCGGGGACCCCGATCCAGGTCTCCCCCGCCGGAATGTCCGAACCACGCTTCACGACGGCGCCCGCGCCGGTGGTCGCGCCGCGGCCGACCTTGACCGGAGCGACCAGCACCGTGCCCGAGCCGACGAACGCGCCGGCCTCGACGATCGAGCGGTGCTTCAGCTTGCCGTCGTAGTTCGCGAACACGGTGCCCGCGCCGATGTTGACCTTCTCGCCGAGCTCGGCGTCGCCGACGTAGGCGAGATGCTTCGCCTTCGCGCGCGGTCCGAAGCGCGCGTTCTTGGTCTCGACGAAGTTTCCGACCGCGGCGCCGTCGGCGAGCACCGTCCCCGAGCGCAAGTGCGCGAACGGACCGACCTCGCAGCCTTCGCCGATCTTGACGCCGGAGCGGATCACCGAGCAGGGCTGCACGTGGGTACGAGCCCCGATCTCGACGCCCCAATCGATGTACGTGGTCGCCGGATCCTCGATCCAAACGCCGCGGAGCATGTGCTCTTCCAGCACGCGATGTTGGAGCACGCTGCGCGCTTCGGCGAGGTGCACCAACGTGTTGACACCGATCGCCTCGCGCTCGTCCGCGAGCACCAACGCCGCCACGCGCTTCTGCTCGGCGACCAACCGACCGACGACGTCGGTCAGGTAGTACTCCTTCTGCGCGTTGTCGTTCGTGAGGCCCGGCAGGTGCCGAACCAGGTCGCGACCGGTGAAGGCATAGACGCCGAGGTTGACCTCGGAGAGCGCGAGCTCCTGCGGTGTCGCGTCCTTCTGCTCGACGATGCGCAGGACCGCGCCGTCGGAGCGGCGGACGATCCGGCCGAAGCCGCGCGGATCCGCGGGCTCGGCGGTCAGCATCGCCGCGCCGCCTCCGGTGCCCGCGTGCGCTTCGACCAAGCGCGATAGGCTCTCGCGCGAGAGCAGCGGCATGTCGCCGTACAGCACGCAGACGACGCCCGGATCGGCGCCGAGCTATTGCAAGCAGCATTGCAGCGCGTGACCGGTCCCCTTCTGCGGCTCCTGGCGCACGAAGCGCAAGCGACCGCGCGGGTCGAGGCCGGCCGCCGCCTTCTGCACGTCGTCGGCGCCGTGTCCGACGACGACGATCACGCGTTCGGGCTCGAGCGCGAGCGCCTGGTCGACGACCCACGCGAGCAGCGGACGGCCGAGCAACGGCGCGAGCACCTTCGGCGCCGCCGTCTTCATCCGGGTACCCTGCCCGGCGGCCAGGATCACGACGGTATCGGGCCGGGGCATGGGACGGGCTCGGACGTTGGACGGATGGGGGGCGATCAGACCGGCAAAGGGCCAAAGGTTTTAGAAAGGGGGGCGCGAGTTGTCAATCGCGCGCCCCTTCCGACCGCTCCGCCGTGGTTGTGATGACCGCCATCCCGCCAGCCAGCCAGCCCTTCGTTGCGGCGTGCGCCTGCGCGCCTGCGAGCGAGCGAGCGCGCGCGCCGGCCGTCGTCCGACCGGTCCGACGCGCGCGCTCCATCCATCTATGGAGCGATGGTCAGACGGATCGCGTCGGTCAGGCTGACGTAGTTGCCGGCGGCGTCGAACGGGTCGCGGCTGACGAACTGGCCGCAGACCTCGACGCCGATCGCGAGCTCGGGATCCTGCCCGCTCTCGATGTAGGCCTCGAAGTTGAACGCGATCGCGCCTCCGCAGGCCCCGACGCCTCCGCCGGTCACGCCGAGCGGCGAGCGCTTGTGCGGCGCCTTCGAGCACAGGGTTCCGCCCGCGAACGGCGCCGCGTCCGGTCCTCCGAGCCCGTACCAGAACACCACGTTCTTGTGCATCAGCATCTGCGTCGCGAACAGGTAGAGCATCTGGTCGTCCGACAGGAACGCGGTGCCCGAGCTACCGATCGAGGGCACGCACCCCGCCGAGTTCGGCTTCCCGGTGCAGTAGACCGTCGGAGGCACGCCGCCGAACACGACGTGCGCGACGAGATCGGCGTGGTCGAAGTCGCCGTTCAAGTCGACGCCCTCCCCGCCCTCGTCGACGAGCGCGAGCACGAAGTTCCCGGCGTACGCGAGCCCACCGACCGCGAACGACGCTCCGGCGAGCGAACTGAAGCCGAAGGGCTGGATCACCATCACCGAGTCGACGAGATCGCCGTCCTGATTCGCGTCGACGCCCTGCGCGTCCTCGCTGACGACAAAGGCGATCCGATCGCCGGCGATCGAGGCGGCGAGCGCGGGCTCGGTCGCGACGCCCAGGCTCGCCCCGGATTGCGCGGTCGCGTCGAGCGCATAGAGCACGTCGTCGAACACGTCGCCGTCGCCGTTGAGGTCGCCGGCGCCCTGCTGCATCTCGCTGACATAGACGAGGGCCCGTCCGCCTTCGCCGCCCGAGAACTTGCCGATCGTGCCGAGGTTGACCGACGTCGCGCTGCCCGCATCGAACACGCCGATCACCGTGTCGACGGTGTCGCCGTCGCCGTTGCGGTCGTGCTTGGCTTGCGCGGTCTCGTCGACCCACACGGCGAAGCGCTGGCCATCGGTGACGAAGAGCGGCGCGGCGCCGGTCGAGATCGCCAGGCGCGCGTTGACCACGTTGCCGCTCGCGAGATCGACGAGGTGCAGCACCTTGTCGGCCGCGCTCGTGTCACCGTCGCCGTTCAGGTCCCCCGCGCCCTGCGCGGCTTCCCCCACGATCGCAACGAGCCACGGTCCTTCGAGGACCGGCGCAGCCACGACGGCGAGACCGAGCGAGGTGCTGATGCCCGTCGACAGATTCGAGGAAACCAGCACGTTGTCGCTGGTGTCGCCGTCGCCGTTGAGGTCGAGGCCGGCGTTGTTGCTCTCCGAGACGCGGAAGATCCCGGTGGAGCCCGAGATCGCCGCCGAGATCACCGCTTGGCCGAGCGAGTGCACGCTGCCGTGCGCGCGATCGAAGACGTGCGCGATCGCGTCGCTGGTGTCGCCGTCGCCGTTGAGATCGAGCTTGCCCTCGTCGTTCTCGTTGACGCCGGCGATGGCGTAGTTGCCGGCGATCGCGAGCGTCGCACTGTCGATCGCGAGCCCGACGGCGTCGAGCACACCGCTGCCGGCGTCGAACACGAACCAGACCTCGTCGATCTTGTCGCCGTCGCCGTTCAAGTCGGTGTTGCCCTGCTTGCCCTCGCGCACCGCGAACGTCGCGTGCCCGCCGTCGACCACGAGCGACGTCGGCACCGCGGCGAGTCCGAGGTTCAGCGCCAGGGCGGAGCCGAACGGAACCACGTGCAGGATGAGATCGTCCTTGTCGCCGTCGGCGTTCAGATCGCTCTGGCCCTGCGCGGCCTCGTCGACGAAGAACCACGCGTAGTCGCCGTCGAAGCGCACCGGAGCGGCGTCATCCAGCGCCGCGCCGAGCACCAGGAGCTCTCCGGTCGAGACGTCGTACGTCGCGAGCACCTCGTCGAGCGCGTCGGTGTCGCCGTTCAGGCTGGTCGCGTTCTGCGCGCTCTCCGACAAGCGCAACAGCGCGTGCGTGCCGACGAGGCGGACCTCGACCGCCGCTCGACCGAGATTGGTCAGTCCGCCGGTTTCGGCGAGCGGCCCGGGAAGTGCCGCGGGCGCCCCCGGATCTCGGTCGCCCGTATCACCGCCGCGTGCCTCCCCCGTGACGTTCAGCGCGTGAGCCGCACCTGCGAAGAGTGCAATCGCTACGCTCGCGGAACGAATCCAAGTCTGCATGGACTCTCTTCCTTTCTCGCGCGGTCTGCTCGCGCGTACTCGATCCCTAGAGGGTCACGAAGCGACGGTTGACACGTACTTTCGCATTGCGTCATTCGAGTTCTCTCGCGCGCGAATCGAGCTGTTCGCGACCGCACGAATCGTGATCGAAGCCGCTCGGAGCTCGCGATTTCCGAGCGCAGGCGATTTTCGACCGGCGCGAACACGCTCCCTCGTGCCGACTCGCACCGAACGCGCGAGATCCCTCGATCGGTCGAACCCGCCAGGGGGAGCGCGCCGTGTTGCCCGTTGCAGTCGCCCTTGTTTCCCCGTCCCCCGGGAGACTCCTCGATGCATCTTCACCCAGCTCCGTTGGTCGTGCTCCCCGCCGACAACCGTGTCGAGCGGCTGATCGACTTCGACCACGACGGTTGGACCGACCTGCTTTCGAGTCGGACCGCACGCCGCAGGCGTCCTCAGACGTTCACGGCGCGCGCTCTTTCGGAGCGGAAGCGCGCGTGTTGGAATCGCGCGACGCATGCGCATCGTGCTGACCGGCGGCCCCCACGCGGGCAAGACCACGTTGATCGACGCTCTCGCGCGGCGCGGCGAGCGCGTCGTGCCCGAAGTGGCGATCGAAGTGATCGCGGACCTGCGGCGCGAGCTCGGCGACGACGCGGCGACCGCGTGGCGGCGCGCGCACGCGACCGAGTTCCAAGAGCGCATCGCCGTGAAGCAGCTCGCGCTGGAGGCCGCGCTGCGCCTCGCGCCGGGCGAGCGTGTGTTCTTCGATCGCGGGCTGTTCGACGGGCTCGCGTACTGCCGCCTCGCGAACGTCCCGGCGCCGCGGACGGTCGAGGCCGAGCGCTCGCGCCGACGCTACGACCTGGTCGTGCTCTGCGAGCTCGTGCTGCCGTTCACCGACCGCGCCGGCACCGGGCGCACGTCGGACCTGGCGCGCGCGCAGACGATCGAAGCGGCGCTGGCGGCGGTCTGGACCGAGCTCGGCTATCCGCTGCTCCGGTTGCCCTCCTCGCTGACCGTCGCCGAGCGCCAAGCGCTCCTCCTGGGAAGAATCGCGTCCCTGGGCCCCGCGCGGGCCCTCTGAGCGCTCGGCGTCGGTCCGGCGCTTCACCCGCGAGGCGGCGACGGCCGATCGAGGGACCATGCTGGTCCGCCACCTGATGTCCCGAGGTGTGTTCACCGTCCGCGAGGACGAGACCTGCCGCGACGTGCTCGAGCTCTTCCGCCGCGAACGCATCCGGCGCGCTCCGGTCGTGCGCGGCGACGCGCAAGAGCTCTGCGGCATCCTGAGCGAGCGCGACATCCTGCGCGTGATGCCGACCTCGGTCGCGATGATCGAGTGCGCGATCGAGCGCGGCATCGCGAGCCCGAAGGTCGCGGTCGCGATGACCCAGCACGTGCTGACCGTCGCCCCCGACCGGCACGTCGAAGAAGCCGCGAACCTGATGTACCTCCGGCGCATCGGCGCCGTGCCGGTGGTCGACGACGGCAAGCTCGTCGGCATGCTCACCGAGACCGACGTGTTCCGCGCGTACGTGACGCTCTGGCGCGACGACGCGACGTTGCGCGTCACGCTCACCGATCCGCACAGCGACGACCGCGCGCGTCAGCCCGACGAGCCGCTCCGCATCGCGCTCGCGCTCGAGCTGCACGTCACCGGCCTGAACACGTACGACGCGCCGGGCGGCGTCAAACTGACGTCGTTGCGCGTCAGCGGCGCGCGAGTGAACGAGCTCCCCGAACGGCTCAGTGCGCGCGGCTGGACGCTGCTCGAAGTCGAGCGCCGCGACATCGCGAAGGTCGCCTGATCAGGTCCCGACTCTCAGGACGTCGCGAGCGATCACCAAGCGTTGGATCTCGCTGGTGCCTTCGTAGATCCGCGTGACCCGCGCGTCGCGATAGAGCTTCTCGATCACGAACTCCGCCGAGTAACCCATGCCGCCGTGGATCTGCACGGCTCGGTCGACGACGCGGTCGAGCGCTTCGCTCGCGAAGAGCTTGACGATCGCGGACTCGCGCGAGTAGCGCTGCTTGGCGTCGCACATCCACGCGGTGCGGTACACCAAGCTCTCCATCGCAAAGATGTCGGTCGCGTTGTCGGCGAGCATCCATTGGATCGCCTGGAGCTCCGAGATCGGCTTGCCGAACGCGACGCGCTCCTTCGCGTACGAAACCGACAGCGCGTGCGCCTCGCGCGCGCAGCCGAGGCAATTCGCGGCGAGAGCGAGCCGACCGCGATCGAGCGTCCCCATCGCGATCTTGAAGCCGTCGCCGACCGCTCCGAGGCGCTGCGCATCGGACACGCGCACGTCCTCGAACGACAGCGCGACCGTGCTCGAGCCGCGCTGGCCCATCTTCTCCTCGCGCTTGCCGACCGAGAAGCCCTTCGCGTTCGACGGCACGAGGAACGCGGTGATCCCGCCGGACGCGCGCCGCTCCTTGTCGGTGACCGCGTAGACCGTGACGACGTCCGCCATGTCGCCGTTGGTGATCCAGACCTTCTCGCCGGTGATCACCCAATCGTCGCCGTCGCGCACCGCGGTCGTGGTCATCGCGCCGGGATCGGACCCCGCGTTCGCCTCGGTCAACGCGTAGGCGCCGAGCAACCGCCCCTGCGCCATCTGCGGCAGGAAGCGCTGCTTCTGCTCCTCGGTCCCGCCGACGACGACCGACATCGCGCCGATCGAGGCATGCGCGCCGTAGGTGACCGCGACCGCGAAGTCGCCGCGGGTGACCTCCTCCATCACGACGCAGAGCCCGGTCTCGCCGAGCCCCGACCCGCCGTACTCCTCCGGGATCGCTACACCCATCAGCCCGAGATCCGCCATCTCGTCGATCAAGGCGCGCGGCACGCGGTGCTGCTTCTCGATCTCGGCGGCGATCGGCCGCACGCTCTTCTCGGTGAACTCGCGTGCGAGATCCCGGACCATCCGCAACTCGTCGCTGAACTCGAAGTCCATGGGTTCGTCAGGCTTCTTTCGAGGAAGGGAACAGGCGCGCGAGCACCCGCTCGGTGGTCGCGAGGTGCTCCCGCGCGACGAACAGGTGATCGCGGCTGTACCCGCAAACGGCGCCGATCGGCACGCCCGCACCCGCCAGCGCAATGCTGACGTGGGCGAGGAAGCCGACGAGCTCCCACTCCATCGTCATCCGGAAGCGAATCCAGGAGAGCGGCATCTGCACGCGCGCGAGCGGGTGCCGTCGCAGGACCTCGGCGGCGTGCTCGGCGCGCACGAGCAGCGTGGTTTCGCCGCCTTCGCGGACGAGCTGGGCGGGCTCGTCGGCGAGCAGGGCGAGATCGGCGTCGGTCGGGAGATCGGAGAAGCCCAGCAGGGCGAAATCACCCGCCACTCGCTCCCAGCGCATCGCCTCGAGCGCCTGTCGCAGGGTCTTTGCTCGCTCTTCGGGAACCAAGCGGGGCCTTCTGGGTTCCATCCGGGTGCCCGCGGTCGCGTGCTGCGCCCTCGGACCCGGTTGGAGGCCCGGTAGCATAGCCGCGGCCCCCGCTCGAAACCCCAACGGATCCCCCCTCGATCATGCGAGCCTTGTCCATCATCGCCATCCTCGTCGCCCTCGTGGTGGGCGCCGTCACGCTCTTCGCCTTCCAGACCAGGCACGCGCTGAAGTCGGAGCTCGCGGCGGTCCAACGCGGCGAGGAGTCCGCATCGGTCTCGCGCGCGGCCGAGCCCGCGGCACCCGACGTTCGGATCGAAGCGCTGCAGCGCGCGATCGACTCGCTCTCGATGCAAGTCAGCCAGCTCAGCTCCGAGGTCCAAGCGCTGCGCGGCCACTCCGAGCGCGCGCCTGCGACCGCGGACGCCGCGCAAACGCTTCCGACCGAGGCGGCGCTCGCCGCGAGCGCGCTCAGCGAGACCGAGCGCGAGCAGGTCCGCGATGTGCTCGCGCAGGAGTTCAAACGCCAGGAGGACGAGCGCGCCGCCCAACGTGCGAAGCGCGAGCAAGAAGCGGCCGAGCGCCGCGCCGACAGCATCGCGAAGAAGCTCAACCTCGTCGCGAAGGACACCGCGCGCCTCTCCGAGATCCTGGTCGCGGAGAATCAGAAGCGCCGCGAGCTCTTCGACAATATCCAGGACTCCGGCTTCGACCGCGAGCAGATGCGCCAGACCATGGGCGAGCTGATGACGTGGAAGAAGGACGAGCTGACCGGGGCGTTCGGAACCGCGCTCGCCGACCAGATCTCGGAGCTCGACCAACCGCGCCGCGGCGGCTTCGGCGGAGAGTTCGGCGGCGGGCCCGGCTTTGGTGGTCGCGGCAACCGCGTTGGCGGCGGCGGCGACGCCGGTGGCAACGGCGGCGGCGGCGACTAGTCGCTAGACTCGCCGGGATGCCCACCCCGATCCTGCGGGCGATGTCGCTCGCGACCGGCTGGTTCGCCGACTGCAAGCTGCCTCGTCCGTTGCGCTCGCCGCTCTACCGCGCGTATTCGAGCGCGTACCGCGTCGACCTCAGCGAGTTGCGGCTCTCGCTCGCCGACCACCCGAGCTTCGCCGCGTTCTTCGTGCGCCGCCTCAAGGACGGCGCGCGCCCGTTTCCGGCGGACCCGCGGACGTTCCCGTCGCCGTGCGACGGCACCTTCCAGAGCTTCGGCGCGATCGAGAATGGCTCGATCCTCCAGGCGAAGGGCCGGCCGTATCCGGTGGAAGAGCTGCTCGCGCTCGCGCCGGGCGAGCACGACTTCACCGGCGGCCACGCGTGGACCATCTACCTGTCGCCGCGCGACTACCATCGCGTGCACTCGCCGGTCGCGGGACGTCTCGAGGAAGTCCGCTGGTGCGACGGCGCGCGCTACTCGGTCGCCCCGAAAGTGCTCGAGCGCCGACCGAAGGTGCTCTCGATCAACGAGCGCGCGGTGCTTCGCCTCTCGACGGAACACGGACCGCTCTGGCTCGTGATGGTCGGCGCTCTCAACGTCGGCCGCATCCGCGTCGTCGGCGTCGAGCCCGGCGCGAAGGGCGCGCCTCGGCGCTTCGAGCGCGGCGAAGAGCTCGCGCGCTTCGAAATGGGCTCGACGGTGGTGCTGGTCGCGCCGCGCGGCGGCCCCAAGCCGCTCGCCTCGCTCGCCCTCGCCCGCGCGGTGCGCATGGGCGAGCCGATCGGCCGCGTCGAGTAGTAGCTCGCGTCAGCGGTGAACGCTGATCGTGATCGCGGCGCTGCCGCCGCCAACCAAGTCGTCAAGCCCGTCGCCGTCGAAGTCGCCGACCGCGATCGACTCCGACTGCATGAAGTAGCCGAGGTCACGCGACGGACGCCGATCGGCGCGCGAGAGCAGCACCGACACACCACCGCTCGGGAACGTGTAGCCGAACGTCCCACTCGGCGCGACGACGGCGTCCCAGAGCGCGTCGTGGTCGGCGCGGACGAGCGCCAACCCACCTGGGTTGTGCTTGCGGTGGGAGAACACCGCGGGCGAGAAGCTCCCGTCTCCGACGCCGAAGAGCCTGTGCACGCCCGACTTCACGCCGAAGGAATCCTGCGAAGACACGACGAGGTCCGCGCTGCCGTCGCCGTCGAGGTCGCCGGCGACGACATCCGCGAGGGAACCGCTGAGAAAGATCACCGCCGGCGCGTCGAACCGTCCGCCGCCCGCATTGCGCACGACAGCGAGGCCTGGCCCGAAGCCGGTCGCCGCGAAATCGCTGGCGCCGTCGCCGTCGAAATCGGCAACGGCGAGACGAATCCCCGGCGCGTTGAGCGCGGGTTGCACGACGGGATGCAGCAGACCGTTCCCTCGATTGCTGTACGCGCGCACGTCTTGCGTGCTGCCGGCGAGAACGTCTAGATCGCCGTCGCCATCCAAGTCGACGAGACGCACGTCCCTCGGACTCGACGACGCCGGCAACACTTGCTGTGTGGGATCGAAGCCGCCGAGCAGATTGCCGAGCGCGACCCCGAGGCTGGCGGCGCCGCTCGACTGACTCTCTGCAAGCACGACGAGGTCGGAGCGCGAGTCGAGATCGAGGTCGCCGACCGCGACTCGTTCGGCTCCGTCGAGTACGGCGCACCGCTGCGGACCTCCGAGCGTCCCGTCGCCCAGGCCGGGGAACACGGACACGTCGCCGTCCGCGACCACGACGTCGAGGTGTGCATCGCCGGTCGCTTCGGCGGCGACCAGCGCGAACGCCGGCACCGACGCCGGTACACCGTGCGGCGTCGGCTCGGGCGGCAGCCCGGCGCTGTGCACGACCGTGACGCCGCGATCGAGCCCGCCGACGGCGTCCGGACTCCCGTCGCGATCGAGGTCGCCGATCTCCAGTCCGCGCACTCCGACGGAGCCGTCGATCGATTGGGCTGGCGCAAACGTGCCGTCGCCCAGCCCCCGAACGAACTCCACACCGGGAGCGGCGACGACCAACGCGTCCAGCAAGCGGTCGCCATCGAGATCGGCGAACTCCACGTCGCTCGGCGTCGCGCCGCTCGGCGACGACTGAACGGCGACGAACTGACCGTTGCCGACCCCGAGCAGCGACTGGACGGTGGGACCCGAACCGCTCCACAACGGCGCCGAGACCGCGAGCACGTCCAATCGCCCGTCTCCGTTCGAGTCGCCGAGCGCGAACGCCGAGGCCGCGCCGGCGATGAGCGTGCCGATCGGGGTCTGAAACACGCCGTTCCCGTCATTCGGCAGGACGGCCAACTTCTTGAGTGGGGTCGCGCCCATCAATCCGACCACATCGACGGCTCCGTCGCCGTTCACATCCGCGCATCGAAGCCGCCGGAGCGGCGCACCCACCGTGCGCGTGCTCACGTACGTGAAAGTGCCATCGCCGTGACCGTGGAACACAGCGAGAGCGTTCGACTGGAACGGAGCGTCGAGCAACGCGAGATCGACGACGCCATCGCCGTCGAAGTCGCTCGCTACGATCTCGCCAGGTTGGAACGCGAGAACTGTGTGAGAGACGAGGATCGTGCTCGCACCGGCAATCCGCCACACCTCGACGAAACCGGGCCCGGGGCCGTCGTACGCGCTGAGCAGGATTTCGTCGACTCCGTCTCCGTCGACGTCCGCCGCCGTGACCGAAATGCCCTGCACGCCGGTGACGAGTTGGATCGGTCGTCCGAATCCGCCGTCCCCCGAACCCAACAGCGCCAGCGCACCCTTGGAAAGCGCGATGAGATCGAGCGCGCCGTCACCGTCGACCTCGGCGAGTCGGAACTCGTAAGGGCTCAACGATGCAGGGTAATACGGGAAGGGGTAGAGAGCCTGCTGCGCGTGCGCCGACGGAACCAGAGCGGCCGCGCCGGCGGCGAAGATCCGAAGAACCTGCATTGCCCATCCTCCTGCCAGAGTCACCAGAGTGTACTCGCGGCGCGCGGGAACGAGCATCCGCGTCGAGCGGCACGCTGCGATCGTTGCGGCCGCGCGCGGGCGCGCCTACGCTCCGCGGTCCATGGCACTCGGCGAGAAGGAACGACGGCTCGTTCGGCTCTTCGCCGCCTGCGTGATCGGGCGCTTCGACGAAGTCGCGCGGCTGCGGCGCGCGGCGCCCGCCGGCGAGCCCGATCGCGCGTGGCGCGAGACGCTCTTGCAGGTGCACGTCTTCGCGGGGTTCCCGCGGCTCGTCGAGGCGTACGGCGTGCTCGCGAACGAAGGCGGGCTCGGCGCACTCGCGCCCGAGGAGATCCTCGGCGAGAGCGACCAACACGTGCGCGGTCGCGAGCTCTTCGAGCGCATCTACCAGAACGACTCCGACAAGATCCGCGCGATGCTGGTCGCCGGGCATCCCGACTTCGCCGCGTTCATCGAGGGCCACGCGTACGGCCGCATCCTCGCGCGCCCCGGGCTCGAGCCCTCGATGCGCGAGCTGCTCGCGTGCGCGGCGCTCGCGGTGCTCGGCCAAGAGCGTCAGCTCGCGAGCCACGTCCGCGGCGCGATCCGCTGCGGCGCGAGCAGCGCGGCGGTGATGCAGACGATCGAAGCGATCGCCGACCTCGCCGACCTCGCCGGCGACGACCGCGCCGAAAGCGCCCGCACGATCGCCGCGCACTTCAGCGCGCGCGAGAGCGGCGCGTAGCTTGCTCGTTCACCGCGTGGTGAAGCTCGCGCCGACGCGCACGAGACGCAGCACCTCGAGCGAGCGCACCGTGAGCTCCGCGTTCGCCGCGGTGTCCGTCGGGCGCAGCCCGCTCTCCTGACCGAGCGGCTTGCCGTCGAGCGACACTTCGATGCGACCGCGCTTGTGCGTCAAGCGCACGCGCAGCACGTGCACGGCGTCGGTCGCGAGCGGATCGAGCGCGCGGCCGCGGCCGGCGAAGACGCCGTCGACCAGCTCGGCGAGCTCGCCGCTCGACGCGCGCCAACGGCCGGGCTCGCCGGGCACCTGCGCGCCCGCGATCGCGACGTGCCAGCCGGCGACGGTGACCACGAGCAAGCGCGGCGGCCCGGAGCTCTGCGGCTGCTCGAACTCGACTTCGCACTCGATCTCGCGGTCGAAGTTCGCGAACGGCGCGAGCGAGACGCTGGGCCACCGCTCTGCGGCGAACAGGTCGTCGCGCGAACGCAGCGACCCGGCGCGCCAGCCGTCGGCCGCGAGCACCCAATCGCCGCCGCCGAAGCCCTCGTCGGCGGCCGCGTCCATGCGCCACGTGAGCTTCGCGCGCCCGTCGATCAAGGCGAGCTCGGCCGCGCCGAAGCGCTCCGCGAGCGAGACCGTCGAGACCGGCGCCGGCGGAGCGACGCGCGCCGCGCGCCACGCTTCGAGCTTGCTGCGCTCGCCGCGCACGAATTCGAGGTCGCCGTAGCGTGCGAGCAAGTCGTCGATGCGCTGCACGACGAGCTCGCCGTCGCGCGCGTCGTCGTGTGTGCGCAGGATCAGGTTGTGGAGCGTCTTCGCCTCCGAGAGGCGCGCGCTGCGCTCCTCGGCGAACGCGGTCGCGGATTGACGCAGGCGTCGTTCGAGCTCCGCGACCAGGTCGGCGTACTCCTCGCGCGGCAACGCGCCCGAGCGCAACGAGGCGAGTGCTCCCTGCACGTCGCCTTCGCGATAGCGGAACAGCACGCGCAACAACCGATCGCGCGGCGCGTCCGGCGCACTCGGCGCTTGCGCGAGGCCCGCGAGACGCTCGATCGCATCGGTGCCGAGCAACACCGTCTTCGGATCGGCGCTCGCGCGCAGCACGAGCCTGCGCTCGCCCGCGGTCGCGCCCGCGCGGAAACCGAAGCCCTGCGCGAGCGGATCCTCGGCGACGGTGACCACGCCTTCGGTCTGGATCGTGCCGATCAAGAGCGCGAGCGACGTGCCGCGCGACGCGCTGACCTGGTCGGCGGCTCGCCGCAGGACCTCGTCGAGCAACTCGGCCCACTGCACTTCCAAGCGGATGCGATCGGCGATCTTGACCGTCCACGGCGCGTCGAGGCCCGCCTCCCAGCGCTCGCGCACCCCGGCGTAGTCGCGCGCCCGCCAATCGTCGGCGGCCTCGCGGTCGGTGATGAACGCCCAGGTCTGCGCGTCTTCTTCCTCGAAACGGCCCTGCAGCTCGGCGAGCGCGCGCGAACGGCCTTCGAGCTCGTCACGCGCCCGGCGCGAGACCGTGTCGACGAACTCGGTATTCGCGAGACCGCGAGCGTCGAGCTCGGTCTCGAACAGCGCGGCGAGCGCGGCGTCCGCGGGGCCGTCGAGATCGCGCTCGCGCAGCCGGCCCTCGATCTCCTCCGCGCGCCCGACGACGAAGTCCGCGAGCTCGGAGTCGAGCGCGCGCCAACGTCCGTCGAGCTCGTCGAACAGCGGCGCGAACGCGCCGACGACTTCGCGAGCGAGCCGCGAGGCGTCCTCGACGGCGAGCTTGCGCGGTGCGCGCACGAGCTCGGCCTGGAAGCCGTCGCGCAAGCGCTCCAACTCGGTCCGCGCGGTCCGAAACGCCGACGCGGCGAGCCGTTGATCGAGCTCGGGCCGCGCGCGCTCGACGACCAGCGCTCGCGCCGCGACGACGTCGGCTTCGAGCTCGGTCTGGACCGCCGAAGCGAGCTTCGAGCGGCACTCGTCGTCGCGTAGACGCTCGAAGAGCTCGGCGAGTTGGCTCGCGCTCGGCGCGAAGCGCGCGCGCAAGCGGGTCTCGAGCTCGGCGCGCGATGCGAGCGACGCCGCGCGCACGAAATCGCGCTCGGCGAGCGCTTGGTCGACCTCCCGGCGCCAGTCGGTGCCGAATCCGTCGACCGCGACGTGGTACGCGCCGACCAGCGACGCGACGACCTCGTCGTAGCGCGCGCGGTGGCGCTCGGGGACCGGTTGGAGCTGGCGCACTTCGGTGATCGCGGCCGCGAGCGCGTCGGGCGAGCGCCGGCCTTTCGCCGCGATGCCCTCGAGCTCGACCCACGGCCCGAGCGACGCGCCGGTCTCCGTCCCCGCGCCGGCAGCGGGCTTCGCGCCGAACGGCCACCAAGTCGCGAGCGCGCCGGAGCCGACGACGAGCACCAGGCCCGCGGCGAGCAGCACGCGCTTGCGCTTGCCGCCGTCGCCCGCGACCGGATCGAGCGTCGACGCGCGGATCTTGACGTCGCGGCGCTCGCGCAGGAGCTCGAGGTCCTCGAGCAGTTCCTTCGGCGTCTGATAGCGTCGCTCGGGCGCGCGCGAGAGGCACTTGCGCAACACCAGCGCGAAACCGCGTTGGAGGTTGGGCGCGAGCTCGCCGGGCTCTTGCACGCGCGCGTAGAGCACGCCCGAGAGGATCTCGGCGACGCTGGTGCCTTCGAACGGCGGCCGACCGCAAATCGCGTGATAGAAGGTCGCGCCGAGCGACCAGATGTCCGAGCGGATGTCGACCGCGGCCGGGTTGCGCGCTTGTTCCGGACTGATGTAGTGCGGCGTCCCCATCGTGCCGCCGTGGCGCGTGATCGCGGGATCGTCCTCGACCAGCGCGAGCCCGAGGTCGACGAGGTGCGGCCGGCCTTCGGTGTCGACGAGGATGTTCGCGGGCTTGATGTCGCGGTGGACGACGCCGTGCTCGTGCGCGTGCTGCAGCGCTTCGACGAGCGGGATCAAGAGGCGCAGGGTCTCGCGCTCGGAGAGCTTGCCTTTGGTGCGCAAGCGTTCGGCGAGCGACTCGCCTTCGACGAGCTCCATCGCGTACCACCAGCGGCCGCGCGTCTCGCCCATGTCGATCGCGCTGACGATCGTCGGGTGCGTCAGCCGCGCGGTGGTGCGCGCCTCGCGTTGCAGGCGCCGGATCGCGTTGCCCTTGCCCGCGAGCTCGGGGTGCAGCACTTTCAACGCGACCGCGCGGTCGACGGCGAGTTGGCGAGCTCGATAGACGACGCCGGTCGAGCCGCGGCCGATCATGCCCTCGATGCGGTAGCCCGGGATCTCGGGCGGCGCTTCACGGGGACGATTCTGGGGCTCGAAGTTCATCGCGGGCTCACGGGATCGGTTCCAGCGTACCTTCGCCGGCGCGGAAGTCAGAGGGCGAGAGCTCTACCCGCCGAGCGCTCGCGAGCGCCACGCACTCCACGCGCGTCCCGGGCACTTCGCCGCGTAGTGCGAAAGCCGTGCGCGAGCTAACGTGCGCCCAGGAGGTGCTCGGATGCTCGCTCGGATCCTCGCGTTCGCGGTGTGCTCGCTCGTCCTCGCGGGGTCGGCCGACGCACGCCAAGGCGTGTACGGCGAACGGGTGATCCAGCCGCACGAGCACACGTCGCGCGACGGCCATTGGAAGCTCGCGGTCGATCCGACGCAGCGCCAAGGCGCGGGCGAGGCCGATTACGCGCTCACCCATGACGGCCAGCCGGCGTGGCGAGGCCGCTTGCCGTTCACGCTGATCGACGCGCAGGTCGCGAACGACGGAACGTTCGTCGGGTACGCGTACACCGGAGGCGTCACGAGCTCGGACGGCGAGTGCGTGCTCGCAACCGTCGGGCCCGACGGCAAAGAGCGCGGACGGGTGGCGGAGCCGCGGCGAGGATCGTCGGGCCCGGGCGGTGGGCCGGAACCGACCGTGCGCGGCGTGGCGATCGCCGAGGGCCAAGGTTGGTGTCTCGCTCGCTCCTTCGACGGCGCACGGGAGGGCGTCGAGCACGTGCTCGTGCGCCTCGACCTCGCGACCGGCGCAAAGCTCGACGAGCTGCCGCTCGAGTCGTTCCGCGACCGCTCCGAACGCGACTACGAGGTGTTGGAAGCGGTCGAGGCGCTCCCCGGCGTGCCGTTGATCGCGCTCCTTTGGCGCACGTACACCGAGGCGTCGGGCGATGGCGCGCACTCCGAGCTGATCGACCTGCGCGGCGCCTCGGTGTGGTCGCTAGAGCTTCCCGGCGACTATGGGGTCGACGACGAGGAAGCCGACGAGCGCTTCGAGCGCGCCGAACTCGCGGTCGCACTGCGCAGCGGCTCGGAGCCGGGGCGCTTCTCGATCGTCGCCGCGAAGTCCGAGGAGCGCGTCGAGCTCCAAGCCGCGCGCGCCGACGAGCGCTGGAGCGTGCGCGAGCTCGGACGCAGCCGGGTCGAGCTCCCCCGTCGCCGCGGGCCCTTCGTCCGCGATCCCGTGCCGAGCGTTGCGCTCGCGCGGCTCGCGCAAGTGGAGCTCGCGGCCCCGAAGGTCGCCGACGACGCGCTGCGCGGCTTCTCCGCGTTCGGATTCGACAACGAAGGCCAGATCATGCTCGTCGGCTACGTCGGCGACACGCTCCGGATGGAATGCCGCGTGCTGACGACCGACGGAACGGTGCTCGCGCGGACGCCGCTGACGCTTCCTGCGGACCTGGAGGAAGGCTCCACGCACTACTTCGCCTTCCCGGACGGCAGGTGGCTCGTCGTGCATGCGCCGTACGGCCCGAGCGCCCCGTCGAAGGCCTGGTGGTTCGATCCAAAGCTCGGCGAGCTCGCCCCGCTCGAAGCGTGGAGCGAGAGCGGCGACGTCGACGTCGCGCCGCTCGCGAAGGGCGGCTTCGTCGCGTTGCTCGAGATCTCGGAGCAGTACACGAGCCGGCACTCGCTGATCCGCTGCGATGCGCGAGGCAAGGCGCTCTGGCGAGTCGACGACGACGCGGGCTACGGCAGGGAGGACAGCGAGTTCCTCGGCCCCGACTCCGTGTGCGTGACGTCGAACGGCGAGATCGTGGTCGTCGATCCCGTTCGATTGTCGCTGCAGATCTTCCACGACGACGGGAAGTTCGATCGGCTGGTGTCGCTGAAGGACGACGAGGAGTCGCTGCGCTACGCGAGCGAGATCGAAGCGCATCCTTCCGGCGGAGTCGTGGTCGGTTCGATGGGCGACATCGCCGTGCTGCACTGCGAACTCGACGGCCGACGAATCGCGGCACTTCCCCGCGCGCACTTCCCCGGCGGATCGGCTGATCTCTCCAGCGACCTCGAAGTCGCAGCCGATGGCTCGATCTGGCGCCACGCAGGGCCCAGGCTCGTGCGTTTGGATGCGCACGGCGAGGTCGAGCGCGTGCTCGGCGAAACGGAGAAGGAAAACGAGCTCCACTCCGCCTCCGCCGCTTGGATCGATCGGCGCGGACGGGTGATCGTGCTCGACTCCACGACGAATTGCTGGCACGTCTTCGACGCCGACGGGAAGCGCACGGCGGTCGCCGCGCTGCCGCGGCGCGAGCCGCCGCTCGCGCCCGCGGAGGACGAAGCCTTGGTCGACGGGCCCGGCGGCGAGTTCTGGACGCGAGTCACGGACGGTTGGCAACGTTTCGACGCTCACGGCGGCGCGCTCGACTTCGTCGCCGAGCGAGGCCCACAGGAGGTGCCGCTCGCCGACGGCCGCGTGTGGACGTACGGGCGCGAGCTCGCGCTGCTCGATCCCGCCGGCGGCGTGCTCGCGAAACACGAGCGGCTGCCCGATCACCGCTGGTTCCGCTACGCGCGCATCGACGCGCCGCAAGGCGTGCGCACGGACGAGGTCGCGGTCGTGCAGGAGCACTTCGTCTACGTCTATGGCGCGGACGGCGCGCCGAGGGAGACCCACGAGCTTCCGCAGGGCTGGAACGGCGGACTCGCGCTCTCCGCGCGCTGGATCGCGCATGCGGACAACGGACCGAGCGTGCTGCTCTGGAACCGTGCGGCTCGCGCCGCGTTCGAATTCACTCCGCCGGAAGTCGGCGCCAAGTCACGGATCGTGCTCGGCTTCTCGCCCGACGAACGCGAGCTCTGGGTCGTCGACCTCAGGGCGCGCAAGCTGCTGCGCTACGCGTTGCCGGGACGCTAGCGTCTCCGGCCAACGATCCGTCAGCTCGTCGCCCGCTTCCTCGGGAGCTCGGGCGTCGGGCGGCGTGAGTCGACCACCTCGTGCAGGAACGCGAGCCACGGGTGGTGCACCAGCATCTTCGGGCCCGAGCTTCGCATCACCTCGCGGACGCGTTCGCGCATGTCGCGGCGGTAGCAGTGCACCGAGCACTTCGCGCACGTCGGCTTCTCCGCGCCGAACGGACAGCGCGCGAGCCGCTGGTCCGCGTACTCCGCGATCTCGGCGCAGCTCGCGCAGAGCGTGCGCGAGCCGTGCGCGTCGCGGCAGTGGACGGCGATCATCGCTTGGACGAGCTCGTGCTCGCGCGCGAGTCGGCCGGTGAACGCGGGTTGCTCCTGTAGCTGCATGCTCGAGAAGTGTCGGGCATCCTCCGCGACGCGTACTTGACCGCGGTCAAACATCGCACTGCGCGCCGACCCACTACGCTGTTCGGCCTACCCCGCGCCCGCTCGGTTGCGCAGGCCGCGGGCTCGCTACACTGCGCCGCCCTCGCGGAGAACTCCATGCACTCGACCCTTCGGAACTCGATCCTGCTCCTCGGTCTCGCCGCGTGCGCGGCGCCTGCTCCGGAGCGCGCGCACGCGCCGCACGAGCTCGTGCTCCCCGGTCCCGGCGAGGGCAAACGCGCGTTCGAGATCGCCGACTTCTATCGTTGCGCGGTCGTCTCGGCGCCCGCGGTGTCGCCCGACGGCGCGCGCGCGGCATTCGGCGTGCGGCGGTACGAGCTCGAGGCCGGCAAGTCGTGGTCGGAGCTCTGGCTGATCGGCACCGACGGTTCGGGCTTGAAGCAGCTCACCGCGCGCGGCCACAACGACACCGATCCGCGCTTCTCGCCCGACGGACGCACGTTGCTGTTCGTCTCCGATCGCAGCGGAACGAGCCAGCTCTGGACTCTGCCGCTCGACGGCGGCGAGCCGGTGCAGCTCACGAACTTCGGTCCCGGCGTCGAAGCGCCGGTCTATTCGCCCGACGGCAAGTGGCTCGCGGTGACGTCCGAGCTCTTCCCCGAGTGCGGCATCGACGAAGCGTGCAACGCGAAGCAGTCCGAGGGGCTCGAGGGCAAGTTGAAGGTGCACGTCGCGGACGAGCTGCTGTATCGCCACTGGACCGCGTGGCGCGACGGGCGGCGTGCGCACGTGCTCTTGGTCGACGCTGCGAGCGGCAAGGTCACGAAGGACCTGACGCCGGGCGACTTCGAGAGCCCGAACTTCTCGCTCGGCGACCGCGGCTACGCGTTCTCGCCCGACTCGAAGGAGCTCTGCTTCTCGTCGAACCGTGAGCGCGACCAAGCGTCGACCACCAACGTCGATCTGTGGGTCGTTCCGGTGGACGGAGACGTCGCGCAGCCGCGCAACCTCACCGTTGAGAACAAGGGCTTCGACGGCGCGCCGCTCTACTCGCCGGACGGTCGCTACCTCGCCTACATCAGCCAGGCGACGCCGGGCTGCGAGTCCGATCTGAAACGGCTCGCGCTCTACGACCGCAAGTCGGGCGACGTGCGCTACCTGACCGATCGCGACGGGTTCGACGACTGGGTCGACGACATGCGCTGGATCGACGACGCGAACGGGCACTCGACCGCGCTGGTGTTCCAAGCCCAGGTGCACGGGCGCACGCCGCTCTACTTCGTCGAGCTGGAGCACGGCGAGCCCAAGAAGCTGCTCGAGGATTCCTTCCTCGTCGGCTGGGAAGTCACCGGCAAGGAGCCCGGCATCGTCTACACGCGGCGCTCGATCGATTCTCCGAGCGAGGTCTTCGTCGCGCGCCTGCCGCACGAGACGAAGCAGCAGCTCACGCAGTTCAACCAGACGGTCGGGAACGAGGTCGACATCCGGCCGCCGCTCGAGCTCTGGCTCGAAGGCGACGGCGACTACGAGGTGCAGTGCTTCGTCGTCACGCCGCACGGCTTCGATCCGTCGAAGAAGTACCCGCTGATCCTCAACGTGCACGGCGGCCCGCAATCGCAGTGGGCGGACGCGTTCCGCGGCGACTGGCAGGTCTATCCCGGCAAGGGCTACGTCGTCGCGTTCTGCAATCCGACCGGCTCGACGGGCCACGGCCAGGACTTCACCGACGCGATCTCGCGCGATTGGGGCGGCCGTGTGTACCGCGACCTGATGAAGGCGGTCGATCAACTCGACGACCTCCCTTGGATCGACGCGGAGCGCGTCGGCGTGATGGGCTGGTCGTACGGCGGCTACATGGCGATGTGGATGCAAGGCCACACCGAGCGCTTCGAGTGCATCGCGTCGATGATGGGCGTGTACGACCTGAAGGCGATGTACGGCGCGACCGAGGAGCTCTGGTTCCCCGAGTGGGACCTCGGCGGCACGCCGTGGACGAGCGAGCATTTCGAGCGTTGGTCGCCGGATCGCTTCGTGCCGAACTTCAAGACGCCCGCGCTCGTGATCACCGGCGAGAAGGACTACCGCGTCCCGTACACGCAGAGTCTCGAGTACTTCACGCACCTGCAGAAGATGGGCGTGCCCTCGCGCTTGGTCGCCTTCCCGAACGCCGGGCACTGGCCGAGCTGGTACGAGATGGCGTTCTACTTCAACGCGCACGTCGACTTCTTCGCCAAGTGGCTCGGCGGCGAGCCCGCGACCTACGACGTGAAGAAGTTCAGCCGCAATCAAACGTTCGAGCGAGACTAGCGCCTCCATGTCGGCCTCGATGCTCGCGCTCGTCCTGCTGCAAGCGACCGGCGCGGCGCCCGAGCTCGGGGTCCTCACCCATCGCAACGCGCTGACCGACCTCGCGCGCTACGACGCGGAGCAGAGGCCGCTGGTGTCCGACGACGAAGTCGCGCGCATCGAGCGCGACCTCGCACGCGCCCTCGCGCTGCCGCAGGACTGGCACGTCGAGCTGCGGCGCACGCGCGCGGACGGCGGGCGCGACGTCCGCGCGAAGTTCGAGCAAGTCGGACTCGACGAGTTCGTCGCCGCGCCGCTGGTCGACCGAGCCGGTCGCGAGCTTTCGCTGCGCACTTCGCTCGACGCGCGCTTCGTCGTCCTCGGCAACGTGATCGCGGTCGGGAGGGACGGTGCGACGGGTGCCGCGCGGGATGCGCTCGCTCGGCGGGCGGACTACTTCCCGTTGCAGGCGATCCCGCACCTGCTCGACGCGTTGGAGCGCGAGCTCGCGCGCGGCGTTCCATCGGACTGCGCAGTCGAAGGGCTCGGTCTCGAGTCGGCGCAGCCGCTCGGGCTCGCGCCGTCCGTGATCGCGAGCCTGCGCCTCGGCGAGCGCGACTCGAACAGCTCGACGTACTCGGTCCGCGGCAAGCTGATCCTCCCTCGCGCAGCGGCCCATCCACCGGGCTTCGAGTTCGAGGGCTCCCAGCGCGGCGGCGACTCGGTCCTTGGACCGGAACGCACGCCGGTGAGCTTCCGAGAAGCGCTCGACTACGTGCTCGAGCTCCGCGACGCGCTGTCGCTGTGCACCGCATGGCGCGCGAGCACCGGCGTCTACGGCAACGGCGACCTTGCGATCCTGCTCTCGGACCGGCGCCGGCCGCCGCGTAGTCCCTATCCCTGCTCGATCGAGCTCCGCGCCGCTGCGCCCGACGAGCTCGGCTCGGCGCCGCGCTTCTCGTTCGGCGGGGTCGAGCTTTCGAGCGACGGCCTGAGGGCGGTGCTCGACGCAATTGCGAACGAGTACGACCCCGCGGTCGCCGCTCCGCTCTTCGTCTACGGCTGCCGCGAGCTCGGAGAGATCCACGTCATCCTCAGCGACTTGCCGAAGTACGGACACTACGAAGTGCGCGCGCCGGTGCTCCGGCTGGCGGTCGACGCGGCGGGCGATGCGCTGCATACGACGACGCGGGAGGCGGTGCGCGACGTCCGCACGTACTGCGACCTGGGCCGCGACTACTGGTCCTTCGAGTACGCCGACGGTTGCCGCGCCGAGCTGTCGATCCATCGGCCGGTGATGTGCGGCGAAGGGCTCGACCTCACGCCGCGCGGGCGCTTCGGGAGTCACGAACTCGGCCTCGCCGGAGGACTGGCGCAGTCGGAGAGTCGGTGAGCGCGCGTCGGTGCGCGGCGGCCACGGGCTCCGGCTCGCTGGCCGAGTCGTCGTGGCGGTCGCCGCGCAGGCCAAGACGCGTCGAGTCCCTGCGTATCGGTCGCGACCGCCGCGAAATCGGTGGATCGGGTGCCGGCGAGGCTCACGGGGCGCACGTTCGGTCGAACCCGCGCGCGCGACGGCTCAACGCTGCTCGCGGAACCACGCCTTCCACGCGGCGTTCGCTTCGAGCAGCGGCTTGCCGCTCGCCGCGCGGAACGCGGCGTCGTACGTCGCGAGGCGTTTGTTGACGTCGCGCTCGACGCGGTCGGGCGAGCGCGGCTGGCCCTTGCGCAGCTCGGCGTGGAACTTCCCGAGCGCGCCGGGACCTTGCGCGTCGACCCAATCGAGGATCGCCATGCCGGTCGCGAGCTCGAGCAACCCGAGATCGGAGAACTCGGCGAGCGTCAGCTTCTCGAGCGTCGGCACCGTGTTCGCCGCGAGCGCCTCGGCGAGCGACACGCGCCAACCGCCGCGACGGAAGCTCGTCCAATCGAACTCGCCGGGCCGCGCGGCCTTCTTCGCGGTCGTGCCGCCATCGCTCGGTTCGCGCTTCGAGCGACATGCGACGACGTTGGTGCCGAGCATCGTCACTTCGAGCCAGCACGCGAAGGACTCGTCGTACCACGGCGGCAGCAGACGGCCGTCGTAGCGGTCGCGGTTGACCAGCAAGTGGCCCCAGTGGTGCAACGAGTGGCCGATCAGGTCCGCTTCGTCGCGGTGCGCGGCTCGCGCCGACGAAAGCGCGTACGGATCGAACCAGTAGAAGCCGTGCGCGAGCTTGGTCGCGTCCGCCCAGCCCGGCGGAAGAGTCGGCGAGAGCTTTGCAAAGTGCGGCACCGACTCGACGTACGGTCGTTCGTCGCGCGCGAAGCAGTAGAACTCCGCGAGCCTCCCGCCGAGCAGCGCGAGCCCGGGCTCCGCGCCGAACGCCGCGTCGTAGCGCGCGCGCCCGGCGACCAACGTCGCCGCGGCCTTTTCCAGGTACGCGGGCGGCCACGGGCCGGCGACGAAGAGCTGATCGGTCCACGCGGCCTGGAACTCGACGCCCGCGGCCTTCCGCGCGGCGCGCAGATCGTTGCGCGCGAGCGCCTCGGCGCGCGGCAGCCAGCGGCCCTCGAACTCCTCGAGCCCTTGCGCGCGCAGCGCTTCGGCCTTCGGCACCCAACCGCCGCGGAACGGCACCAGTCCGCGGTCGTACTTCTCCTTGTCCTCGCGCGTCACCCACGCGCCTTCGTGGCGCACGAAGCCTTGCGCGAGCTTCTCCGCTTCCTCGTCCGCGGCGGCGACGCGGTCGCGCTCCTCGGGTTCGAGCCAGCGGTCCTTGTACTTCACGAGGCCGAGCGCGGTGTTCGCGCGCTCGTGCTGCGGATCGAGCTCGACCGCGCGCTTGTAGGCGCCTTTCGCGAAGCTCTTCAGCTTCTGCGTCTCCGCCCACGCGCCGAGCTCGTAGAAGTCGTCGGCGGAACGCGCGGCGGCCTCGCGCTCCTTGAACACCTCGCGCGGAGTCTTGCCGAGCTTGATCTCGAGCACGTCGGCGCGCGCGAAGTCCTGCTTGCCGGTCGACGTCTCGACGGTGACCGTCGTCGTCGTTTCGCGCACGACCGTGCCCTCGACGCGCCGTCCGTCCTTCAGCACCAACGTGTCGGCGCGGGCGACGAGCGCGAGCGCGACGAGCAGTACGCCCATCGCGCACCAGCGGAGCAGGCGGGGCCGCGCGCGCATCGCGCACGAGCATAGCCCCGCGTTCCGAACCGCCGCAATCGCGCGGCGCTGCCGGTCGAGCCCGCGCGGCGCTGCCGCTCGGGCCCGGTCGGCCCACGGCCGAACGACACGGGCGCGCCGGCCTACTCCGGGGCGCCAGCGGACTCGGCCGCCGCGGGCTCGTCGACCGCTTCGTCCTCGCGCGCGCTGAGCAGGCCGTACTTGTCGAGCTTGCGCTGCAACGCGAAGCGGCTGATGCCGAGCAACTGCGCCGCCTTGCTCTTGTTGCCGCCGGCTTGCTTCAGCGCGGCTTCGATCGAGCGCCGCTCGAGATCGGCGACCGCCTCGCGGATGTTCGCCGTCGGATCGAGCGCCGCGGTGCCGTGGTGGGCGCCCGGGATCGGACGGCGTTCGAGCACCGCGAGCGAGACGTGCTCCAGGCGCACTTCCTCGCCGGCGAGCACGATCAGGCGGCGCATCTCGTTCTCGAGCTCGCGCACGTTGCCCGGCCAGTCGTAGGCGCACAGCGCGGCGACCACTTCGCGCGGCAGCACCGGCACCGGGCGGCTGGCATCGCGCGCGCCGCGGGCGAGCAGCGCTTCCGCGAGCAACGGGATGTCCTCACGGCGTTCGCGCAGCGGCGGCAGGATCACGCTGAGCACGTTCACGCGGTAGAAGAGGTCCTCGCGGAACTTGCCTTCGCGAACCAAGAGCTCGAGGTCGCGGTGACTCGCCGCGATGATCCGCACGTCGACCTTGATCTGTTGGTCGGAGCCGAGCATGCGGAATTCGCCTTCTTGCAGCACGCGCAGGAGCTTCTTCTGCATCTCGGGGCTCATGTCCCCGATCTCGTCGAGGAAGAGCGTGCCGCCGTCCGCCTGTTCGAGCAGGCCCTTCTTCGCGCGGTGCGCGCCGGTGAAGGCGCCGCGCGCGTGGCCGAAGAGCTCGCTCTCGAGCAACGTGTCGGGCAACGCGGCGCAGTTCTCGCTGACGAACGGCTTCTCCTTGCGTCCGCCGTTGTAGTGGATCGCGCGCGCGATCAGCTCCTTGCCCGTGCCGCTCTCGCCGTGGATCAGGACCGGCAGCTCGGACTCGATGATCTTGTCGAGCTGGTGGAAGACGCGCCGCATGCCTTCGGAAGCGCCGACGATCGCGCCGTAGTCGTAGCGGCCGCGTTCGCGCGACAACTCGGCGCGCACGACGGCGAGCTCGGTGTCGCGATCGCGGACCTTGCGGCCGAGTTGCTCGTTCAGGAGCTCGATCTGGCGCGCGGAGACCGAGAGCTTGCTATTGCGCTCGACGAGCTCGCTCAGGAGCCGTGCGTTGCGCAACGCGATCGAAGCGAGGTCCGCGAAGAGCCGCAGGAGCTCGAGATCGTCCTCACCGAACGCGGACTGCTGCAGACGGTTGTCGACGTACAACACGCCCTCGACGCGACCGTCGATCGCGATCGGCGTGCACATCACCGAGCGGAGCTTGAGGTCCTCGACGCTCGCCATGCCGCTGAAGCGGTCGTCGCGGCCGGCGTCGACGGAGATCAGAGCCTCGCTGGACTCGACCACGCGCCGAGCGATCCCGGTCGAGAGCCGGGTCGCGGGCACCGGGATGTCCTCGCGATCGAAGCTGCGCGCGATGCGCACTTTCATCGTCGCGGTGTCGGGCTTGGTCTGCGCATCGGTCGCGGTGTTCGCGTCGGCGAGCAGCAGGAAGCCGCGCTCGGCGCCGACCAGCGCGATCGCGCTGTCGACGATCGAGCGCAGCAGACGCTGCAGGTCGGTCTCGCGCACGAGCTCGCGCGCGACGCGCGCGAAGACCCGCAGGTTCTCGCGCTCGCGCTGCGCGTCGCCGGACAGCGTCGCCATCCCGGAGCCTTCGCGACTGAAGTCGAGCCGATGCGTGTCGCCGGGCTCGGTGGTCTCGGACAGGAAGACCTGCAGGTGCGCGCGGCCGACGCCGAGGCGATCGCCGTTGTTGATCACCTTGCGCTTGACCTTCTCGCCGTTGACCTGCGTTCCGTTCGACGACTCGAGGTCGATGATCCAGGTGCCCTCGGGGCCTTGCTCGATCCGGCAGTGGTGGCGCGAAACCAGGTTGGACTGCAGGCGGATCTCGTTGTCGACCGCGCGACCGATGCGGACGACCGGCCGGTCGATCTCGAGCTCCGTGCGCGTGCCGTCCTCGACGACGATGACCTTCATGGGTATACGGGGGCTGGTGGAACGTCTCGTATCGAACAGCGTGTGAAAGCGCACGCGCGCCCCTCCTACCGGGCCGGCCGGTGTTCGGTAACCGCACAGCACCCCCAAAGCCGCAGAAGCGCTGAACGATGAGCTCCAAACCCTGGTACGACAAAGGCTTACGCTTCGAATGCACGCAGTGCGGCAACTGCTGCAAGAACCACGGGCAGTACACCTTCGTCAACCTCAGCGAGCGCGACCTCGAGCGCATCCCGAAGTTCCTCGGGCTCACCCGCCGCGAGTTCCTCGACCGCTTCTGCCTCTCGACGCCGGGCTTCTTTCCGTCTTTGAAGTTCGACGAGGCCGCGTGCACCTTCCTCGACGAGCACAACCGCTGCCGGATCTACCCGGTGCGGCCGCTGCAGTGCGAGACCTGGCCGTTCTGGAGCGAGAACCTCGAGCCCTCGGTGTGGAGCGGCGAGGTGAAGGAGTGCTGCCCAGGCATCGACCACGGTCCGGTCTACCCGCGCGAGGAGATCGAACGGCGCGCGAAGGCGACGGACGACGACTTCCGATGAGCGCGCCGGCGCGCGTGCGGGCGCTTGCCGAGGCGCGCGTCGACGTCGGCGGCGAGTGGTTCGTCGGGCTCACGGACTTGCTCGGGGTCGCGCCGAGCGACGCGCGCTTCGCCGCGCTGCTGCGGCCCGACGAGTGGCGCGTCGCGCGGCTGTTCGATGGAGAGAGCGACGCGGCGGTGATCGCGGAGCGCGCGAGCCGCGAGCTCGGGCTCGCCTCCGACGACAGTGACGCCAACCGCGCCTTCGGAGACAGTGGCGCTTCCGGCGATGCAGGCGCCCCCGGCGACATGGGCGCCGCGGCGATCGACGCGCTCGCCACGCGGCTCTCCGACTCGCTCCTGCTCGACGACGCGCCCTCCCGTGCGGCGCTCGAACGCGCGTGGAGCGAGTACCGGGCGCTCGCCGAGCGGCCCGCGCTCGGGCCCGGTCGCGACTACCCGGCCGACGCGTTCGAGCTCCGTCTCCTGATCGGCGGCATGGTCGCGGACGACTGGGACTTGCCTCCGCCGGAGTCGTGCGTCGGCGCGTGGACGTGCGAGGCCGGCCTGCGCGTCGCGCGCGCGTTGCACGCGCGCACGTGGGCGGCGCTGCGACACTTCGCCGGCCGATTCCAGCGCGTGCTGGTGCTCGCGCCGCTGCGCGCGAACTTCGCCGCGCCGTGGATCGCACTCGACAAGCCGCTCGCGACGCCGCTCGGAGCCGTTGCGGCCGATCCCGAGCTCGTCGGCGTCTTCGGCGCGCCCGCGGACGAAACGGGGCTCGCCGCGCGGAGCTCGCTCGTGCTCGAACGCCAGGCGCTGTTCCTGCGCGTGCTGATGCGCGACAAACCGGCGGCGTTCGTGCTGGCGCGGCCGCCGTGCGACGCTCGCGAGAGCGCTCGGCTCGACGAGCATCTCGCTCGCGCGCTCGCGGTGCCGGACACGCTGCTCGTCGTCGCCGCGGATCTCGCGCGCGAGCACCTCGCGCTGCCCGGTCCGGACGTCGTACCGCGCACCGATCGCTCGCCGACGCGCCTCGGCGGCTCGACCGGAGCGGAACGCGACCAGCTGCTCGTCACCCACGCCGATGTCGACCGCGCGCGCGCCGACGATCGCGACGCGGTCGACGCGCTGACCCGCATCGACGGCGCACGGCTCGACGCGCTGCGCGTCGCCGAACCCTCGGCGTACCGCGCGGCGAGCCTGGCGTTGCTCGCGTCGGTCTCGCGGACGTTCGCGAGCGCGCATCCGGACAGCCGCGGCTCGCTGCTCGGCTACGCGCAAGCGAGCGAGCGGGGCACGCTGATCGCCGGCGCGAGCGTCCTGATCCACTGACGGCGGCGCGCCGCCGTCGCGGTGGGCGCGGCCTGCTAGAGCGAATCGAGCAGCTCGCGGACCTTGCGTCGCAGCGCTTCGGGCGTGTACGGCTTCCGCAGGAACGCCGCGCCGAGGTCGGTCAACGCTTGCTCGCGCAACGCGACCTCGGTGTAGCCCGACGCGAAGAGGATCTTGGTCGCTGGACGCACGCGGCGGATCTCGACCGCGAGCTCCGTGCCGCTCATCCGCCCCATCACGACATCGGTGAACAGCAGGTCGAGCGGCCGATCGAGCGCGCGGACCAATTCCAACGCGTCCGGCCCCGATGACGCGGCAAGCACGTCGTACCCGCGCGAGCGCAGCGACGCGAGCGCGACCTCTCGGACGTGGACATCGTCCTCGACGAGCAGGATCGTCTCGTCGCCGCCGACCGGGTCGACGCGCGCGGGCTCCGGAGCGGTCGCGACGCCGCCGAGGCGAGGCAGCAGCACGCGCAGCGTCGTGCCGGCCTGCGGCACGCTCTCGACCTCGATCGCACCGCGGTGTTGGGTCACGAGGCCATGGCAGATCGCAAGGCCGAGCCCGGTGCCGCGGCCGCGTTCCTTCGTGGTGAAGAACGGCTCGAACAGGTGCGTTTGCACTTCGCGCCCCATGCCGATCCCGGTGTCGGAGACTTCCAGCTCGATGTACGACCCGGGCTCCAACACGCCGCGCGCTCGCTCGCCGTCGACCTCGGCGCGACGCGTTCGGATCCGCAGTCGGCCGCCGCCGTGCATCGCGTCGCGCGCGTTGAGCGCGAGGTTGACCAGCACCTGCTCGAACTGACCGCCATCGAAGTGGGCCGCACCCGTGTCGGGCCCGAGCTCGAGTTCGAGCTGGATGTGCTCGCCAATCAACCGTCGCAGCATCGACTCCACGCTGCGCACGCTCGAATTCACGTCGAGGATCCGCGGCTCGATCGCTTGCTTGCGGGCGAAGGCGAGCAATTGCTGCGTCAGATTCGACGCCCGCTCGGCCGCGGTGCGCGCTTGCAGGATCGCGGCGTGGGCGGTGCCGGACGATCCGACCGACTCCTGCGCGAGTTCGCAGCAGCCCAGGATCACCGTGAGGAAGTTGTTGAAGTCGTGCGCGATCCCGCCCGCGAGGCGGCCGATCGCGTCCATCTTGCGTGAGTGCAGGAGTTCCTCTTCGAGCCGCTTGCGCTCCGAGACATCGCGCAAGATCACGGTGTAGAGCTTCTCCCCGCCGATCTCCGCCTGCGAGATCGAGGCCTCGAGCGGGAACTCGGTGCCGTCGGAGCGCAGCCCGCTCACCGTGCCGAGCCTCCCCATCCGCCGATTGGTGCCGCCGGTCCGACCGAAGTCGCGCACGTACTCGAAGTGCGACGTGCGGAAGCGTTCGGGCAAGAAGCGTTCGAGCGGTTCGCCGAGCGCCTCGTTCGCGGTGCACCGGAACATGCGCTCGGCGGCGCCGTTGAAGAGCACGATGCGCTGCTCTTCGTCGACGGAGAGGATCGCGTCCATCGCGGAGTCGATCACGCCGGCTAGCCGCCGCTCGTTCTCGCGAAGCGCACGCTCCGCGACCTTGCGCTCGGTGATGTCGAGATGGACCCCGACGACGCGGACCGCGCGTCCCGCCGTGTCGCGCACCACCGTCCCTTCCGAAGCGACCCAGCGTTCGAGCGCGAGCGGCGGCGCGATCCGGAACTCGACCGAGAGGAGCGCGTCGATCCGCAGCGCCTCCTCGAGCGCACGGCTCACCGCCTCTCGATCCGCGAAGTAGACGAGCGCGGTCAGGCTGGCGAGGTCGTCCGGAAGTTCCGCCGGCGCCATACCGAACAGCGACGCGTTCTCGGGCGAAAGCGTCAACTTCCCGGTCGCGAGGTCCAGGTCCCAGACGCCGACCCTCGCAAGGCGAAGTGCGCCGACCAACTGCTCGGCGTTCATCGAGTGGACGGGGTCGGGCGGACCTCGCTTGGCCATGGAGCCTCCGGGAGGGGTAGCTCGCGGTCCGACCCGATCGTGTTGCGCTCGCGACACGCTGCGGCGAGTCGATCCCGAGGTGGAAGCTCCCGGATGCTCCCCAGCGCCCCATGCCGCGGCAACGCTCTAACTTGCGTCAGGGGCAATAATCTCTACGAGTACCCACGAGGGAGACTCGCCCGGGGTGTTCAGCGCCCCTCGAACCGGGGCTTGCGCTTCTCCGCGAACGCCCCGAGCGCCTCCAGCCGGTCCCGGGTGGGGATCACCAGATCGTAGCAGCGCGCCTCGGTTTCGAGACCGTCGGTGAGCGCCTGCTCGGTGCCGAGGTCGATCGCGCGCTTCGCGGCGCGCACGGCGACCGGCCCGTTGTCCGCGATCGTCCGCGCGAGCTCGAGCGCGCGCTCGAGCAACTTGCCCGGCGCCGCGACCTCGTTGACCAAGCCGTAGCGTTCCGCGCGCTCGGCGCCGATCTTCTTCGCGGTCAGGATCAGCTCCTTCGCGCGCGCCTTGCCGATCAAGCGCGGCAAACGCTGGGTGCCGCCGGCTCCCGGGATGATCGCGAGCGACGTCTCGGTCAGCCCGAGCTCCGCGTGCGGCGCGGCGATCCGCAGATCGCACGCGAGCAAGAGCTCGGTCCCGCCGCCGAACGCGACGCCGTTGATCGCGCCGAGCGTCGGTTGCGGCAGCGCCTCGAGGTCGTCCATCGTGCGTCGGATGTTCTTGACGAAGATCGGCACGCGCTCGAGCGGCATCTCGCGCCGCTCCTTCAGGTCCGCGCCGGCGCAAAACGCTTTCTCCCCCGCTCCGGTCAGCACGATCGCGCGCAACGTCAGGTCCTGCGCGAGCTCGTGGAAGAGCGTCCGCAAGCGCTTGAGCGTCGGGAACGAGAGGCAGTTCATCACTTCGGGACGGTTCAACGTCAACACCATCACGTCGCCGGTGCGCTCGGCGAGCACGAGCTCGGGACGGTCGGGAACGTCGGACGGGAAGTCGGCGCGCAGTTCTTGCATGGGGCGAAACTCTAGCGGCGCGGCGTTCGGCCGTCAGCGCGGCTCGAGCACGAGCTCGTCGAAGCTCTCGACCGAGCCCCAGTCGGACGGCGAGACGATCCGCGGAGCAGGCGCGGTCGAGCGCACCTCGAACGCGGTCGGCGAACGCCATTCGGCGACGTCGACGGCGATCAGGCCGAGCGCGAGGAGCCCGAGCGCCCACGCGAGCGCGCGGCCCGCGCCGGGGTGGGCCGCGCGGACGCGCGTGAGGAGCTCGTCGAGCGCGAGCGCAGCGAGGAACGCGAACACGCAGCCGATCGACGCGGCCTGGCGTGCGTAACCGTAGAACGCGAGCGTCACCGCGAGCTTGTAGAGCAGCGCGAACGCGAAGAGCGCTCCGACGCGGCGGCGCCAGGCGACCCACGCGCCCGCGGCGAAGCTCAGGCCGAGCAGCGCGCGCCACGCGGCGCCGCCCTGCGGCACGGTCAGGTCGACGGGGCGACGTACGCCCGCCGCGCCGTACGGCAGGTCGCGCGCGCCGAACCCGAGCGTCGCGCCGTCCGAGAAGCGCGCGAGCTTCGCCGCCAGCAGGCGCGTCGTGCGCGCCGGATCCTCGGCGAGCCAGCCGGCGCCGGTGCTCCAGCCGTGGTTCAAGAGCCGCAGGTGGCTCGGCCGCGCGAACGAGAACGTCGGCTCGGGATCGCGGCCGTCGAGCAGCGCCGCGCGCGAGAATCCGCCGGTCGCGAGCGGGTGATTCGCGAGCGCGAAGTCGAGCGGTCCCTTCCACGTGACCAACGTCCACTCGGCAATCGGCTCCGGCGTGTAGCCCCAGTCGGCGAAGAAGCGCTCGACGTCGTCGAGGCCGACCTCGACGTCGCCCGCCGCGCGCCTCAGGTCGGCGAGGTGGCGCGCGCTCGGCTCGCGGGCGAACCCGGGCAGCCGGTCGATCGCTCGCCACGCGTCGCCGGTCCACGGCGGAACGAACTTGGACCATTCGATGATGCGGGAGAGGTGGTTGAAGCGCGAGCTCGCGACGTGCGCTCGCCACGCCCCCGGAGTGCACGTCGCGACCAACGCGAGCGCGACGAACGCGGTGCCCAGGCACGCGCGCGAGCGGCGTTCGACCGTCGGCCACACGCGCACGAGCGCCCAGGAGCTCGCGAGCGCGACGAACGCGACGTGCTCCGCGCGCAGCAACGCCGCGGCGCCGTGCACGATGCCGAGCGCGAGCGACCCCGCGAGCGTCGGCCGCTCGACCCAACGCGACGTCAAGGCGATCGAGGCGAGCAACGCGAGCGCGTACGGCGTCTCGTTGTTCAGGCTGGTCGCGAGCTGGTAGTCGCCGAACGACAACGCGAGCCACGCGGCCGCGAGGAGCCCGACCCGCGCGCCCGCGAGTCCGCCGGCGACGAGGTAGAGCAACGCGACGGTCGCGGCCGAGAGACCGCACCACACGAGCTTCAGCGTCTCGAACGGCGGCCCGCCGAGCAGGTGCACGAGGTACGCGGCACCCGGCGCGCGCAACGGCAGGTCGTACTCGAAGCGCTCGCCGCGCGCGAGCGCCGCCGCCCAACGCGCCCACACCGGCGCATCGCCTTCGTAGCGCATCGAATGCGGCCACGTCGAGTCGCTCGACGCGAGCAGGAACGCCGCGCGCAGCGCGAACGCGAGGCCGAAGAGGCCGAGCGCGACGCCCCACCGCGGCGCGTGCGACTTCGCGGAGCCGACGGGGGCGCTCACGCGAGCCACTCGCTCGCCGCAAGCGCCAATCGCTCGGGCTCGATCTCGTGCATGCAGCGTCCGCGCGCGACACCCTCGAACGCGCAGAGCTCCTGGTGACACGGCCCGCACGTGACGTGGATCCGCACCAGTCGCGTGCGCTCCTGGTGCGCCGCGGTGTGACGGGGATCGGTCGGCCCCGCGACGACGACCAGCCTCGCGCCGACCGCTTGCGCGACATGGCGCAGTCCGTTGTCGGCGGTGAGCACGACCGCGGCGAGCTCCGCGAGCGCCGCGAACTCGAGCAGCTCAGGCGGCGGATGCACCGGCGTCAGACAGAACGTCGGCGCGAGCGAGCGCGCGGCTTCGGCGACGAGCGCTTCCTCGCCCGGCCCGCACGCGAGCACCGGCACGATCCCGTGCACCTCCGCGAGCCGCGCGAGCGCGCGCGCGAAGTGCGCCGGCGGATACCCTTTCGCCGAACCGGCGCGCGCACCGACGTTCGCGAGCACGAAGCGACGGCCGGGTTCGAGCCCGAGCGCGGCGAGACGCGTCCGCATGCGCTCGCGCACCTCCGGCGGCACGTCGATCCGCGGCCGCGAGTCTCGAACGAAGACTCCGAGCAGCGCGACGAGCTCGCTCGCGCCGGTCGACACCGGCCGCGGCAGCCAACGCGGGAACCGACCGGCGACGCCGAGCTCCCACGGCACCTCGCCGGCTTCGCGCGCGGGCGCCAGCGAGTCGGAGAGCAGCAGGTAGCGGCCGTCGCGCGCCCAACCGACGCGCCGCGGGATCCGCGCGCGCCACGCCGCGAACGCGCTGCGGAACGAGCCCGTGAACAGCACCGCGACGTCGTGACCGGCCCACTCGGGCCCGGGCTCGCCGTCCTCGATCGCGACCGCGCGCGCCGGACTCGCGCCGAGCAACGGCAGGAACCGCCGCGGCGCGACCAGAGTCGTGCGCTCGCCAAAACGAGCGATCAACGCGCGCACGGCGGGCTCGCACGCGACGAAATCGCCGAGCCACGACGGCAAGCGCACGAGGACGCGCTCGCGCGGGCTCATGCGAGCGCCCGCGGCGGCGTCGCGCGCGCGAGCGCGACTTCGTCGAGCAGCCGCTCGGCGGCCGCGACGACGCGCTCGACGCCGAGTTCGGTCATGCAGCGATGGTGACCGAGCGGGCAGCGCCGCTGGATGCACGGCGAGCATTCGAGTCCCTCGACGCGCACGATCGCGGCGCGCTCGAGCGACGTCGCGGTCAGCTCGGGGAAGTTCGGCCCCATCACGCACACGCACGGCACGTCGAACGCCGCGGCGTACCAACGCGGACCGGAGTCGCCGACGAGCATCAGGCTCGCCTCCGCGACCAACGCGCGCAGCGTCGCGAGATCCCGCGGCGTGCCGGCGAGCGACAGCGCGCGCGAGCGAACCCGCTCCGCGACCGCGTCCATCAGCGGTTCCTCGCCCGGCCCGCCGCTGACCACCGCGGCGAGTCCACGGCGCTCGTGGAGCCGGTCGAGCGATTCGGCGAAGCGTTCGACCGGCCACAGCTTCGCCGCGCCGAACGCCGCGCCGGGCGAACAGACGACGAAGCGTGCGTCCGGCGCGAGCCCGAGCCCCGCGAGCTTCGCGCGAACGGCCGCGCGCTCCTCGGCGCTCGCCGCGAGCACCGGGTGCAGCGAGGGCACGCCGATCGCGAGCACTCCGGCGACGTCGCGCAAGAGGTGCGCGGTCGGAATCGGCGCGCGGCGGCCGTCGCGCGTCGGCGGGACGACCGCGTGGGTCAACAGCACGCGCCGCGACGACAGCGCGCTGCCCGCGCGCACCGGCACGCCCGCGCGCGCGGCGCGCCACGCGGCGCCGAACGAGTTCGAGAGCAACAAGATCGCGTCGGGACGTTCGGTGCGCAGGACCTGGAGCTCGTGCGCGCTCGATTCGAGCGGCACCAGCGACTCCGGCGGCACGACGCCCTCGAGCACCTTGACCAGCGGTTTGCGAACGAGCACGCGCACGCGGCCGAAGCGCGCGTCCGCGAGCGCGGCGACGAGCACCGGCGTCGCCATGACGACATCGCCGACCCAATTCGGCGCGCGAATCGCGAGGCACGCGACCTTCACGCTCGCGACCTCTTGCCACCGTCGGGATCGACGTGGCGCGGCGCGTGCGCGGCGAGCCGAGCGCGCTTCGCGTCGATCGCGGCGAGCAAGGGCTCGAGCTCCAACCCCGCGCCGCGTCGCTCGCGATAACGCGCGACGAACGCGCGCCATTCGTCGGCGCCGACGTTCGTCGGCACCGAATGCGCGAGCGCGGCGAGGTCTTTGACGAACCAGCGCTCGCGCGGCGAACGCTCGCGGCGCACGCGCCCGCAATCGAGCAAGACGAACGACGCGCCGCCGCGCGACTCGCGCGGCAACACGACGTGCTGGAGGTACAGGTCGCGGTGGTAGAAACCGGCGGCGTGCAGGCGCGCGACGAGCTCCGCGAGCTCGGCGAGCCACGCTTCGCGGCGCGCGCGCGGCGCCTCGGCGAGCGCGCTCGCGAGATCGGAATCGTGGCCGACCTTCTCCATCAGGACGAGCGAGACGCCGTCCGCGCTCGCCGCCGCGATCGGCCGCGGCACCGGGAAGCCCGCGCGCCCGAGCTCGCGCAAGTTCTCCGCCTCGCTGCACCCCGCGGCGCGCACGCGGCCGCGGTGCAGGAGCTCGTACCACCACTCGCGCGGCTCGCGTCCCGTGCGTCCCCAGTTCGCCCAGCGACCCCGACTTGCTCGAACGCGCTTCACGACGCACGCGTCGGCGTCGCCTTCCGGCCACAGGAACGTCTCCCGTCCGGCAACCCGCCGCAGCCACGCGCGCGGCACGAACGCAACGAGTCCCGCGAGCGCCGGCGCGCCGCCGAGCGCGGCGAACCGGGCCGGATCGAACACCCACCGCCCCGCTGCGCCGGCCTCCGAAGCAACGGTGACCGGCGGCGCTGCGATCGGGCGGGGGCTCTCCACGCCGCCATCCCACCAGCCGATTTCCCCCCCTGCAACCCGCCGGAGGGTCCGCCGGGCACCCCCTGGGGCCCGCCCCGTCCCGATACCCGCAAAAATCCGCACCCCGGAGCATTCCCCGTACGCCCCCGGGTCGATCAAATGCTTGCCCTTCGACCCGCGCGGCCGCCTTGGCGAGCCCGGTCGAAGACCACCCCGATCTCCAACCTCCACCCAACTGCCGGCACCCCGCGAGGGAGCCGGCGACTCCCATGTCTTCCGGAACCGCCGTAGCAGTGAGCAAAACCCAACTGGACGAACTGAATCCCTTCCTGTCGATGTCGAAGCGCTTCGACACCGCAGCCGATCACCTCGGGCTCGACAGTGGCGTGCGGGAGGTGCTGCGCACCCCCGACCGCGAAGTCACCGTCGCCATCCCCGTGCAGATGGACAACGGTCAGCTCAAGGTCTTCACCGGGTATCGCGTCCAGCACAACTTCTCGCGCGGCCCGTGCAAGGGCGGCATCCGGTACGCGCCGGATGTCAACCTCGACGAGGTGCGCGCGCTGGCCGCGTGGATGACCTGGAAGTGCTCCGTCGTCGACCTCCCCTTCGGAGGCGGCAAGGGCGGCGTGATCTGTGATCCGCGCAAGATGTCGATGGGCGAACTCGAGCGCATGACGCGTCGCTACACCGCCGCGATCATGGACGTGATCGGCCCCGACCGCGACGTGCCCGCGCCGGACGTCAACACGAACGAGCAGACGATGGCGTGGATCATGGACACCTACTCCATGCACATGCGCGGCACGTCGACGGCGATCGTCACCGGCAAGCCGCTCGCGCTCGGCGGCAGCAAGGGCCGCACGGAAGCGACCGGTCGCGGCGTGATGCTCTCGGTGCGCGAAGCGTTGAAGAAGATGAACTTCAACGTCGCGAACCCGCGAGTCGTCGTGCAAGGCGCCGGCAACGTCGGCGGCCTCGGCGCGCGTCTGCTCCAGGAGCAAGGCTGCAAGATCGTGTCGATCTCCGACATCGACATCGCGATCTACAAGCCCGAAGGCCTGAACATGGTCGACGTGCTCGAGTTCATCAAGAAGCACAAGACGCTGCGCGGCTACCCCAACGTGCAACAGCTCACGCACGCCGAGCAATTGCTCCTCGACTGCGACATCCTGGTTCCGGCCGCGACCGAGAACCAGATCACGTCGTCGAACGCCGAGCGGGTCAAGGCGAAGCTGATCGTCGAAGGCGCGAACGGTCCGACGACCGCCGCGGCCGACGCGATCCTCGAAGCCAAGGGTGTCGTCGTGGTGCCTGACATCCTGGCGAACGCCGGTGGTGTCACGGTCTCCTACTTCGAGTGGGTGCAAGACCGCGCGGCGTACTTCTGGAGCGAGGCCGAGGTCAACACCAAGCTCGAGCAAGTGATGGTGCGCTCCTTCGCCGAGGTCGACGCGACCGCGAAGAAGTACAAGGTCTCGATGCGCATCGCCGCCTACATCCTGGCGATCGATCGCGTGGCGATCACCTACCGCCTGCGCGGAACGTACGCCTGATCTCGACCGTCCGATTCGACGCCGCCGGCGCCGCCCGTTCCGATGGGGCGCCGGCGGCGTCGTTTTCGGAGCGTGAGGTCGGCGATCGAGGCCGCGTCGCCCGTGACGCGACGTCGGTCTAGCTAGACTCGCGCCATGAAGCTGGGGGTCCGGGTCGCGATGCTCGGCTGCCTCGCACTGCTCTTGCTCTTCACCGCGATCCTCCTGGGCCCGCTGGTGTTCCCGATCGGCCCGGTCGGTCGCTCGCCAAGTGAAGTCGCGCCTGATCCCTCGCTCGCCTCCGGAGTGCGCGTGGGGGCCGGACTGTACGAACGCAGCGACTTCGCCATCGTGCCGTCGACCGGCGATGCGACGAACCTTGCGCTCGGAACGGTCGCTGGGGATCCGCGCGAGCATCTGATCGTCGCGGGGACTCGCGGTTGGGAGTTGCGCGATCCCACGACGCTCGTGGTTCTGGGCGGCGGCTCTTGGATGCGCGAACACAGCGGCGTCTGCGTGATCGACCTCGACGGCGACGGCGCGCTGGAGTTCGCGACGTTCGGCGGGTGCTTCGATGAGCCAGCGATCTACGACGGGACGGGGAAGCCCGTGTCGTACGCGCCGAACGACGGCCCCGTTTCCGAAACCGAGCGCATCCGCCTCGGTTGGCAGCAGAGCCACTTCCATGTTCTCGGCGTCGACGGGATCGAAAGGCGCGTCGAGTTACCTACCCGGATCGACACGTTCGAACGCGGAACGACACGGCTCGTCGACACCGACGGCGATGGCACGCCGGAGATCCTGACCGCGGAGGGCGACGATCTGGAGGTCCGGTCGCTGGCAGGCGCGGTCCTCCGTCGAGTCACGCCACCGGATGCGGACTTCGTGAACTGCCTCGAGCTCCGCGACGAGTTCGGCACTCCGCCGCGCAGATTGCTCGTCGTCGGCCACAACGTCTTCGACGGCCCGAGGGAAGGGCAACACTACGAGCTCTACGAACTCGACGCTCGGACCCGCGTCGGCGAGGTCACGGAGGACGAGCTGAACGCGCGCCGCAACTCCTGGGACCTCGGCGTCCCGCCCAAGCGCCGCGCACGACTCGCCCCGCTCTTCCAACAGGCACCGATCGCCGGCTACGCCCACACGCGCCAGTGTCTCCGCGTGCTCGACGCCGACGACCGCACGCTCTTCGAGGAGGTCGTCGCGGCGCCCGACGGACTCGTCTGCTTGGAACTCGGAGACGTCCAGCCGCTCACCGAACCGCCGGGCGCGTTCCTCGCGGCGTACGGACTCGGGCTGCGTCGCTACGTGCCGGCGACTGCGCGCTGACGCTGGGGTGCGTCCGCGCCGCATCGATAGGATGTTCGACGATGAGCGCTTCGATCTCGGTGCCCGACCTCGTCGCGCGCGTGCGAGTGGCCTACGCGAGCGCCGACGGGTATCGCGATGAAGGCGAGGTCACGACGGTCTTCGTCGACGAGACGCCGGCGCCGAGGCGTCGCACGCAGCGCAAGCACTTCCGCACTGCGTTCCGCCGGCCCGATCGGTTCCGCTTCGAGTACACGGTCAAAGGCCTCGGGCCCTCGGGCGAGTGGGACCGCAGGCTCGTGCTCTGGAACGAAGCCGGCGTTCACGTGCATTGGACGATTCGGCCGGCCATCCGACAGGAGGAGACGCTCGCGGGCGCTCTCAGCTCCGCGACGGGCGTTTCGGGAGGCGCGTCGAATCTCGTCGCCGGCCTGCTCTTGCCCGAATCGGTGACCCACGACCCGTTGTTCGGCGCCGAAGCCGGGGCGTGGGTCCGAACCGATGTCGAGGGTGGACGAGAATGCGACGTGTTGAGCTACGCGAGTCCGGGACGACCCGAGCCGCGCACGCTCTGGCTCGATGCGCGCACGCACCTGATCCTGAGGATCGACGACCGGCATGTGTTCGACGACGCGTGGCACCTCGCACAGCGCGAGGCACACGAGGCGCTGCTCGAAACGGACGTGTCTTCCGAGGACCGGAAGATGATCGAGGAACTCGTCGCGCACTTCGCGAGCCGACCCCGGGGGCTTCGGACGGAGACGACGACGACGTGCCGGCCGAGTCTCGCAGTTCCCGACGAGGGCGTCTTCGCGACGCCGACGGAGTGGGGCGCGTGAGCGATTCGCTCTGCTAGTCTCTCCGCGATGTCGACTGCTGCCGCTGGGCGCCGCACGTGGCGCAGGAAGCTCGCGATCGCGGTCGCTTCGCTCGTCGCGTTCTTCGCGCTCGCCGAGGTCGGGCTGCGGCTCGCGGGCTATCCGCGCGTCGGCGGGATGCGGTGGATCGCGGACGACGAGCTCCAACAACTCCCCGCTCCGTTCCAGGACGCGATCCGCGGCGACGACGAGCCCGGACGCGAGCCGATCCGCGTCCGCATCAACTCGCACTCGCTGCGCGGTGAGGATTTTCCGAGCGCGAAACCCGCGGGCGAGAAGCGCGTGCTCGTCGTCGGCGACTCGCTGACCTTCGGCGCGGGCGTCGACGAGGACGAGGCGTTCCCCGCGCGGCTCGAGCAGGCGCTCGCCGCCGCCGGCGCGCCCGCGCGCGTCGTCAACGCAGGCGTCAACGGCTGGGCGTGCTGGCACTACCGACGTTGGCTCGAGGCGCGCGGGTTCGCGCTCGCGCCCGACGCGCTCGTCGTCGCGGTGTTCTTCGGCAACGACATGGAAGGGCCGCGGCTCTTGCCGCGCGTCGGTCCCGCGTGGCTCGAGAACGCGCTCGAGCGCACGGCGACGTTCGACTGGTTGCTCGCGCTCTATCGCGAGCGGCTCTGGAAGCAGGTGCGCGCGTGGCGCCAAGGCGTCAGCGTCGCCGAGGTGGAGGCCGAGCTCGCGGCCTACACCGGCGGCGCGGAGAACGCGCGTTCCGCGGAACAGCAGCTCGAGATCTGGCGGGCGCAGGCCTTCCCCCAGCTCGAGGCGTTGCGCGACGAGGCGCAGGCGCGCGGGCTGCCGTTGCTCGTCGCGCTGATCCCGACCTACGTCGCGTGCAAGGCGCCGGCGACGCCGCGGCCGTATCGGTTGTGGCGCGAGGCGCTCGGCGAGCTCGGGCTCGACTGCGTCGACCTCGAGCCGCTCCTGCGGCCCTCCGGCGACGGCGCGTGGCTCTCGTGGGATCACGGCCACTTGAACGCGCAGGGGTGCGCCGATGTCGGCGCCGCGCTCGCGAAGGAAGTGCTCGCGCGCGGTTGGCTGCGTTAGCGCGCGCCGCGCTTCGGAGGCGTCCGCTTCGCTGCCGCACCGAACTTCGCGCCGGGCTTCGCGCCGGGCTTCGCGACAGACTTCGCGACAGACTTCGCGACAGACTTCGCGACAGACTTCGCGACAGACTTCGCGACAGACTTCGCGACAGACTTCGCGACAGGCTTCGCGACAGGCTTCGCGACAGGCTTCGCGCCGGCGTTCACGACGGACGCCGCGTCGCGTCGCCGCGTCGGCTCCGATTCGGCGCGGCGTCGCGTCGACTTCGCGAGCTTCGCACGAGTCTTCGAGCTCGCGCTCGCCCTGTCGCTCGCGAGCTCCATCGGCGCCTGCGATTCGCGCGCGAGTGTCCGCAGCGCGCGGCGCACGATGTACACCGTCGCAGGCGCCGTCGAGCGCTTCGTCCAGCGCGCCGCGAGCGTCCGCGCCCACTCCGGCCGCGACTTCGACGCGTCGTTGATCCAGTTCGCGACCGCGTTCTGCACGTAGCGGCTGGGATCGGCGTGCACGGGCTCGAGCAACGGCTCGCCGAGCTCCGGCTCGGCCTTCATGCGCTCGAGATGCGCCGTCCACACGCCGCGCGGCCGCGTGCACTCGACCGCGGTGCGGCGCACGTTCGCGTCCGCGTCGCGCACCCACGCATCGAGCAGCGCGAGCGCGCGCTCGACGTCCGCCGCGACGTGCGGCCGCAGCGCGAGCCACGCCATCTCGCGCACGCCCGAGTGCGGATCGGCGGCGAAGCGACGCGTGCGTTCGACGCGCACGGCGAGCTCGAGGTCGGGCTCGTCGGCGAGCCACGCGGCCGCGAACTCGCGCACGACGTCGCTCCGATGGCTCGCGAGGTGCTCGAAGTGCCTGGCACGCGCGCGCGACGCGCCCGCGACCACGCGGAACGCGCGGCCGGCACCGGCGAGCCGTTGCATCACGCCGAGCTCGGCGTACGGCTCGAAGGTGTCGAGCAACCTCACGCGGTCGATCCCGAGCTCGTCGGACACGTGCGCGACGAGCTCGCGAGTCGAGAGCGCGAGCCATTCGACCAGGTTCTTGGTCTCGAGCTCGCCGCGCTCGAGCGCCCGCTTCACCTCGGCCGGGACCTCGCGCACGGTGCGCGCGGGTTTGCGATCCTCGAGCTCCATCACGCCCTCCGCGCCGCGAGCGACGCCTTGTAGAGATCCCACGCGAAGCGCGCGGCGATCACGATCAGCGTGACCGCGAGCAAGTACCGCGCGACTTCGTCCCAGCCCGCCTGGTGCACCGCGAACACGCCCGCGACGCCGGCGGCGAGCGCGACGAGCCCGAGCGACTTCGCGGCGCGGCGATCGAGCTTGCCCTCCCGCCAATACATCCCCGCGAGCTGCGCGCTGGTCACCGTCGACATCGCGGTGCTGCACGCGCGCGCCGTCAGGTAGTCGACGTCCGAGAGGCCGAGGTAGAGCGCCGGCACGACGATCAAGCCGCCGCCGATGCCGAAGATCGGCGCGACGAAGCCGCCGAGGAAGCCGAACAGCACGACGAGCAACATGTCGCCGAAAGAGAGCTGCAGCGCGAGCACGCCGCGAGTCAGATCGATCCCGCCCGGCGTGCGGAGGACCTTGATCGCCATGCCGACGAGCAACACGACGAACAGGCTGCGGAGCGTCTTCCCGGAGAGCCGGTCGACCAGGCTCTTGCCGAGCCGCGCGCCGACGAACGCACCGAGGCAGAGCAGACCGACCAACGACCAGTCGAGCGCCGAGTCCGCGCGCACCGCTTCCGCCGCGGTTCCGGCCGCGGTCATGCCCATCACGATCGGCAGCGACGTCGCGATCGCGGTCTTCAGCTCGAGCCCGAGCAGGAAGTGCAGGATCGGAACCGCGTAGAGCCCGCCGCCGATGCCGCACACGGTGCTGACGAACGCAGCGGCGAACCACAGCGCGAGCACCGCGGGAGTCGCACGGCGCGAAGGGCTCGGGTCGCTCATGAGTCGGCGCGCGCGCGGCGCAGGAGCTCGGTCGAGCTGTGGTCCTTCGGATCGCCGCAGATCGCGATCTCGATGCCGAGCTCCCGGTCGATCGCGGCCTCCGGAACGCTCTCGACGGTGTAGTCGCTGCCCTTCGCGTGCACGTGCGGCACCAACAGTCGCAGCGTCGCCTCGAGCGTGCGCTCGCCGAAGCGGGTGACGTGGTCGACGGCGCGCAACGCGGCGACGAGCTCGGCGCGCTCGGCGAGCGTCGCGAGCGGCCGCGTCGGGCCTTTCAGCGCGCGCACGCTCTCGTCGGTGTTCAACGCGACGACCAGCACCTCGCCGCGGCGCTTCGCGTCCTCGAGGTACCGCACGTGGCCGACGTGCACGAGATCGAAGCAGCCGTTGGCGAGCACGATGCGCGCGTTCGGACGCTCGCGGCGGAGAGCGCGGAGCTCGCGCGCGAGCTCGTCGCGGTCACGGAGCGCGCTCGCGCTCACAGCGGCTCGACCCCGAACAGGCGCACCGGGCTCGGCGCGACCGCGAGCGCGGCGCGCAGCTCCTCGCGCGAGCACACCGCACAGCCGCTCGCCATCACGACGACGCCGGACGCCGCGTTCGCGAGCCGCATCGCGTTCGGCGCGCTCTCACCGGCCGCGAGCGCGAGCGCGAAGACCGCCGCCGCGGTGTCGCCGGCGCCCGTGGGATCGGTGACGTTGCCCGAGCCGGACGCCTCGACGCTCGCGCCCTCCGCGGGTAGGCCCTCGCCGAAGAGCGCCATGCCGAGATTGCCGCGCGTGACCAAGAGCCAGCGCGCCGGCACGCGCTCGAGCAGCTCGCGCGCGCTGTCGGCGAGCGCGCGCACGTCGACCAGCTCGTCGGGATCGCGCCGCGTGAAGCGCGCCATCTCGCCGACGTTCGGCGTCAGCGCGGTCAGGCCCTCGAAGCCCGCGAGCGTCGCGCGCGGATCGAGCACCACGATCTTGCCCGCCTTCGCGAGCGAGACCGCCGCGCGGCCGAGCTCGGCGTCGATCGAGCCGTATTCGTAGTCGGAGAGCACCAACGCGTCGAACTCGTTCGCGCGCGCGAGCAGGCGCTCGACGACTCCGGCGCGCACCTCGCGCGGCGCGGGGCCCTGCGGCTCGCGATCGATGCGCAGCACCTGCTGCAGGTTGCGGCGCGGCTCGGCGGCGACGACGCGCGTCTTGGTCGGCGTCAGCCAACCGGCGACCGTGACCAGGCCGGCCGCGTCGACGCCGTCGTTCTCCAAGAGCTCCGCGAGCTCGCGGCCGCGCGCATCGCGTCCGACCACGCCGAAGATCGACGTCGTCGCGCCGAGCGCCTTCAGGTTGCGCGCGACGTTCGCGGCGCCGCCGGCGCCGACGTACTCGTGCGCGTGGCGCAGCACCATCACCGGCGCTTCGCGCGAGAGCGAACGCGGCTCGCAGACGATGTAGTGGTCGGCGATCGCGTCGCCGAGCACCGCGACACGCAGCTTCGAGAAGTCGGGCACGCCGTGGAGCGTCATCGTGATCTCAGCGGACCTCAGCAGACCTCGTCGGCGGCCGCGGCGAGTGCGAGCGCGCGCAGGCGTTCGGGGATCGGTTTCGCGGCGGCGGTGTACCACTCGACGCCTTGCTCCTCGGCGAGATAGAAGTCCGAGCGCACGCCCATGAACGCGTTGTAGCGGATCGAGTAGTGCAGCTCCGCGGCGAGCGAGGCTTCGCGGGCGAGCTCGCGATCGACGTCGCGCACGGTCGGCTCGAAGCGCGCCCATTCCTCGGCGTCCATCGCCAACACCTTCGCGACCCACGGCTGATAGCGCTTCGCCGCCGGCGCGTCGCGGAAGCGATCCATGCGGCTGTTGACGAACCACGGCATGCAGGCCGCGAGCTTGGCGATGAAGAGGTTCTCCTCGGCGCCGAAGTCGAGGCAGCTCGACTCGGTGAAGTCGGTGAGCTTCAGTTCCTGCTCGGGCCGGATATAGCCGCCGTTCAGCGCGAGGCGATGGCTCTCGGTGCCGGGGAACGGGAAGAAGAGCGACGTGCGGAACCGTCCGATGCCCGACTTCGCCAGCAAATCGACCGTCTCCCAGCGCTCCTCGTGCGTCTCGTACGGCAAGCCGACCATCAGGAAGCCCGACGTGTGCAGCCCGTGCTGCTCCGCCGCTTCGACCGTCTTCAGGATGTCGGTGTCGCTCATGAAGCGCTGCAGCACCTCTTTGCGCACGCGCGGCGAACCCGACTCGATCCCGAGCTTCAAGATCTTGCAGCCTGCCTCGCCGAGCGCTTTCGCGACTTTCGGATCGAGCCGCTTGACGTGGCTGTTGACGACGAACGGCACTTCGATCTTCGCTTTGCGGTACGCGTCGGCGACCGCGATCGCGTGGGTCGAGTTCTGCGTGAACAGATCGTCGTCGAAGATGAACGTTCCGATGCCCGTGTAGCGCGCGAGCACCCACTCGATCTCCTCGACGAGCTTGTGGGGCGGCCGATATCGGAAGAACCCGAGGTCGGGCACGGCGCGACCGAGCTCGTCGTGATAGCGATCGACGATCTTGTGGTTCAGGCAGTACGTGCAGCGGTACGGGCAACCGCGCGACGAGAGCAGGCCGAACCAACCGTGCTTCTGGTCGGTGATGCGTTGGACGTCGAAGAGTTCGTAGTCGGGGATCGGCAGCGTCTCGAGGTTCGGGAACTCGCCGACCTTGTTGTGGATCCAGTGCTCCGAAGTAATTTTTGCAGCCGGTGCAGTCGGTGCAACGGGAGCGCCCGGGGCGTGCTCGGCGAGCGCAGGCCGCACGCCGTCCTTCCACGACAGGAAGTTCGCGACGTCGGTCGGTCGGTCGCCGCTTTCGATGCGCCGGACGAGCTCGCGGAGCGCGTCCTCGCACTCGCCGACGCCGACGTGATCCCACACGCCTTCGGCCATCGTCTCCTCGGGCACCATCGTCGGGTGCACGCCGCCGACGACCAGCGGCGGGAGCTCGCGTCGCGCCTCCCGCGCGCGTCGCCGCAGGAAGTGCGCGAGCTCCACCGCGGCGCGATATTGCTGCGTCAGGCACGAGAACCCGACCACGCCGGGCCCCCATTCGACGACCGCGCGCCACACGTCCTCGTCGCTCGGAACCGGCGGGAGGTTCTCGTTCAAATTGAGTAGACGCGTCTCGTGCCCCGCTTGCTTCAACACCGCCGACAGCGAGGCCAACCCGTGGTTGAACCCCATCTGGGTATAAAGGTTGGGGTAGACGAAGAGCACGCGCATCGCGGTTCGCAGGATATCCGAGTCGTGCGCTCCCCCAAAGCGGACCGCGCGCGTTGCCATCCGCGCCGCATGCGGTGATACTCGTCCTGGCTCGCGCTCGGCCTTCGGCACCGGTCTCGGCAGGAGATCCAACATGACTCCCTCGCATCGTTCGTCCCTCCGTCGAGGCTTGGGCTCGCTCGGAACGTTCGGCCTCTTCGTCACCGCGCTCGCGAGTTCACTCGCCGCGCAGGGCGCGAATCGCCTGGTCAGCCAGAGCTCCGCGGGCGCGCAGGGCTCCGGCGATTCCGGCAACGCCGACGTGATCGACGTGACGCCCGACGGCCGCTTCGTCGTGTTCCAGAGCGAAGCGAGCGACCTGGTCGCCGGCGACCTGAACCCGTCGACCGACATCTTCCGGCGAGACCGCGCCACCGGGCAGACGGTGCTGGTCAGCCTGACCGACGCCGGCGGGTCCGCCGACGGCGCGAACTCGCACGCGCACGTCTCGAACGACGGCCAACGGGTCGTGTTCGAGAGCTGGGCGTCCAACTTGGTCGCCGGTGACGCGGGTTTCGACCCCGACGTCTACGTGCACGACCTCACCACCGGCGCGACCGTGCGCGTGTCGGCGTTGATGGGCGGCGGCGAACCGAACGGCAGCGCGGGCAGCCCCGACCTGTCGGGCGACGGCCGGTTCGTCGTGTTCTCGAGCGACGCCGACGACCTCGTGCCGCTCGACACCAACGGCGCCGCGGACGTGTTCTTGCGCGACCTGGCGACCGGCGCGCTCGAGCGACTCTCGGTGACGCCGAACGGCGTCGAGGCCGACGCTTTGTGTCTGGTCCCTCGCATCTCGAACGACGGCATGACCGTCGTGTTCGCGAGCGCGGCGAGCACGCTGGTGCTGCCCGACGCGAACGGCGCGACCGACGTCTTCGCGGTCGACCTCACGACCGGCGAGCTCTCGCGGGTCAGCGTCTCCAGCACGGGCGTGCTCGGCAACGCGAGCTCGTTCCTCGCCTCGCTCTCCGCCGACGGCCGTTTCGTCGCGTTCGGCAGCGACTCCTCCAACCTGACGATGCCCGCCGGCGCGGTCGGCACCGACGTCTTCCTGCGCGATCGCGTGCTCGGCACGACGACGCTCATCAGCCGTCCGGTGCAAGGCGGCGTCGCGAACGCGCCGAGCTATCGGCCCGACATCTCGCTCGACGGTCGCTACGTCGCGTTCGACAGCCACGCGAACAACCTCGCGGGCGGCGAAGCGACGCAGCTCGGCGACGTCTGGCGCGCGGATCGCCTGACCGGTGAGATCGTGTTGCTCTCGACCAACTACTTCGGCGGCGACGCCACCAGCTTCTCGCAATGGCCCGCGCTCTCGGGCGACGGCTCGGTCGCGGTGTTCGAGAGCTACGCGTACGACATCGCCGGCGGCGACGCCAACGGGTTCAGCGACGTGTTCGAGCACGACTTCACGCTGACGCCGCCGCAGAGCTACTGCGTCGGCAAGCCCCACTCGGACGGCTGCATCGCGACGATGTCGTACTCAGGCGTGCCGTCGCTCAGCTCGACCAGCCCGTTCTCCGCGCGCGCCACCGAAGTTCGCCGCAAGGCGAAGGGCGTGTTCTTCTACAGCTCCGAAATCGACGCAACGCCGATCTTCGGCGGCACGCTCTGCGTGCGCACGCCGCTGCGCCGGACGCCGGTGCAGAGCGCGGGCGGCGCGCAACCGTGCTCGGGCACGTTCGACTTCGACTTCAACGACTGGCTGCGCACCGGCAACGATCCCGCGGTCCTCGCGGGCTCGGTGCTCTACGGCCAATACTGGTTCCGCGACCCGAACGACCCGACCGGCTTCGATGTCGGCCTGACGGACGCGCTGCGCTTCGTCGTCCAGCCCTGACACGTCGCCGGTCGGCGCCTCCGGCGCGCCGGTCGCCGCGGTTCGCCGTCTCTCGTCGTCTCTCGTCGTCTCTCGTCGTCTCTCGTCGTCTCTCGTCGCCTCTCGTCGCCTCTCGTCGCCTCTCGTCGCCTCTCGTCGCCTTTCGCCGCCGTTCGCCGCCGTTCGCCGCCTTCTCGTCAGCGACCGCGTCGCCGCGCGCCGCCGCCACTCCGCTAACGCGCCGCGCCGACGTGCGCTTCGATCGTCGCGACGCACGCGTCGCAGAACTCGCGCGTCTTGCCGTCGACTTGCTCGACGTAGCTCGATGCGCGCATCACGCAGCTCGGGTCGGCGCAATGCAACAGACCGTGCACGTGACCGAGCTCGTGCGCAGCTTCCTTGTAGAGGCGCTCGTGGAGCAGCGCGGGGTCCGGCGCGAGACCGTACGCCTCCGTGCGCAAGCGGTGCAGCGAAACCACCGCCGCGCGGCCGTCGAGCTGGGCCTCGCCGTAGACGAACGTCAACACCGGAACGAACAGGTCGACGCCGGTCACGCCCAGCACGAGCGCGTCGCTCGCGTCGGGATCGGCGAGCAACGCCGCGAGCAGCTCCGTCGAGTCGTATTGGCCGCGCTCGGAGTCGTACGCGTCCTCCGGGTCGAACCACGGCAGGCGCACGCGCACCTCGCAGCGGAACTCGCGAGCCAGCTCGTCGCCGAGACGCTCGATCAGCCCGTCGTTCGACGGCACATAGAACGGCACGAGCTCGAGCGGGCGCATGGTTCCGTCAGCGATGGAGCCCGTACTTCTTGATCTTGTTGTAGAGCGTCACGCGGTCGATCTGCAAGAGCTCCGCGGCGTGCGTCACGTTCCACTGCGTCTTCGCGAGCATCTTCTCGACGTGCGCGCGCTCGACGTCCTCCAGCGAATTGCCGGCCGGAGTGCCCGGTGCGTCGCCCGAATGCATCGGCAGGTCCGCGGCCCGCACGGTCGGCGGCTTGCCGACGACCAACGCGCGCTCGACGGCGTTGGCGAGCTCCCGCACGTTGCCTGGCCACGCGTGGCGCACGAGCACGTCGAGCGCGGCGGGCTCGAAGTCGTGGTACGCGCGGTTCATCTGCTTCGAGTAGCGCTCCAGGAAGTGCTGGGCGAGCAACGGGATGTCCGCGCGGCGCTCGCGCAACGGCGGCACCGCGATCGTGAACACGTTGAGGCGGAAGTAGAGGTCCTCGCGGAACTTGCCCTCCTCGAGCAGCTTCTCCAGGTTCTGGTTGGTCGCCGCGATCACGCGAAACTCGACCTTGATCGGCGTGCTGCCGCCGAGCCGCGTGAACTCCTTGGTCTCGAGCGCGCGCAGAAGGTCGACTTGCGTGCGCGCGCTGATCGTCCCGATCTCGTCGAGGAAGAGCGTGCCGCCGTTCGCCATCTCCAGTCGGCCCTTGCGTCGGTACTGAGCTCCGGTGAACGCGCCCTTCTCGTGGCCGAAGAGCTCGCTCTCGAGCAACGATTCGCTCAACGCGCCGCAGTTGACCGGCACGATCGGGAAGTAGCGCCTCCGGCTGTTCGCGTGGATCGCTTGGGCGACGAGCTCCTTGCCCGTGCCGCTCTCGCCGCGGATCAGGACCGTCGCGTCGGTGTCCGCGACCGAGCGCACGAGCTCGAGCACCCGCTTCATCTCCGGGCTCTCGCCGACGATGTGCGACGGCAGCGTCAACGCTTCTACGGTCTTCTTGAGTTCGCGATTCTCGCTCTTCAACTCGCGCCGCTCGACCGCGCGCCGCACGAGGTGGCTGAGCTCGTCAGGATCGAAAGGCTTGGTGACGTAGTCGAACGCGCCTTCCTTGAGCGCTTGCACCGCCGTCTCGACCGACGCGAACGCCGTGATCATGATCACGACGATCTCGGGATCGATCTGGTGGATGCGGCGCTGGAGCTCGAGCCCGTCCATCCCCGGCATCTTGATGTCGAGCAGCACGACGTCCCAATCGCTCTCCTGGAGCAGCGCGAGCGCCGAGAGCGCGTCCGGCGCAGCCGCGCAGCGATAGCCGTCCTTCTTGAACCAGTTCTCGAGCGAGTCGCGCACGGAGAACTCGTCGTCGACGACGAGCACGCTCGCGAGAGCACGACGGGCGGCGGAGACATCGCGTGTGGCTTGCATGTCACGGACTCCTGGTTTGCCCGACGTCGACCGTTTCCGGGTCGGACTGGGGGCCGTTCGGTGGAGAGGTCGGAGCGCTCGGCGCACTCTGCGCGCTCGCGCTCGGGTTCGCCGCGGGTTTGCGCGGCAGTTGGATCTGGAGGGTGGTGCCCTTGCCGGGCTCGCTCTCGACGTCGATCGAGCCGCCGTGGCGCTGCACGATGCCGTACACGACCGCGAGGCCGAGCCCGGCGCCTTCCGCGCGGTCCTTCGACGTGAAGAACGGCTCGAAGATGCGCGGCAAGACGTCGGGCTGGATGCCGCAGCCGGTGTCGCGGATCGAGATCGCGAGCCCGTCACCGCGCGGCTCGACTCCGATCGAGAGCTTGCCGCCCTGCGGCATCGCCTCGACCGCGTTGACGAACAGCGCGACCAGCGCTTGCTGGATCTGATCGGCGTTGCACCACAGTCGGTCGTCGCACGCGACCTGCGGAGACTCGATCTGGATCTGCGACATCTGGAGCGAGTGCCGCACGAGCAGCAACGCGCGCTCGAGGATCGGCGCGAGCCGCTGCTCGGAGAGCGCGCCGCCCGATTGACGCGCGAACGAGAGCAGGTTCTTGACGATCCCGCCGGAGCGCGAGGCTTCCTTCTGGATCAGGCCGAGATAGCGCGTGAGCTCGGCGCGCTCGGCTTCGGGCAGCTCGGACTCGCGCAGACTGCGCTCGACGAGCTTCGCGTAGCTCTGGATGCCGGCGAGCGGATTGTTGAGCTCGTGCGCGACCGTCGCCGAGAGGCGACCGAGCGACGCCATCTTGTCCATGTGCGCGATCTGGCGCTGGGTGCGGCCGAGCTCGGCGGTCTTCTCCTGGAGATTCGACTCCAATCGATGGTTCCAGTCGCGCAGCTCGGCCCGCGCGCGCTTCAGGTCGCGGGTCATGTCGTTGAACGAGTCGGCGAGCGTCGCCATCTCGCTGTGCGTCGGCACGCGGATGACGGTGTCGAGGTCGCCGGCGGCGACGCGGCTGGTGCCGCGGATCAGCGCGTGGACCGGTCGACGCACCACGCGCAACACGAAGATCGCCGAGAAAAGGCCCGCGATCGCCGCGAGCGCCACCGCGGCGATCCACGCGTTGTGGCGCAGGCTCGCGAGCCGCGCATCGGGCTCCGCGAGCGACATCGTGACGTCGAGCACGCCGAGCACGCTCTGCCACGCCGGGTGCGCGTGGCACGCCGCGGTCGCGCAATCGGGCGCGTTGACGATCGGCGTGATCAGCCCGATCACGCGCTCGCCGTCGTCTCGCGCGAAGGTGCGCGCTCGCTCGCCGACCGGCACCGACTGCAGCGGAGTCGGTCCGGTGTGGCAACCGATGCAAGCCTCGGCGCGCAGGTCGACCTGTCGGCCGATCTCCTCGCCCGCCGCGGAGAAGATGATCACGCCCGCCTTGTCGTAGATGCGGACGTTTTCGACCGCGCGCGACGCCGCGATCGCGCCGATCGTGTGGTGGACGTCGTCCTTGCGGTTCTGCAGCATCCCGTAGCGCGTCGAGCTCAGGATCACGTCGCTGAGCTGCTGCGCGTTGTCGTGGACGCTTCGCTCCCACTGCGCGCTGGTCGAGCGCAGATTGAACATCGCGTACGCACCGAACGTCAGCGCGATCGTCGCCGACAAGAGCAAGAAGAGCCTCGCCGACAGCGACCGTGTCCACTGGTGCCAACGCCACCAATTCTCCATGGATCGCCCCCCTTCGGGGTCGCGCCGATCAGATCGGCCGTACCTGGATGCCGCCGACCGGCCCGATGTGCGCACCACCGTACCGCGTTGGTCGAGCGGACGGCCCGGCTCCAAGTGCGCAGCATCCTCGGACTTTCAGCCCAGCAGCCGCCGCAGCACGCGCTGGAAGCGTCGGGCGCCGAGCACGCGCCGCAGGTCGGCGAGCGGCGCGCCGCCGTCGCACGCGGTCGGCCCGACGCACGCGGTGGCGCCGACGCGCGCGTCGTGCGCTCGGCGCGACGCGAGCCGCCGCAACGCGCGCAGATCGCGAGCCGCGGCGAGGCGCGCGAAGCGTGCGTCGTAGCACGCGTCGCGCGCTCCAGGCTCGCGCGCGAGCTCGACCAACCAACCCGCGCCATACGGCTCGGCGAGCGCGAGCCCGGGCTCGGCGCGCACGCGCGGATTCGCGGCGAGCACCACGCCATCGACCGGCGCGGCGAGCGGGATCGGCTCGCGCTCGTCGATCAGCCAACCGAGCGGCTCGCCCGCGCGCACGCGCGTGCCGGCCGCGGGCAGCACCAGCGCGTGAACGCGCTCGACCAGCCGCGCGGCGAACGCGTCGAGCCCGAGCCGCACGCGCGTCGCATCGAGCGCGAGCACCCACGCGTGGCCCGCGGTGTACGCGCGATCGTCGGGGAACGCGAGTCGACCGCGGGGCGCGCGCGCCGGTTCCGAGTGCGCGGCGCCGAGCGCGAGGTCGAGCGGACAACGCTCGCACTCGAACGCGCGGTCGCAGAGCTTGAAGGCGAGGACCCCCGCGCTCATCCACACGCACGGCTCGGCGCCGCGCGCCGCGACTTCGTCGTGGGAGACGACCGCCCGGGTCGGAAGGTCCTGCGAGGCGCGGCTTGCGCCGGCTGCAGCACCCAACGGCACGGACGGGCGGGGTTTCGACTCACCGGAAGGAATCATCGGATCAGGAAGTCTCGCGCGAACTCGTCCCAGCGCTCGCCCGCGAGCACGCGAGCCAGGCCGGAGACCGGAACACCGCCGTCTTGCAGCAGGAGGCCGAGGCTCGGCGACATCTGCTTGCGCAACCGCTCCTCCATCGAGTCCGCCCACGCGGCGGCGCTCTCGTCGGCGAGCAGGTGCTGCGCGTCGGCGTCGAAATGCGCCGGACGCACGCGGTAGAGCCAACCGGCTCCGTACGGATCCCGGTTGACGCGTCCGGGATCGGCGAAGAGCGCCTCGTTGCGCTCGACGACCTCGCCTTCGATCGGCGAGACGAACTCGAGCGCCTTGTCGCCGATCGCGAAGCGCGACGCGGCGCCGCCTTGGTGGAGGTGCTCGCCGACGCGCGGGAGCTCGATCGCGCCCGGCGCGCCGACCAGCTTCTGCGCGAAGTCGTCGACGCCGACGGTGACCAGCCCGTCCTCGCGAGGTTGCGCCCACGCGTGGCCGGGGTGGTACACGCGCTCGAGCGCGAGTTGGAACCAACCGCTCTTGGTCGACGCGTGCGGACCGGCGGGCAGCGGGGTCACCGCGTTCGGCACGCGCCGGTTGAGCACGCGCCAGAAGACCAGCAGCGCCGCGAGGAAACCGAGGATCAGGACGTATTCCAGACTCTTGGTGGCGAAGAGGTCGAAGGGTAGATCTTGCACGTTAGGCCTCCTTGCTCGCGACGGAGCATTCGTTGGACTGCACGGCGGCGGGACGCGCGTGCGGAATCACTTCCTTCGACGCTTCCTCGGCTGCGTGGGTCCAGGCCGGCGCTTCACCGAGCACCGGCAAGCGGTTGACGATCCAGCGGAAGACCCAGACCTCGGCGAGGATCACCGAGAGGGCCACGACCAGCTCCATCCAGGTCGGCACGTAGCGGACCGGCGCGCCGATCTTGTAGGCGATCAGCGAGACGTTGAGCCGGTTGAGGACGATGCCGAGCATCGCACCCACCGCGGCCCAGCGCGCGAGGCTGGTGTTGCGTCGGCGGTAGGCCAAGGTGAAGAGGACGCAGGGCACCGCGACGAAACCCACGATCTCGACGCCGTACCAGGCGCCCCAGAAGCCCGAGAGGTGCTTCCAGTCCTGGCCGTGCACGAAGATCAGAGTCTGCAGGAAGAGGTAGACGAACATCGCGCCGGCGCAGATCCGCGAGAGCGAAAGAACGATGCGCTCGTGCGAGAAGTGGTAGCTCGGGCTGACGCGGGTCTTGAAGACGCTCTTGCTGAGAGTGCCCTCGAAGATGACCATCGCGAGGCCGGCGAAGACGCTCGAAACGAGGAACTGGATCGGGATGAACTCCGAGTACCAGAGCGGGTGGATCTTGTCCTTCGCCATCAGGAACAGCGCGCCGAGACCGGACTGGTGCAGGATCGACAGCGAGATCCCGAACACCACCGCGCCGAGGGTCATCGCGTGCAGCACGCGATGGATGCGCTTCCAACCGAGCCACTCCGCGATCGCGGGCGAGAACTCGACGAACTGCGCGATCATGTAGAGCATGAAGTGCCAGGCGACGAGGAACAGCACCGAGCTGAACCCGAAGGAGTTCCCGATCACCGGGTTGATCACGTTCCAGGGTCGGCCGAGCTCGAGCAGCAGCGCGCCCGCGTAGAACACGTAGGCGAGGAAGCCGTTGAGGATGGTCACCCTGACGATCGGCCGGTACTGCTCCTGGTGGAGCACGTAGACCAGGAACACCAGCACGTACGCGCCGCCCGCGAAGGCGACGCCGGTCACCACGTTGAAGCCCTTCCAGATCCCCCACGGATAGTCCTGGTTCAGGTTGGTCACCGCGCCGAGACCGTAGAAGAAGCGGAAGGCGAGGATGATCGCGCCGGTGAGGATGATCGCGCCGCTGATCAAGTTGAACGGAGTCCAGATCTTGCCGCGGGGTCGGAGCTCGGCGCGCAGGAACTGCAGGGTCCGCTTCGCCTCGGCTTTCCAGGAGATCGAGCTAGTGGCTTCCATGTTCGCCTCCTTCCGGCGCGAACGCCGGGCGAGTCGCGTTGCTGATCGCGAGCAGCAGCGGCGGCACCAAGGTCAAGACCACCGGCACGCCGTAGAGGAACTCCTTGGTCAGGCTCGGGTAGGTCACGCGCTCGAGATCCTGCGCGAAGCCGAGCTTGTCGAACTCGGTCGCCGCGAGGTAGAGCCACGAGGTCCCGCCCGCTTCACGTTCACCGTAGATGTGGTGGACGTAGACCTCGGGCGATTCGGCGATGCGCTTGTGAGCTTCCTCGACGAGCAGGCTGCGCCGACCGAAGGTCAGCGCGGACGCTCCGCAACTCTCGACGCAAACCGGTTGCTTGCCTTCGGCGACGCGATCCGCGCACAGGTCGCACTTCATGATCCGCGGAGTCGCCGAGTCGAACTCGGCCTTCGGCATGTCGAACGGACAAGAGACCATGCAGTAGCGGCAGCCCATGCACTTCGAGGCGCGCCACACCACCGGACCGTCGGGGCTCTTGTAGAGCGCCTTGGTCAGGCACGCGGACGCGCACGCCGGTTGGAGACAGTGCATGCATTGCCGCTTGACGAAGACGACACCCATGTCGACCCGCGGGTCGGTGCTCTCGTGGTGTTGGATGATCGAGAGCTGCTGGTCGGAAGTGGTGGTGCGATAGCCGCCTTCGGGCACGGCCAAGCCGTGCGCCTTGGCGCACTCCTTCTCGCAGGTGCGGCAGCCGACACATTGAGTGGTGTCGACCAGCACGCCGAAGGGGTCGTCGAGCTGCTCGGCGGCGGGTGTTTCGCCCGCCAGAGCCACGCCCGCGCCGACCACTCCGAGGGTGCGGAAGAAACCGCGACGATCGACGCCGTGGGACTCGGCCGCCGGTTTCACGGGGCCGCTCGCGGAGGCGCTCGCGCGAGAGCTCGAATCGTCGAACAGCATGTCAGCCTCCCTGCACCGAATCGGATGCGACCGACACCGGAGCGCGCGGAGCGAAGAGCTTCCGACGCAGCTCGTTCCATTCCTCGTCGTCCAGGCGTTCGCCGAACGCGGGGACCCACTCGCCGCCGTCGAACGCGACGCTCGCCGGAATCGGCGAGAGGCGCGCGCTCACCGCGGCTCGGGCTTCGTCGAACCAGCGCTGCGCGCTCGCGGGCGCCGCGAGCGCGGTCGCCGCTTGCTCCGAGTGGCTTGGTCGCACGCGCAGGATCCAGCCCTTGTCGTAGGGCCGGCGCTGCACGAGCGAAGGATCACGGACGAGTTCGTCGTTGACCGCGAGCACCTTGCCGCCGATCGGCATCGGCAGGCGCAGGCGGCGGCCGTTCTTGGCGACCAGGGTGCAAGCGCGTTGGTCGGCGTCGAGCTTCGCACCTTCGGCCGGCGCTTCGATCGAGCCGAGCTCGCCGATGAAGTTCGCGGCGAGCGCGCTGACGCCGATCGAGGCGAGGCGTTCGTCGTGCTTCTGGACCCAGGTGTGGCCGGGGTGGAATTCGAGGTCCGCCGCGGGCTCCGACGATGGAGTCGCTTCGACGAACCTCACCGCAGTGCGCGCGCGAGCGGCGGCACGTTGGCGTTGACGAGTGAGATAGAGATGCGCCGCCAGCACAGCGGCGACCATGCAGAAAACGAGCAGTGCGGTCATGATTCACCTCCTTGGATCTGCGTCCAAGTGCGCGTCGAAACCGCTCGCTCAGGGTCAATCCGCGTGCCTTCTCGCCGTTCAGGAACTCGACACTCCGCGCTCGCTCGCAAGTGTCGATTTCCACCACGGATGCGGCCGTGCCGATTCGTGTCGTGCGCAATTCACGACGCAGGCGCGGCCCGGCGAAGCGTTGCATTCCTCGACGGTCCGCGCGGATCCGGCCGCGGACTCGCGCGCAAGGGCTTGCGGCTCAAGGAGTTGGCGGCGCCGATGAGTTCCTCTACGCCACCGTTGAGCTTCTCCACGTTTCACGGCGGGCCGACGTGCGCCGCGAGGCCGCGCCGGGCCGATGTCGTGAACCAGGTCGCTCTCCGCGCGGGTCCACGGCACGAGCGAGCGACGACGAGCGGCGCCCCAAACGCCCGACGCTCGGCGTTCGCGAGCCGGCGAGCCACCGCGCGCCCCGGGCCGCTCGCGCGCCGTACGACGCTCGCGTTCCGTGCGACGCTCGCGTTCCGTCGCGAGCGCTCAGCAGCTCGGCGGCGGCGTCTTCGCGCGTTCGATGATCGACGTCGTCGAGCGGCCCGCGAGCAGCGGCGCGAGATGCACTTGGCCGCCGTGCTTCTCGACCCACTCGCGGCCGACGACGCCCTTGCCCTCCCAGTCCTGGCCTTTGACCAGGACGTGAGGCGTCACGCGCTCGATCAACGCGAGCGGCGTGTCCTCGCCGAATGGCACGACCGCGTCGACCATCTCGAGCGCGGCGAGCACCGCGAGCCGGTCCTCGCTCTTGTTGACCGGCCGCGTCGGCCCTTTCAGCCGCCGCACGGACTCGTCGTCGTTCAAGCCGACGATCAGCACGTCGCCCTTCGAGCGCGCGAACCGCAGGTAGTCGATGTGCCCCGCGTGCAGGATGTCGAAGCAACCGTTGGTGAAGACGATGCGCTTCTCCTCGGCGCGCCATTGGCTGACGGCGCTCTCGACGTCCTCCGGGCGCAGGATCTTGCCGTGGTGCTCGGGCAGCTCGCCGAGCACGGTCGCCATCTCCTCGCGCGTCGTCGACGCGGCGCCGCGCTTGCCGACGACGATGCCGGCGGCATGGTTCGCGAGGTGCACGGCGGTCGCGAGCGGCAGGCCCGCGCCGAGGCCCAACGCGAGGTGCGAGATCACCGTGTCGCCCGCGCCGGTGACGTCGAACACGGCGCGCGCCATCGTCGGCACGCGCGCGCTCTCGCCGGTCGCCTTGACGCGGTAGTACATGCCGTCGGGACCGAGCGTGATCACCGCGGCGTCGAGCGAAGCGATCGCGATCAGCTCCTCGGCGGCCTTGGGCACGTCGTCGAGGCTCGCGAGCTTGCGCCCGATCGCCTCCTCGGCCTCCTTGCGGTTCGGCGTGACCAACGTCGCGCCGCGATAGCGCGCGTAGTCGTTGCCCTTCGGATCGACGAGCACCGGGATCCCGCCCGCGCGCGCCGCCGAGATCACGGCGGCGATCAGCTCGTTGACGAGCAGACCCTTGCCGTAGTCGGAGAGGATCACCGCCTGCGCGGCCTTCACGCGAACCGGCAGCTCCACCAACAGGCGCGCGAGCAGCGGCGCGGGAATCGCGTGCGTCTTCTCCCAGTCGACGCGCAGCATCTGGTGGATGCCGCTCATCATCCGCGTCTTCTCGATCGTCGGCCGCTCGGGGTCGACGACGCACGCCGACGTCTCGACGCCGATCTCCTCGAGCATGCCGCGCAGGCGCCGGCCGCGACCGTCGTCGCCGAGCAGGCCGATCACCTCGACCGACGCTTCCATCGAGCGCAGGTTCGCCGCGACGTTGCCGGCGCCGCCGAGACGCTCGTCGGTCAAGCGCGCGTTGAGCACCGGGATCGGCGCTTCGGGCGAGATGCGCGACACGTCGCCCGACACGTAGCTGTCGAGGATCAGGTCGCCGATCACCAGGATGCGAGGCTGCGAGAGCGCCGCGAGCACGCGGCGCAGTTCACGTGAGTTCATGGTCAGCGCCAGTAGCCGTCTTGTTCCTTCAGCACGCGCACGTAGGTCGCGACGCCGTCCTCGAGCGACGAGAACTCGACGTCGCAGCCCGCGCGGCGCAACGCGCCGAGGTCGGCGCGCGTGAAGCGCTGGTACTTGCCCTCGAGCTCCGCCGGGAACGGCACCTCGGCGATCCGGGCGCTCGCGTAGTGCTTCTTCACCTCTTCCGCGAGCGCGCGGAAGCTGTCGGCGCGGCCGGAGCCGCAGTTGAAGATCCCGCTCGACTCCGGGTGGTCGAGGAACCACAGATTGACGTCGACCGCGTCGCCGACCCAGACGAAGTCGCGGCGGAAGCGCTCGGAGCCCGCGAAGATCTCGAGCTTCTTGGTCGTGCGCACCTGGTGGTGGAACTTGTAGATCACCGAGGCCATGCGGCCCTTGTGATTCTCCTGCGGCCCGTAGACGTTGAAGTAGCGCAGCCCGACGACCTGCGACTTGGTGTGCGGCAGCACGGTGCGCACGTGGCGGTCGAAGAGGAACTTCGAGAAGGCATAGACGTTGAGCGGATGCTCCGCGCGCGGATCCTCGACGAAACCGTGGTCGCCGTCGCCGTACACCGACGCCGACGACGCGTACACGAACGGGCAGCGGCCGGCGGCGAACGCGAGCAACGACTTCGAGTACTCGGTGTTGACCGCGAGCATGTAGCGGCCGTTCTTCTCCATCGTGTCGGAGCACGCGCCCTGGTGCAGGATCGCGTCGACCTTGCCCCAGGGCGACGGGCCGCCGAGGCGGCCGAGGAAGTCGCGGTAGTCGACGAAGTCCTGGAACTTCAGCGAGTTGAGCCCGCGGTGCTTCTCGCCGTTCTCGAGGTCGTCGACGATGACGATGTCGGTGATCCCGCGGCGGTTGAGCCCGCGCACGAGGTTCGAGCCGATGAAGCCGGCGCCGCCTGTGACGATGTACATCCTGGTGATCCGTTGAGCGCGCTTGGAGAGAGGAGCTTGGGACGGTGGGAAGCGCTCATTCGAACGCACCGACGGCGCGGATCCAAGTCGCGGGGAGCGTGGAATCGGCGCGGGAGCCCGCGAACCTCAAGGCGACCTCAGCGCGGCGGAGCTTCGGGAGCCCGCGCGGGGGCCGTCGGAGCGCCCTCGGCCGGCTTTTTTTTCCGGAAGCGGTCGTGGAGCCAAAAGTACTGCTCGGGGCGGCGGAGGATCAGTCGCTCGAGCTCGCGGTTGACGATCGTCATCACCTCGACCGGGTCTTTCCCCGCGAGCTCCTCGGGCCGGATCACGCGCGTGAAGACGAGCTCGTACCGGAACGGCTCTTCCGTCAGCCAGCAACCGAAGAACACCAGCGGTGCGCCGACGCGACGCAGCATCACCGCGGCGCCGCGCTCGCACTTCGCGCGCCGGCCGAAGAACGGAGCGACGATGTACTTCTTGCGGGCGCGCTGATCGAGGAAGAGCAACACGCTGCCGCCCGCTTGGAGGATCGTCGGCAGTTGCGCGGCGGCGCCGTGGCGCGGCACGAGGCGAACGTGGTGGCGCTCGCGCACCGCTTGGAAGTGGCGCGACAACGGCCGGTTGCGCGGCGGACGCGACACGACGTAGAAGGGCTTGAAGCCGAGCCACGGCAGCGCGCCGCCGCCCGCTTCCCAGTCGCCGACGTGCGCGGTCACCAGGAACGCGCCGCGCTTCTCCGCGAGCAATGCGCGCACCTCGTCGGGCATCTCGACCCGATAGCGCGCGAGCGGCGAACCGGTGCCGTGCACGCGCTCGTAGTGCTGCGTGCGCAGGGTGACGGTGATCACGTGCCGCCACGCGGAACGCAACAGGCTCTCGACGCGCTCGGGCGTCGCGCGGTCTCCGAGCGCCTGCCCGATGTACTCGCGCGCGGCGCGGGATCGGCCGGGCTGGACCGCGGCAGCGACGGCGGCGGCGACGTTGGTGAAGAGCTTCTGCACGCCGAACGGCAACGCGCCGACGACGCCGAGCACCGAGCGATAGATCGCGTACTCGACCCACGGCACGAGCCCTTCGCGATCGCCGAGCACCGGCTGGCTCGCGATCGGCCAGTCGCTCTCCTCGAGGCCGAGCTCGCTCCTAGCCATGGAGCCCCTCGTGCAGCGCCTTGCGCACCGTCTCGCCGCGCGCGGACGGCAACACATCGAGCAACGCCGCGAGCACCGACGCGCCGGCGACGAACTCGAACTCGATCGCGAGCACCCACACGCGCGCGCCGTGCGGTCGCAGCTTGACCGCGTCCTTCGCCGTGGTGAGCACGAGCCTCTCGCGCGCGAGTCGCGCGACGTCGGCGGCGCTCCACGCATGGTGATCGGGCCGCGCGTCGTGTCGTTCGACGACGACGCCGAGCGAACGCACCGCGCGCTCGAACGCGGCGGGATGCGCGATGCCCGACGCGAGCACCGCGTGCTTGCCTTCGAGCGCCTCGAGCGCGACGCGTTCGCCGTCGGGCGAGATCCACGCGCGCGGTCGATGCACGCTTTCGAGTTGCGCGCGGCCGGGCGCGAGGCGCTCGAGCTCGCGCTTCAGCTCCGCGAGCGACTCGCTCGACGCTTGATCGACGCGCGTCAGCACCAACGCGTCGGCCCGCGCGAGCGCATGCGGCGGCTCGCGCAAGAGCCCGCGCGGCAAGAGAGCGCGCACCGGCTCGCCGTTTCGCGCTTCGAGCCCCCACGGCCGAGTCGCGTCGACCAGGACGAGGTCGAGGTCGCGCGCGAGCCGCCGATGCTGGAAGCCGTCGTCGAGCACGATCACGTCGACGCCCGCTTCGACGAGCTTCTGGCCGCCGCGCACGCGATCGGGATCCTGCACGTGCGCGAGCCCGGGCACGAGCTCGCCGAGCAACGCCGCTTCGTCGCTCGAGGCGCCGACTTTCGCGCCGAAGCCGCGCGAGAGCACGCCGACGCGCCGGCCGCGGCGCTCGAACTCGCGCGCGAGCCACGCGACCATCGGCGTCTTGCCGGTGCCGCCCGCGGTCAAGTTGCCGACGCTGACGACCGCGGCGTCGAGGCGCGTGCTGCGCAGGATCCCGAGGTCGTACAGCGCGCCGCGCGCGCGCGCGGCGACGCCGAAGAGCGCCGCGGGCAAGCGCAGGAGCTCGACCGCGCCGCCTCGCCGGGCGAGGCGGTCCTCGATGCGCCCCGCGGAGCTCGCGCCGGAGGGATCGGCCATGCGCAGGATGCTCGCGTTCGCGCGCCCGAGCGCAAGGGCGAAGGCGCCGAGCACGAACCGGATCGCGCCGGTCAGAGCGTCGGCGGCGGCGTGTTCTGCTCTTCGTCCGGGATCAGCTCGATCAGACCGCGCTCCATCTCGAGGAAGGCGACCTTGATCGGGTTGCGCTCGCGGGTCTCGATCAACGGGGCCGCGCCACGGATGAGCTCGCGCACGCGCTTCTGCAGGAGCGCCGTCTTGTGGAAGGATCCGGAGACGGACTTCTGAAGACGCTGCGGGAGAGTGAGTTCCATCGTCGATCCGATTGGGCCGGTTGGGGCGAGCCGAGATTGATGCTGGGACACGCGCGCCCCTGCGGCAGGCGGCCCGAGGGCCGTCGCGCGGGGCTTCGCGAGCCGGGTGTTATACCGAAGTCGCGGTCCGAACTCAAACGACCCGACCGAGGCGGCCCGACGGAGGCGACGCCGCGCAGGCGGCCTAAGTCACGCGGCGGGGCTCACGCGGAGGGCTCACGCGGCCGAGCTCACGCAGTCGGGCTCAGCCAGTCGGGCTCAGGCGGCGGGCAGACCGAGCGGGTTCTCCGCCGGCAGCACGAGATCGGCGCGCTGGGCGGGCGGAAACGCTTCGTCGAAGGCGCGCTGAACCGGCAAAAAGGTCCGCCGGGCGCGCATCAAGAGCTCCGGGCTCGCTTCCCGGGCGGCGAGCCGGCGCAAGAGCAACGCCTCGTCCGCCTCCAGCGCGATCACGCGCTCCAACGCCGCGCGCAGCCGCGGATGCATCAGGAAGAGCCCCTGGACGATCAGCAGGCCGTCGCCGGGGAGCAGCTCGCCCGTGCGCGTGACCACCGGCTCGCCGCGGCGGTGCGGCTGGATCACGGTCTCGATCAGGCCGTCGAGATCGAACGCGGCTTGGACGTGAGCGAGCGGCGCGGCGTCCGCCTCGGCCGCCGAACCGATCAGATAGTCGTCGAGCGCGACGACCGAGCAGGCGAGGCCGCGACCACGCAAGAGCCGCGCGACGTCGCGCGCGAAGAGGCTCTTGCCTGCCGCCGCGCGCCCGGTGATGCCGAGCGTGGCCGCGGAAAGTCGGCGCCCCGAGGCGTCGAGCACGCGCACGCGGGTCAGCGCCGACTCGATCCAGGTCGCGCGGCGTTCGAGCAACGGGATCAGGCCCGCGAGGTCGTCGAGCGACGCTTCGAACTCGATCGCCTCGTCCTTCGCGGCGAGCCCCTGCGCGAGGTGCACGTGCGGCAAGCCGTTGGCGTGCGCGGCCTCGGAATCGGGCGAACGATCGCCGACCATCACCGCCGAGCGAGTGCCGAAGAGCTCCAGCAGGTCGCGCACCATGTCGCTCTTCGTGTGCACCCGCGGCGAATCGAGGCAGCGCGCGGCATCGACCAGCTCGCCGAGCCGGAGCTCTTCCTGCATGCGCGTCAGGTAGCCCTGCGCGCAGTTGCTGGCGATGCCGAGCTTGAGCCCGCGCCGCTTGAGCTCGACCAACGCGTCGCGCGCGCCGGGCATCAGCGCCGCCTGGCCGCCGCGGACCGCTTGTTCCTCTTCCTCGACGCAGCGCTCCATCACGAGCGCGCGCTGGGCCGGCGTCAGGTCGGGGAAGACGCGCTCGAAGCCGAGCGCGAGCGGGAAGCCGACCATCGAGAGCCAGGCCTCGGCGCCGGGCAGCTCGCGGTCGAGCCCGAGCTCGTCGAACGCGCGCCGCGCGCCCGCGCGAGCCGCGGCGACCCAGAAGCCGCCGGTGGCGACGAGGGTGCCGTCGAGGTCGAAGATCACGGCGTCGAACAGGATCGGCGTGGGCATGAAGGGCGAAAGCCTAGCGCGTGTCCGTCGGGTTGTGCGACGGGCCGCGGGCTTCGACGGCGCCCTGCGGGAGCTACTGCAGCGTGAAGTGCAGCCCGGCGGTCAGGCAGAGGCTGTTCGGCGGCGGAAAGCCGCCGTCGCGGCTCCACCACTGGCACCACACCTGTTGGCCGGCGACCAACGCCGGGTCGACGCCGGACGAGGCGAAGTGGTTGAAGTCGAAGACCATCGCACCGTCGCAGCCGGTCGGCGGGCCGCTCGCGAGTTGCGCGCCGACGCGGCGCAGCGGACTGCCGACGCAGAGATAGCCGCCGCCGAACGGCAGCATCGTCGAGCTGGTGGTCGTGTAGATCAAGAAGCCGAGTCGACCGCCGATCACCTGCGTCGCCTCGATCCGGAATCCTGACGGAGCGTTCGCGCGCGGCGTGCCTTGCCAGGCGATGCTCGGCAGGCAACCTTGCGAGTTGTCCTTCGCGACGCAGTAGAGCGCCGGACCGAGCGGTGGGCAGGATCGGACGAACACGTTGGGGAGCCCGTGAAGCGGGATCGCGGAAAGGTTCTTCCCGTCGCTCTGAAACGCGATGACCGTGCCGTCGTCAGAGATCGCGGGCCGGAAGCTCGGGCCATCGGCGCTGACGCCCAAGTCGTTCTGGCAAATCAGGGTCGTCGTCTTCGCGACACGGTCGCGCAGGTAGACCCGCCAACCGATTCCGATGCCGGGAAACAGGTTGCTCGCGGAACTCTCGAATGTCACGAATCGACCATCCAACGAGACCCGCCCCCGACTGGAGTCGTCGTTTGCCTGAATGCCAGTAGTCGCGACGCTCACGCGCTCCGTCGTGCCGAGCAGACGATCGGTGAGGTAGACGTGAACCTGCACGTTCCAGGGACCCGGTACGACGTTCTTCGCGGAGGTTTGCCAAACGACGAATCGACCGTCCCCGGAAATGTCGTTCAGACTGCCACCGGACGCCACACCACTCGTGTCCAACGAAAGACAGGTGGTGGTTCCAAGCACCCTGTCGCGGACGTAGACATCCGGGAGCGCGAGATTGGTGTCGCATGGCGCCAGATTGCCGAGCGTATCGAAGACCACGAGGCGCCCGTCTTCGGTAACGAGCCCGGGGCCGCAAGAGTCGGTGCCCTGCGCCCCGAGTGTGTCGATGTTCACGATCGCGACCACGCCAGTCACCAGATCGCGAAGGAACACGTCCTGTTTGGGATTCAGGTCGCCAGCGACGACGTTGGTCGCCGGTGTCGTGAACACGAAGTACCGACCGTCCGATGTCATCTTCCCCGCATACGTGTCGGCATTCAGCTCGAGCCCCGTCTCCGAGAGATTGACTCGGGTCGTTGTCCCAGCTGCGCGGTCGCGGACGAACCAGTCGGCCTTGCCGTTCGTGTCCCCTGGCACCAGGTTGGTTGCCTCGCTCGCAATCAGCACCAGATCGCCGTTCCATGAGGTCCAGTGTGCCGACGCACTCCGGCTTGCCTGCACTCCGGCCGTGGACACACTCACCAGTTCAGGAGTCGTCGATCCCAGATCCCATGCGTAAACATCTGGTTCTGTCGGCGGTGTCGCATCCCCGACGATCAGGTCCGTTGCCCCACTCGAGAAGCAAACGACCGTCCCGTCGCCGGACACGACCGGAAAATCCGACGGCCCCGCGGCTCCCTCGCCGGATAGTCCGATCGACTGCAAAGTGACACCACAGCTTTGTGCGTTTGCGACGTGAGTCGGAGCAAGGCTCAGCGTCAGCGCCGCAAGCCACGCGGTCGCGCTTCGTCCCTGCGCGCCCATGAGGACTCTACGGGTGAAGTGGTTGACGAGTTTCATCAGACCTACTCCGCTGGAACGAGAGAGAAAGATTCTCGGTCCCTGACGACCATCAACTTCAAACCAGGAGCCATCGCGCCGAGCGCGGGCAGGTCATACCACTGGCAGTCGTGGATGCCCTCGTCCGCATCGTTTGGGAAGTACGCTTCGAGAGTCAGCTCGTCCGGGTCGACGGTCGGGTCGTACCCGAAGCGAAGCACGTCGTTCTCGGTGCAGAGGTAGAGCCTGCCGCCGAACTCCCCCGGAGTCTGGCGAAAGCGCATGCGCACACCTCGCTTCAGGCGACCCGCCGGATAGCCCATCGCCTCGATGTCGCTCTTCTTGTACACGCGGTTCGGCAGGTGCCCACCACCGCTGTCGCCGATCAGCCCGGTCGACACGTCGAGCGGAAAGTCGCCGAGCGCGGGCCTGTCTGACGCAGGACCGAATCCGTGACCGCCGCGAGCAAGGCGTCGGGGCAAATGAGTGCGCCGGGAATCCAAGGCGAACACGACCCCCGGGACAGGAGCCGATCTCCGGGTCGACGCTACCCCGAGGCGCGAGATCCCGCCAGCGAGCACGCGGAGCTTTCCCCGGGAGTTCGTCGCGCGACACTCGGGCACGACGCTCGGCGCGCGGGTGGCAACCCGGCTGCGCGACCTGCCCGCAGTTCCCGTGAGGCGCGCGAGGTCTTATCCTGGAGCGCTTCGCGGTCCCCTCCCCCATGCCTTCCTTCCTCCTTTGCGCTGCGCTCGTCGGCGGCGGCGCTGCCGCGTTCGTCGGCGACACGCCCGAGCCCGCGAGTCGCACGCTCGCGCGCGAGCTCTCGACCTTCACCCGCCTCGCGGGCACGTCGGGTTCCGAGGTCGGCGCGGCGTGGGCGGCGCGTGAACTCGAACGCGCGGGGTTCACCGTCGAGCTCGATCGGCGCGAGGTCGTGCTCAGCTACCCGCGCAGGCTGCGACTCGAGCTCTTCGACTCCGCGTCCGCACCCGAACCGGCGCTGCGGCGCGGCGAGCGCTTCGATCCGAACGCGCTGCCGACCGGCGACGTGCCGCTCTACAACGCGTGGACGCAAAGCGGCGACGTGCGCGCCGAGGTCGTCGACGCGGGCTACGCGCTGCGCGCGGACTTCGAGCGGCTGAAAGCGGCCGGCGTCGACGTGCGCGGCAAGGTCGTGCTCGCGCGCTACGGCCACGCGTACCGCGGCGTCAAGCCCGAGCTCGCCGCCGAGTATGGCGCCGTCGCGGTGCTGCTCTGGACGCCGAGCGACGAAGACGGCGCGGGCAAAGGCCCCGTTTGGCCCGACGGTCCGTGGAAGCCCGGGCACGATGGGCAACGCGGCTCGATCCTCTCGATGGCGCGCACGCCGGGCGATCCGTCGACGCCGCGCGGGCCCTCGGGCGCTCCGGGAGCGCGCGGCGAGCGACTGCGCGGCGCCGAGCTCGACGACTTGCTGCCGAAGATCCCGTGCGTGCCGATCGGCGCCGACGAGGCGGCGTACCTGCGCGCGCACCTCGCGGACGGTTCCGCCGATCCGAGCGCCGAGCCGATCGGACCCCGGCCCGCTGACGCGACCGGCCGGACTCCGCTCGGACCCGGGCCCGCGATCGTCGCGCTCCAGATCGACGCGCCGCGCGAGCTGCGGACGATCGTCAACGTCGTCGGGACGCTCGCGGGCAGCGGCGACGAGCTCGTGCTCGCCGGCGCGCACCGCGACGCGTGGGTGCGCGGCATGAACGACAACGCGTCGGGCGTCGTGACGCTCTTGCGCGCCGCGGCGCACCTCGGCGAGCGCGCGAAGCGAGGTTGGAAGCCGCGCGCCTCGGTGCGCATCGCCTTCTGGGACGCGGAAGAGTTCGGTCTGATCGGCAGCACCGAGTACGGCGAAGGGCACGCGGACGAGCTCGCGAAGCGCGCGCGCCTCTACGTCAACACCGACTCGGGCTGCAGCGGCACCGAGTTCCATGCCGGCGGCTCGCCCGGGTTGATCGCGTTGTTGCGCACGGCGCTCGAGCGCGTCGACGATCCGGGCGCGTCCACGCCGCGCACGCTCTGGGAGCAATGGACCGCGAAGAACGCGACGCCGGCGCTCGGCTTCCCTGGCTCCGGTTCCGACTTCGCCGTCTTCCTCCACCATCTCTCGGTGCCGGTGGTCGACGTCGGCTTCGGCGGCGCGGGCGGCGGGCAGTACCACACGCGCTTCGACGACTTCGCGCAGGCCGATCGCTTCCTCGATCCGGGTTGGGTCGGGCACGAGCTCGCCGGTCGCTTCCTCGCCGAGCTGCTCGCCGAGGCGAGCGACCGTCCGCTCGCGATCTTCGATCCGAGCGAGGCCGCGCGTGCTCTCGCCGCAGCCGCGCGCGACGCGAAGCAAGTCGAGACGCTCGGCGCGGAGCGCGCGGACTCGCTCGCGCGCGCCTTCGACGCGCTCGCGGCGGCGCCGCACGCGAACGCCGCGGCGCGCTTCTACGCGCACTTCGCGGATCCCGCGGGCCTCGCCGGCCGCGCGTGGTTCAAAAACCGACTCTGGGCGCCGGGGCTCGAGACCGGCTACAGCGCGGAGCTCTTCCCGAGCCTCGCGCTCGCGCAGCGCCGCGGCGACGAAGCGCTCGACCGCGAGCTCGCGAGCTTGATCGAAGCGGCCCGCTCGCTGACCGCCGGCCCGTGAAACACCTCGCGCGACAGTTCCGGCGCTTCCTCACGTACAAGCGCACGCTCGCGTTCGGGTTGCTCTGCATCCCCTTCGCGAGCGCCGCCGATCTGTGGCTGACGATCCTGGTCGGCGACGCGCTCGACGACCTGCGCACCGCGACCGACGCGCGCTTCCTCGCGACGCTGTTCTTCCTGATGCTCGGCGTCGCGTTCGTGCGCGGCACGTTCCGCTTCTATCAGCGTTGGTGGATCGTCGGCGTGTCGCGCTACGTCGAGATCGACCTCAAGCAGGCGCTGTTCGACAAGCTGCTCGCGCTGCCGCTGTCCTTCCACCACAAGAATCGCTCGGGCGACCTCGTCAGCCGCATCACCTCCGACGTCGAGAACATCCGGATGTTCCTCGGGCCGGGCCTGATGTACACGCTCGGCGCGGTGTGCATGTTGCCGTTGTCGATCGGGACGATGGTCGTGCTCAACGCGCCGCTCGCCGCCGCGGTCGTCGTGCCGCTGTGCGTGATGGGTCTCGGCATGTGGCTGCTCTCGCCGCGGCTCCAACGCCATTCGCTCGCCGTCCAGGAAGCGATGGCCGACATCAGCCAGCGCGCGCAAGAGACGTTCGCCGGCGTCCGCATCGTCAAGGGCTACGCGCGCGAGGACGAGCAGACGACCAAGTTCGACGCGGCGTCGCGGACCAACTACCGACACCAGATCGAGCTCGGCAAGGCGCGCGGCTTCTCCAACGCGATCACGTGGGGCTCGAAGGACTTCACGTACCTGCCGATCCTCTTGATCGGCGGCTGGTCGATGATCGACCGCGGCTTCGCGGCCGGCGACCTCTTCAAGTTCATCGACCTGACGTTCAAGGTCTTCTGGCCGATCATCGCGGTCGGTTGGCTCGCCGGCGTGTTCCCGCGCGCCCAAGTGAGCGCGCAGCGCGTCCAGGAGCTGCTCGACGCGCCGAACGAGATCGACGATCCGCCGGTGCCGAGGGAACTCGCGCCGGTTCGCGGTCACTTCGAGCTCGTCGACGTCGAGTTCACGTATCCGGGCGCGACCAAGCCGACGTTGTCGGGGATCACGTTCGAGGTGAGGCCCGGCGAGGTCGTCGGCATCGTCGGCGCGACCGGCTCGGGCAAGAGTTCGCTCTTGAACCTCTTCGCACGGCTGTACGACGCGCGCGGCCGCTTCGAGCTCGACGGCGTGCCGCTCGCGGAGCTGCGGCTCGCAACGCTGCGGGGCGCGGTCGGTTACGTGCCGCAGGACAGCTTCCTCTTCAGCGCGACGTGGCGCGAGAACCTGAGCTTCGGCTCGGAGCACGCGCTCTCCGACGCCGAACTCGCGGAGCTCGCCTCGCTCTCCTGCATGACCGACGAGGTCGCGCGTTTCCCGCAAGGCTACGACCAGACGATCGGCGAGCGCGGCGTCACGCTCTCCGGCGGCCAGCGGCAACGCTCGTGCATCGCGCGCGCGCTCGCGAAGGACCCGCCGGTGCTGATCCTCGACGATTCGCTGTCCGCGGTCGACACCGAGACCGAGACCGCGCTGGTTCGCCACCTGAAGAGCGCGGGCCACGGCCGCACCGTCATCCTCTCCGCCCACCGGCTCTCGACCGTGCGCCACGCCGATCGGATCGTCGTGCTCGACAAGGGTCGGATCGAGGCGATCGGCACGCACGACGAGCTCGTGCTGCGCGACGGCTGGTACGCCTCGACGTGGGCGCGCCAGCAGGCCCAAGAGGAGCTCGCGGAACTGTGAAAGCCTGGCGCAAGCCGACGGTCGAGCCCGAGGATCACCTGGACGAGATCCCGGTGCCGAAGTCCTTCGACGCGTCGCTCTTCGGTCGACTGATCGCCGAGGCGAAGCCGCACGCGAAGCTCTTCGTCGGCGCGTACGCCGTGCTCGTCGGGCTCTTCGCGCTCGAACTCGCGGGGCCGTGGATCCTGCGCGGCGCGATCGACGGCCCGGTCGCGCAGGCGGTCGACGCGCGCGCGCGCCACGCCGACGCGTTCCAGTCCACGGAGTTCGTGCACGACCTCTGGTTCTGGGCGACGCTCTACGTGGTCTGCGCGGGCGCGACGATCCTGTTCCGCTATCTCGAGGTCGCGCACATCACCCGCACCGGTCAAACGGTGATCGCGGACCTGCGCACCAAGCTCTTCCGTCACATCGCGTCGCTCGACCTCGCGTGGGTCGACAAGCGCCCGACCGGCCAGCTCGTCACGCGCGTCACCAGCGACATCGAGAACCTGAGCGAGATGGTGACCACGGGCCTCTGCACGCTCGCGTTCGACGTGGTCAAGGTCGTGGTCGCGGTCGGGGTGCTGTTCTTCCTGCACTGGAAGCTCGCGCTGCTGGTCAGCCTCTCGCTGCCGGTGCTGATCGGCGTCAGCCTCTTCTTCCGCGGCGGCGCGCGCGACGCGCACCGGCTGGTCCGCGCGCGACTCGCGCGCACCAACGGCTATCTGCAAGAAGTGCTCTCCGGAATCCGCGTGGTGCAGGTCTTCCGCCGCGAGGCGCGCGTGTCGGCCCGTTTCGCGGGCCTGCTCGGTCGCTACCTCGAAGCGAACATGCGCACGATCTTCCTGTTCGCGCTCGCGCTGCCCGCGCTCGACTTCGTGGTCAACGCGATCCAGGGAGCGACCGTGTGGACCGGCGGCATCGAGATCCTCGGCGAGCGGATGTCGTACGGCCTCTTCCTGCAGTTCTGGTTCTACGTCAAGCTCCTGACCAACCCGCTGCAGGAGCTCGGCGAACGTTACAACGTGCTCCAGTCCGCGTTCGCGTCCGCGGAGCGCGTGTTCGGCGTGCTCGACACGCGGCCGGGGCTCGCGCTCGCGCCGATGGCGAGCGCGCGCGGCGTCGACCTGCGCGAGTTCCGCGGCCACGTGCGCTTCGAGAACGTCAGCTTCGCCTACGTCGAGGGCGTCGAGGTCCTCTCCGACGTCACGTTCGAGATCCCGCCCGGCTCGACCGTCGCGGTCGTCGGCGCGACCGGCGCGGGCAAGTCGACGTTGGTCAACCTGCTGCTGCGGTTCTACGAGCCGACGCGCGGTCGGATCACCGTCGACGGCGTCGACCTCCGCGAGTGGGACCTCTCCGCGCTCCGTCCGCGCTTCGGCCTGGTGTTGCAGGAGGACTTCCTCTTCGCGGGCACCGTGCGCGACAATCTGGTGATGGGTCGCGCCGAGATCGACGACGCCGTGCTCTCGGAGGCGCTCGAAGCGTCGCGCGCAGAGCCCGTCGTCGCCGCGCTCGCCGGGGGCCTCGACGCGCCGGTCGCCGAGCGCGGCGCGACGCTCTCGACCGGTGAACGCCAGTTGCTCGCGATCGCGCGCGCACTCGCGGGCCGGCCCGAGCTCGTCATCCTCGACGAAGCGACCGCCAGCGTCGACTCCGCGACCGAAGCGCGGATCGAGGAGGCCCAACAGAGCCTGCTCTCGGGCCGTGGCGCGCTGGTGATCGCTCACCGGCTCTCGACCGTCCGTCGCGCCGATCAGATCCTGGTGATGCACCGCGGACGGATCCGCGAGCGCGGTCGTCACCAGGAGCTCCTGCGCCAGCGCGGCATCTACGCGCGCCTGCACACCCTTCAGTTCGCCGAAGCCGAAATCCGCACCCCATGATCCAGCGCTGCATCCTCGTGCTCGTCCTCGCTGGGTCGTCGCTGACCGCGCTCGCCTCGCCTTCGCGAGCCGGTGAGAACGGCGGCGAGCCCGCGCTGCGCATCACGTGGGGCGCGGAGCGACTCGAAGTCCCGCGCGACGAATTCGCGGCGTGGCTGCTCGCGTGGCGCGGCGAATACCTCGCCGTCGACTACGCGCTCGCGCTCAGGATCGAACGCGCCGCGGAGAAGGCGAACGTGCGGATCACCGACGCCGAGGTCGACGCCGCGCTCGACGCCGAGATCCAGGAGCGCGTGCAAGGCGCGTTCAACGGACGGCGCGAGGACTGGCTCGCGGAGCTCGCGCAGGTCGGACGGTCCGAGGCCGGCTACCGCGCCGCGCGTCGCGCGCAGGTCCGCGACGAGCTCTTCGTGCTCGCGCTCGCCGGCGAGAAGCGCGTGCACGATCCCGCGGCGCTCGCGCGCGCGTTCGAGCTCCAGTTCGGCCGCGGCGGCCGCCGCGCCGAGCTCGACGTCGTCCGCTTCGGCGTCGTGATCACCGCGGCCGAGACCGCGAGCCAGGAGGAGCGCGCTCGGCTCGAGGAACGCGCGCGCCGCGCCGCCTACGAGAGCGCGAGCACGGTCGTCGAGCAGGCGCGCGGCGGCGCCGACTTCGCCGACCTCGCGCGGCGTTTCTCCGACGACGAGGCGTCGCGCGAGCGCGGCGGTCGGATCGAGGGCCTCTTCGAGCCGCGCTTCTGGCCGGAGCCGGCGCTCGACGCGCTCGCCGCGCTGCGCGAAGGCGCGATCTCGGATCCGATCTTCGCGCGCGGCGCGTGGTGGGTGCTGCGCGCCCGCCGCGTCGTGCAGACCGAAGTCGAGGACGTCCGCGCGGAGCTCGAGGAGTTCCTGCGTCGCTCGCGGCCGACCACCGACGAGGTCGCGGCGTACGCGGAGTCGCTCGCCGACGCCGAGACGATCCTGCGCGAGCCCGCGCTCTCGAAGCTCGCGGGCGGCCCCGCCGACGAGATCGTCCTGCGGATCGGCGAGCGCGCGGTCAGCCGCGCCGAGTTCACCGCGTTCGCGCTGCCGGCGCGCGGCGAAGCCCTGCTCCAGAACTTCCTCGAACACTGGTGGGTCGGCGAGAAGGCCCGCCGCGCGGGGATCACCGTCGACGCCGCGGCGATCGAAACGCGGATCGACGAAGACCTCGCGCAGAAGGTGCGCGACCTCTACGGCGGCAGCCGCGACAAGTGGCTGAAGGAGCTCTCGACCCAAGGCCGCACCGAGGATTCCTACCGTCGCGAGCAACGGATCAAGGCGCGCGTCGACTTGCTCGCCGACGGCGCGCTCACGCTCGATCGCGCGTGGTCGGAAGCCGACCTGCGATCCGCGTGGGAAGCGCGCTACGGCAAGGACGGCCGCAAGCTCGAGGTGCGGATGATCGCCAAGCGGCTCGAGCTGCCGGTGTTCGAAACCGAGCTGTCGCGCGAACGCTACGAGGAGATCGTGCGCGCCAAGAAGAACGAAGTGCGCGCGAAGCTGGTCGAGCTCAAGCGCCGCGCGACCGCCGGGGAGAGCTTCGCCGCGCTCGCGAAGGCGGAAAGCGACGATCCGGAGACCAAAGCGCTCGGCGGCGCGTTCGCCGGCGGCTGGCGCGAAGCGCGTTGGACCCTCGAGCTCTCCAAGCTCGTCCGCGAGCTCCCGATCGGCCGGATTTCCGAGCCGTTGGAGCTGCCCGAGTCGCTCGCGATCTTCGTCGTCGAGAAGGAGGAGCGCGTGCCGTTCGAATCCGTGCGCGCCGAGCTCGAACGCGCGCTGCGCGCCGAGCGTCCGACCGCCGCCGAACGCGCGGGCTGGATCAACCTCGGACTGCGCGAGCTCGCCGTCGAGCCCGCGCCCGGCCTCTATCGCTGAAGTTCGGCGCGGACCTCGCGCGCGAGCCGCGCGAGGTCGACGTCGTCGGGCGCGCGCGCCGACAGCCGATCGAGCAGGTCCGCGGCCTCCGCCAGGCTCGCGCGGCGCGCGTCGAGCTCGGTCTCGCTCATCGCTCGATTCGCGGTCGAGACCGCGAGCCTGCGCAGCAGCTCGAAATCCTCAGGATCGAACAACGCCGCCTCTCGGAAGTCGCGCTCGGCGCCGGCGAAGTCGCCGCGGAACTGCCGGATCGCGCCGCGCAGCTTGCGCACGCCGAAGCGCTCCTGCGGGTTGCTGGGGCCTTCCGCCGCGTCGAGCGACGCGACGATGCGATCGAGCTCGTCGGTCGCGCGCGCGCGGTCGCTCGCCGCGGCCTTCGGATCGTCGAGGACCCGCCGAGCGAGCCGATAGTCGACGTCCGCGAGCAACAGCGTCGCGCGCGGCGTGCCCGGATAGCGCAGCGCGATCGCCTCGCCGATCGCGCGCGCGCGCAGCAGATCGCCGCCGTCGGCGAGCAGCACGATCGCGAGGTTGTAGTCGCGCTCGTCGAGATCGCGTTGCCGCTGCGCGGCGTCGTACGTCGGCACGAGCACGATCGGCGCGGCGGCGAGCAACGCGCCGAGCACGAGTCCGCGGCGCTCGCGCCCGCGTCCGAGCACGTGCACCACCCATCCGCCGGCGTACACCGCGAGGGTCGGCACCAGGACGAGCCGCGCTCGCTCGCTCATCACCGTCAGCACGATCGTGCCGAGGTACAGCACGAAGAGCGCCGCACCGGGCCACGGGCTCGAGCGCCGCGCGAGCCACGCCGCCGCGAGCAGCCCCGCGAGCCCGAGCACGCCGACCAGCCCGAAGCCCGGCATTGGCGCCGCGAGCAACGGCACGAACGCGCGGTCCCAGTCGTAGAAGTGGTTGTCCGGCACTTCGTACGTGCCGAGCGCGAGGCGGAGCTTGCGCCACAGCGCGCGCAGGTGGAAGCCCGGGTGCTCGCGCATCGAGCGCAGCGTCTCGCCGAGCCAGAACGAGCTCGTCTCCGCGGGATCGAGCGCGCGACCGCTGCGCCGCTCGGCCTCGTGGCGCCAATCGGCCGCCTCGTACTTCGGCACGCCGCGCACGAAGTCGAACTCCTTCGCGACGCCGTACGGGTTGTCGAGGTTGTTGCCGCCGTAGAAGTTGGTGCCCGCACCGCTGGTGGTCAACACGAAGCGCCCGCCGACCACCTGGTTGCGCCACGCGACCGGCAGAAGCACGCACAGCACCCCGAGCACGACGCACGCGGCCGAGCTCGCCGCGCGCCGCCACGCGCGCTCGCGCAGCGCTTCGAGCGCGAGCGGCCAAAGGACGAAGCACGGCAGCAGCACGAGCATGTTCCCGCGCAACAGCGAGCCCAACGCTCCGAGCGCGCCGACCGCCCACCACACGGAGCCCGACACGACGAAACGCCGCGCGCCGGGCTCGCTCGCCGCCGCGAGCAGCCACGCGAAGCCCGCGAACAGCGGCAGGAACAGGTTCTCCTTCAACAGGAGCACCGGGAACCAGATCGCGGGTCCGTGGAACGCGAGCAACGCGCCCGCGACCAAGCCCGCGGCGGGCCCGAACAGCCTGCGCGCGAGCCGCGCGACCAGCCAGACCGTCAGGACGCCGAGCACGACGTGCGCGCGGCGCGCGACCTTGCGTTGCGCCGTCGCGTCGCCGTCGACCGTCGAGTACAGCGCGCCGAGCGCGTACGGATACAAGGGCTCTTGGAAGAAGATCTCCTTGCCGAGCCACTCGCCGTCCGCGATCTCGCGCGCCCAGCGATCGTAGCTCTGCTCGTCGATCACCGGCCGATCGGCGAGCGGGTGCGCGCGCTCGTACTGCAGGACGGCGGTCCACCGCAGCCAGAACGCGGCGGCGAGCACCAGGACGAGGATCAGGCTCTCGAGCTTCTTCGACACGCGGAGAGGATGCCGGTCGAACGCACCGCGCTCAACGGCGCGCCGTGCGCCAAGTTCCGGAGAGAGGCTCGCGCCGCTCCGCGCGCGTCGCGCGAACGATCACCGCGAAGAGCCTGGCGAGTCGACGGCCGAGCGGGCTGATCGCGAGCAGGAGCTCGAGCCCGAGCACCGCGGCGCCGAGCGTTGCCGCGCCCGCCCACTCGGGAATGGCCCACTCGGCGCCCGCCGACGCGCCCCCGGGGCGCGTCGCCGCGACCGCCAGGGCCGCGAGCGGCGCGACGACCAGAGCCGCGAGCACCACCCACGGGGCGAGCAGCGGTACACGGCGGTAGCACGCGAAGTGAAGCCGATCGAGCGCGCCTCCGCGCGCGGCGAGCCGCGCGACGTGCGGGCTCTCGACGCACTGCACGTAGGCTCGCGCTCGGCGGAGCTCCTGGTCGCGCCGACCTTCGCCCTCGGGCGCCTTGACCTCGACGAAGCGCGCGGCTGCGACGAGCTCGATCCGTGCGCCGCGCGCGCGCGCCTGCATCCGCAGCTCGATGTCGTCGGCGGCGAGGCCGGGCGTCGGCGCGAGCGCGAGGGCTCGTCGCCACGCGAGCATCTGACCGTGGACGCTGAACAGCCTGCCGGAACGCGACTCGAAGCGCCGCACGGCCGCGGTCCAGCGATCGTAGAGCCCGGAGTCGTCGGCGAGGCTCGCGTGCGCGTCGCCGTCGTCGCCGAGCTCGCGCACGAAGCGCTGCGCGCCGCACGCCATGCCGAGCCGCGGCTCGCGACGGAACGCGTCGGCGAGCTCGACCAGCGCCGCGCGCTCGAGGATCACGTCCGCGTCGGTCAGCACGACGAGCTCCGGATCGGACCCGAGCTCCGCGAGGCCGCGCGCGATCGCCGACGCCTTGCCGGGCGCGCCGGTGTTCGCCACGACCCGCACCTCGACGTCCGAGCGACCGAGGAAGAATCGCGCGATCGCGCGCTCGGCGACCGCCGCGGTGCCGTCCTGCGAGCCGTCGTCGACGACCACCACGCGGTGCGGACGTTCGGCGCGCGGCCAGTCGACGCGCGCGAGGTTCGCGAGCTTGCGCTCGATCACCCGCGCTTCGTCGCGGCACGGCACGAGCATGCCGAGCACCGGCCCGTTCATCGCGCGAGGCTCTTCGCGATCAGCCGCGGCCAACTCTTCGCGTCGAAGAGCACGTTGTCCGCCTGCGCGCACTCCCAGGTGCACGCGCACCGCGTCGCCAGGATCTCGCGGCGCAACGCCGCGGCTTCCTCCGAGTGCCAGAGCTTCGCCAGGTCCCAATCGACCGCGTTCAAGTTGCCGATCTCGCGACCGAGGATCTCGCACGGGTGCACCGAGCCGTTCTCGAACACCACCGCGGAGAGCTCCGCCGCGGTGCACGGCTTGAAGCGACCGTTCAGGCCGCGCGCCTGGTGCTCGACCTGCTCGTACATCAGCTCGTCGCGCGCGACGGCGAGACGCGCGAGCGGGAAGTCGAAGTACGGGAGCCGCTTCTCGCGCACGAGCCTCGCTTTCGTCGCGACCAGCTCGCGGTAGCGATCGAGATCGACCTTCAACAAATGCGGCTCCATCGCCGTGCCGCGCGCGAGGTTGAGCGTGACGTTGTCCGGGTGGAGCTCGTCGACGAGCGCTTCGAGGTGGCGCGACAGCACGAGCTCGTTCTCCGACGTCAGCGTCACCAGCATGCCGACGCCGAGCCGCGGATGGCGTCGCTGTTGCTCCTTCAGACGCTTCACCGACGCGCGCGAGCGCGCGTGGCCGCCCGGCACTTGGCGAATCGAGTCGTGGATCGCCTCCGGCCCATCGAACGAGACCGAGACGGAGAGATGGAGCTCGGGATTCTCCGCGAGGATCCGTTCGACGGCCTCGTGCATCCGATCCTCGACGAGCCCGTTAGTCGGGATCGCGAGGTGACGCAGCCCGTGGCGGCCGAACGCGCGCGCGAGCTCGGCGAGGTCCGCGCGCAAGAACGGCTCGCCGCCGCCGAAGCTCACCCAGAGCAGCGGCCCCATCCGCGCGGCGGAGTCCGCGAGCTTGCCGAGCTGCTCCGCGCTCGGCCCCGCGACTCCGGCGGCAACCTCGCGCCAGTGGAAGCAATGCCGACAGCGCGCGTTGCAGCGTCCGGTGACGAACACCGTCAAGTGCAACGGCGGTCCGGAGCGGCGCAACACGCGCGCGACGAAAGGCAGGTAGCGCAGGGCGTTCAAGGCGACGCCCCAGTGTAGGCGAGCCGGGTCGAGGCCCGCGCGGCTATTGCATGACGAACTCGATCGCCTCGGTCAGGCCGGTGTTGTTCGGCGCGGCGAAGCCGGGGTCGCGTTGCCACCACTGGCCGAAGACGGTCGTGCCCGGGATCTGCACCGCTGGATCGACGCCGCTCGCCGCGTACGCGTTGAAGTCGAGCGCGTAGCCGCCCGAGCAGTCGTTCGGCGGCGGATGGCCGCCCGAGCTCGCGAGCGCGGTGCGCTTCGTCGGCAACTTGATGCAGAGGTGGCCGCCTTGGAACGCGACAGCCTGCTTGCCCGCGAGCGAGTAGAAGAACAGGCCCGACTTGTTGTTGAGCACGTTGTTCGCGCCGACGACGAAACCGCTCGCGCTCGCGGTGCTCGGCACGCCCGAGAAACTCAGCTGCGGGTAACAGCCTTGGCTGTTCAGCTTCGACGTGCAGTACACCGACACCGTGCCGCCGCCGGAGTGGAAGCAGCGTTCCGGCGACTCGGACGCGTTGCCGTAGAAGTCGACTGCACGCACTCGGTAGCAGATGTCGCCGACGAGAGAACCGGGGAGCTCGCCGCGGAACAGATTGCTTCCCATCCACTTCACCGGGAGCACGGTCGGACTTCCGCCGTTCACGCGGTAGACGAGTTCGTACGTCTGTTGCGCGGTGATGAGCCACGGCTCGTTGTCGTAGATCAGCGCGCGCACGACCGACGGGGTCGAGCTCGGCAGGCGCGCCGGAACTTGCTCGACCTTGAACACGCGCGGCGCGTGCGTGTCGAGCAGGTCGGTGTGGTTCTCGAGGAACACGTTCGGCTGCCCGTTGTTCTCCGCCGTGAAGACGTCCGTGTCGCCGTCTCGATCGACGTCGGCGGCCGCCGCGGCGAGGCTCGCGTAGGTCGTGGTCGGCAGGACTCCGCTCGCCACGCTGTAGCTGTACCCGCCGGACGAGCCGGAGTTCTGGAACATCCGATTCGGGCCCGACCAAACGGCGATGAACACGTCGAGGTCGCCGTCGCGGTCGTAGTCGATCCACTCGGCTTCGTTGTCGTCTTGCGCCGAGCCGGCGATCGACATCGGCGGCGCGAACGTGCCGTTGCCGTTGTTCTCGAGCAGGCAGTCGGTCAGGTTGAGCCAGTTCAAGCCATAGATGTCGAGGTCGCCGTCGTCGTCCATGTCGCCGAGCTCTTGCTCGTAGTGACCGCCGCCGGTGGACCAGTTGGCGGGGAACTGCGCGTGCGACACGTCACGGAAGCTCAGTGTCCCGCCGCTCTCCACCAAGCGATTCCTGAACAGGCGCGGCGAGTCGTTGCGCGAGCCGTGCACCAGGTCGAGGTCGAAGTCACCGTCGAGGTCGCCGAGATCGACGGACAGCGCGGTCATCGCGATGTCGCAGAAGAGCCCCGTGGTGTTGGTCGTGTTGCTCGCCTGCAGGCCCTCACACCACAGCCCGGGATTCCCGTTCGCGATTCCGGCGCCGGCCAGTTGGAAGCCGCTCGGGTTGAACTCCTGGAAGAATCCGTTGCCGTCGTTCAGGAACATGCGACTCGGTACGCTGCCGCTGAACACCGGCCCGTACGACGAGTGCACCAAGTCCAAGTCGCCGTCGGAGTCGAGGTCGCCGAACGCCGCGAACGCGGACCAGTCGATGAAGCCACCGCCCGGCAGCACGAGCGCGGGCGGAATCGACGATCCGGTTCCCCCGAGACCCACCCAGCGAGTCGACGTCTGGTCGGTATAGACGCCGCTCGAACCGCCCTGCGCGCCGCCCTGGTTGATCCACCAGCGGCTCGCTTCGTTGGTCGACGTCGAGTGATTCGAGACGTAGAGGTCGTGATCGCCGTCGGCGTCGATGTCCGCGAACTCGAGATCGCGACTCGAGTCGCTCACGACCGGGAACGAGAGCGCGGTCGCGTCGACGAACGTACCGAGTGCTCCGCCCTGCGCGCCGCCCCGATTGAGCCACAAGCGGTTCTGGTCGGGACAGCAGTCGCCGCCGTCCGCGAACGCCGCGTCGAGGTCGCCATCGAGATCGACGTCGGCGAAGTTGACGCTCTCCGTGAAGGAGTTGTTGACCGGATTGCCTTGAGGGATCGCGGCTGGATTCGACGTGAACGTCTGCGCGGAGGCTGACGACGCGAAGCAGAGCGCTGCAAGGCAGAACGGGAGACGGGCGAAGCGCATGGGAGCAAGCTCCTCGGGAGTCGAAGGTCTTGGACGGGATGATCCGAATCGACGGCGATGCACCTCCCGACACGCCGCGGACGCCCGATTGGACGCGACGAACTCGAGAATCGCGACAAAAAGGCCGGCGGCGCCGCGCTCGAGAGCGCGACGCCGCCGGATTCGCGGTCAACAGGTTCGAGCTGCTATTGCAGCGTGAACTTGATGCCTTCGGTCAGGTTCGTGTTGTTCGGCGGCGTGAACGCCGGATCGCGCGCCCAGTACTGGCCGTAGACGGTCGTACCGGAGATCAGCGCCGGATCCGCGCCGGAGAACACGTACGCGTTGAAGTCGAAGTGGTAGTCGCCCGTGCAGTCGCTGCCCGAACCGCTGCCACCCGAGGCTTGGACTTGGGTGCGCTTGGTCGGGAGCTTGATGCAGAGGTGGCCGCCCTGGAAGGCGACGCCGTTCGGTCCGACGATCGAGTAGAAGAACAGGCCCGACTTGTTGTTGAGCACGTTCGTCGCCATGACGTCGAAGCCGCTCGAAGCAACCGAGTCCGGCGTGCCGGTGAAGCCGATCTGCGGGTAGCAGCCCTTGCTGTTGATCTTCGCGGTGCAGTACACCGAGACGTTGCCCGCACCGCCGGCCGTGTAGCAGCGGTCGAACGACGCGCTGGTGTTGCCGTAGAAGTCGGTCGACTCGACGTGGTAGCAGATGTCGCCGGCGATGTTGCCCGGGATCGTGCCGCGGAAGAGGTTGCCGCCGGCCCACATCATCGGAGCCGCCGTGTAGGCGCCGCCGTTGACGCTGTACATCAGCACGTGCGTCTCTTGCGCCGTCATGTAGAACGACTCGTTGTCGTAGATCAGCGCGCGGATGACCGTCGGGTTGGCGCCGACCGAACGTGACGGTGCGGCTTCGACCTTGAAGATGCGCGGCGCGTGCGTGTCGACCGTGTTGGTGCTGTTCTTGAGGAACAGGTTCGGCTGGCCGACGTCGTCCGCGGTGAAGAGGTCCTGGTCGCCGTCGTTGTCGACGTCGCAGGCGGCGGCCGCCAGCGAGTTCTCGCCGTTGGTCGGCACGACGCCCGACACGAAGGTCAGGGTGTAGCCCGGCGCGCCGCTGTTGACGTACATCCGGTTCGCGCCGGAGAAGCCCGCGATGAAGCAGTCCAGGTCGCCGTCGTTGTCGTAGTCCAGCCACTCCGGCTCGTTGTCGTCCTGACCCGAGCTGTTGGTCGCGGTCGGACCGCTGAACACGCCGAAGCCGTTGTTCTTCAGATAGGCGTCGGTCAGGTTCAGCCAGTTCATCCCGTAGATGTCGAGGTCGCCGTCGTCGTCCATGTCACCGAGCTCCTGCTCGTAGTGACCGCCGCCCGTCGACCAACCCGGTGCGAAGTTCGCATTGGTCGTGTCGCGGAAGGACAGCGCGCCGCCGTTCTGCTGGAGGCGGTTGGTGAAGATGCGCGGCTGCTCGTTGCGCGCGCCTTGCAGGATGTCGAGGTCGAAGTCGCCGTCGAGGTCGCCGAGCTCCGCACCGAGCGGGGTGTCCGCGATGTCGCAGAACTGGCCCGTCGTGTTGGTCGTGCTCTGGGACATCGTGCCTTCGCACCACAACCCCGGGTTGCCGTTGGCGATCGTTTGGGTGGTGAGCTGGAAGCCGCTCGGGTTGAACTCGGTGTAGAAGCCCGCACCGTCGTTCAGGAACACGCGCGACGGGACGTTACCCGCGAACGTGCCGCCGTACGTCGAGTGGAACAGGTCCATGTCGCCGTCGTTGTCGAGGTCGCCGAAGGCGCAGAAGCACGACCAGTCGATGAAACCGCCCGCGACGAGCTTCATGCTGTTGGCGATCGACGAACCCGCGCCGGCGATGCCGACCCAGCGCGTCGACGTCTGATCCGCGAACGTGCCCAGCGTTCCGCCCTGGGCGTGACCCATGTTCACCCACCAGCGGTTCGACTGGTTGGAGTTGGTCGAAGTGTTCGAGATGTAGAGGTCCGCGTCGCCGTCGTTGTCGATGTCGACGAACTCGATGTCACGGCTGTCGTCGCTGACCACCGGGAACTGCGTCGAGGTGACGTCGGTGAAGAAGCCGACGGTGCCGCCTTGCGCGCCACCGTTGTTGCGCCACAGGCGGTTCTGGTCGTTGCAGCAGTCGCCGCCGTCGGCGAAGGCGGCGTCGAAGTCACCGTCCTCGTCGATGTCGTCGAAGTTGACGCTCTCCGAGTACGAGTTGTTGAACGGGTTACCCGAGGGGATTTGGGCGGTGTTCGAGGTGAACTGAGCCGACGCGTTGGTCGCGAGACCGATCACCCCAAGCGCCGAGCCCAAGGCTAGGCGGCGAAAGTGGACGTGCATGGTGTATGGGCGTTCTGAGGAGGACTGTGCGGAACCCATGGCCGTTACGAGCGGGCGGCCGCGGGTGCGCGGTGAGTGCGGACGAGAACGGAACGAAGGCGGCCGCGGACGAAGCTCAGGACGACCTCGCGCAGCCAGCCCCACTCTACTCGACCCCTGCGCACTCGTTGCCAGTCGCGGCCGAAACTCTGCGCACGAAGGCGTTCCTCACGCACTTCTTTCCGTACGCGACGGCTCGCCTTGATCCGTACGCGGCGGGGCGGTTCACCCACCTAGGCGCGAATGAAACCCCTGGGCCCGCGGCGCCGCACTCGCGAAACGATCAGGCGCGGCGCGGCAGTTGGCGAAGCACCGCGGCGGCGACCCGCTCCGGCGTGACGGTCGAGACATCCGCGTCGGGCTTGTAGGAGCAGTAGTCGGGCGCGGTGCTGACGACCTTCTCGCCCAGCCCGTAGAGCTCGATCTCCGCCGCCGAAGTCGGCGCGAAGAAGACCACCGAGCGCACGTCGAGCGCGATCGCAACATGCAGGGCGAGCGAGTCGCTGCTGACCAGGAGGTCGCACTTCGAGACGATCGCCGCGAAGTCGAGCAGCGGGTTGTCGCAGCCCGCGTCGACCAGCCGGACGTCGTCCTTCAGCGCCGAGACGATCGCGAGGTTGCGCTCGACCTCGCCCGGTCCGCCGAGCAGCACGAACGTCACCGCGCCGCCGAGCTCCAGATTCAGGATCCGCGCGAGCGCCGCGGTCTTCTCGACGCTCAACGTCTTCGAGTGCCAGCGCCCGCCCGCGCCGGTGTTCAGGCCGATGACGCGGCCGTGGGCCGCGAGCTCGTACCGGGCCGCGAAACCGTCGCCGAAGTGCCGCGCGCGCTCGTCGAGCTTCAGCGTCGGCTTCCCCATCCGAATGCCGAGCATCTCCGCGAAGATCGCCGGGTGACTCTTCCGGTTCTCGACCTTCATCCGGTCGGCGCGCGCCTTTCCGTGCACGGAGAGCAGCCCCATGTCGAACCACGGCGCGACATCGGGCGTGTACGCGCGGCGGCCGTCGCTTTCGAGATACGCGCCCGACAGTCGCTTGGTCGGCAGCGCGGAAACCAGGCGGCACAACGGCTCCTCGTCGTCGAACGAGAGCACGCGACCCCAGGTCGTGCGCGCGAGCCGCGCCTGCAGCTCGGCGACCGCGTGGCTCGACTTGGCGTCGAGCGCGACGACCTCGGCGACCAGCGGGTTCGAACGCACGAGCTCGACCGCGGCCGGCGCGGTGATCCACGTGACGCGGCAGTCCGTGTATCGCTCGCGCAGACCCGGCAGGATCGAGGTGGTGCGCAGCACGTCGCCGAGCGCGCCGGTCTTGACGATGAGGATCGTGGTCACTTCGGTTCCGCCGGTGGAGGGGGCGGTGCCAGGATAACGAAGCGCGGGGTCGGTCATCAGCGTGCTCGGCGGGGACGGGTCCCCTATTTCGGGCCGCGGGCCCTTCGCGCTCAAGCGGGAGCGACGCCCAGGCCGCGGTCGTCACCCCCCGCTGATCGCGAGCACGAGGTCGAGACGGTCGCCGGCGCGCACCGTCGAGTCGGGCTCCAGGCGCTTGCCGTCGCGGAGCACCACCGGCACCGGCGAGCCCGCGGCAAAGAGCGGCGGCCCGTCGGCCCGGCTCGCCTCGAGCGCGCGCAGCACCGCCGAAACGTCGCACGGCAGGCCGAGTTCGAGCTCGCGGTCGCTGCCGTAGCCCCGCGCGAGCGCGCCCCCGGCGACCACGCGAACCCGCCCGAGCGCCCGCGGCGTGAGCGGCGAACCAGGCGAGTCGTGTAAGTCAGGCGCGCCACGCGCACCACGCGCGCCGTGTGAACCAGGCGAGCCGTGTGAATCCGGCGCTCCGGGGCTCGCGTCGAGCGCGAGGCGCCGCGCGCGAGCGAGCGCCGAGTCCGTCGCACCGTCGACGGGCTCGCGCAGCGCGAGGTACTCGTCGAGCATGCCGGGGAGCTCGAGCTCGGTGCGCGCGAACGCCGCCCGATCGACGTCGCTCGCGGCGCCGAAGCGGCGCTCGAGCGAGCGCACGAGCGCGACCGTGCGCGCGCCGCCGTCGAGGAAACCCCAACCGGCAGCGTCGTCCTCCTGCCACGCGCGCGGCGCGATCACGCGCGCGAGCTCGTCGAGCGTCACGGTGCCGTCGACGAGCAGCGCGCCCGCGGA
>JACRIN010000069.1 GCA_016220085.1 Planctomycetota bacterium
CATCGTGATGCCGATCTTGTCGGCGCCGAGCAGCGACAGCAGGAGCTCCTGGTCCTCGAGCCGCGGGCACGCAGGGTAGCCGAACGAGAAGCGCGAGCCGCGGTAGCCCTGCTTGAAGAGCTCGCGGAACTCGCGCGCGTCTTCGCCGGAGATGCCGAGCTCGCCGCGGATCTGCTTGTGGATGAACTCGGCGAGACCTTCGGCGGCTTCGACGGAGAGCCCGTGCAGGTGCAGGTAGTCCTGGTAGCGATCGGCGGCGAACCATTCGCGCGCGACGTCGCTCGCGCGCTGGCCGACGGTGACGACTTGCAGCGCGACGATGTCGGGCGTGCCGTCGTGGCGGAAGAAGTCGGTGATGCAGAGGTTCTTCTTGCCGTGCTGGCGCGGGAACGTGAAGCGTGCGGCGGTCTTGCCCTCGTCGTTCGGATCGAGCAGCACCAGCGTGTCGCCCTCGGGCACGCACTTCCAGTAACCGTACGCGGCCTTCGGCTCGAGGATCTTCTCCTTCGCGCACTGACGGCCGAGCTCGAAGAAGATCGGGCGCACGTGCTCCTCGACGAACTTCTTGTGCTCGGCGACGTCCTTGCCCTTGCGGCGATAGCCCCACTGGAACTGGAAGAGCGTCGTCTCGTTGATGTACGGGAACACCGACTGCAGGTTGATCGCTTCGACGAGGCGTGGCCCGAGGAACGGCGCGGCGGGATACGTGATGTCGCGCGGCAACTCGCGCGCGGAGAGCGCCGGAGCCTCGACCTCGGGCGCCGGACGATCGCCGGTGAGCGCGGGCGCGGCGTTCGCGAGCGCAGCCGCGGCGTCGGCGGCGGCGCCGGCGGCACCTGATGCTCCAACTGCCGCTGATGCTTCGACCGCGCCGGGCGCTCCGACGACTGCGGCGCCGACCGCGACCGGCGCTTCCGCGCGCTCGGGCTCCTGCGTCGACGTCGTGAACACGCGCGGCGCCGGCTTGGGTGCGCCCGTGACGATTTTCTCGATCACGTCGAGGCCTTCGAACGCATCCTTCGCGTAGTAGAGCGGCCCGGCGTAGATGCGGCGCAAGTCGTCCTCGACGTACTTCCGCGTCAGCGCCGCGCCGCCGAGGATCACCGGCGTCGTGATCTTGCGGCGGTTCATCTCCTCCAGGTTCTCCTTCATGATCACGGTGCTCTTGACGAGCAATCCGCTCATGCCGATCGCGTCGGGCGTGTGCTCGTGCGCGACGTCGAGGATGTGCTGGATCGGCTGCTTGATGCCGAGGTTGAAGACCGTGTAGCCGTTGTTGGTCAGGATGATGTCGACCAGGTTCTTGCCGATGTCGTGCACGTCGCCGCGCACGGTCGCGAGCACCAGCTTGCCGCGCGTCTGCCCGTCGAGCCTCTCCATGAACGGCTCGAGGTAGCGCACGGCGGCCTTCATCGTCTCGGCGGACTGCAGCACGAACGGCAGTTGCATCTCGCCGCGACCGAAGAGATCGCCGACGGTCGCCATGCCGGCGAGCAGGTCGACGTTGATGATCTCCAGCGGCCTCTTGGTTTTCATCGCGAGCGCGAGGTCCTCCTCGAGGCCCTTGCGTTCGCCTTCGACGATGCGCCAGCTCAGGCGCTCGGTGAGATTCTCCGGCAGCTTGCGTTCCTTCTTCGCGGCGAGGCTCGCGCCTTCGAAGTGCTTGAGGAACTCCTGCAGCGGGTCGTAGCCCTCGCGACGGCGATCGAAGATCAAATCCTCGGCGAGTTCGCGCGCTTTCGGATCGATGTGGTGCAACGGTTCGATGCGCGCCGAGTGCAGGATCGCGGCGGTCAAGCCCGCGGCTTGCGCATGGTGCAGGAAAACCGAGTTGAGGACGTGACGCGCGGCCGGATTGAGGCCGAACGAGATGTTGGAGACGCCGAGCAGCAATCCGACGCCCGGCAGTTCCTCGTGCACGCGCCGAATGCCCTCGAGCGTCTCGAGGCCGAGCCCGCGATCGTCCTCGTTGCCGGTGCAGATCGTGAACGTCAGCACGTCGAAGAGCAGGTCCTCCGGGCGCAGCCCGTGGTCCTTCACGCAGACGTCGAACAGGCGTTTGGCGATGCGCACCTTGTCGTCGGCGGTCTTCGCCATGCCCGCTTCGTCGATCGTCAGGCAGATCACCGCCGCGCCGAACTCCTTCGCGAGCGGTAGCACGCGCTCGCAACGCTCGAGCCCATCCTCGAGGTTGATCGAGTTGATGATGCAGCGGCCGCCGCAGAGCTTGAGCGCGGCTTCGAGCACGTTCGCTTCGGTCGAGTCGATCATCAGCGGCACCGGCACTTCCGTGCGGTAACGCAGGACGGCCTTGGTCATGTCCGCGATCTCGTCGCGACCGACGTACGCGCAGCAGAGGTCGAGCACGTGGCTGCCGTCGCGCACCTGCTCGCGGCCCATGTCGACCATCGCGTCGACGTTGCCGGCGAGCAGGTGCTCGCGGAACGCCTTCGAGCCGTTCGCGTTCGAGCGCTCGCCGACGAACAGCACCGAGTTGTCCTGCACGAGCGGAACGACGCCGTAGAGACTGGTCACTTGCGCGATCGGCAGGATCTTGCGCTCCTTCGGCTTGCGCACGCCGATGCGCCGCGCGACCGCCGCGATGTGCTCGGGCGTCGTGCCGCAGCAACCGCCGACCATCGCGACGCCGTCCTCCTCGACGAAGCGCGCGAGCCAGTCGGCGAGTTCCTCCGGCGTCAACGGATAGAACGGCTTGCCGTCGACGACCTGCGGCAGGCCGGCGTTCGGATAGACGCAAACGGGGCGCGGCGAGCTCTGGCCGAGCAGGCGCACGTGCTCGCCCATCTCGCGCGGACCGGTCGCGCAGTTGATGCCCATCACGTCGATCTCGTACGGCTCGAGCAACGCGATCGCCGCGGCCATCTCGGTGCCGACGAGCATCGTGCCGGTGATCTCCATCGTCACGCTGACGACGATCGGCACGTCACGCTTCGCCGCCTTGCGTGCGCTGATCGCCGCGTTGACGACCGCTTTCACGTGCAGCGGATCCTGGCACGTCTCGATGATGATGCCGTCGACGCCGCCTTCGATCAGGCCGTGGGCTTGCTCGAGGTACGAGCGCTTGAGCGTGTCGTAGTCGATGTGGCCGAGCGTCGCGAGCTTGGTGCCCGGGCCCATCGAACCGAGCGCGAAACGCGGCCGTTCCGGCGTCGAGTACTTCGCGCACGCCGCGCGCGCGAGCCGGGCGGCGATGCGGTTGATCTCGCGCGTGCGCTCTTCGAGCCCGAACTCGGCGAGCACGTGCGACATGCCGCCGAACGTGTTGGTCTCGACGGCGTCGGCGCCGGCGGCGAGGTAGCGCTCGTGGATCGCCTGGATCACCTCGGGGCGCGAGACGTTGATGATCTCAACGCAGTTCTCGAGCCCGAGATAGTCCTTGTCGAGGTCGAGGTGCGCGGCGTGGATCTGGGTTCCCATCGCGCCGTCGAGGATCAGGACTCGTTCCTTCAGCGCGTCACGGAAGTTGGTGTAGCTCATGGTGGGGGATTCAGGTGTTGCGCGTCGCGGTGGCGACCAGCGTCATGAAGTGCGGCGGCTCGGGATCGCGCGCCGCGCGTTGGATGGAAACGGCGTGGAAGCCGGCGTCGGCGAGGAGCTTGGCGAGCTCCTGCTCGGTGAAACCCAGGTGCACGTGTTCGAGCTTCTCGCGCACCCAATCCTCGTTGTGCGCCAGCAGGTCGATCACCAGCAGACGCCCGCCGCGCACGAGCACTCGCTTCGCCTCGCGCACGGCGCGAAGGGGCTCGGTCGCGTGGTGGAGCGCTTGGCTCAGGACGACGACGTCGTGCGAGCGATCCTCGAGCGGCAGCTTCTCGATGTCCGCCTCGACGGTGACGATGTTCTCGAAACCCTTGGCCTTCGCGCGCTGCCGGAGTTGATCGAGCATCTGCGCGGAGATGTCGACGGCGGTGACGCGCTCCGCGATCTCCGCGAGCATCAAAGTCAACAAGCCATCGCCGATCCCGAGGTCCGCGTAGCGCGCGCGCGGCGCGAGCTGCAGCAGCGAACGCGCGAGGCCTTCCCACGTGCGGCCGGGGAGCAGTTGCTCGCCGAAGCTCGCCGCGACGCGGTCGAAGTACGCGCGCTTGCGGGCGACGCGCGCCTCGCGGACCACCGCGAGGCCGGCGAGGTCGGCGACGAACTCCGGGCTCGCCTTCGCGCCGTCGAGCACGGTCTTCAAGAGCTGCGAGCCCGGCCCCGGCGCGATCGAGTAGAAGGTGTGGCGTCCGGCTCGGCGATCGAGCACCAGTCCGACTTCCCGGAGCAGGTTCAGGTGCGTCGACACCCGGCTCTGCCCCATGTTCAAGATCTCCATCAGGTCGCTGCCGGTGAGCTCCTCCTCGGTGAGCAAATGGAGGATGCGCAGGCGCGACTCGTCGGCGAGCGACTTCAAGATGCGCGCGGCTCCAGACGGACCGATCATGGAATCAAGATACCCTGATCGGTGCTTCGGCGGGGCTGTCTGAAGGCATAAAGCTACCGTGAAGGAGAGTGTGGTGCGTCTGGTGTGCGCCGCGACCGCCCCGCGACGACCCCGCGGCGTCGACCGACGGAGTGGCACCGCGAAGCGAGGCAGTCAGGCGCGGGGGGGGGGGGGGG
>JACRIN010000003.1 GCA_016220085.1 Planctomycetota bacterium
CTCCCGCTTCCGACGAATTCCCCGCGTCCGAGCGCCCGGCCGTCCAGGATCTCGAACGCGCGCTCCGGACCTTGGACGGGGTGCGCGCGGTCGAGCGAGTCCCCGGCGACACCGGCCGGCGCGCGGTGCTCGCCATCGAGCTCGCCGGCGAGACCCAGCAGCTCGCCCGCGCCGTCGAGGGCGTGCGCGAGCTCGGACGGAGCCATCTGCCGGAGACGCTGACGAGCTCGGTGACCGGCCAGCCCGCCGGCGAGATCGCGATCGCGCGCGCCGTGCGCGCCGACCAGACTCGCGTCGTGCCGTGGATCGCGCTCGGGCTGTTCGTGTTGCTCACGTGGCTCTACCGGCACGCGGGCATCGCGCTCGCGGTGCTCGCGCCCGCAGGCATGGCGATCGTGTGGACGCAGGCGACGTACGAGCTGCTCGGTCGCGAGCTCGACCCCGTTTCGGTGATGCTCCCGGCCGTGCTGTTGACGGTCGGCGTCGCGGCGGGCGTGCACTACGTCGAAGCGTTCCTCGATCGACTCGCGATCGACGGCGATCGATTCACGTCCGCGCGGCGGGCGGTCGACGACCTGGTCGAGCCCGCGATGCTCGCCGCGCTGACGATCGTGATCGGCTTCCTGTCGCTCGCGACGAGCCCGATCCCCGCGATCGTCGACTTCGGCGTGTTCTCGGCGCTCGGCGTCGCGTTCGCGTTCGCGGCGTACGCGTTCGGCCTGCCGGCGCTGCTCGCGGTGCTCGGGCCGCGCACGCCGCCGCGCGGCACCGAACGGCGCGGAACGTGGACCGGTCGCATCGGCGAGCGCGCGGCCGGTTGGTTCGCGCGGCGCGCGACCGCGGTGCGCTGGGGCACGCTCGCGTTCGCGGTGCTCGCGTTCGCGTCGTGGTCGCGTCTCTCGTTCGACAACGAGCCGTTGCGCATCCTCGCGACCGACGATCCGTTCCGCGTCGAGACCGAGCACATCGCCGACCGCCTCGGGGCGATCGAAGCCTTCGACGTGCTGGTGCCCGCGGGCTCGGAGCTCGCGGACCCCGCGCGCGCCGCGCTGTTCGGGGCGGGCGTCCTCGCGCTGCCGCTGGTCGCGGGATTCGCGGGCGCGCCGCTCGCGGCGGAGAACGGCGACCGACTGCTGCGCTTCCTGCTCGCGCCGTCGGGCAGCCGCGAGCGCGAACCGCTCTTCGCGCGCGTCGAAGCGCTCGCACGCGCCCACGGCGCGGACGACGTGCGCGCGACCGGGAGCGCGGTGCAGATCGCCCGCGACTCGAGCGCGCTGGTCCGCGGCCAAGTGTGGGGCTCGTTGACCGGCTTGACCGTGCTGTTCGTGATCTTCTGGCTCGGTTTGCGCAGCGCGCGCTCGGCAATCGTCGCGCTGGTCCCGAACGTGCTGCCGTGCGTCGCAGTGTTCGCGGGGCTCGCGTGGCTCGGCCGCCCGATCTCCGTCGCGACCGCGATGATCAGCTCGGTGTTGCTGGGTCTGATCGTCGACGACACGGTGCACCTGTTGCACGGCATCCGGCACCTGCGCGAAAGCGGTTCGACCTCGCTCGAAGCGATCGAGACGGTCTTCCGCCGCAACGGTCGCGCGGTGGTCGTCACGTCGATCGTGCTCGCAGGCGGCTTCGCGGGGACGGCGTTCGGCGAGCTCGAGACTTCGTTCGAGTTCGGCGCCGTCGCCGCCGCGACGATTTCGATCGCGTTGCTCGCGGACCTCGTCGTCTTGCCGGCGCTGCTCGTCGATACGCGCGAGCTCGAGACCGCGGAGGCGCGTCGTGGCTGAGCAGACGTTCGACGTCGTGATCGCCGGAGCCGGGCCCGCGGGCTCGACGCTCGCGCAGCGCCTCGCGGAACGCGGCTGGCGGGTCGCATTGCTCGAAAAGAGGCGCTTCCCGCGCGCCAAGGTGTGCGGCGAGTTCCTCAGCCCGGAGTGCCAACCGTTCTTCGCGGAGCTCGGCGTGCTCGACACGATCCTCGCGCGCGGCGCGCGGCGCGTGCGCGGGCTCGAACTCCACGGTTGGAAGCACTCGGCGCTCGGATGCTACGGACCGATCGGGCGCTCGACTCCGCCCGCGCTCCACGGGCTCGCGTTGCGACGCGAAGTGCTCGATGCGCTGCTGCTCGATCGCGCGCTCGCCGTCAGCGGCGTCACGCTGTTCCCCGAGACGGAGATGCGGTACCTGATCCGCGAGGACGGAGCGGTTCGCGGCCTCGTCGCGCGCGCCGCCGACGGCGAGCCGGTGGCGATCCGCGCGCGATTCACGATCGGAGCCGACGGCGTCCGTTCGCGGATCGCCGAGGAGCTCGGCGTGCGCGAGCCGCTGGAGTGGCTCGACAAGCTCGCGCTCTCCGTGCACCTCCCCGACCTGGCGTGGGGCGACCTCGCCGAAGTGCACTTCTTCGAGCGCGGCTATTTCGCGTGCGCGCCGGTCGACGGCGGACGAGTGTGCGTCAACCTGGTCGTCGATCGTGCCGACTACCGCGCCGCCGCGTCGAGACCGATCGAGTTCTTCCAACGCTCGCTGGAGCACGCGCCTGCGCTCGCCGAACGAGTCCGCGAGCCGCTCGCGGTCGCGCGGGTGACCGGACTCGGCCCGCTCGCGTGCCGCACGACGAGACAGACGTTCGACGGCGCCGCGTTGGTCGGCGACGCGTGCGGCTACGTCGATCCCGTCACCGGCGAAGGCGTGTTCTTCGCGCTGCTCGGCGCCCGTCTGCTCGCCGACGCGCTCCACCTGGCCTTGCGAGCGCAGCGTCACGACGCCGACGCGCTCGCGGGCTACGTCGCAGGCCGACGCGAGCACATCGCGCCGCGCGCCGCCGCCGCGCGTATGCTCCAGCGAGGCCTCGCGCACCCGCGCCTCGCCCGGGCGGTGCTCGCGACGTTCGCGGCGCGTCCGGGGCTCGCCGACCTCGCGGTCGCGGTCGCCGGCGACTACGTGCCCTTCTCGGAGCTCTTCCACCCCGGCGTCTGGAGCCGCGCACTCGCCCGCCGCCCCGAAGCGGAGCCGAAGGATTGAAGCTCGCGACTCTGCGGCTCGTCTTGGTGCCGCTGTCGATCGCCGCGGGCGCGCTGGTGCTGCGGGAGCTCCGTCACGACGTCCCCTCGCGCGCCGAGCCCGGGCGCGGCGCGCCGCTCGTGCCCGACGCGCTCGTCGCGGTGCTCGCGCGACGCTTGCCGCCCGACGCGACGTTCGTGGTCGATCGAGTCGGCAGCCGCGCGCGGCTCTCGAGCGACGCCGACCCGGCCTGGTTCGCGTCGTTCTCCGTCGACGGTGAATGCGCGTTCGACGAGCGCGGCGAGCTCGCGAACCTGGCGTTCCGGCTGGCTCCGGACACGGGCGACCCGGAGGGAGCGCCGCGACCCTCGGGCGAGCTCTGCACCTCGGCGTGTCGGCCGCGCGCGACGCCGGTCGACGCGTTGCGGGCCGCGGTCGCGGATGCGCGACTCACGCTCGACGCGGACACGTGCGACGTCGCGCTCGACGTGCGCTGGTCGGCGCTGCCCGACGGCTCGGTGGCCGCCCAGGGCGAGGCGCGAGTGCCGTGCACCGGTTTCGGCTTGCCTCGGGGCGACTGGACCCGGATCCTTCGGGATGCTCCGCCCGGCACGCTCGCGTTCGACGTCGTGCTGACGAAGCGCGACTGAACCGTGAACCAAGAACCGACTCACCCTCACGCGCCCGCTTCCGTCGGCCGGTGGACGCTCGGGCGCAAGCTCGGCGTCATCTTCGCCGCGCTCGCCGCGATGCTGACCGCGATCGGCGTGATCGTGACCTACCAGGTCGCGTCGATCCTGCAAAACTCCCAGCAGGTCGTCGAGGAACAGCGCGAGAGCTCCTACACGCGCGAACTGCTGCGCATCGCGCGCTCGATCCGCAATCACGCGGCGCTCCACGACGTCGTGCCGCCCGACGGCGACACCGAGCGCGCTCGCATCGTCCAGGACTTGCTCACGGACGCCCGTGCTTCGATCGCGATCCTCGCGCGCGGTCCCGGCGGCTACGATCCGTCGCAGGCGGAGCACGTCGAGGTCGAGGCACGCCTGTTCGTCGAGGTGCAGCGGCTGCTCGATGCCCTCGACGCCTCGCTCGCCGCGCGCGACGACGAGGCGCGCATCGATTCGCTCGCGGTCGACCTCGTCGGCGCGTCCGAAGCGCTCCACGAGGAGATGCGCGACGAAGCGACCCGTTCGCTCGATGCCTTGCACAAGCACGGCGACCGCATGAGCCGCGAGGTGGCGATGCTGGTCGGCGCCGCGTTCGCGATCCTGGTCGGGCTGACGTGGATCGTCCGCCGCGCGATCGTGCGTCCTCTGAGCACCTTGCGGGACGGCGCCGCGCGCGTCGGCGCCGGCGACCTCGATCACCGCATCCGGATCCGCAGCGCCGACGAGATCGGTGCGCTCGCCTCCGAGTTCAACCACATGGCTGGAGAGCTCGGCTCGATGCGCAGCGGCCTCGAAGCGCGTGTGAAGCAACGCACCGAGGAATTCGTCCGAGCCGCGCGCCTCGCGAGCGTCGGAACGCTCGCCGCCGGGGTCGCGCACGAGATCAATACGCCGTTGGCGTCGATCGCGTCGTGCGCCGAAGGACTCGAGCGGCGGATCCGCGGCGGCAGTTCGACGCGCGAGGAGCAAGCGGAGTACCTGCGCATCATCGCGAACGAGGCGCATCGCGCGCACGAGATCACCTCGCGCCTGCTCGAGTTCGGCCGCCAGGCGCCCGGCGAGAAAGTCGAGTTCCAGCTCGGCGACCTGATGCGCGAGATCGAGGTGCTGTTGCGCGCGCAGTTCGCCGAACGCGCGCTGACGCTGGAGTTCCGTTGCGACGAGCGACTGCCGAACGTGCGTGGCAATCCGTCGGAGTGCAAGCAGGTCGTGCTCAACCTGATCCAGAACGCGATCGACGCGAGCCCGTCCGGCAAGCCGATCCGGGTCGAATGCCGCGCGCGCGGCGGTTGGGTGACGCTCGAGGTCGAGGATCAAGGGTCGGGCATCTCGCCCGAGAACCTGAAGCGCGTGTTCGACCCCTTCTTCACCACCAAAGAAGTCGGGAAAGGCACGGGGCTCGGGCTCGCGATCGTCGAGCGCGTCGTCGAGGACCACGGCGGGACGATCGAAGTGGAGAACACGGGACACGGCGCACTCTTCCGAGTCCGCGTCCCGGCTGCGAAAGGCAAGACGACGTGAGGAAGCTGAAGGTCCATCTGGTCGAGGACGACTCGACGTTGCGAACCGTGCTGGCGCGCGAGCTCGGCGCGCTCGGCTTCGAGGTCGTCGCGTTCCCCACCGCGGAGGGCGTGCTCGACGCCGTGCGCGCGTCCGCGCCGGACGCGTTGTTGATCGACTTGCGCCTCCCGGGCAAGAGCGGTCTCGAGCTCCTGCGCGAGCTGCTCGCGCAAGACCCGATGACCCAGGTCGTGATGCTGACCGGCCACGGAGCGGTGCCCGACGCGGTCGAGTCGATGCGCGTCGGCGCGCACGACTTCCTGACCAAGCCGGCGCGGCTGGACGTGCTGGAGCAGGTGTTGCGGCGCGCCGCCGAGAAACGCGCGCTCGCGCTGGAGAACCGCCGATTGCGTCGCGTCATCGACGGCCAAGGGCCGACGCCCGAGCTGATCGGCGATTCCGCGCCGATGCACGAGCTCCGCCGCGTGATCGAGCGTGTCGCGTAGAGCGACGTCAGTCTGATCGTCCAAGGCGAGAGCGGCACCGGCAAGGAAGTCGTCGCGCGGAACGTCCACGCGCGCGGCGAACGCGGCGCCGCGCCGTTCGTCGTCGTCAACTGCGGCGCGATTCCGGCGAGCCTGTTCGAGAGCGAGCTCTTCGGCCACGAGCGAGGCGCGTTCACCGGCGCCGAGCGCAAGCGCATGGGACTCTTCGAAGCGGCCGACGGCGGCACGCTCTTCCTCGACGAGGTCGGCGAGCTCCCGCGCACCGTCCAACCCGCGTTGCTGCGCGCGCTCCAGTTCGGCGAGCTCCGTCCGGTCGGCGCGGAGAGCGTGCGCCGCGTGGACGTGCGCGTGATCGCCGCGACCAACCGGGATCTGCGCGAGCAGGTGCGCGCGGGCGAGTTCCGTGAAGACCTGTACTACCGCATCGCCGCGCTCGAGATCTCGGTGCCGCCGCTGCGCGCGCGGCGCGGCGACATCCGTGCGCTCGCGGTGCACTACCTCGCGCGCAGTGGTCACGTCGTGGCGATCGATGACGCCGCGTTCGACTTGCTCGAACGCTTCGACTGGCCGGGCAACGTGCGCGAGCTCGAGAACACGCTCGAACGCCTGTGCTTGCTCGCCGACGACTGTCGCATCGACGCGAAGTCGGTCGAGAAACAGCTCGAGCGCCCGGTCGAGCACGCCGGACCGCTGCCGACGCTGGACCTACACGTGCTCGAGCGCATCGCGGTGATCGAGGCGCTCGCAGCCTTCAAGGGCGACAAGCGCGAGGCCGCGAAGGCGCTCGGCGTGTCGTTGAAGACGCTCTACAACCAGATCGATCGCCATGGACTGCGACCGCGGCCGGCTGTAGACGGCGCGACCACGGCGAAAGCTTGAGTCACTGCGTGCGCGCCCTCTCGACCATCGCGCGCAGGCCGTCGCCCGCGAAATCGAGGCCC
>JACRIN010000070.1 GCA_016220085.1 Planctomycetota bacterium
CACGCCGTCGATGCGGACTTCGCCTTCCGTGGCGGCGATGTCGACGCGTTGGCCACCGACGGTCGTCGCGTTCCGCAGCTTGACGACGTCGGTCGCGGTCACGTTGCCGGGGACGACGTGGTACAGCAGGATCGCGGTGAGCTTCGCCTTGTTGGCGGGCTTCAGCAGCTCCTCGAGCGTGCCCTTCGGCAGCTTCGCGAACGCCTCGTCGCTCGGCGCGAAGACGGTGAACGGGCCCTTGCCCTTCAGCGTCGCGACGAGATCGGTCGCTTGCAACGCGGCGGCGAGCGTCTTGAAGGAGCCCGCGGCGAGCGCGGTATCGAAGAGGTCCGTTTGCGCGGAAGCGGTCATCGAACACCTCGACGAGCACGTGCCGTCCGCCGGCGACGTCGGTGCAGTCGGAGCGGGCGCGGCGACGAGAGCGCCGGTCAGGACGAGCAGGGAGAGAGCGGAGAGCGTCAGTTTCATGGTTCTTCTCGGGCGATGGGTTCTTGGCTTCGTTCGTTCCCCCGGTGCTTCGCAGCGCCGCGGCGAGCGGATTCGCGCTTCTTCGGGCGCTCTCGCCGGCGCGCAGTCGGCCGGCGGTGAATCGCTCGCGCTCGGACGGCCTTCGCTCGTGCGCGGCGTCGCGAACGCGTGGTCGACGCGCTCGGGATCGGCGCGAACGGTTCGATCGGAACGGTTCGATCCGTTAGAAGGAGCGCTCTTTCCATGCAGAGAGCACACGAGGTCGAGGTCGCGATTGCGCGCGCCCTGACGGAACGGCGGAGCGGATGAAGCTCGCGTCCGCCGCCGCGGTCTTCCTCGGCGCGTTCCTGCTCTTCCAGGTGCAACCGATGATCGCGAAGGCGATCCTGCCGTGGTTCGGCGGCGCGCCGGCGGTGTGGACGACGTGCATGCTGTTCTTCCAGGCGGCGCTGCTCGCGGGCTACGCGTACGCGCACGCTTCGACGAAGAAGCTCGCGCCGCGCCGCCAAGTCGTCGTGCATCTCGTCGCGCTCGCCGCGGCGCTGGTGACGTTGCCGATCCTGCCTGACGCGGCGAGCGTGGCCGACGCAGCACTCTGGACAGACGCGGCGAGTGCGCCGAGCGACTCGCGCTCGCCGGTGCTCGCGATCGTCGCGGTGCTCGTGAGCACGATCGCGCTGCCGTACTTCGTGCTCGCCGCCACCGGGCCCCTGCTGCAAGCGTGGTTCGCGCGCGCGAGCCCCGGCGCGTCGCCGTATCGCCTGTACGCGCTGTCGAACGCCGGTTCGCTGCTCGGGCTCGTCAGCTATCCGTTCGCGATCGAGCCGTGGCTCTCGACGCGCGCGCAAGCGTGGGTCTGGTCCGCCGCGTTCGGCGCGTTCGCGTTGGTGTGCGCGCTCGCGGCGCGCGGCGCGTGGAGCGCGCCCGATGTCGTCGCCGAACGCGCGAGCGCCTCCCCCGCGCCGACCTCGCAGCAACGCGGCGTCTGGCTCGCGCTCTCCGCGACCGCGTCCGCGCTGTTGCTCGCGGTCACCAATCAGATGTGCCAGGAGGTCGCGGTCGTACCGTTGCTCTGGGTGCTGCCGCTCGCGCTGTATCTCGCGACGTTCGTGCTCTGCTTCGAAAGCGAGCGCTGGTACTCACGCTCGTGGAACCTCCCCGTCCTGATCCTGTCGTTGACGGTGTTGACGCAAGCGGCGGCGCTCGGCGCGAAAGTCGGCATCTGGTACGGCGTGCCGATCTACTCGCTCGGACTCTTCGTCTGCTGCATGTTCTGCCACGGCGAACTCGCGGCGCGCCGGCCGAGCGCGCAGCACCTGACGAGCTTCTACCTGACGCTCGCGACCGGCGGCGTGCTCGGCGGCGCGTTCGTCGCGGTCGTCGCGCCGCGGATCTTCACCGGCTTCGACGAGCTCTATCTCGCGTTGCTCGCGTGCGGCGTGCTCGCGCTCGCGTTCGTGTACGAGCCGCGCGCGCAGAGGCTCGCGAAGCGGAGGCTCTGGCATCCGACGTTGCCCGCGTTGATCGCCGTGGTGCTGATCCTCGGCGCGGTGTTCACGCTGAGGATGCTGTCGCGCTCGCAAGCGGGCTCCAGCGAGACGCGCAACTTCTTCGGCATCTTGCGCGTCCAGGATCTCCCCGCGCCCGACTTCAGCGGCGCGATGCGCTACCTGACGCACGGCGGCACGCGCCACGGACAGCAGTACCGAGACGACGCGCGCCGCCGCGAACCGACGACGTACTACGGCAGGCCGAGCGGCATCGGCGTGCTGCTCGACGAGCTCGCGAGCGCGCCGCCGCTGCACGTCGGTCTCGTCGGCCTCGGCGCGGGCGTGATCGCGGCATTCGGGCGGTCGGGCGACGTGTACCGCTACTACGAGATCAATCCGTCGGTGGTCGCGATCGCGGAGCGCGACTTCACGTTCCTCGCCGATTCGCGAGCGACGATCGAGCTCGTCGATGGCGACGCGCGGCTCGCGCTCGAGCGTGAAACCGATCGGCGGTTCGACGTGCTCGTGCTCGACGCGTTCTCGAGCGACGCGATTCCGCTGCACTTGCTGACGGTGGAAGCCTTCGAGCTCTACCTCGCGCGCCTCGCGCTGAATGGCGTGCTCGCGCTGCATTTGACGTCGCGGCACCTCGACCTCGGTCCGGTGGTTGCCGGCATCGCGGGCGAGCTCGGGCTCATCACGCTCGAGATCGCGACCCCTGCGGACGACGAGCACGCGCTGCTCGACGCGCGCTGGATCCTGGTCGCGCGCGGGAGCGAGCTCCTCGCCCGCCCGCGCCTCGCCGCCGCGGGCCGCGCGATCGATCTCGCCGGCAAACGACCGCTCGTCTTCACCGACGACTGCAGCAACCTCTTCGCGGTGCTGAAGTAGCCGCCGGCGAGTCGTCGCACTCGCGCGAGTCCGCACGAGAACGACCGCGTGTGCACGAACTCGATTCCAAGCGAACAGCGTCGAACACGCATCGCGACCACGATTCGGACGCACGTGTGTCGACGCGCGACGCGAAGTACGCCCGGCGACGAGCAGCGAGGCGCAGCCCGATTCGCGCGCCCTGCAGGCGGCGGGATCGAGCACCGCGTGTCGAAAGGCAAGCCACGACGCTCGCAGCTCGAGACGCGGAAGAACGGCATCTTCTTCTACGGCACGAACGGACGCCAAGACGTGCCGTTCGACGGCGGCTTCCTCTGCGTGCGACCGCCGCAACGGCGCCTCGCGACGCAGAACTCGGGCGGCAGCGGCGCGTGCGCCGGCATGCTCGACTACGACTTCAACGCGTGGATCGCGACCGGGCTCGACCCGGCGCTCGTCGCGGGCGCGACGGTCGACGGCCAGTTCTGGTTCCGCGATCCGAGCTCGCCGAGCACCACCGGCCTCTCCGGCAGCGTCGAGTTCGTGCTCTGCGACTAGCGACGCGACGTCCCGCGGCGATTCGGTGCGCGGGCGCAGTCGTTTCGAGAGAGCGCTCCGCCTTGGACCCGACGGGCTGCGCGGGCGGATGGGAGCCGGAACGCGATGCTGAGCTCCTGAAGCGACGCGCCAGGCAGGCAAGCGGGCTCGAGCTCTGCGCCGCGACCCCCGACCGTCCGTCCGCCGGGACGTGGGAGGATCCCGGGCTCGCTTGCCCGGATTCCGTCACGACTTCAACCGATCGTCGGGGCCGCGGCATGATCCCCGGCATGCGGACCTCCGAATGACCGAGCGACGGCGTGCTGCCGTCGGCGATCGACCGGTCCGACACGACCTCCAACGCTCCGAGCTCGAACATGAAGCCCTTCCTTCACACTGCGTCGCTCACCCTGCTCGCGATTCTCGCGCTCGCCGGCGCCGCCGCTGCGCAACAGACTTGGTACGTCGACGTCGCCGGCGTTCCGCCGGGCGACGGCAGCCAGGCGAATCCGTACACGAGCATCCAGTACGGGATCCTGCGGCCGACGACGCAAACGGGCGACACGTTCGTCGTCGCGCCGGGCACGTACGCGGAGGACGTCGGCTACAACAATCGCCGCGTCCACGTGCGCTCGGTCGAGGGCCCGCTCGCGACGCGGATCGACGGACGTGCGAACCTCGGCGTGTTCAACGGACCCAGCGATGCGTCGCTCGAGGGCTTCCGGATCGAATCCGCGGTCCTGGAAGGCGGCTCGCTGATCGGCTGCATCGTCGTCGGCACGAGCTCGAGCACCGGCGTGACGTTCGGAGGCAACGTGCTGATCCGGAACTGCACGATCGTCGGTTTCTTCCGCGGCGTCGAGGAGATGTTCTTCAACGCGACGGTCGGCTCGCGGATCGAGAGCACGCTGCTCTACGGCAACCTGATCGACCTCGACCTGGATCAGCAGGACTTGGCGCACAACGCGGGCGTGAGCTACAGCTTCTGGAAGACCGGCGACCTCGGCGCGTGGACGTCCGGCGGGACGCCGACGGCCGCGGCGCCCGGCCTGTGGAACTTCGCCGCGCAAGACTTCCACCTCGCACCTCTCTCCGCGTGCATCGACGCGGGCGTTCCGACGCAGACCGATCCCGACGGCTCGCGGGTCGACATCGGCGCGCTCGCGTACGACGCGAGCTATGCCGCGACGCCGACGACGTACTGCACGCCGAAGACGACTTCGCTGGGTTGCGCGCCGCTGGTGACGTGGACAGGGAGCGCGAGCTTGTCCGGCCCCGACGATTTCGTGCTCACGGCGGCACCCGCGCTGAACAAGAAGGTCGGCAAGTTCATCTGGGGCACGGTGCCGAAGGCTTCGCCGTTCGCGGGCGGCACGTTGTGCGTCAAGCTGCCGTTCGTGCGCGGACCGCATTTGAACTCCGGCGGGAGCGCGAGCGGGCTCGATTGCTCCGGCGCGTACTCGTGGCACTTCAGCCAGGCGTACATGGCGTCGAAGTCGATCCCCGCAGGCTCGATCCTCTACGCGCAAGCGTGGGGCCGCGACCCGGGCTTCGCCGATCCGAACAACTCGCAGCTCTCGGACGCGATCGTGTTCCTCGTCGAGCCCTGACGCCAGCGTAGGGCGTACGCACAGCGTGCCGCTCGACGCAAGCGGGCGCGCGTGTTCCGATGACGGCCGCGCGGTCGAGCTCGACGCGCGACGCATGGTGATCGGAAGACGGAGCTCCAACGAGCGGCCGACTCGCTGCCCGAAGTGCGGCGAGGCTGAGATCGTGCGCATCGCGTACGGCCTGCCGTCGCCGGAACTCGTCGAGGAGGCGCAGCGAGGCGAGGTCGCGCTCGGCGGCTGCTGCATCGACGACGATTCGCCCGAGTTCCGGTGCAAGCAGTGCGGTCACGAGTGGTCGCGCGCGCGCGCCTGGGACGTGTCGCGGCGTGAGGACGGCGCGACGGAAGGGTGACGCGTGACGCGCTCGAGACGAGGGCTGTTCGCGTGGCTCGCGCTCCTCGTGTTGCTCGCGGTGCTCGCGCCGTTCGTGTGGAAGAGCGGTGACGCCAGCGACGCGACGCCCGCCGCCGCGACGGCGGAGGAATCGAGCGCTCGAGCAACCGAGCTCGCCGACGCCGCGAATCTCGCGCGCGAGGAGGCGCGCAAGACGAGCGAGGCGACGAGCATGCCCTACGTGGCGGCGCTTGCCGAGCTCGAAGTCCGAGAGGCGGACGGCGCTGCCGTCAGCGACGCCACGGTGCTCGCGTGCCGGGCAGGGGAGCTCGTGTGGCGCGAGCAGACCGACGCAAGCGGCCGACTCTCGGTTGCGGCGGACGGCGCTGAGCTGCTCCTCGTCGTTTCCGCGGCTGGCTATCCGCTGGTCGCGCAGTCTCTCGCGTTGACGCCGGGCGCCCACGTCCTCGAGCTCCCGACCGGCGAACGCGTCGCGGGCTCGATCGTGTTCGGAGACGGCGCACGGGCCGCGGCGCTGAAGCTGGTCCTCGACTCGGATCACGCGCTCCCGGCGAGCGCGAGCATCCCCGAATCCGTATTCACAGCGCTGTCGATCCGCCCGGGCAATCGCGCGAGGATCGCCGCAGAAACGGACCCGTCGGGGCGCTTCGAGTTCCGCGCGCTGCCGCCGGATTGGAGCGGCGGGCTGTTCGTCCCGTATCCGTATCAGATCCAAGGCACGTCCGTCGGCACCGTCGACGCGGCCTCGCGCCGCGTGCGGCTCGAGCACGCTGTGTCCGAACTGAGTATCGAACTCGCGGCGACGCTGCGCGGACGATTGCTCGACGCAGCACGAGCACCGGTCGCAGAACTCGTCTTCGGCGCGCGCATGACGATCGAGGGACAGGCTCGAGGCACATGGGCGATCGCGGTAACCGATCGTTCGGGACGATTCGCGTTCGAGCAGCCCGAGGGAACGCTGCGCCACGTCGCCCTCGGGCTCGATCCGGCCCGCGCCGAGTTCTGGGTATTCCACGAGGCGGACTTGCTCGAGCTGCCCCGCGATCTCGAACTCGGCGTCATCGTGCTGCCTCCGTTGCGTGATCTCCATTTCGTCGTGCAGGACCCGGCCGGGGTACGGGTGGTCGGAGCTGTCGCGCAAGTCGGTGGTCAACGGTGCACGCCGACCGACGAGCAGGGTGCCGGTACGGTCCTGCACGTGTCGCCGAGTACGCGCGAGTTGCGCGTCGTCGCCGACGGATTCCTGCCGGCGAACGTGCCGATCGACGAACGTACGCCCGACCCGTTCGTCGTCGTGTTGGAGCCGAGCAATCGCCTCACGGTGCGAGTCGTCGTCCCCACGGCGACTAGCTACTCGTCGCTGTTCGCCGTGCTGTCGTGCGTGGAGGGGCTCTTCGCGGAAAGTGAAGTCGCGAAGGTCGAGACTTCGACGACGAGCGACCACGTCAGCAATCCGTCCCCGCTACCGCACAAGACGGACCCCGCAAACGGTGTCGTGACTGCGGCTGGCCGCTGCAACGAGATCGGCGAAGTCGTATTCCAGGCGTTGAGGTCCGGCGCGGAGCTCGAGCTCCGCATCACGGGGTCCGCCGGCCAGCCGGTTCACGACACGCGCAGGATCGCGCCGCTGGGCCCGACAGAGAGTCGAACGGAGACCATCGACTTGGGCAGCGCAATGCGTGTCTTCCGCGGACGTGTCGTCGACCTCGATGGCCGCGCGATCGTCGGCGCGTTCGTGCAATTCGGCGACAAGGCTCGCGCACACACCGACACCAACGGAGACTTCACCTTGACGCTCGGCGAGGAACGCGTTGCGCGCCTCGTATTGGATCGCGATGGATACGCGACGCTCGTCGACGAAGTGTTCGCGGTCCCCGACGAGCCGGCGCCCGTCGAATTCCGCCTCGTCCCCGAGCGCCGCGTCGCGATCACGGTCATGGACGCAGACGGCGGTCTGGTCACCGACGCGGAAGTCGCGATCCGGCGCGGGACGCTCGAGCGCTACGCGCAGACGGTGGCGCCGGGCCGGTACGAGGCGACCGGGCTGTCCGACCAGATCTTCGCGATCGACGTGTACTTGCCGGGCCATCGGCATTCCGAGGACCACGATCCTCGCGTTCCCGAAGCGCGCGTCGTCTTGCCGCGTCCCGGCCGCGTGATTGTCGAGTGGTCGACTCCGCTAGCGCACGCCGGCGAGGGCGAGTTCCTCTTCAAGCTGCGCGCTCGAGACCAAGTCGAGCCGTTCGAAGTGAACGTGACGCTGCGGGCCGCCGGACAGACGCGCTGCGAGTTCGCTCGCGTGTATCCCGGCGACTACCTGCTCGAGCACTGGTGGGTTCCGTCACGAGCCGCCAGCTTGAGCGGTGCGCGCAACGAGCTGCGCGCCGAGCGAATCCCGGTACACGTCGACCCCGGCGCTGAGGCCCACATGACGGTGCCCGGACCCTGAACGACGCACGCGCTCGTGGCTGAAAATCAACCACGGCGCGGCTGATTTTCAGCCACGAGGCCGACACGTGAGTGCCTTGACCGCGCGCTCACCTGTCGCGGGCCCGCACTTCGCGCGAGCCGCGATCAGTGCCGGAAGTGGCGCACGCCGGTGAAGACCATCGGCACGCCGTGTTTGTCGCACGCGGCGATCACTTCGGCGTCGCGCACCGAGCCGCCCGGTTGCAGGATCGCGCGCACGCCGCATTGAATCGCGTTCTCGACGCCGTCGGGGAACGGGAAGAAGGCGTCGGAGGCGAGCACCGCGCCCTTCGCGCGCTCGCCCGCCTTGCGCGCGGCGATGTGGACCGCGTCGACGCGGCTCATCTGCCCGGCGCCGACGCCGACCGCTTCCTTGCCTTGCACGAAGACGATCGCGTTCGACTTGACGTGCTTCGCGATCTTGACGGCGAAGGCGAGCGACTCGAGCTGCTCGGGCGTCGGCTGGGCCTGCGTGACGACCTTCATCGCCGCCGGCGCTTCCGCGCAGAGGTCGCGGTCCTGCAGGAGGAAACCGCCGACGATCTTCTTCACTTCGAGCTCGCGTGCGTCGCGCGAAGTCGAGCCGAAGGGCCTCGACACGAGCAAACGCACGCTCTTCCCCCACTTCGGCTTGTGCGTCAGGAGCTCCAACGCTTTCTCGTCGAAGCCCGGCGCCAAGATCGCCTCGACGAAGCGATTGCCTCCGACCAAGAACTCCGCGCACGCGAGATCGAGCGGCCGCGTGAACGCGAGCACCGAGCCGAACGCCGACAGCGGATCGCCGTTCCAACCGCGCTCGAGCGCGTCGACGATCGTCGCGCCCGCCGCCGCGCCGCACGGGTTGTTGTGCTTGACGACGGCGACGAACGGCTCGTCGAACTCCTTCGCGAGCGCGAGCGCCGCGTCGAGGTCGACGATGTTGTTGTAGGACAGCGCCTTGCCGCCGAGCACTTCGCTCGTGGTCACGCTCGGCTCCGCGACGCCCGCGGACGCGTACAGCGCCGCCGTCTGGTGCGGGTTCTCGCCGTAGCGCAGCACCGCGACGCGCTTGCCGGTGAACGCGGCGCTCTCGGGATAGCGCTCTTGCGTGACGCCGTCCTTGCGCTCCTGCTCGAAGAGCCAATTCGAGATCGCCGCGTCGTAGCGCGCGGTCAGCGAGTACGCCTTGAGCGCGAGCTCGCGCTTGAAGTTCTCCGAGAGCGCGCCGCCGTGCTCCGCGAGCTCCGCCAGGACCCGCGCGTAGTCGTTCGGATCGGTGACGATGCCGACGAAGCGATGGTTCTTCGCCGCCGAGCGCACCATCGACGGTCCGCCGATGTCGATCTGCTCGATCGCATCCGCGCGCGACACGCCGGGCTTCGCGACCGTCGCCTCGAATGGATAGAGGTTGACGACGACGAGGTCGATCGGCGCGATCGCGTGCTCCTTCATCGCCGCGACGTGCGTCGCCTCGTCGCGCAAAGCGAGGATCCCGCCGTGCACCTTCGGATGCAGCGTCTTCACGCGCCCGTGCATCATCTCTGGGAAGCCGGTGTAGTCGCTCACTTCGCGCGCCGGGATGCCGGCGTCGACGAGCGCGTTGTGGGTGCCGCCGGTCGAGAGGATCTCGATGCCGAGCTTCGCGAGAGAACGGACGAATTCGACCAACCCGGTCTTGTCGGAGACCGAGACCAAAGCGCGCTGAACCTGATTGTGCATGGATCGTGCTCCCGGCCCACCCGGGCCTGACGAAGGAGCGGGGAGTCTAGCGACGGGTCGGCGTCCGGCGGAGAGGTCGCGAGGGAGCGAATTCGAATCTTCGACGAGTTCGCGGAGAGCCTGCGCACACCGTCGGTCAGTCGCGCGGTCGGTCGCGCGGTCGGTCGCTCGGTAGCTCGGTCAGTCCGTCGGTCAGCCGGTCGTTGGGTCGGAGTGCCGCGTGCGGCGCGGACATCGCGAACCTGAGCCCGAACCGAGCCTCCGGGTCCGTGCGAGCGCTCGCTCGCCACCGCCCCGACCGCGTGCGCGGCGCGGACTTCCCCCGCCGCCTGCTAGACTGCGCCGCGCTCGTCCGTTCCATGCGACTTCGCGAATTCGTACCGATCCTTCCGCTCGCGCTCGCCCTCGGCGCCTGCGACGCCAACGCCTCCGGTCCGCAACGGCCGAACATCGTGCTCATCGTGATCGACACGCTGCGCGCGGACTACGCCGACCCCGACGGCGGCAAGGCGCGCACGCCCGTGATCGACAACCTCGCGAAGGACGGCGTCTCGTTCCCGCTCGCGTTCTCGCACGCGCCCGCGACGCTGCCGTCGCACGCCGCGCTGTTCTCGTCGCGGCCGCCGCACGAAACCAGCGTGCGCACCAACGGTCAGCCGGTGCCGAAGGACTTGCCGCTGTTCGCGGGTTGGCTCGCGGAGCACGGCTACGAGACGCAAGCGGCGGTCTCGCTGGCGAGCATGTGGCCCTCGGCCACCGGACGCGGCGTCGATCGCGGCTTCGGGCGCTACGACAAGGGTCGTTGGACGGTCACGCGCGGCGACGACCTCAATCACACGCTCGACACCGCGCTCGATCAGCTCTCGGAGGACCAACCTTTCTTCCTCTTCGCGCACTACTCCGATCCGCACGAGCCCTACGACGCGCACGGCGCCGTCGAGCGGTTCGCGACGTTCACGCTCGACGGTCGCGAATTCGGCGGCGCATGCACGTCGGAGTCGTCGCAAGTACGCCACGAGTTCGTGCTCCCACGCGGCTCGCACCAGCTCGTGATCCGCTCGCCGCACGCGTTCGCGGTGCGCAGTCTCGAGTTCGCCGCGCAAAACGTCGACGTGTCTTGGAAGTTCGAACGCGGCGCGCTGCACGCGCGCACTGACGACCTCTCGGTGATCGTCACCAACCCGGCACCCGGCGCGGTGTCGTGCCAGCTCGATCTGTGGCTCCACGACGTGATCCCCGACCCGGACATCCCGCTGCGCTATCGCGGCGAGGTCGAGTTCTCCGATCGCTGCGTTGGCGAGTTGCTCGCCGGCCTCAAGCGTCGCGGGCTCTACGACTCGAGCATCGTCGTGCTCACGTCCGATCACGGCGAAGGTCTCGGCGAGCACTCGACCTACGGCCACATCGTCCATCTCTACGACGAGCTCCTGCACGTACCGCTGGTGATCAAGCTGCCGAGCACGCTGCCCGGACGCGAGCCGCTGCAGGCCGGCAACAAGCGGCTCGTGCGCCTGATCGACGTCGTGCCGACGCTGCTCGACCTCGTCGACTTGCCGCCGTTGCCGGACCAGCAAGGCGTGTCGATGCTCGACGCCGAAGCGCCGCGCGTGCTCGTCGCGCAGACGCAGCGCGCGAACGGCACGCACGAGCTCTTCTGCGCGCGCGACGAGCAGTACAAGCTGATCTACGTGCCCAGCGAGGACCGCTTCGAGATGTACGACGTCGCGAAGGATCCGCTCGAGCTCGGCGACATCTACGCGACCGCCGGACGCGAGCGCTGGGAGTGGACCGACATGCTGCGAGCGCTCGCCGCCCGCACGCGCCGCGACGGCGAGCGCCAGATCGACCCGGAATCGCGCGCGCGGCTCGACGCGCTCGGTTACTGAAGTTCGCTGTCCGGCAGCCCCGCGAGGAATTCGGGGGGGATCTCGTCCCCCAATTCCGCGTCGGCCGAATCGCCGGTCCCGCAGGTGAGCGAACATCCGTCCGCCGCGAGCCCGTTTGGCACCCAGTCTCCCTCGAGCGCCTTGCACAGCGGACCGGCTCGGGCGACCAGCGCACGAGCTGCGTGCGCCAGGTGACAGCCCTCGGTCGCCTCGAAACGACGGGCGACGCCGTGCGCGACACAAGCGAGGTGCAACGCGATGAAGTCGCGTTTCGCGTCTCGTGTCACGGAAGCGGACTCGGAGTTCTCGTCCGCTCGAGCGTAAGCCTCCTTCAGGCAGAGCCAACCGAGGAAGCCCGCCTCCACCGCCACGTGGTCGGGCGGATCTTCCGCGCGCGGCTGGTACGCGAACGCGGCGTAGTACGCGTGAACCTCGGCCAGCAGACGAGCTGGATCCGTCGTCTTGCGGTAGCCCGCCTCGCGAGGGCTGACGATGCCCGCCGGTCCTAGCCACTCCAAGTAGTCGCCTTCGGTCGCTGAACTAGCCAACTCCGCTGCGCGCAAGAGTTCGACATCGACGCAGCCGAGCGACAGCTTCGCCACTTCCGCCCACCATTCGTCTCGCGGACGTTCGAATAGGAGGCTGATCAGTCTCCAGTCGCGCGCTTCACGCAGGAGCTCGACCGCGCGCGGATCCAACGCAAAGCGCACGGGGCTCACGGCTTCACCTCGAGCAGCAGCGGCGTCCACCCGGTGCGCATCTTTCGCGCGCCGACTTCCTGGCTTCCGCCTTCCCAAATCGCGAACGCTACTTGCGTGCGATTGCCCGACACGAGCCCATCGGGAACACGCCTCGTCACGACCACCGCCCAACCGTTGGCAATGCGTTTGCCGCGGCCGGTCGACGACGTCGTCAATGCCGGCGCGAGCGTTCCGGGTCCGTGGCCGACAAGGTCTTCGACCGGCTGCGCACGCGGGCCCGCCATCGGGTTGTCGAGGGCTCGCGCCGGAGCATAGCGAAGCTGCGCCGCACGCTGGGCGTCCGAGCCCGGCTCGAAGGATGCCGCTTCGAACGGGTAGTGATCCGGCACCGCATTCGGGTGGATGTCCTGGATCGTATCTCCCCGCCCGTCGACCATCGCTTGCCACGATGCTCGCCACAACGTGATCTCGACGGGACGATCGGGCTCGCCCATCTGCGGTGCCGGCACGTCGGCCGAGATCGCCGCGGGGAGCTGGATCGCGCACGCGTCGGTGAAGGCCGCGGGCATCGGCATGTCGTCATTCGTGGCGTCGGTCCACTCCAAACGAAACGCGATCCGCGCACCGTCGCTAAGGGCACGGACCTGTACCTCGCGCGTCGAGAGTTGGAGCTGTCGAGGCTCCACCATGTCCTGAGGGATCAGCGCGGCATGAAACGCTGCGACACTGTTCCAACGCGCATCGATCGGGTCGTCCGGCAGCTCAGCGGCGCTCGGCTGAACCAGGACCTCCACAGACGCCAAAGTCGGATGCGACGGTGAGCACGCCGGAAGACCGACGGCGATCGCAACGCTCGCGACGAAAGAGAATCGGGACGACTTCATAGCGGTGCCTCTCACGGACAGTTGGTGCGCATCACGTCGAACTTCGGGTCGAGCGCCAAGCGCTCGTGGATCGGCTCGCGCAGCGGGACCTTCACGAGTTCCGTGCCGTCCTCGGCCAGGCCGTAGACGAAATCGCCGGTGCGCTTCCAGCGCGGGACGATCTGCTCGGTGGAGCCGAACAGTCCCAGCAACCCTGCGAGGTCCGCGTCGGCGTGCGTGTACTCGCGCACCGCGTGCTCGACGCCGGGACCGAACATCTGCTGGCTGAACTGAGTCGGCACGTGCACCGGTGGCAGGTAGTAGACGTTTGGTTCCAAACCGAGCTGTGGGAACAGTGGCTTGGCGAGCTTGCGCACGTGCACGAGGTAGTCGATCGGGTTGTCCGGATTCGCATCCTCCGGCCGCGAGATGAAACCCGCGAGTCGGATCTTCCCGATGCAGTTGACGAAGCACTGCGGCTGCAGACCCTTCTCGATCTTCGGGTAACACGCGATGCACTTCTCCGACGTGCCCGTCATCGGGTTGTAGAAGACCTTCTTGTACGGGCACGCCTTGACGCACTCTTGGTAGCCGCGGCAACGGCTCTGATCGAGCACGACGATGCCGTCTTCCGGCCGCTTGTAGATCGAGCCGCGCGGACACGACGCGAGGCACGCCGGGTACGTGCAGTGATTGCAGATGCGCGCGAGGTAGAAGAACCACGCCATGTGCACGCCTGCGAACGCTGCGCCCTTCTCGATGTTGCCCGCGCAGTCGTCTTCACCGACGTTGGGGTGCGCGTAGTCCTGCTCGGCGGGCCGCCAGCCGAGCGCGCGCTCGCCGGGCCGCGCCGCCTCGAAGATCGTGCGACCTTCGTACACCGAGCCCTTCCACTGCTGTGAGCCGAGCTCGGCAAGCAGCTTGACGTCCCAGCCGAGCGGGTAGAAGCCGTACGGCTTGGTCTCGACGTTGTTCCAGAGCATGTACTCCTGGCCGCGCCCGGACGTCCACGTCGTCTTGCACGCCAACGTGCACGTCTGACACGCGATGCACTTGTTGGTGTCGAAGATCGCTGCGAACTGCTTCTTCGGTCGCGACTCGGGATACCAGTACGACATCTCGCGTCCGAGCTGCCAGTTCTTCACACGTGCCATTGCTCAGCCCTTCTTCTCTGTGCCGCCGGACACGAAACTGCCGGTGAGGTACTTGGTCATCGAGTCGTTCTCGTAGCGCGGACGTAGGCCTTGCGCCGCGGGTCGCCACAGTCCCTTGGCGTCGATGCCGCCCGGCTCGGCCTTGCTGATCTTCACGATCGACTCGCGCGGTGCGCCGGTCGGACAGTGCACGTCGGGCAAGAAGCCTTTGCCGATCGCTTGCCCGAACATCTCCTTGCGCACGAGCGAGTCGGTCATCCACGTCGGCTTCAGCCAACCGCGCGTCGCGGATTGGTGCGAGCCCGAGCGGAACATCGCTTGGTAGTTGGTGCGCGGGTTCTTCGCGAGCCCATCCTTGCGCGTCGATTGACCTTCGACCGAGCCCGGCGTCGCGCCGTACATGTTGAACCACATGCGCGTCACGCCGCGCGGCGTGCCGGGGTAGTAACGAGCTCGCGCCATGCAGCGCGCGAACGCGTAGTCCTTGGCGTTCTGCTGCCAGCCGCGGAACGGACGGTCCGAGGGATCGGAGTCGATCCACACGTAGTCGCCGTCCGCGATGCCGAGCTCCTTCGCGTCGGACGGATGGATGTCGACGTAGCCCTCGGTGACGAAGGGCATGCGCTTGTCGTGGCGATACACGTCGCCGAACGGCCCGAACAGGATCGCGACCATATCGGTGTCGATCGGCGTGGTGTGCGAGCCGTGCCGGTACTTCGGCGTGTGGAAGATGAAGCGATAGCCGTCCTTCGCGAGCGGGTGCGGCGAGACTTTCTCCTCCGCCCACGTCTTGACCACGTTGCGGCCTTGGCGGACTTCGCACGACTGATCCGAACGCTCGACCCCGTAGTCCTCCGGACCCTGAGGGCGGATCGCCTCGTGCTTCGGCGCGACGATCACGTTGGGCTCGTAGAACGTCGAGTCGATCGGCTCGCGGTGCACCGGCAGGTTCTCGCCTGCTTCGATGAACTCGTTCTCGTCGCGATAGAACTCGAGGCGGCCCGACTTGGTGTACCAGGGCCGCGAATCGTGGACTTGCTCGTGGCCGACCGACTTCGGCGACGTGCGGCTCATCAGCAGCGCCGGCACGCCTTCCTTGGCCTTCGCTTCGAGCTCGTCGATCTTGTAGCCCTTGGTGTTGGTCGAGTTGTCGAGGATGCGCTGCAGGTGGACGTCGGTGCGGCTCTCGCGCACGAACTTCCAGTAGTCGACGAAGCGTTGATCACCGGTGAGCTTCGCCATCTGCTCGCAGAACTTCATCTGCACGTCGATGTCGCCGATCGTCTCGAAGATGCGCGGCAACGGCGTGCGCGGGAAGACTTGGAGGAACGGGTTGGTCACCGACGCGGTCATGTCGGGGTGCTTGAGCTCCGCCCACGAATCGACCGCGAACACGACGTCCGCCCACTCGCACGACGTCGACCACCACCATTCGTTGACCGCGATCATCTCGATGCGCGGCAGCACGTTGATCACCGTGTTGTAGTGCCACTTGACGTTGCCGAGGATCGAGTTCGCGTTCGCGAACCACATCGACTTGGTCGGAGTCGGCATGTGCGTCGAGCCGGTGAGCAGCTTCTTGCCGACGCGCAGCGGATGGTCCTCGTGGTTGTAATAGTGCGCGGACTCGGCTTTCCAGTACTGCTTGACGCGCGCGGACTTCGACGGATCGAGCTCGATGTCGAACGGGTTCTCGTTGATCCACTGCGGCGAGCCGTTGAAGAACGCGACGCGGTAGTTGCCCGCGAACGAGCCGACGTTGCCGCCGACCTTGCCGACGTTGCCGGTCAACGCCGCGAGCAGGAACACCGCGCGGTCCTTGTTGTCGCTGTTGAAGAACTGGTTCGGGCCCATGCCGAGCGCGAACAGCGTCGTGCCGGGCTCCTTCGCGAAGTGGCGCGCGAGCGTCTGAACCGTTTCGGCCGGCGCCCACGTCATCTCCTCGGTCGTCTTGGGATCGAAGTGCGCGCAGTACTCCTGCACGAGATCGAACACCGGGCGACAGCGCACTTTCGTGCCGTCGGCGAGCTCCACCTCGATCGAGCCTTCGAGCCGCGGATCGCCGACCTCGGAGAATTTGCCGACTTGATCGCGCGTCAGCGCCTTGGGCGCGTCGCTCTGCCGGTCCCACCAGACGAAGTCGCCCCACTCGTCACGCAACTTCGAAGTGAAGACAGCGTCGCGCTGCGCGATCGGCGGCGGCACCTTCTCGCCGTCTGCGAGCACGTGCGTCTGGTTCGAGAGCGCCGCGACCTCTCCGCCGAACACTTCGCTCGCGCGCAAGAGCTTCAAGGAGTCCATGCGCACCAAGAGCGGCAGATCGGTCCAACGCTTGACGTAGTCGGCGTCGAAGAGCTTCTCCTTCAAGATCACGTGCGCGAAGCCGAGCGCGAGCGCCGGCGTCATGCCCGGCCGCACCACCACCGCGTCGTCCGCCTTGGTCGCGGTCGCCGAGTACTCGCACGCGATCACGATCACGCGCGTGCCCTTGATGCGCGCTTCGGTCAGCCAGTGCGCGTCGGGCATCTTCGTCGTGATCCAGTTCATGCCCCAGACGACGACGGTCTTCGCGTACTCGACCGACGACAGGTCGAACTCGACCGTCTGCTGCCCGGTGACCATCGGGTGACCCGGCGGCAGATCGGTGTGCCACGAGTAATTGTCGAAGCCGCGCGCTCCGACCGCTTCGTCCGGCCCGACCTTGCGGATCCAGGCGTCGAGCAGCGCCATCGAGTTCGCGACGCGATACATGCCGAACACGCGCGTGATGCCGAGCAACGGCATGCCGCCGCGGAACTTCAGCACCTGCGTGCCGACGCCCTTGGTCGCCTCGACGCAGGCTTCGTCGTAGTGCTGGGCGAGCAGCTTCTTCTTGCCCTCTTCGCCGGTGTACGTCTGCGCGATGTTCGCCGTGGCCGCGGCCGCGATCGCCGCCGCTTCGTCGTGCGTCGCACGCACCCACTGATCGCGCGCTCGCTCGAAGTACTCCTTCGGCGGGAGCCCGTTCTCGGTGCGCGGGAAACCCGCGTCGTGCCACGCTTTGAAGCCCTTGCGCACCATGCAGTGCCGCACGCGCCGGTCGCCGTAGAAACGCCGAGTCAGCGCGAGACCCTTCTGGCAGATCCGCGGATCCCAACGGTGCGTCGTCGCGTTTCCTTGGAGGTCGGCCGCTTCGCCGTAGCGCATGCTCGGTCCGAGGCGCGTGACGACGCCGGAGCGCACGAAGCTCTTGATCAAGCAGTTGTGCGTGTCGTTGGGCGCGCAGAGGAAGTGGAACGTCGAGTCGTGCTGGAAGAGATCCCGGTACACGCGCTCCCACGAACGGTCGGGATACGACGCGAGCGGGTTGTCGGGCGAATCGAGACCCCACGCGCGGAGCGTCGAGCTCAGGAAAGCCGCGAAGCCGGCGGTCTCCGCCGCCACGAGGAATTGCCGCCGATCGATGCCGCGAGGGCTCATGGTTGGTTCTCCCAGGAACGCAGGAACGTGACGATCGATTCGATCTCGGGATCGGCGAGCGACGGGCGCACCGTGCTCGGCTGGGCGAAGCCCTGCATCGTCGTGCCGCGGCGTCCGCGGCGAATGGTCTCGAAGAGATAGGTGTCGCTCGCGTTCGCGAGCAATGCGGGATTCGCGAGCGCAGGACCTTCGCCGCCCTCGCCGTTTGCGCCGTGGCATTGCATGCAGTCCGCGGCGTAGAGCCTTGCGCCCTCGGCCGCATCGCCGCTCACCCACCGCAACTCGCGCGCGTCAGGTTCGAACGCAACGCCGGCGAGCGAGCGCAAGTGCGCGACGACGGTCGCGATCTCGCTCGCACGCAAGCCGCCGGAGCCCTCGCCCCACGCGCCCATGCGGCGACCGGGTCGACCGTGCGTGATCGTGCTCGTCAGGAATTCGTCCGAGGCGACCGCCAGGAAGTCCGGATTGCCGATCGCGGGGAACGCCGGCATGCCCGGATAGCACATGCCTTCGCCGTTCGGTCCGTGACACGCGGCGCAGAAACTTCCGTAGAGTGTCGCGCCGTCAACCGCGAACTCGCGCTCGCCCAAGCGCTCGGCGCGCACGCGATCCTTCGGCCACCACGCTTCTGGCGCGTTCGCGCGCCGCAGCGAGAGCATGTAGCGCACGAGCAGGTCGATCTGCGGCTCGCTCAAGCTCAGCACCGGCATCTGCGAGCCCGGCACCAGCGTCGCGGGCGAGCGGAAGTGCTCCGCGAGCCAACCGGCGAGGTCGTGCTCGCCGCGCACGTGCGTGAAGTCGATCCGACCGGGATCCTTGGCGCCCTCGAGCGTCAACTCGGGCCCGTCGTCGCCGCCGACGCCGGCGAGCTTGTGACAACCGCGGCAGCCGAGCGAGTTGAACGTCGCCTTCGCCTGCACGAGCTTCGGCGCGCCGACACGCGAGCGCAGGAACTCGTCGAGCGCCGCGCGATCCTCGCTCGACAGCGGCCCGAACGAATCGTCCCAGGCGCCGCCGTGCGCTTCACCGTCCGATTCGGCGCGCGCGCGGCGCACTTCACCGTCTGATTCGGCTCGCGCGCCGCGCACCTCGGTGCGCCGCGCGAGGTGCGCGTCGTACCAGTCCGCACGGAACGTGCGTGCGCCGACGAACGACAGATCCGGCCCCTCCATCCCGCCGGCGCCCAGCGGACGCAGCGTGCCACCGCGGCCGTCGAGCTTGTGACACGCGAGGCAATCGTTGCGCTCGAACACGCGCTCACCCGCCGCGAGCTTGGCAACGTTCGGCACCGCGATGTGCGTGTGACAGCCGCCGCAACCCGCATCCGCGTAGCGCAACGGGATCATCGGCGTCGGCCAGAACTCGACGTCGCCGTGCGCGGCGTCCTTCTCGGTCGCGCGTCCTTGCCCGGCGTGACACGCAGTGCAACCCATCACGTTCGGGTCGTGGCCGACGTCGGGGTGACGCTTCAACGTCGGATCGCCCGCGACGACGGGCTCGCCCGCCGCCATGCCAACGTGACACGTCACGCAACGATCGGCGACGGCGAGCGTCGGCACGACGACTTGACGCAGGTGCACGTCGATCGGTCCCGCGGGTCCGCTCGCGGCGGACTGCACGCGCCGCCACTCCTTGAACACGTTTTCACGCGCGGCGGCGAAGACGAGCAGCGCCAGAGTCACCAGGCTCGTCCACAGCAAGAGATGCTTGTTCGCTTGCATGTCAGTGCCCCGGCCAATCCGACGGCGACCAGTAGAAGTCCCAGTTCGGTCCGCGGAACCACGTGCCGACGACCGTCAGCAGCACGAAGCCGCACAGGAAGCAGGTGAAGAGTCCGAGCGCTCCGGCCCGCGTCGATTGGTGACGCTTGACGAGCCAGATCGAGTACGCCGCGTAGATCGCTGTCAGCACCGTGCCCGGGTTGAACACCGTGATCCAGAGCTGCGCGATGTCGGGGATCCACTCGCGCAACCAGCCGTAGCGGATCGCGAACGCTTCGACCGCGAGCGCCGCGCCGAAACCGACGAACAGCGCTTGCAGCACGAGCGCCTTGCCGCCCGGACCGCCGAACCACTCGCCGGTGCCGTCCTTCTCGCGATCGAGGTACGGGATCAGGCCGAGACCGAGCAGCACGATCCCGGGGATGCCGACGCCACCCATGAACGCGGAGTAGGCAACGAGTTCTTGCAACCCGAGGAAGTACCACGGCGCTTTCGCTGGATTCTCGGGCACCTGCGGGTTCGCGAGCTCCTTCAGCGGTGCGTCGCTGACCAGCGCGAGCGCGACGCAGATCGCGATCGTCAACATCGTGACCGCGAGCTCCGCGTAGAAGAGGTGCGGCATCGACGGCACGGTGTTCTCCGGCCCGCGCGCGACCGCGCCGCTCTTGCCGCGGACGACCGCGGCGAGCTGGTAGGTCTTACGCGGCTCTTCGGTGAACACCGGATAGTCCGCGGCGTGCACCGGACCCAGGCGACGTTCGGCGTCGACCGGACGCACGAGCCCGCCGTCCTTGCGGATGCGCCAGAAGTGCACCGAGAGCAGTGCGACGAGCCCGAGCGGCAGGATCATCACGTGCAGCAGGTAGAAACGGATCAACGCCTCTTCGCCGACCGTGTCGGAGCCGAGCAGCAAGAGCTTCTGCAACCCGCCGACGTCGAAGGTCTCGGTCATGCCGAGCGCGTCAGTGACCTCGCGCGGCGACTGCGCGATGTTCGCGCCGATCGTGATCGCCCAGTACGCGAGCTGATCCCACGGCAGTAGGTAACCGGTGAACGAGAGGCCGAGCGTGAGCACCAACAGCCCCATCCCGATCAGCCAATTGAACTCGCGCGGAGCTCGATACGCGGCCGTGTAGAACGCCCGCGCCATGTGCAAGATCACCGTGAGCACCATCACGTTGGCCGCCCAGCGGTGGATGTTGCGGATCAAGTTCCCGGTCGGAACGACGAAGGCGATGTCCTTCATCGAGTCGTACGCGATCGCGGGGTGCGGTTTGTAATAGAACATCAGCAGCACGCCCGTGATCAGCGTGATCAGGAACGCGGCGAGCGAAGCGATCCCGAGGCCCATCGTCGCGGTCCACCGCAAGCTCCAGCGGTGCGTGCGCACCGGATGCAAGTGCAGGAAGACGTTGCCGAACACGAACGTCGAGCGCGTGCGATCGGTGTTCGGCTTGCCGCCGCGGAACGCGCTGTCCTTCACGCGCGCCGGCGTCGCGCGCAGGTTCGCGAAGAAGCGCCGCAGCGCGCCTTGCTTCTCGGGAGGCGGAGCGAAGACGACCATCGTCAGGCCTTCGTGCCCGGCGGCACGCTCGCGTCCTCGTCGACCATGCAATCCGAACCGTCGACGGTCACTTTGCGCCACGGCAACGGCGCGGGCGCCGGTCCCTTGGTCACCGCTCCGTCGGCGGCGAAGCGCGAGCCGTGGCACGGACACTCGAAGCCCGTCGCGTTCGGCTTGACGATGCAGCCGAGGTGCGTGCACACGATCGAGACGGCGTGCACGCCTTCCTTGTCACGGAACAGCGCCACCGAGCGGCCGGGCGGGACGAAGGCCTGACCCTCGGGGAGGTTCTCGGGCAGCGTCACCTTGAACTTGCGCGACGGCGAAGAGAGCACCGCGGCCTTCGGCAAGCGCGCGATGCCGAGCGTCGCGAACACGCCGGTCGCCGCCGCCGCCCAGAGCGACGCCTTCCCGAGGAAATCGCGGCGCGGCAGAGGCTCGGGATCGAGGCGGGACGGCTTGACGGGATCGTTCGAGCTCATGCTTCGGGCTCCAGGTCACAGGTTTCCGAACGAGCGAGCGCGAGCTCTCCCGTCGCGTAATTTGGCGCGCAACGCGTCGTGCACGCTCCGCACGCGCTCGGCAACGCGCGTTCTTCCGCGCCCCACGCCGCGCCCGCGTCGAGGTCGGAGATCGGCACGAGCCCCGCGTCGGGGCCCAGCAACGAAGAGAGGCCGAGGAGGTCGCGGCGCGCGCCGTGCGCTCGACTCGGTTGCGCTTCGTGGTCGTGCGGATCGGAAGCGTGCGGGCTCATGCGCTCCTCCAGGTCGTGCAGAAGGTCGTGCGCTCCATCGCGATGGCCTCGGTCGGGCAACGCATCGCGCAGAGCGCGCAACGAATGCAGCGATCCTCGTCCTTGAGGATCGCCGTGTTCTCCTCGAGTTCGATGTCCGCGCCGAGCTCCGCGCGCACCGTGCTCGCGAGCGCGTCGCCGCCGTCGAGACCTGCGAGCGCGACGAGCTTGAGGCACTGCGTCGGACACACGTCGACGCAGCCTCCGCACAGCACGCAGCGCGCGCCGTCGAACACCGGTGCGACGCCGCAGTCGAGGCAACGCGAGGCCTCGCGCCGCGCCGCGGCTTCGTCGTAACCGAGCTCGACCACCGTGTCCTGGCTCGTCAAGCGGTGCTCCGGCTCCAGCGTTGGCACCGCGACGCGCCGCAACGACTCGTAACCGCGCTCGCGCCGATAGCCTGCGAGCACGACGTGAGCCGTGGTCGCGTCGGCGATCAACTTGCGTTGCGTGAGTTGCTCGTAGATCGAGCGCGCCGCCGCCTTGCCCGACGCGACCGCGTCGATCAAGAGCCGCGTACCGTGCGCGAGGTCGCCCGCGACGAAGACGTTCGGCGCCGTGGTCAAGAGCGTCCTGGCATCGACCTTCGGCCACCCGGGCCGCAGCTCCTGCACGTCCGCGCCGCCGTCGCGCAGGAAACCGAGGTTCGGCAGTTGGCCGACCGCGAGCAGCACGGTGTCGCACTCGATCACGCGGCGCTCGGAGTCGTCGAAGACCGGCGCGAAGCGGCGGTTCGCGTCGAAGACGCTCGTGCAGCGGCGCACCAGCACGCCGGTGACCGCGCCGTCGCTCGAGCGTTGGATCTCGAGCGGCCCCCAGCCGTTCAAGCGCTCGATGCCCTCCTCGTCGCCTTCGACGATCTCGAGCGTGTCCGCCGGCATGTCGTCGAGCGACTCCAGCGACGCCAAGTACACCTTTCCGCCCGCGTCGAACCGCCGCGCGGTGCGCGCGACGTCGAACGCCGTCTGCCTCGCGACCGTCCGCGCGACGTCGAACGCGACGTTGCCGCCGCCGATCACCAGCACGCGGCGACCGAGGTCGACGCTCTCGCCGAGCGCGACCGCGCGGAGCATATCGACGCCGCCGTACACGCGCGGTCCGACTTCGCCGGGCAATCCGAGGCCGCGGCTCGACTTCGCGCCGACGGCGATCAGCACCGCCGCGTGCTTGCGACGCAGCTCGGAGAAAGACACGTCCTTGCCGACGGTCACGCCGCAGCGCACCGTCACGCCCAGCGCCTCGATCACTGCGACCTCGCGCCGAATCAGCTCGCGCGGCAACCGATACGCCGGCACGCCGACCGCGAGCATGCCCGCAGCGACCGGCTCGGTCTCGTAGACGACCGGCTGGAAGCCCAGGAGCGCCAGATCGTGCGCCGCCGAGAGACCCGCCGGGCCCGCGCCGATGATCGCGATCGTCTCGCCGTTCGCCGGAACGAAGCGTCCCGCGACACTCGCGCGCAGCAACGCTGCGAGCTCCTCCGGACCCGCGCCGAGCACCGGCTCGTGCTCGCGCAGCGCCGCGAGCACGTCGTCGGGCGGACGCGCTTCCGGCCCGAAGCGGTCGCACACGAAGCGCTTGAGGGCACGGATCGCGACCGGCTTGTCGTGCCCGACCAGACTGCCGTCGTCGTCGACGCGCGGTACGCGTCCGCGCCGGCAGTTGGCCTCGCACGGCGCGCCGCAGATGCGTCCGCAGATCGACGCGAAGGGATTCGGTCCGCGCGCGATCAGGTAGGCGTCCTCGAACCGCCCTTCGGCGATTGCGCGCACGTATCCACGCGCGTCGGTGCGCACCGGACACGCGGTCTGACAAGCGACCAGCTCGCGGTGGTACGCCTCACCGGGAACATCGACTCGCATCCGGATCGTGTCGAGCACTGGAGCCGTCCCTTCGTCCCGCGCGTCAGCGCGTGCTCCGACGTTGGGTCTTGCGTCCGGTCGTGCTCGCGCGCGAGCTCCGTGCGCGACGCGTGGTCTTCGCCGCCCCAACGCGTCTGCGCTCGTCGTACACACCGATCTCGTGCAGCGTCGTCGCGGCGAGGAAGTCGAGCTGACGGCTGCGGATGCCGCTTTGGAACTCGTGCGCCGGACAAGTCCTGTCGTCGCTGCAGGCTCCGCCGCCGAGCAAGCATTGCGCGCGCAGGATCGGGTCTTCGAGCACGCGGCACAGGTCGAGCAGAGTCACGCTCTTCGGATCGATCGCGAGGCTCACGCCGCCGCCGATCCCTCTCTGTGCGGAGACGTATCCGCTGCGCGAAAGTCGGTGCAGGATCTTCGCGAGGTACGGGCCCGGGATCGACGTCGCCGCGGCGATCTCGTGGACACTCACGGGCCCGCCCGCCCGGGCTGCGACGTAACCGAGCGCCGTCGCCGCGTAGCCAACCATGGGTGTGAGCATCGTTCGAGACTCCTATTGACGACTTTCCGGTCCAGAAGTCTGGTTGTCGATCCGTACGTCGCCGTAGCCCATGCGCCGAACGGCGGAGCCGGAGTCCGAAGTGATGCGCAGCTCGGGCCTACGCGCGACCCGGTCGAGCGGCGTTTCGCGCGCGGCGCGACGTCGCTCGGCTCCGCCGCCTCTCGCAGCGTTCGACCCGCGGTCGCCGCGCCTCGGACCATGAAACGAGACCGGGTCGCGGTTCGGGCGTTATGCTCGCAAGCGCGATGAACGTGCTCGACACGCTGCAGCGACCGCTGCGCAACCTGCGACTCTCGGTCACCGACCGCTGCAACCTCCGTTGCGCGTACTGCATGCCCGAGGAGGAGTACAGGTGGCTGCCGAAGCGCAGCATCCTTTCGTTCGAGGAGATCGCGCGGCTGGTCGCCGTGTTCACTTCGCTCGGCGTCGACAAGGTGCGGATCACCGGCGGCGAGCCGCTGCTCCGACGCGAGCTCGCGAGCCTCGTCCGCTTGCTCGCCGCGAGTCCGCGCCTCACCGATCTCGCGCTAACGACCAACGGCGTGCTGCTCGACCAACAGGCGCGCGAGCTCCGCGACGCAGGACTGCGGCGCGTGACGGTCAGTCTCGACACGTTGCAACCCGCGACGTTCCGCGCGCTCGCGCGGCGCGACGACCTCGAGCGCGTGCTCGCCGGCATCCGCGCCGCGCGCGACGCAGGCTTCGGCGAGCTCAAGCTCGACACGGTGATGCTCAAAGGCACCAACGACGGCGAGCTCTGCGACTTGCTCGAGTACGCGAAGTCGGTCGGCGCCGAGCTGCGCTACATCGAGTACATGGACGTCGGCGGCGCGACGCGTTGGCGCCCCGAGCACGTGCTCTCGCGCGCGGAGGTGCTCGAACGGCTCACCCAGCGCTACGGCGCGATCGAGCCGGTGCGCGAAGTCTCCACGGCGCCCGCCGAACGTTTCCGACTCGCCGACGGAACGGTCTTCGGCATCATCGCGTCGACCACTGCGCCGTTCTGTCGCTCGTGCGATCGCAGCCGCCTGACCGCCGACGGGATGTGGTACCGCTGCCTCTACGCGACCGTCGGCACGAACTTGCGCGACATGCTGCGCTCGGACGCGAGCGATGCCGAAGTCGCCGAGTTCATCGCGTCGAGCTGGCGCGCGCGCGCCGATCGCGGCGCCGAAGAGCGGCTCGCCGAGCTCTCACGCGGCGCGTTCGTCGGCCGCGAGGAGCTCGCGCAGAATCCGCACCTCGAGATGCACAAACGCGGCGGATAGCCGCGCGTCCAAGAGCTCGGGTCGCGCATCACCGACGCTGCGATCCGCTCCGCGCACGACCGAGTCGCGCTCGAAGCAGCCCGCATCGGGCGCGGCCGTTAGCACGGGCAGCGATGGCGCTCGCGTGCCGACGCGCGAGCCCAGGATCGACCCCGCGCACCGCCGCGACGGATCGCAGGGGCGCGCGGTGTTTGGCCGGGCGTGGCCATCGGCCAGACGTGGTCATCCGCCAGGCGCGGTGATCGGCCGGGCGTGAAGCCGTTCGAGCGATCAGCCCGCCGGCTCGACGCTCGCGGCCGGCTTCGGCGCTGCGACCCGCGAGCCCGCGAGCCCGCGCGCGAACGCGGCGAGCTCGACCATCGAGCCGACGATCAGCACGTTGTCGCGACCGACCAGACCGAGCGCCGGCGCGCCTCGGCCGCCGAGCACCACGTAGGTCCCGGTCGGCGCGAGTTCGTTCGCGAGCTCGACCGCCTCTCGCGCGGCGATCTCGCCGGGCTGCTCGAGGCTCGACGCGCACCAGACGAGCTTCGGACGCGACGCTTGGATCACTTCGCGCACCGCGGCGAGCGGCGTGTCCGGCCCGAGGTTCTTGTCGCGCCAGCCGGCCTCGGCGAGGACGGCCGCGCAGGCGAGACTCGGCAGCAGATACGGATCGCCGCTCGGCGCGTAGCCGACCGCGGTCCACGCGTCCTCGGGCGCGGGCGGCAACAGCGAGCGAAGGTAACCCAGCGACTGGATCGCGATGTCGGTTGCGCGGTGCTCGACGGCGATCCCCTTCTCGTCGTGCTTCCAGAGCTCGCCGACGTGCTCGAGCGCGGCGTGGATCGGACCGTCGCAGAGCGCGGCGAAGCCGACGCCGGAGAGGTAGCGCTGAACGAGATACGCGCGCGCGCCGATCGCGTTCTCGGCGAGCAGCTGCTCCAGGAACGGCTCCTGCGCGCCGGGCGAGATCGAACGCGCGTCGCTCGTCGGCAAACCGAGGATCTCGGGATGCGCGAGCGTGAAACGCTGCGCGCGCACGAAGCGCACCGCCTCGTGCAGCGGGATGCGACGGTGACCGCCGGCGGTTCGCACGGCGATCAGGCGGCCGTCGTCGACCCAGCGCTTCAGCGACGACTCGCTGACCCCGATCGCGTCCGCCAAGTCCTTGGGGGACAGGAACGGAGCGCCGTCGGACGACTGAACGATTCGATTGGATTCCACGGTGCTCATGGTCGGGCTCTCGTGCAGGACTGCCTCTTCTCGGTATTGATAAGGCCGCTGATAGGCTGAGCGCAAGCAGCTTTCTCGCGTTGACGCGAGCGTATGATGCCCGATTTGGACGTTTACAACAGGGAAACCGGCCAAGCCGCGCCAGCGGGGTCTCGAGGGCCGCGCGCAACCCACGGCTGGCTCCCGAACCCGGGTCAGTCGTAGGCGCGCGGCCCCTGCTCGACCTGGTAGGTCGGCACGTCCGCGAGCTCGTCGTGGGAGAGCTGGTACTGCTCGCAGACCAGGCTGAGCCGTCGACCCGGACTGTCCAGGCGCTCGACCGCGTGCATCAGATCGCCACCGAAGACGACGAGCTTGTTCGCCGCCGGTCGGACCTTGCCGAGTGTGCGCTTCCCGCGGCTCAAGACGAGCGCCCCACCGGCGAGCGGCTCGGGGACCACGACGTACAGCACCGACACGACCACCGGGCACACGATCGTCGGGCAGTACGCGCGCAAGCTGCGGTCGACGTGCGGGTCGACGCGCGAACCCTGCGAGAGCAATAGCGGGTTCAGGTAGAACGCGTTGCAGTCGTCGCGCACCGCGCGCTTCAGGTAGCCGGCGAAGTACGGGAACTCGCGCTCGACCCTCGGAAGTTCGCTCCGGTGGAAGACGATCGAGAAGCCGCGCGTGCCGACGAAGTCGCGGTTCAGGTTGTTCGCGACCAGGAATCGGCTGGAGAGGATCTGGCGCTCCAGCGTGCGCAGGTACGGCGGCTCGAACGCGTTATCGATCTCGGTGTAGACGCTCATCGCGGCGTCGCCATCAGAGCGCGCGAGCGCCCCGACCGCCAGTCGGTCGATCAGAGAGCGCCGGCGATCGCGTCGATCGTCTCGCGCTGACGGAAGTAGTTGATGTGGTGGACGGTCGGGTTGGTGCCGAAGTCGTGGATGATCTTCGGGCGCGGCACGGAGGCGTCCGTGAAGACGTCGTCCATCGACTCGGTGTCGACCACCAGGTCGTTCTCGCCGGGGAAGACGGTGTCGACCGCGGCGTCGGCGAGCTGGTCCTTGCGGAAGAGGCGCCAGAACTTCCAACCGACGTCCGCGGGCTCGAAGTTCGAGCGCACGACGAAGTAGCTCGGCAACTTGTTCGGCCGCACGGCGCGCAGGCGAAGGAGCTCGTGGTTGTTGCCGACGCGCGACTGCGCGCCGAGCCCGGGCACCAGCGCGACTCCGGCGTCGGCGATCGGGAGCTTGCTCAGCGCCGACGTGATCGACGTGAAGACCTTGAGCAGCACCACCGGCGCCGCGAGGAACGGCGCGAAGGCGGTCGCCGCCGAGCCCGCGAGTTTGAGCGCGTTGCCGACGTTGGTCAGCAGGTCCATCGACTCGCGGATCCGCGCGGGCGACGCGAGGCTCGTCCCCGCGAGCGGACTGCCGACCAGCACCGCCTTGCGCGGCCCGTCCTCGGCGCCGCCGAACCCCTCGAGCCACCAGCGCGTCACCAAACCGCCGCGGCTGTGCGCGACGACGCAGACTTCGGCCTCGACGCCGCGCATCAGCCGCGAGAGCTCGAACGCGTTGAGCATCGGACTGACCGCCAGCGTCGGATGGTCGAACGTCAACACTTCGTCGAAGCGCTTCGAGGCGACGAGCTCGCGACCTTGCTTGGTGGCGAGGAACTCGTCGACGAGGAAGTGATCGCAGTTCGAGAACGTGCCGTGCACGAACAGCAGGATGCGTTTCGACTTCGCGGTCGCCGTCGGACCGGCGACGGGCACCAGGCGTCCGCCGCGCCAACGCCGCAAGCCGAACGAGGGAGCGCCGACGGCGTCGACGCCGAGGCTCGCCGCCGCGAACTTGCGGTCGAGCTTCGAGATCGCCGCGACGATTTCGTTCGGCGGCAGGAGCTCGAAGTGGAGCTCGGCGACCTGCTCTCCGTCGCCGGTGAGCCAAGACCACAGCCCCGCGCGACTCGCTCGACCGGCGCGGCGACGCGCCGCGCGACGACGCGCGCCGCCGACGTCCCAGCGCAACACGCCGTCCGAACCCTTGACGAGCACGAGCGCGCCCGTTCGATCCTCGTCGCCGCGCAAGCGCCGACGGCGGCGATCCTTGGTCGACAGCGGCGGCACGAATTGATCGGCGGTGCGCACGCCGAGATCGGTCGCTTCGGCGTCGTAGTACTCGGCGAGGGCCGCGAGGCGTCGCGCGTCTTCGTTCACGGCGTTCATACGAGCTCCTCCCGGATCGGCAGCGGCGTGACGGCGGCGGCGCGAGCTCGCAGCACGTCGAGCATCGAATCGAACTCGCGTTTGCTGCGCAGATTCTCCTCGCCGGCGTCCTGCGACGCGGCGAAACCCTCGCGCGTCGTCAACCAGACCGCTTCGAGCGGAACCAGCGAGCCCTTGCGCACCCAGCGTTTGATCTCGTCGAAGAACGGTCGGTCGAAGTACCAACCGTAGTGCGACTTCGCGCCGCGCAGTCGTTGTTGTTCGTCGGCGTCGGCGGCGACCGCAGCCTTCGAGCCGTCGCGTTCGAGGCTGTCGCGCGCGAGCACGAACTCCTCGTGATCCGCTTCGCTGCGCCAGTAGCCGGGGAAGCAGTGGCCTTCGAGCAGGAAGATCGCCGGGTAGATCTCGACGTACTCCAAGCACGCCGCGAGCAAGAGCGCGAGGTCGATGCACGTCCCGCGGCGGCCGCCGAGGATCTCGGACGGCGTGCGGATGCGCTGCGACGCCTCGGTGTAGGTCGGCGGCGGATTGATGTAGCCGAGCGCGTGCTCGTGGATCAGCGCCGACCACAGCGCCTTCACTTGCGCGTCGACGAGCGCGTACGGATCGTCGGCGCCGTCGTCGACGCTCTGATAACCGTCGAAACCCATCGTCGGATCGTCGGAGATCGCCATCAGGTAGCGCTGCGCCGAATCGACGATGCGCGACACCGCCGGATCGCGCGGCAGCACGAACGACGGCAACCAGATGCGATCCTCGTCGGTGTCGCGCCACTCGTTCGCCGAGAGCAACGAGACCGGATACGTGCGGCTCAACAGCGTTCGCCCTTGCGCCGACACGCGCACGTAGAGGCTCGTGCGCACGCTCTCGCGCACCGCGCGCGCGAGCGTCGACGTCAGCGGCACGCGGATCTCGTTCTTGAGCGGCGTGACGCGATCGACGAGGTCGAGCGAGCGTCGGTACGGCGCCGAATCCGGCCCGAGGTGCAGCAGCACTTCGAGCTCGACGCCCCGCAGCGTGCCGTCCGCGTGCTTGATCAGGTCGAACTTCTCGAACAGCGGCCGGTCGTTGTGCAGCAGCGAGTAGTTGATCGCCTCGCGATGCTCGATGTCGACCTGCAGGATCGACGGAAGGTTCTCGTCGACTTTCAGGAACACGTCGCGCGCCTTGCCGACCGACGCGCTCAACGCGCGCAGGCCTTCGACCTGCTTGCGCGCGGACGTGCCTTTCGCCTCGACGATCCGATCGGCGACCCAGAACACGACGCTGGTGCCGCGCAGCGCGCCTCGGAAGCGCCGCTGTTCCTCGAACGCCCAGCGGAACGCCGAGACGCTCTCGCCCGGCTTGTGGCGCCACGCGGTGTAGAGGTCGGCGAAGAGCCGCTCGGTCAGGCTGTCGTCGAAGTCGTCGAGGAAACCGATCGCGGCTTCGGCGCCGGCGGCAACGGTCAACGCGGCGCTGCGCGAGCCGGAGTTGAAGAGGTTGAAGCAGACGAGGCGCGGCTTCTGGCTCGCGGCGCAGAGCACGCGCGCGAGCGCCTCCGAGGTCAGCGCGGCGGGCTCGACGCCCGCGCGGATCAGGTAGCCGTCGAGCGCGGTGCGCGGCGCGGCGTCGTCGCACGGCTCGTCGTCTTTCGAGGCGCATTCGGTCGCGGCGGCCTTCGACTTCTTCGCGCGCTCCTTAGCGAGCTCGGCGAGCATCGCGAAGCCCTGGTGCGTGTCGAAGCCGGTGATGTGGACGATCTCCGGCGCGAGCGCGCGCACCGCGGTCTCGAACTCGGCCTGATCGGGATCTTCGAGCACGACGAGCGTCCGTCCGCCCGCGCGCGCCGCCGTGCGTCGCGGAGTGCCGCGCCACTCGCGCACGGCGTCGTCCGGGATGCCGAGCGCGCGACAAACCAACGTGCGCTCGCTGTCGAAGCCGTACTCGGCGCGCAGGCCGGCCGGCGCGCTCTCGACGTAGAGCACGACGCCGTTCGACGACCGCCGCACCGTCTTCGCGTCGGGCGCGATCGAGCGCATCACCGTCATCGGCGGCTCGTTGCGCTTGCGCGCGGCGGTGAGCACGTACTCCCACGGGAACAATCGTGCGGGCCAGCTCTGACGCTCGGATTCGTGCTCGACGTGGACCTCGACCAACCCGTCGAAGCCCTCGCCGCCGAGCGAATCGAGCCATTCGCGCAGCTCGCGCGGCAGCGCCTCCGCCGCGGCGAGCGATTGGCGCGCGCTCGACTTCTCGTCGCCCGCCCAACGGCGGCGATTGAGCACCGCGCTCGACCAGCGCATCGCGAGCGCGGGCGTCACCGCCCACTCGACCGCCTTCGAGCCGCGCGCGCGCAGCGAGATCTTGGTCGGTCCGGCGTTCTTCGCCTCCTTGCGCGGCTCCGCTGCGTCGCTGCGCGTCGGCGCGTCCCTGCGCGCCGTCGCGTCGCTGCGCGTAGTCGCGTCGCTGCGCGTAGTCGCGTCGCTGCGCGTAGTCGCGTGCATGCGCGTCGTCGTCGCCTGCTTGCGCCGCGTCGTCGCCTGCTTGCGCGGAGCACGTTGCGTGCGAGCCCGGGTCTTGGCCATGTGCGGCGCCTCCTCACTCGCGCCGCGCGCATCATGCCGAGTCCCGGCGAGCGCGGGTACCCGTCGCCGCGCGGGTTCCGACGGATGGGAGCCGCCGCGTCAGCTCGGCGTCGCGCCGCCGAGCTCGGCGTCGCTCGCTTCGAGGGCGCTCGCCGTCGTCGAACTCGGCGCGGCGACCTCGCGCGGCTCGTCCGTGCTCCGCCGGCCGCGGAACAGCCGCCCGAGGTCGTCGAAGTAGCTGTACACGACCGGCGTGACGAGCAACGTGAGCAGCAGCGAGAGCGTCTGACCTCCGATGACGACGACCGCGACCGCGCGGCGCTCTTCCGATCCCGGACCCGAGCCGAGCCAGAGCGGCAGCATGCCGGCGACCAGCGCGAACGTGGTCATCAGGATCGGCCGCAAGCGGTCGCGGTTCGCCTGCAGGATCGCGTCGCGACGTTCGAGCCCGCGCTCGCGGAGCTGGTTGGTGTGGTCGATCTGCAGGATCGCGTTTTTCTTGACGACACCGAAGAGCACCAGGATGCCGAGCGCGGAGTACAGGTTCAGCGAGTTGCCGGAGTAGTCGAGCGACCACAACGCGAACGGAACCGACAGCGGCAACGAGAACAGGATCGTCAGCGGGTGGACCAAGCTCTCGAACTGCGCCGCCAAAATGATGTACATCAGCACGACCGAGAGCAGGAACGCCCAGAGGAACTCCTGGAACGTCCGTTCGAGCTCTCGACCGCGACCGAGCACGCGCGTCGTGTACACCGCGGGCAGGTTCATCTCGGCGACGGCGCCGCGCAGCGCTTGCAGTCGATCCGCGAGCGCGTATCCCGGACCGACCGACGCGCGCACCGAGACGACGCGTTGGCGATCGAGTCGGTCGATGCGCGAGGCGCCGATCGCGGGCCGGAGCGTGACCAGATTGTCGATCCGCGCGAGCCCGCCGTTCTGCGACGGCACCCAGAGCTCCGCGATGCGCCCCGGATCGGCGCGGTCGCGCTCCTCGAGCCGAAGTTGGACGTCGTACTCCTCGCCCAACGCGCGGTCGCGGAACCGCGAGACGCGTTCCTCGCCGCCGACCATCAGGCGCAGCGCCGTCGCGACGTCGGCCACGTCGACGCCGAGATCCGCGGCTCGGTCGCGGTCGACGACGGCCTGGAGCTCGGGCTTCTCCAGCTTGAGCGTCGTGTCCGCATCGGCGATGCCGCCGAGCTCGCCCGCCTTCACGCGCAGCGCTTCGCCGTACTTCGCGAGCTCTTCGAGCTCGGGCCCGAGGATCGAGAAGTCGATCTCGAACGGCCCGCCGCCGATGTTGAAGCTCGGCGCGTTGCGCACGGAGCAGCGCAGATCCTTGAACTGCGAGAGCCGCTTGCGCACCGCGACCATGACGTCGCGCTGCGAGTAGTTGTCGCGCCACGCCTTCGACGGCTCGCCGTCCAACACCGAGCGCCAGAGACGACCGAACGAGAGAGTGCGTTCCTCGTGCGGCGCGATGCGCACGTACGCCGAGCCCGAGTTGACCTGCCCGAGGAAACTGCCGCCGACCGAGGTCTGGACGAGGTGCACGCCGGGCACGGCGCGGAGCTCGCGCTCGACGCGCTTCATCACCTCGTCCATCGCGTCGAGGCTGGTGCCTTCGGGGGCCGTGACGTTGATGTCGAATTCGGCTTCGTCGACGTCGCTCGGAGTGTACTCCTGCTTCACGCCTTCGTAGAGCGGCTTCGAACTCGCGATCACGGCGAGCGCGAGCAAGAGCACGAGCGGCCGGAATCGCAGCGAGCCGCGCAACAACCAACCGTAGCCGCGCTCGATCCACGCGTAGAAGCCGCCGCGCGATCGCGGGGCCGCTCCGTGCGCGTCGGCGACCCGCAAGAGGCGCGCGCTCATCATCGGCGTCAACGTGAATGACACCAGCAAGCTCACCAGCACCGCGGCCGCCGCCGTGATGCCGAACTGATAGAGGAAGCGGCCCGAGATGCTCGACATGAACGACACGGGCACGAAGATCACCGCGAGCGACAACGTCGTCGCCGTGACCGCCAGCGCGATCTCCGCCGTGCCTTCGCGCGCGGCGTCGAACGGCTTCATCCGCTTCTCTTCGAGGAAGCGGAAGATGTTTTCGAGCACCACGATCGCGTCGTCGATCACGATGCCGACCATCAGGACGAGCGCGAGCATCGTGACGCCGTTGAGCGTGAACCCGAGCGCTTCCATCACGCCGAAGCTCGCGATCACCGAACACGGGATCGCGACCGCCGCGATGACCGTCGAGCGCCAACTGCGCATGAAGACCAACACGACGAGGCTCGCGAGCACGCTGCCGAGCACCAAGTGCAGCCGGATCTCGCCCAGCGCGGCGTGGATGTAGCGCGACTGATCGCGGATCAAGTCGACGCGCACGTCGGCCGGCAGCTCCGCCGTGGCGCGCGCGAGCTTCTCCTTGACGCCATCGATGACCTCGATCGTGTTCGCGCCCGATTGGCGCCGCACTTCGAGCAGCACGCACGGATTGCCGTCGAGCCGCGAGAGCGAACGAATCTCCTTCGTGCCGTCCTCGGAGCGCCCGAGGTCGCGCACGCGGATCGGCACACCGTCGATGGTCGCGACGACGAGCTCCTCGAAGTCGCGCGGCTCCGCGAGCCGACCCATCGTGCGCAGGACCGACTCCCGCGCGAGCCCGGTGACGTTCCCGCCCGGCGTCTCGGCGTTCTGGCGCCGCAGCGCGTCGCGCACGGCGGTGATCGGCAGGCCGTACGCGCGAAGCCGATCGGCATCGATCCACACGTTGATCGCGCGCGGCGACGAGCCGACGAGCGTCACGCCGCCGACGCCGGTCGAGCGCTCGATCTGCGGCTTGACCACCTTGTCGGCGAGCTCCGTGAGCTCGCGCAACGGCCGATTCGCGGACAGCGCGAACGACAACACCGGCGTCTGGTCGTTGTCGAACTTGCCGATGATCGGCGATTCCGCTTCGGGCGGGAGCTGACGCAACACCGTCGCGACGCGATCGCGCACGTCCTGCGCGGCGCCGTCGATCTCGCGCGACAGGTCGAAGGTCAGCAGCACGACGCTCGAGCCGTTGGTCGAGATCGAACGCAACTGCTCGATGCCCTCGACGGTGTTGACCGCTTCCTCGATCCGCTGGCTGACCAGGGTCTCGACTTCCTCGGTCGACGCGCCGGGCACGCTCGTGCGCACGCTGACCGTCGGCAGGTCGACGGTCGGGAAGCGATCGACGCCGAGCCGCACGTAGCTCGCGATGCCGACGACCACCAGCGCGGCGATCAACATCGACGCGAAGACCGGTCGCCGGATGCAGACGTCGACGAGCTTCTGCACGCGGCTCCCCTACTTCGCGATCACTAGCGGCGTGCCGGTTTGCAGCCCGCCGGGCGCGAGGACGACCACCGCGCCCGCTTGGAGACCGGAGACGAGCTCGACGCGTTGCTCGTCGCGCCGTCCGACGACGACGCGCGTCTCCTTGGCCTTGCCGTCGACGGCGGCGATCACCTTGTCGATCCCGGCGAACGAGATCAGCGCTTCGACCGGCACCGCGAGCGAACGCGCCGTCGGGTCGACGACGATCTCGGCGCGCGCGAACGAGCCCGCGCGCAAGCGCCCGTCGGCGTTCGCGAACTCGCACTCGACGATCAAACTGCGCGTGCGCGCATCGATCGCCGGCGCGAGCCGCACGATGCGGGCTTCGAGCGGCGCGGCGAAGCCGTCGAGCGTGATGCGGACGAGCTGCTCGACGCGAACCAGCGGCGCGTCGACCTCGCGCACCGCGAGCCGCAAGCGCAGTGGATCGTCGCGCACCAGCGTCGCGACCGCCGCCCCCGCGGTCAGGAAGTCGCCGGTGCCGACGCTGCGCTCGGCGACGACACCGTCGAACGGCGCGAGGATCTGCGTGTCGGCGAGCTGTTGGTTCGCGATCGCGAGCTCCGCGCGCCGCTGTGCCACCAGCGCGAGACGGTTCTGCACGCTCTCGCGCGCGTCCTGCAGCGCGCTCTCGGCCTGCGCGAGCCGCGCGACCGACTTGTCGAGCTCGAACTGCGCCGAGACGCCGCTCTTCTGGAGCTCGACCAAGCGTTCGTTCTCACGGCGAGCGTCGTCGAGCTCGGCCTGGGCCTTGCGCACCAACGCGGTGTCCGCGGGCTCGACGCGATCGCCGGGTTCGTCGGCGAGCCCGAGCAACGCGCGCGCCGCCGAAAGCGCGGCCTCCGCCTGGGTGACGCGCAATTCGTAGTCGCGCCGCTCGATCTCCGCGATCGGCGCGCCCTTCGCGACGCGCGAACCGAGGTCGACGCCGATCGACGCGACGCGTCCGGGCACTTTGGTCGAGAGCGTCGCCGATTCGTACTCCGCGAGCTCGCCGGTGACGCGCAACGTTCGCTCCCACGCGACTTCCTCGATCGTCGCGACGCGCACCTCGCGCGGCGCCGGCGGCGCGGCTTCGCGGCTCGCCGACGGTGCCGGAGCCGCCGACGGCGCGCACGCGGCGACGAACGTGGTCAGAGCCACGGCGAGGGACCAGGGATGCATCGATCGGCCTCCGAACGGCCGATGATGCCGGTCGGCGGCGCTGCGCGCGAGAGTCTTCCGCGACTGTCGAGCGAACGCCAAACAGAGGGCTTCTTCACACACGCTCAGCGCGAAAGCGCGAGCACGCGGGACGGCGCGACGTCCTTGTGCTCGACGCGCGTGCCATCGGGCCACACCGCGACCACCTCGTCGGCTCGCGCGGCTCCGCCGAGCCCGAAATGGAAGCGTCGATCGCTCGGCGAGCAGAACGAGCCGCCGTAGACCTGGTGGCGCACCGCGCGCTGTTCGCCGCAGCGCACTTCGACGCGAATGGCGCCGGGTGCGTCGACGACGAGCCATGCTCCGCGCCGCGTCGATTCGTTCCGGAGCACCGTCGGGGCTGAGTCGACGTTCGCGATCACGAGGTCGACATCGCCATCTCCATCGAGGTCGCCCGCGGCGACGCCGCGGCTCGACGCTTTGACCGCTAGACCCGGCCCGGCCTCGTCGCTGACGTCGCGGAAGCGCTTGCCCTCGTTCAAGAGCACGAGGTTGGTCTGCGCGTATCCGAGCGAATCCGCCGCGACGAGATCCGCCTGCGGATAGATGTGCCCGTTCGCGATGAACAAGTCGCGGCGGCCGTCGAGATCGAAGTCCTCGAACACCGCGCCCCACGACAGGAACTCGTACGTCGGCCCGCGCACGCCCCACGGCGAGGTCGCGTCGCGGAACAAGCACTCGCCGTGGTTCAGGTAGAGCGTCGAGAAGTCGTCCGCGAAGTTGGTGACCAGCAGATCGGCTCGTCCGTCGCCGTCGACATCGCCGGCGGCGACGCCCATGCCCGCTTGCGCGCGACCGGAGCTCTCCAACGCCGCGCCGCTCCACAGCCCGATCTCCTTGAACTTCCCGGTGCCGTCGTTGCGGTAGAAGTAGTTCGGGTTCGAGTCGTTCGCGACGTACACGTCGAGGTCGAGATCGTCGTCGAAGTCGCACGCGAGCACGCCGAAGCCGTAGTAGAGACCGACGTCGACCATCCCGGCTTCCTCGGTCGCGTCGCGAAAGACTCCATGGCCGTCGTTCTCGAAATAGGCGTCGCGCTCGCCCTCCATCCCGAACGGCCCGAACATCACCTTGAGGTCCTTCCAATCGAGCGTCGGCTCGGCCGCGAGCACTTCCTCGAGCGTCGCCTCGATGTAGCCCGACACGAAGAGGTCGAGATCGCCGTCGCGGTCGCCGTCGAACAGCGCCGCGCCCGCGGACCAGCCATCGAGACCGGGCGAGACGCTCGCGCGCTCGAACGTGCCGTCGCCACGGCCGAGGTAGAGCACGTCGGGCCCGAAATGGGTGACGAAGACGTCGAGCGCGCCGTTCCCGTCAACGTCGCCGACCTCGACGCCGCAGCCCCAACCGTCATCGCCGAGGCCGGAGCGTTCGGTCGCGTCCTCGAACGTGCCGTCGCCGCGGTTCGAGTAGAAGACGTTCTTCGAGCGCTCGACGACTTGGTCGCCGGCGAGGCGCCAACCGTTGACGAGATAGAGGTCGAGGTCGCCGTCGCGATCCGCATCGAACAGCGCGAGCCCGGTCCCTCCCGACTCGAGCAAGTGCGGCTTCTCGGGCCGTCCACACCACGTCGTCGCGGTGACGCCGGCGGAGGCCGCGACGTCGACGAAGCGCAGCGCTCCGGAAGCCGCGACAGGCTCGATCGGCGCGCGCACGGGAGCGGGCTCGTCCCCGCACGAAGCGAGGACGAGCGCGACGACCCAGGCTCGCGTCATTTCCCTTTCAACAGCGGCGCGGCGGCCGCGTCGAACTGCGTCCAAGCGGCGCTGCGCTCGGCGTCGGTCTTCGCGGCGCGCATCGCGGCGGACGCGGCGAGCAGTTGCTCCTTGGCCTTCTTCGTGACGACGACGTAGCCGGCTTCGTAGAGCCCCTTCGATTCGCCGTCGGCGTTGTGATGGTGGCCGCCTTCGAGCAGGCGCTTGCGCACGCCGCCGATCGCGTTGTCGCCTTCGTTCGCGAAGAGCGACATCTCCGCGGACGCGCGCTCGGAGTTGCCGCGTTGGTGGAACGAGAGCGCGGCGTGATGGTGGCCGTCGAGCAACGCGCGCACGAAGTTCGCTTCCGTGCGCTTGACCGCGAGGATCGTGTCCGCGAGCGAGCCGTACGTGTCGGCGGTCGCCTTCGGAGTCTCCTGCGTGAACGAGAGCATGCCGAAGCCAGCGACGAGCGCGCCGGCGATCCAGAGCTTGGGGTTCATGGACGTGCTTCTTCGAAAGGGACGAGTCGGCGACCTCGGCCGCCGACGGAACGGACGAATGCTCCGCGATGCTAGGCGGTCTCGCTCGCGCGCGCACCCGCACCCCTGCGCACACGGACGCCCCGCCCGTCGGCCCTCGGCGCCGCGCGGAGCCCGCCGGGAGACTTCGGATGCGCGCTCCGAGCGCGCGAGCTAGTCTGCTCGGGTCCGAACGGCTCCTCGACATGCGCGAAGTCCTCCACTTCTCCCCCGACGATGCGCGTCGCGTGCCGTGGAAGAACGGGCGCGGCGAGACGCTGGAGCTCGCGATCTTCCCTCCGGAGGCGACGTTCGAGCGCGGCGACTTCGCGTGGCGCATCTCGAAGGCGCGCGTCGAGGAGAACGGCCCGTTCTCGGCCTTCGCGGGCTTCGATCGGATCCTGGTGGTGCTCGAGGGCGACGGCTTGGTGCTCGCGCACGGCGACGCCTCGCCGCGCGCGCGGCTGCGCAAGCTCGAGCCCTATCGCTTCGCGGGCGATTGGGACACCAGCGGCGAGCTCGTGCGCGGCCCGATCGCCGACTTCAACGTGATCACGCGCCGCGATCGAGCGCGCGCGGAGGTGCAGACGCTCCCGCTCGCTCGCAGGAGCGCGCGCGAGCCGCTCTCGACGCCGCATACGTTCTTGCACGTGCTCTCGGGCGCGCTGTTCGCGCGGGTGACCGGCGAGGAAGAGCCGTTCGACCTGGTCGCCGGCGACAGCCTCTGGGTCCGCGACCCGCGCCTCGGCGACGAGCTCGACCTCACCGGCCGCGGCGACGGCACCGCGGCGTTGGTCGTGCGCATCGACGAGCCGCGCAGATGAACCTCGGTTCTTGAAGCGCCGAGCCGCGCGTCCTTCGGACGCGCGCTCGGCGCTTCGACTGACTTCCGCTGTGGCCCGCGGACAAGCGCCGCTCAAGTACACTTGCTTCTCTGAGTTC
>JACRIN010000071.1 GCA_016220085.1 Planctomycetota bacterium
CGCGGTGGCTCTCGAGCGAGCTCGAGAGCCGCGACGCGCGCGGGATCGGCGCGCTCGACGTCGCCGCGGAGCTCTGCGCGGATCGGCTGGCGATCGCGCCGTCGCCCAAGGTCGGTCAGTCGCCGTGCGTGCTCGCGTTCGTCGGCCCGACCGGCGTCGGGAAGACGACGACGCTCGCCAAGCTCGGCTCGCGCCTCGTCCGCGCCGGCCGGCGCATCGCGTTGGTGACCACCGACGCCCAGCGCGCGGGAGGGATCGAGCACCTCGGCTCTCACGCGAAGCTGCTCCAGGCTCCGTTCCACGTCGCGCGCACCGGGGACGAGCTCGCGCGCGCCGTCGAAGCGTCCGCGAACGCCGACGCGATCCTCGTCGACACCGCCGGGCACTCGCCGCGCGATCGCGAGCTCGTCGAGCGCCTCGCCGCGACGCTGGAGTCGACCGAACGACGCGTGCCGTTGACGCGCTACCTGGTGCTCTCCGCGACCGCGAGCCGCGCGGCGCTCGAGACCGCCGCGAAGACGTTCCAGCCGCTCGGGCCGGACGCGCTCGCGGTCACCAAGCTCGACGAGACGCGCGAGCCCGCGCCGGTGCTCGAGCTCGCCGCGACGCTGCCGCTCGCGGTCGCGTTCTTCTGCGACGGTCAGGACATCGCTCGCGACCTGCACAGGCCGACGCGCGAGCAGTTCGCCGACCTCTTCCTGCGCGGGAGGCTCGCGTGATCGCCCACGACGGAACGCTGGCGCGGTTGCGCGCGCCTTTCTTGCTGGTCACCGGCGGCAAAGGCGGCGTCGGCAAGACGACGGTCGCGGTCAACCTCGCGCTCGAGCTCGCGCGCACCGGCAAGAGGCCGCTGCTGGTCGATCTCGACCTCGGGCTCGCGAACGTCGACGTGCTGATGCGCCTCGCGGCGCCGCGCACGCTCGAGGACGCGCTCTCGGGAGCGTGTCGCTTCGAGGATTGCGTCGTCGCCGCGCCGCACGGGCTCTTCGTGCTTCCTGCGAGCTCCGGCGTCGCCGACCTCGCCGCGCTCGACCCCGAACGCCGCGCGCGCCTCGCGGCCGGGCTCGCGGAGCTCTCCGCGCGCTACGACTGCGTCATCGGCGACAGCGCGGCGGGCATCGGCGCCGACGTGCTCGCGTTCGCATCGCGAGCCGACTGCGTGCTGGTCGTCACGACTCCCGAACCGGCGGCACTGACCGACGCGTACGGCCTGATCAAGGCGCTCGACGAGCTCGCGCGCCAACACGGCGGTGACGTCCCGACTCCGGAGCTCCTGATCAACCTCTGCGACGGGATCGACCAGGCCGAGTTCGTCGGAAGGAAGCTCCGCGCGGTATGCGAACGTTTCTTGGCGCGCTCGCCGAGGCTCGCCGGATGGCTGCCGCGCTCGCGTGCGGTCAGCGAGAGCGTTTCCACCCAACGGCCTTTCGTTCTCGGGTCGCAACGCTCGCTCGAGAGCCACTGTCTGCGCTCGCTCGCCGATCGCGTGTGGCGCCTGTTCCACTCGGCCGACGCGAGCCTCGCGGGTCTCAAGGGTTGATCGGTCATGGTCGATACCGGCAACACGGCCGTCCGGCTGGTCACGGCGTGGCTCTCCACCGGGAGGGCGATCGCAGTGGCGGCGGGAGCGCTCGTGGCGCTCATCGCGCTCGACCACGACGTCGATCTCGACATCGCGGCGCTGCGCGGTGGGTTGACCACGATCGTCGTGGTGCTGCTCGTGAAGTACGGCGCTCGCGCGCTGCACTGGAGCGAGACGGCGCCGGAGCCGCAGCCCGTCGACGAGAAGAAAGAACGCACCTGATGAACGCCCAGGGCCGCAACCGAGCGCAGCCGAACGACACCGAGGTGTCGCATGGCTGAGCCGTCGCGCGCCGCCTACGGCGACATCGCGGTCGATCGCGACAAGCTGATCCTCGATCACGTGCCGCTCTTGAAGCACATCGCGGGGCGGCTCGCGCTCGACCTGCCCGCGCGCATCGAGCGCGAGGATCTCGTCGGCTACGGCATGGTCGGCTTGATCCAGGCGGCGGATGCGTGGGAGCCCGCTCGCGGGCTGAAGTTCTCGACGTTCGCGTACCCGAAGATCCGCGGCGCGATCCTCGACGAGCTCCGCAAGCAGGATTTCCTGCCGCGCAGCCGTCGCGAGAAGGTGCGCGAGCTCGAGCGCGCGATCGCGGCGTTGGAGCAAGAGAACGGACTCGCGCCGGCGCCCGAGGAGATCGCGGCGAAGCTCGGGATCTCGCTCGACGAGGTCGACGAGATCCTGCTGTCGGCGAAGAGCGCGGGACAGACGTCGCTCGACGACGGGCCGTCCGAGGAGCTCGCGAGCATGCTCGCCGATCCGCGCTCGAAAGACCCGGTCGGCAGCGCGGAGTGGCAGGAGATGAAGATCCTCCTGACACGCGCGATCGGCGGACTGCCGGAGCCCGAGAAGACCGTGATCACGCTGTACTACGCGGAAGGGCTCTTGTTGAAGGAGATCGGCGAGATCCTCGACGTGCACGAATCGCGGGTCAGCCAACTGCACTCGCGTGCGATCTTCCGTCTGAACCGGGCGCTCACCGCGGAGTCCGGCGACGCGTGAGAACCCATGGATCTGCCCATCCGTCAGGTCGAGATCGAACGCACGACGCAAACCGGCGCCGTGCGGCGCTCGCGCGAGGACCGGAACGGCGAGCCGTTCGAGATCGACGCCGACGCGCACCGTCGGCGCGAGCGCGAACGCGAGGAGAGCGCGCCGGAGCGCAAGCTCGACCCTGAAGACCAACGCATCGCGCCCCGCGCGAGCGACGAAGTCGGAGCCCACTTGGACGTGACCGCATGAACAGCTCGATCCGCTCGATCATCAAGCACCACTCGGTGCGCCTCGACTGCGACGACGGGCAAGCCCATGCGCCGTTGCCGAAGGGGCGTGCGTCGCGCAGCGGCCAGAAGTCGGTCGAGCTTTTGCGCGTCGACAACAAGGTGCGCGCGATCGAAATCACGTGCTCGTGCGGCGAGAAGTCCGTCGTCGAGCTCGACTACGCCGACGACAAGCCGGCGGCGAAGCCGGCCGAAGCGAGAACCGCCGACCCGAGGTCCGGTGACCCGAAGCCCGCTGAGCCCAGGAAGGGAGCCTGACATGCGCTCGAAGACGTTGATCGTGCTAGCGACGCTGTCGCTCTTCGCCGCGTGCAAGATGCCCGCGAGCCAGAGCGCGCCCGATCACACTCCGATCGTCGAGCCGGAGCCCGCGGTGCTCTACGGCCGCGACGGCAAGCCCGTCGGCGCCGCGCCGCGCGGCGCGGTCGCCGAACAGGACCAATCCGGCGGGCGCATGACGTTGCTCGAGCTCTACCAGAAGTCCTGCGAGGAACGCGACGCGCTGCTCGCGGAGCTCGAGCTCGTGCGCTCGGACCTCGAACGCACGCAAACGGCGCTGCTGGACGCTCAGCAGCGCATCGCGGGCTACGAGACGTCGAGCACGAGCGAGCTGCAGTCGGTCGATGCGCTGCGGGCGGAGAATCTCGACCTTGCCGCGCGCCTCGCGACGGCGCATATCCGGCGCATGGAGGCGGAGAAGACGCTGTTGGAGCTGCGCATCGCGATGCTCGCCGAGGAGCAAGCGAAGAGCGTCGCCGCGGGCGATTCGGGCACGGGCGAACACGCGCCGGAGCACAAGCAATGAAGCTCGCGCTCGCGGCGCTCGTCCTCCTGACCGCGGCCTGCGCCATCCACCAGCCCAAGGTGCGGCTGCCCGAGGAACCGCCGCTCGCCGCGACGACGCGCGCGGACGACTTCGCGACGTATCCGCTACAGCGCGTCGGTCTCTTGCCGTTCGTCGGCGGCGATCTCGCCGTGCAAAGCGCGGCCGAGCTCCAGCACGTCTTCGCGCTGGAACTCGGCGAGCGAGCGCCTTTCGAAGTCGTCGCGCTCGACGCACAGGATCTCGAAGCGGTCGACGTCAGCGATCCGCACCGACGCGGCTTCTACCGCACGACGACGATCATCGAGCTCGCGCGGCGCTATCGCCTCGACGGGCTGATGGTCGGTACGGTGACCGAGTTGCGTACGTACACGCCGCAGCGCTTGAGCTTGCAGCTCGAGCTCGTGTCCGCGGAGACCGGCCAGGCGATCTGGAACGCGACGCTCGCGCTCGACTCCGGCTCGGAGCGCGTCAAGCGCTCGATCGACGTCTGGTGCAACAACCACCGTGCGAGCACGTTGGCGCCGGAGAACTCCGACTTGGTGCTGCTGTCGCCTGCTCGGTTCGCGCACTTCGCCGCGTACGAAGTCGCGCGCGTGCTCTGACGCGAACGAGAGTCTCGCGCCGGACGACGCGCGAATCCCCGCGCACTCATTCGCCCGCTGAACCGCGCACCGGCAGTTCGTCGCGAGCCGCGGCGTCTGCCCACCGTTACTCACAGCGGCCCAGTTGCCACGCGGGACCATCGCTCTAGGCTGAACGAACTTTCACGCAGCGATGGAGACGCGGATCCCGGAGCCTGCCTCGGCCCGTTCCGCATCCCTCTGCCGGGATGCGGGGTTTCCGCGTCGCATGCGGTTTAGTCAGTCGGGTCCCTGCTTCGCTGTCCTCTCGCCTCGCTTCATCGCGGACGGCTCGAAGGTCCGGGACCACATCAGGAGAACGCCATGAACCTGAGAACGGTTCAATCGAGTTCGATGTTCTTGCTGCTTTCGTTCGCCCTGACGGTGACGATGCAGTCCGACGCGACTGCGCAGAGCACAGCTCTCGGCAAGCGCGTCGCCCGGGCGCACGCGGCCGCAGCGGCGCAGGCAGGTGTGACGACGTCCGTCGGTCTGCAGGCGATCACGGTGCCGTGGGCGGGCGATCCCAACCTACCGCACCAGGTGTTCAACGGCGGCAGCTTGATGCTGCAAGGCACGGCGACCGTGCCCGCGGGCTGCTCGCTCACGAGCGCCTCGTGGGATCCGGGCGACGGCTCCGGACCCGTCGCGGTTTCGTTCGCGAATCCGCGCGCGCTGGAGCTGAAGCACGCGTACACCGGCAGCAACGGTCAGCCCTTCGTCGCGACGTTGACGGTCACCGACGGTTGCGGCAACGTCTCCAGCGACACGTTCCGCGTCGTCGTCGTCGACCCGAAGAACCTCGACGTCGAGATCAACATGGCGATCGACCACGGGCTCTGGTGGCTGCACAAGCGCCAGAGCCTGACGACCGTCGGCGGCATCCCCGCGGGCTACTGGGTGAACCAGAGCTACTCGGCGGACACCGCGTCCGCGATCCAAGCGTTCCAGATCCACGGCCACCGCGAGATCGGCAGCTTCACCGAGGACCCGTACGCCGAGGACGTCGCGCGCGGTCTGGTGTACCTGTTCACGTTGCTCACTCCGGTGACGATGTCGGTGCAGGCCGCGGGTGATCCGGACTCCAACGGCAACGGCATCGGTCTGAACACAGGGTACGAGAGCTACTCGCCCTACGTGCTCGGTCAAGTGATCGACGCGATCGTCGCGAGCGGCACGCCCAACGCGGTGACGGTGTCGGGCGACACGACGCACGTGCTCGGCAAGACGTACGCGCACATCGTCCAAGACATGATCGACACGATCGCGTGGGGCCAAGCCGACACCTCGTCGTGGTATCGCGGCGGGTGGCGCTACAACTGGAACGATCAATCCGCGGACAACTCGGCGTGTCAGTGGAACTCGATCGGAACGATCGGCGCCGAGCGCGTGTTCGGATCCATCGTGCCCTCGTTCGTGAAGAGCGAGAACCTGAACTACTGGATCCCGACCTCGCAGGTGTTCGGCACCGGGACGGCGTCGGACGGTCGCTTCGGATACACCGACACGAACCCGATCGACGTCGCCGGCATGAACACGACTCCGTCGGGCGTCGTGCAGCTGATCATGGCCGGCGTGCCGAACGACGCGCCGCGTTTCGACGCGTCCGAGGCGTACATGCTCGCCAACTGGGACTCGCTGATCCTGAACAACCGCATCTACGGCATGTTCGCGGTCGCGAAGTCGATGCGCCTCGCGACGCCGACGCCGGTCGACCTGATGGCGGGCACGTTCGACTGGTACCGCAGCGACACCACCACCGGAGCAGCCAAGGACGGCTTGGCGCGCAGGTTGATCTCGATCCAGTATCCCGAGGGCTACTGGTACGGGTACTGGGTCTACTACGACCTCGCGACCGCGTGGGCGGTGATCATCCTCTCCAGCACGATCGTCGAGATCGGTCCGGTCGCCGTGTGCGATGCCGAGCCCGAGCAAACCGCAGCCGGGCTGCCGGTCGCGTTCGATGGCTCGCAGTCGTATCACCTCGATCCCGCGCAGAAGGTCGTCGCTTGGGAGTGGGACTTCGACAACGACGGTTTGTACGACGCGACCGGCGCGCAGGCGACTCATGCCTTCGCGGCGATCGGTGACTACATCGTCAAGCTCCGCGTCACCGACGACAAGGTCCCGGCGCTCACCGCGACCGCGACTTGCTCGGTCAAGGTCACGCCTCCGCCGTTCCCGCCGAACTCGGATCCTGGCGGACCGTACACCTTCTGCATCGGCAAGAACCCGCCGTTCGTGCTCGACGGCGGCAAGTCGGCCGACATCGACGGGACGATCGTCAGCTACGAGTGGGACTTCGATCCACAACCGCTCGACCTCGACTTCAACGACGGCCTCGGCGTGCAAGTCGACGTCACCGCGTACTTCTCGAGCCTGGCTCCGGGCATCTACGACGTCGCGTTGCGCGTCACCGACGACAACACTCTGCAGAACGTCGACTTCGGCAAGGTGATCGTGGTCGGCCCGACCGAACCGTGCGACCTCGGCGGCAACAACCCGCCGGACTGCTCGGGCGCGATCGGCCTGAACATCGAGCTCTGGCCGGCGGACCACAAGTGCGATCTGATCGACATCCAGGCGCTGTGCAACATCACCGACCCCGACGGCGATCCGGTGACGATCTACGTCGACGCGATCACGCAGGACGAGCCGCGTGACGCGAAGGGCAACCACGACGGCAAGACCAAGGTCGATGCCGAGTACAAAGGCGTCGGTCCGCTGGTTTGGATCCGTTCCGAGCGCTCGACGCTCGGCAACGGCCGCGTCTATCACATCCGCTTCACCGCGATGGACGACAAGGGCGACTTCTGCCAAGGCGTCCTGATCGTCTCGGTGCCGCTCGTGCTCGGCACGCCGGCGATCGACGATGGTCAGTGCTGCGAGTCCATCCCGCCGAAGCCGTGAGCCAAGGCGCCGTGCGCTCCGGGCCCCGCGGTCCGGAGCGCTTCGTCCGCTCTCCTCGATCGAAGGCTTCCCGATGACCGCGTCGCGCCGCTCCTCGCCGATTTGGCTCAGCGCGCTCGCGACGTGTGCGTGTCGCGCGGAGGCTCCGCGGACGAGCTCCGACCTCGTCGGATCGTCGACAGCGCAGGCGCGCGAATCGGCGAGCGCCGACGCGCGATCTCCGACGAGCGCGACGGAGCCCGCCGCACCGCCCGCCAACGTCGCGACGGCGCCGATCGTGCCCGGCGACGACGAAGTGAGCCGACTCCTGCTGTCGCTCGGCGTGCGGATCGACCGCGCGCGCGGCGTGCTCGAGGTCGACGGATGGGTCAACCAACGCGAGGGCGTCGTCGAAGTCTTCGCGTGCGCGCCGCAGGGGAAGACGCACGAATCCGTGGTCGTGCTCGATTGCGTGCCGAGCGGATTGCAGGCGGGCTTGCTCGTGATCGGGCTCGTTCCCGGAGCGCCCGCGGAGCATCGCACCGACGGCACCGAGGCCGCGCCGACGGGCGACGCGGTCGAGATCCGCGTGCGCTGGCTCGACGCCGATGGGCGCGAGCTCTCGGCGCGCGCCGAAGAATGGGTGTGGCTCGAAGGCGCCGGCCGCACGATGGCGCCGCGCGGATGGATCTTCGCCGGATCCTACGAGCAGCCGTCGTCCGACGGCGCCGGCGGTGTCGTGTTCGCCGCGGACCAGGTGAAGACGCTCGCGACGACGTATCGCGACACTTCGACGATCCTCGAGAACCCCGAGCGCGAGGCGTTCGACGACACGCTGTACGTTGCGAACGCGCGCGCGGTGCCGCCGGTGGGGACCAAGCTCGTCGCGACGTTCCGTCGCGCGGAGGCTCGGCCATGAACGGGCTCGTCCTCGCACTCGCGTGCCTGCCGCTCGCCACCCAAGCGCCGGTCGCTTCTCGCGCGGAGCCGGAGCGTCTGCGACTCGAATCAGCGAGCATGCGACTCGAACCGGAGCGCATGCGACTCGAACCGGAGCTCGTGCGACTAGAACCGCAGCACGCGCAACTCGAACCGCAGCGTGTGCAACTCGCGCCGGAGCTCGCGCGACTCGAGTTGGCGCTCGAGCGCGCCGGCGCGTGGCTCGCCGCGCGCGAGCGCGAGGACGGCGCGTTCGCGCCCGCGGCTCGGGCCGAGGTGTGCTTGGTCGCAGCGACCGCGCTCGCGCTGTGGAGCTTGGAGGAGCCGGACCCCGTCTTGCTCGAGCTCGACGCGAGCCGCCGCGCCGCCGACTTCCTCTCGCGCCGTCGCCAACCCGACGGCGGGCTCTACGATCCTTCACGCGGCCTCGCGGTCTACACCTCGGGCGTCGCGTCGCGCGCGCTGCGCGTGCACGCGGCGCGCACCGGCGACGCCGACGCGCGTCGGCTCGCCAACGACGTCGAGCTCTACGCCCGCGGCCGGCGTTCGCCCGAGTCCGCGGTCGACGGCGAGCTCGCCGCGCGCGCCACGGCCGGCCCGGAGGCGGCGCGAGCGGCGCGGGCGTTGCTCGACGCGCGCCGCGGCGAGCTCGACGCCGCCGAACGCCGCGCGCTCGACTTCCTCTCGCGCTGCGAGGCGAAGGACGGCCGCGCTCCGGCTCGCCTGCGACCGCCGGGCGCGTTGGTCGCGGCCGACGGCTTCACGTACGAGGACTTGTTGCCCTACGTCTACCTCGAGGTCGCGCCGGAGGAGCAGGTCGCCCAACGCGCGCTCTCCTCGCTGCGGGCGTCGTTCACGGTCGAGCGCAATCCCGACCTGACGCGTCGCTACGGCGCCGCGGGCTTCCCGGGCAACCAAGGGCTCTACTACTACTTCCTGATCGCGGCCAAGACGCTCGACGTGCACGGGCTCGCGATACTAGAGGTCGAGGGTTCTGGCCGTCGCGAAGCGGCGCGCGAGCTCGCGGCGCGGCTGGAGCGCCTCCAATTGGACGACGGCTCGTGGCGCAATCCGGACGGCCGTTGGTGGGAGGACGAGCCCGTGCTGACGACGTCCTACGCGGTGCTGGCGCTCAAGCACTGTCGCCGCTTGCTGGTTCCGCGGCCGCGTTGACAGTGGAAGTCCCGCCACGAAAACGAAGGGCCCGGAGCGGAGGCTCCGAGCCCTTCGAGCGAGCGGGTTTCGTTCGTCGCGCGGATCAGGCGTCGCCCTGGAGCAGACGCTCGGCGGCGCGGGCCAGACGCTCCTCGTCGTGGAGCTTCCCGGCGTCGTGCAGATCCTTGAGCGACTGCAGGCGAGCTGTGCGCTCCGCGTCGGCGGGGCGAGCGTCGAAGGAGATGCGAATCTCGTCCTTCGTGTTCCGAGCGTTCTTGACGCGCTCGGCTTCCTTGCGCTCGTCGATGTCGCGGGCGTTCTCGACCCGGTCTTGTCGATTGACGCGCGCATTCTGGATGCGCTCGCGAATGGCTTGCTCGCGGGCGTTCTGGATGCGCTGTTCCTTCGACTCCTGCTCGCGAGCGTTGCCGACGCGCTTGTCGAGCGCTTCGGCGTGCTCCTCGCGGGCGTTCTTGATTCGCTTGGCCTTCGCCGCCTGTTCGGCGTCCGCGTCGATCTTGTTCTCGGCGAGGCTTCGTTCGACACCCGACTTCAGCGCTTCCCGCGTCGGACGGGTGATGTCCACGCGGCGATCCTGCGGGTCTTGTCCTACGGGTTGGCTACGGATTTCCATGGCGTGCTCCTTCCACTGAGGGGGAGGAGATCTCCTTTGCTGCGGTTATCGGCATCGACCGGGGGGGCTTGAGCGGTTTTTCCGGACGAAGTCGACTTGGACGGGATTTCCATCGGTGTGCGGACCTCGCGTTCAGGTCCACGAGGGTTCTCGGACGGTTCGGGAGCGCGTTGAGCGCGGTCTAGACGAACCACCGGAGGGTGACCGCAACATCCGGACGAACAAAGACTTACGAGCGGCTCGACTTGTGGGATCCAGGGGCTCCGGAGATCATCCGGCGATGGCCCCCCCGCCCCGCCCCCCCGTCCGCACCGGCGCGCCGACCGGTCGCTGCGGTTTCGCCCTCGCCTGCGTCAGCGCCGTGCTCGCGCTCACGACGCTCGCCCCGAGAGCCTTGGGCGCCTTGGGCGCCGACCGCGGCGGCAACCGCGTCGAGTACCGGATCCAAGCTCGCCTGGAGGATCCGGAGAAGCGCCTGACCGGCTCGCTCGACGTGCGCTTCGAGAACCGCACCGACGCCGCGGCGCGCGACGCGTGGTTCCACCTCTATCTCAACGCGTTCTCGAACACCCGCTCGACGCACCTGGTCGAGTCGAAGGGCTCGCTGCGTGGCAACGCCGTCATGGACGAGTGGGGCTGGCAGCGGATCACCAGCGTCCGCGTCGGCGAGCGCGAGCTGCTCGGAACCCTGCGCTTCCGTCAACCCGACGACGCGAACGCGGACGACCGCAGCGTCTTCAGCGTCGACCTGCCGGAGGCGATCGAGCCCGGCGGCTCGGTCGAGCTGCACGTCGAATGGGAGTCGCGGCTGCCGCGCGTGCGCCGCCGCACCGGCTACAAGGACGACTTCATCCTCGCGGCGCAGTGGTTCCCGAAGCTCGGCGTGTTCGAGGGAGAGCGCGGATGGAACTGCCACCAGTTCCACGCGGTCACCGAGTTCTACTCCGACTACGGCACGTACGACGTCGTGCTCGACCTGCCGGAGAAGTATGCGGGCAAGGTGTTCGGCTCGGGCGTCGTCGAGTCGTCGGAGACGAAGGACGGTCGCGTGCGGACGACGATCGCGGCGCCTTCGCGCGCCGATCGCGAGCGCGTCGACCACACCGGCAACCGCGCGGTCGTCCACGACTTCACGTGGACCGCCGATCCGCGCTACGTCGTCCATCGCGAGACGTTTCGCGTCGGCGAGTGGCTCGCGCGCTTCCCCGAGGAAGTCGATCGCGTGCGCAAGGCGCTTCGAAAGGAGCCCGACACCGGATTGCGCGATGTCGACGTCACCGTGTTGATCCATCCCGAGCGCGCGGAGCAAGCGCACCGCCACTTCGAGGCGACCTCGGCGGCGCTCTTCTTCTACGGGCTCTGGTGGGGCGGCTATCCGTACGAGCACGTCACCTGCGTCGATCCCGCGCACGGCGCCGGCGCGGGCGGAATGGAGTATCCGACGCTGTTCACGGCGGGCACGCAGCTCTTCACGACGCCCGACATGCACTCGCCGGAGGGCGTGACGATCCACGAGTGCGGCCACCAGTTCTGGTACGGGCTCGTCGGCAACAACGAATTCGAGTCGGCGTGGCTCGACGAGGGCTTCAACACGTTCACGACGTCGGAGACGCTCGTGCACGCGTTCGGCCTGCGTCGCGGCACGACGCAGTACTCCGAGCTCTTCGTCGACGGCGTGACGTACACGCCGGCGCCCGGCGGCGGCGCGTGGGGCGATGCGCTCTCCGCGCGCACGGTCCCGGTGCTCGAATGGCATCCGATCCGTTCGTCGGGCCTGCTCGATCGGTGGCGCGACCAGCCCGCGCTGACGTTCGCGTCGCAGTGGGACGATCCGCGCTGGGGCGATCGCACGCGCTTCCTCTCCGATCCGGATCGCGACGCGATGGACACTCACGCGTGGCTCTACGCCGACTCGCTGGGCTATCGCGTCAACGCGTACAACAAGCCGGCGACGATGCTGCGCTCGCTGCCCGCCGCGATCAGCGCCGAGTGGCCCGGCACCGACGGCTGGGACGTGTTCCTGCGCGGCTTGCGCGGCTACTCGGAGGCCTATCGCTTCCGCCATCCGACTCCCGACGACTTCTTCGCCGGTTTCAACGCCGCCGCGGGTGTCGACGTGTCGTGGTACTTCGCGCAAGTGGCGCGCGAGGCGGGTTCGATCGATTGGCGCGTCTCCGTCGACCAACGCAAGGAGGCGGCGGCGCGCGGCGTGATGATCGAAGCCGAGGGCGAGCCGCGAGAGCTCGCGCGGAGCGCCGCCGACGTGCCGTGGGTCGCCGAGGTGCTGGTCGCGAGCCGCGGCGAGTACGAGCTGCCGGTCGTCGTGCGGTTGACGTTCGAGGACGGCGCGCGGGAGGACGTCGTGTGGACGCGCGCCGAGCAGAGCAAGTGCGCGTGGTTGAGGCTCGTGCGCAAGGGCAGTCGGAAGCTCGTCTCCGCGGTCGTCGATCCCGAGCGAGGCTACGCGCTGGATCTCGATCGCTCGAACAACGCGTGGTACGACGCCGTCGACGAGGTCGCGCCGGCGCGTTGGTTCGAGCGGGCGGCCGCTCGCTTCGCGCACGTGCTGCACTGGCAGGCCGGGATCGGGGGCTGACGCGATGGAGCACGGACCGCTGGTCCTCGTCGCGCTCGCTCGCGCCTTCCGCCAACGCGCGGCGTGGCTCGCGGCGGCGCTCGTCACCGCGCTGCTCGCGCTCACGGCTGCGCTGCCGTACCTCGGGGGCTTCGCGGGGCTGATCGAGCATCGCTACGAGCCCGGCGCGCTGGTCGCGAACCTCGACGAGACGTTCCGCGCGGACAACCGCGTCGCGCTCGACGCGCTGTCGACGTCGGCGCGCGCGGTGCTCTCCGTGCTCGCGCTCGTCGCGATGCTCGTCGGCGCGTTCTGCGCGGGCGGGTGGCTGACGCTGTTCCACGATCGGCTGTCGGGCAACGTCCTCGCGCGCTTCCTCGGCGGCGGAGCGCGGTTCTTCGGGCGGTTCGTGCGCGTGTGGTTGCTGACGCTCTGCTTGCTCGCGCTGTGCGGTTGGCTCGTCTATGGCGACGCGTGGGTCGTGCTGGTGAAGGAAGGCTTGGTCGGCATCCGTGACAACGAGGAGTTCGTCTCCGAGCGCTCCGCGGTGACGCTGACTTGGGTTCAGGACGGGCTCTACGCGTTGCTCTTCGGCCTCGTGCTCTCCTGGGCGGACTACACGCGCACGAAGCTCGCGCTCCTCGACGGCTCGTCGGCGTTCTGGGCGGGGCTCGAGAGCCTCGCGTTGGTGGTCGCGCATCCGGTGCGCACGCTCGGGCCGTTGCTCGCGTTGATCGTGGTCGAGGCGGCGGGGCTGTGGCTCTGCGCGCGGGTCCAACTGCCGCTCGAGCGCTCGCTCGACGCGGACGCGGGCGTCGGAAGCGTGCTCGCGCTCGCCGGGGTCGGCTTCGTCGCGCTCGCGTGGCGTACGCTGGTCCGCGGCGCGCGCTACGCCGCGACCGCGGAGACCAGCCGCGAACTCGTTCCCCCGCTGCCGATCCCCGACCCGTGGTCGGCCGCGTCCCGCCCGGGAGCCTGAGCGCACTCTTCTCCACGCTCTCGCCGCGCGCGTGCGCCGTGCGGTGGCGAAGCGTCGCGCGCGAGGGGAGAATCGCAGCCATGTCGAGCTCGCAATCTCGTTCGCCCGTTCGCTGGGTCGTCGTCGCGATCGCCGTCGTCATGACGGTGCTGGTTTGGGTGTCGATGCGCGCGCAACCGAGCGGCAACGTCGTCGCTGCGACCGTGGCGAGCGGCGGACCCGAGGGCGGCGACGCGCGCCAGACGCAGCGCCTGGGCTCGAACGAGAGCGAGAACGAGCGCGAGGCCGAGCGCGCGAGCGTCGCGAACGCCGCGGCCGCGTCCGCCGCGACGAACGAGCCCGCGCCGATCGTCGGGCCGAAGCTCGTGCTGCGTGCGTTGCGCGCGGGCTCGATCGAAGCGATCCCCGGCGTCGAGTTCGCGTGGGCCGAGTTCCCCGAGGCGGATGCGATGGCGTACCGACTCTGGTCGTGGTTCGTCGACGGCGAGCTCGAAGCGCGCGTCGCCGCCGGCGCGCGCAAGGTCGTCGCGGACGAGCACGGGCGCGCGGAGATCCCGCAGCCGAAGTCGAGCTTCGCCGTGATCGCCTCCGCGCCCGGTTGGTGGGGGATGACGACGTCGACCGAGGACTGCGAGCCCGAGATCGAAGTTCAGCTCGAGCGCGATCGCGAAATCGCCGTGCTCGTCGTCGACGGCGCGGGCCAACCGGTCGGCGACGTGCCCGTGGCGTTGCGTTCGAGCTACTGGGGCAACGGGCAAGACCGCCTGCGGGCTCGCACGTCGTCCGACGGCGTCGCGCGGCTGCGGCACGTCGATTCGGTGCTCGGTCAAGGCGGCGCGCAAGAGTGGATGGTCGCGCTCGCGATCGCGGCGGTGAAGCCGATCGGTGCGACGATCGATCTCGCGACGCTGCCGTCGGAACCGATCCGTCTCGTGTTGCCGGCGACCGGTTCGTGCGAAGTGCGCCTGCTCGACGAGCGCGGCGAGCTCGCAGCCGAGTCGTTCGACGTGACGCTCGACGCGCAGCTCCCCGGCGCCGACGAGAAGCAACGGCGTCGCGCCGATCGAGGTGCGGCGACCCTGATCGACGTTCACGACGGCGTCGCGTTCTTTCCGTTCGTCGAGCTCGGTGCCGAGCTCGTCGCCGCCGCGCGGCGGCCCGGGAACTGGGCGCTCCAGCAGGAGCGCGGTCGCGGTCCGACGCGCGCCGGGGAGAAAGTCGAACTCGAGCTGCGGCTCGGTCGCGACGTCGTCACGTTCGTCGGGCGCTCGCTCGACCTCGCCGGCACGCCGCTCGCCGCGCGACAGCTCGAGCTCCGGATTCGCGTGAGCGGAGACAACTCGTGGGTTCAGTCGCTCGGTTCGGTCCAAACCGACGCCGAGGGGCGGTTCCGACTCGACACGCAAGTGCAAGGTGAGCCGACGCAGTCGCTGACGCTGGTTGCCGAGAGCCGCGACCCGAAGTCCGGCGCGGCGTCGCGCGTTTCGTTGCCGCTGACGTCCCCGGTGCCGAAGGGCGTTCTCGAACTCGGCGACCTCGTGTTCACGGAGCTCCCGGTGTTGCTCGCGGGCGTCGTCGTCGACGAAGCCGGCCTTTTCGTCGCGGGCGCGTCGGTCAGCGGACAGACCCACACGACCGAGGAAAACGAACAGTTCTTCGACGACGAGGAAGGCTGGTGGGCGAGCGCGCGGACGGACGAGCAAGGACACTTCGAGCTCCGCGGCAAGCCCGTCGGCGACGAGTTCCAGGTTTCCGCCTCGATCGGCGATCGGCGGAGCCTGCCGCTCGTCACGCGCCGCGGCGACGGCGAGCTCGTCGTGCGCCTGCTGACGACCGGTGCGATCGTCGGCAGGGTCGTGCGCGACGGTGCGGGAGGGGTCGAGTCGATGGTGGTCTCCGCGCAGTTCTCGGATCCGACGCTGCAGCTCGATAGCGCGATGGGCGATGTCGCGGCGGACGGCTCGTTCGCGGTGCGGCGGCTCTTGCCGGGCACCTACTCGGTCTCGCTGCGCAACCAGTCGAGCTGGAACGACATGAGCGGCGTTCCGGACGTCGTCGTGCGCGCCGGCGAGGTGACGCGCGATCCGCGGCTCGATCCGATCGATCTGCGCGGCACGCACTTCGTCGTGCGGCTGACGATCGTCGACGAGAACCAAGAGCCCGTGCCGCGCGGCTGGTTCATGCGCGAGCTCAAGAACGCCGCCGGCGAGTCGAGCCACGAGTGGGGCCCGATCATCAACGGCAAGGCCACCGTCGCGCACGACGGCAGCGGTGCGAACGTCCGCTTGCAGGCCGAGGGGTTTTGCGTCGTGCGTTTGGAGAAAGTTCTCGCGGATCAGACGGTCGTGCTGCGCCGCTCGCCGCGCGCGCGGATCGTGGTGCGACCCGTGCCGTCGTTGCCGCCGGGGATCAGTCTCGGCGCGTCGGTCGCTGCGAAGGGTCCGAACGGCGAGGACAGCGCTTGGATCGAGCTCGACGCGAACGGCGAGGGTGAGGCACAGCTCCCGATGATCGGCACGGCGACGGTGACGTTTTACGCGGTCGCCGGCGACGAGGAGAACCAGTCCTGGGAGCAGGTCCAAGGCGTCGAAGCGCTGATCGAGGTCGCGTCACGGCCGGGCGTGCAGCGCTTCGAGCTCGAGCTCGACCCGACGAAGCTCGCCGCCGCGATCGAGGCCGTACGCCTCGCCGCCGCGGGTGAGTCCGTCGGCCAAGACCAGTAGTCGAGCGGCGCGGTCAGGCGCCTTCCGAGTCGAGTCGGAATTGCGAGAGCGTGCCCGCGAGTCGCTGCGCGGCTTCCGCGAGCGAGCGCGACGTCTCCGCGAGCTCGCTCGAGCGCGCGGCGCTCGATTGCGTCGCCTTGTCCATCTCGCGCATCGCGACGTTGGTCTCCTGGAACCCGCGCGATTGCGAATCGTTCGACTTCGCGACCGTCTGGATGATGCCGCTCAGTCGCTCGACGCAGCTGACGCCGCTGTCGACGCGAATGACGGTGTTCTGGATCAACCCCTTGATCTCGCGCGCGGACGTCGCCGAGCGCAGCGCGAGGTTGCGGACCTCCTCCGCGACGACGGCGAAGCCGCGACCTTGCTCACCGGCGCGCGCGGCTTCGACTGCGGCGTTGAGCGCGAGCAGGTTGGTCTGGAACGCGATCTCGTCCATCAGGCCGATGATCGACGCGATCTGGCGCGAGCTCTGCGAAATCTGGCCCATCACCGCGACCATCGACTCGCCCGATTCGTCGTTCTTGCTGCCGGTCAGCTCCCAGCCGCGGCGAGCGTTGCCTTCGGTCTCGGTCGCGGCGCGCGAGAGTTCCGCGATCGTCGCCGAGATCTCCTCAAGCGAGCCTGCTTGCTCCTCGGAGGCCGCCGCGAGCGCCGCGGTCGCGTCCGAGATCGTGCGGCTGGCGTCGACGAGCTCCGTGCTGGCGTGCAGCGACTCGGTCAACGCGCTGCGCACGACGTCCTTGAGCTCCGCGTAGTGCTCGGAGAGGTCGTGCTCCGGGCGATCGACCTTCACGCGCGCGAGGTCGAGCCCGATCGAGCCGAGGTAGTCGTAGAAGAACGCGTCCGAGACCGCCTGAAGGTCGAGGTTCATCACCCGCACGATTGCCTCTTCCGCGCGCTCGCGCTTCCAAGGCGTCCAGCGGAACTCACGCCGCAAGTACTTGCGCACGAGTTGGAAGTAGAGCGGATAGCTGCCGACGTACCACTTCAGCGGCAGGTCGATCGCGTTGTGGAGCTGTCCGACGTGCAGTCGCCGCTCGAAGTAGCTGCAACCGAACGTGCCGTTGGTCGCCGCCTCTTCGAAGATCTGACGGAAGTAGCCGCCTTGCGCGGCTTCGAGCGCGCGCCGAAGCACCTCCACCGGGAGCCCGCGGTTCGCGGCGTGCGCGCGGAAGAACTCCGCCGTCGGCTCGAACGCGAACTGGAAGTCGTAGAACTCGCGCGCGATCGCGGCCGCGTTGCGGTCCGCCCACTTGCGCAGCGCTGCGAGCGCGCGAACGTCGGCGTCGTCGAGTTGGATGAAGCGACGGCGCAGGGCGAGGCCCTGCTCCTGGATGCTGTAGGTCTGGCAGAGGGACATCGTGAAGGACGGGGGGGCGCTCGCGCTGACGAGAGTGAATTCGCTGCCTCTTTCGGTCGCCGAACGACTCGCGCTTGACCTCCGAGCGCGCGCTCGGCTGCTACGAACGTCAACGCCTCTGGGGGCCTCGGCGGAGAGGTGTTTCAACCTAGAGCTGGACCGGCAGGCGCTTGCGGATCTCCAGGCGATCCGGCGCGACGCGCGCGTCGTAGGCGAGCACCTCCACGCCGCGCTTCGTCGCTCGGCGGAGGCCCGCCGCGTACGCGGGATCGATTTCGTCGGCGGGGCGGAACTCGCGGCAGTCCGCGCGGCTGACGAAGAAGAACTGCACCGAGCGGTGGCCTCGTTCGACCATGTTCCCGAGCTCGTCGAGGTGCTTCAGCCCGCGTTCGGTCACCGCGTCGGGGAAGCGCGCACACGTTCCGATCGCGTAGGTCGTGTTCTTGACCTCGACGTAGCAGAGCTCGCCCTTCTTGCCCGTCAAGAGCAGGTCGATGCGACTCGCCTTGCCGTACTTCTTCTCGCGCTCGACGCGTGCGTAGCCGGTGAGCTCCGGAAGCTTGCCGCGCTCGACCGCCTCGAATACGACGTGGTTCGGCAACGACGTGTCGACGTTGACGAGCGTCCTCCCGACCTCGATCGCCTGGAACACGTAGCGCAGCTTGCGCGCGTCGTTCTGCGAGTCGCGCAAGACGACGCGCGCTCCCTCGACGAGGCAGCCGGCGAGCGAGCCCGTGTTCGGGCAGTGCGCGACGATCGTCTCGCCGTTGGCGAGCAGCACGTCGACGAAGAAGCGCTTGTAGCGGCGCACGAAGCGGCCTTCGATCGTCGGCAGTTCGATGCGCATCCCGCGGATCCTAACGCGTCAGCGCGCGGCAAAGAGCTCGGGCTCGCTCTGGAGGAAGCGCAAGATCTCGTCGGCGGCCAAGCGATGGCCGTGCGCGTTCGGGTGCGAGTCCTGTTCGTCGATCAAGAGCGTCGCGGGGTCCTCGCGCTCGAAGCGCAAGAGCAGGTCGAGCACCGCGAAGCCGTGCTTGGCGCCTTCGGCCGCGACCTGCGCGTGCACGCCGCGGAACGGGTACTCGCTCCACGGCGCCGGCGAGAACATCGGCAGGATCACGAGCACGATCGGGATGCGGCGCTCGCGGCCGAGCTCCGCGAAGCGCTCGAACGAAGCCGCGACGCTCCGCCACGACGGCTCGCTCGGCGCGTGCAGGTAGCGGAAGTAGTTGCCGCCGCCGAGCTCGCGCACGCGCTTCGCTTGCAACTTCGCGGCGAGGAAGCGCAGCACGTGGCTGTGCTGCCACCACGCCGGCGCGACGAACACGCGCTGCAGCGGCTGCATCGGCTCGATCTCCGGATCGTTGATGCAGTAGTCGAGCAGCACGAGCTTCGGCGCGAGCGCGAGCCACTTCCCTTCGAACGCCGCGAGCTCGTCGCGCGTCGAGTAGCCCGACACGCCGACGTTGAGCACGTCGAACACCCGTCCGCGCGCGAGCGACGAGGTTCCGAGCAGCCCCTCGAGCTCGGTAACGAAGCAGTTGGGCTCCGGGACGCGATACCCGAACGTCACCGAGTCGCCGACGGCGAGCACGCGGAACAACTCGGGCGTCGTCTCCGCGAGCGGCTCGCGATCGCGCATGCCGAGCGAGTTGGTGACGACGCGCACGCCGAGCGACTCTTGATCGAGCCCGGGCGCGAGCTCGTATGCGAGCCCCGGCGTCGCGCTCGGCCGATGGATCGTGCCGTGCCAGTCCACGCGCGCTTCGCCCTGCGGGACTTCGGGCCGCATGAACGTCACCGGACGGAAGGTCCGCAGTCCGAACTCGAGCGCGACGAGCGCGAGGACGCCGGTCGCCGCCGCGAGGCCGAGCTTGCGCCCGATGCGGACTTTCTTGCTCATGCTGGGTCGAGGTTTCGTCGCGCGCGCCGGCGCAGGATCCTGTTCGCGACTCTTACGCCGCGCGCCGGAGCGTAGGGTTATTCTCGGCCGCATGAAAGTCCGTCTCGCGCTGCTCCGAACGCTTCTCGTCGCCGCGACGACGCTCGCGTGCGCGCTCCCGACGACGGCTCAAGCGACGCGCAGCGTCGAGCGCCCCGGCGACGGCCGTCAGGTCTGCGGGCTCGGCAAGGAGTTCCACGGTTCGCGGCGCAAGGCGCTCGCGGCGAAGCTCGAAGGCGGCGTCGTGCTCGTGCGCGGCCTCTCGAAGCCGCGCGACTATCGACGCTTCACGCAGGACAAGGTCTTCTGGTACTTGACCGGCATCGAGAGTCCGAACGCGAGCGTCGTGATCGACGTCGCGACCGCGCGCACCACGCTCTACCTCCCGGCGCGCAACAAGATGGAGGAGAGCTGGGAAGGCGAGCTCTGGGACGCGAGCGACGAATGGGTGAAGGAGCTCACCGGCGTCGACGAGATCAGGAAGAGCTCGCAGCTCGTGAAGGAACTCGAGACGCTCACCCAGTCCGACAAGCGCGTCTGGATCTCGACGCACCCGCACGTCGCGTTGACCGCGTGCTTCGATCAGGCCTCCGAGGTCGACGCCGCGCAGGCGCGCGATCCGTTCGACGGCCGCAAGAGTCGCGAGGATCAGCTCGCCGATCGGCTGCGCGAGCTCTTCCAAGCCGACGTCAAGGACCTGACGCCGGTGCTGAACGAGCTGCGGCGCGTCAAGACGACCGAGGAAATCGCCGCGATGCGCCGCGCGGGTCGTTCGGGCGCGCTCGCGATGGCCGAGGCGATGCGCTCGACGCGCGCGGGCGTCGGCGAGTGGGAGCTCGAGGCGCTGATGAGCTTCGTGCAACAGAAAGAGGGCGCGAGCGGCGCCGCGTACAACGCGATCGTCGGTTCCGGGCTCAACTCGCTCGTCCTGCACTACATGGCGTCGAGCCGCACGCTGCTCGACGGTGAAGTGGTGTTGATCGACTACGCGCCGGAGGTCGACCACTACGTCAGCGACATCACGCGCACCTGGCCGGCCGACGGTTCGTTCTCCGCGCGCCAAGCCGAGCTCTACGACATCGTCCTCGAAGCCCAAGCGGCCGGCATCGCCGCAGCCAAGCCCGGCGCGACGATCGCCGAGGTCTCGCATGCTTGCAGCGCGGTGTTCAAGGCTCGCGGCGTGTCGAAGCTCCAACGCCACGGCCCGTGCCACTACATCGGCATGGAGGTCCACGACGTCGGCGATTACGACCAACCGCTCGTCCCCGGCGTCGCGTTCACGGTCGAGCCCGGGCTCTACGAGCCCGACACGCAGATCGGCATCCGCATCGAGGACGTCGTGATCGTCACCGAAACCGGCTGCGAGGTCGTTTCCTCCGCCGTGCCGCGCGCGCGCGCCGAGATCGAGCGACTGATCGGCGAAGATGGCGTGCTCGATTGGCTCGCGCGCCCCGAGAAGCCGATCGCGCAGAAGTAGCCCGCGTTGCGACCGAGCGGCGGCGACTCTAAGATCGCCGCCCCATGGCATCGCTCGACGACTACCTGCAACGCGCCCGTGACTCCCGAAGCCGCCTCCAAGGGCTGAAGGAGGGGCTTTGACTACGCCGGACTAGCCAGACGGTTCGCCGAGATCACCGAGTCCGAGAACGCGCCCGCCTTCTGGGCCGACCAAGAGCGTTCGAAGAAGCTGATCAACGAGAAGAAGTCGGTCCGCGCCGTCGTCGAGCCGATCGAGAAGACCGAGAAGCTCCTGGAGGACGTCGAGCTCTTCGCCGAGATGGGCCGCGAAGCCGGCGCCGCCGAAGTGTCGGCGGAGATCGACAAGGCGTTCGTCGACGTCGACAAGCACCTCGCCGCGCTCGACTTCCGTTTGATGCTCGGCGAGCGGAACGACAGGAACAGCGCGTTCGTCCAGATCTCGCCCGGCGCCGGCGGCGTCGATTCGTGCGATTGGGCGGCGATCCTGCTGCGCATGTACTCGCGCTGGGCCGAGCGCAAGGGCTTCACGGTCGAGGAAGTCGAGCTCACGCCCGAACCCGAAGGCGGCATCCGCTCCGCGACGATCCACGTCATCGGGGAGTACGCGTTCGGCTACTTGAAGGCGGAGATCGGCGTGCACCGGCTCGTGCGGATCAGTCCGTTCGATGCGCAGGCGCGCCGTCACACCGCGTTCGCCGCGGCGGACGTGACGCCCGAGCTCGACGACGAGATCACCGAGGTCGAGCTGAAGGACTCCGAACTCGAAGTCGACACGATGCGGTCGGGCGGCGCCGGCGGCCAGAACGTCAACAAGGTCGAATCGGCGGTGCGCATGACGCACATTCCGACCGGCATCGTCGTGCGGTGTCAGGTGCAGCGCTCGCAGCTCAAGAACCGCGAGATGGCGAAGAACATGATCAAGGCGAAGATCCTTCAGATGCGTCAGGCGGAGCGCGACAAGGAGCTCAGCGCGCTCTACGGCGCGAAGGGTGAGGTCAAGTTCGGCAGCCAGATCCGCTCGTACGTGATGCACCCGTACCAGATGGTCAACGACCACCGCACCGAGCTGAAGGTCGGCAACATCCAGAACGTCCTCGACGGCGACCTCGACGAATTCATCGAGGCGTACCTGCGCCTGCGCGGCGCGAAGAAGAAGTCCTAGATCGACGCGCGCCGACTGTGCGCCGCGACGATCGGTTCGTCCACCCGCGGCGACGAAACCGACGCGCGCGCGCGCGAACAGTGCGCGAAGCAACTGCTCGCGCTGCGTCTGAAGCCGGTGCAGAGCTTCCCGTCGGAAGCCCCGAAGTAGCGTCGCGGTCGCTCAGCGCCGCAGTTTCAAGCGCGCCGCTTCGTCGTCGAGCGACTTCTTCAGCGCCGCGACGTCGTCGGATGTCAAGCGCACGCGCGCCGCGTCGAGCATCGTGACGAAGTAGGCGACTTCGGCTTCCGCCGCCGGATAGCCGGTGTTGTTGCCGTCGGGCATCGTGCTGTCGACGAGCGTCTTGCCGTCGGCGTCGAGGAACGCGAACCACGGGATGCCGGCCTCGGCGCTCTTCGGATAGCTCTTCTGCAGCTCCTCCGCGCCGGTCGTCCGATCTTGGTCGATCTTGACGTCGACGAAATCCTTCGCGAGCAGCGCGGCGACCTGCTCCTGTGCCATCCAATCCTCGAGGCGATGGCACCACACGCACCACGGCGCGCCGAAGTGGAGGAACACGCGCTTGTCCTCGCGCTTCGCGCGCGCGAGCGCCGCGGCGAGGACGTCTTGGGCCGCGAGGTAAGGCGCTTGATGCTTCTCGAGGAAGGCGAGCACCTTCGCGACGTCGTGCTCGCGCGCGTCCGGCACGTCGGATTCGAGCGAGCCGGTCTCCTGGTTCGCCAGCGGCTTGCCGTCGGCGTCGAGGACCGTCAGGAACGGCACGCCGTTGCCCTCGAGGTCGGCGCCGTAGCTGGTCGCGAGCTCGACGTTCTTGTCGAAGCGTCCGATGTCGACGTGCACGAGGTCGTACTCGTACATCAGCTTGCGCCCGAGCTTCGCGTCGCTCTTGAACGCCTTGTCGAGCAACGTGCACCAGCCGCACCAGTTGGCGCCCCACTGCACGAGCACGCGACGGTTCTCCTTCTTCGCCTTCGCGAGCGCGGCGGCGAGGTCGGCCTTCGCGTCAGCGTGCTCGTCGTAGATCGGCGTCGGCGCTTTCGTCGCAGCGGCGGGCGCCGCGGGCGCGTGCGGCTCGGCGACGACAGCGACCGCGCCGGGCGCAG
>JACRIN010000073.1 GCA_016220085.1 Planctomycetota bacterium
CGGAGGCGCTTGACGTCGGTTTGACTTGCGCGGAGCGGCCGGCGCTCGACGACGACGGTTAGCGTGGGCGCGTGCTCACCATCACGCTTCGAATCGCACGTGTCGTTTGCATCTCCGCGTGTCTCGCCGCGTTCGCGCGCGGGTCCGTCGCGGGCGACGAGCCGCTGCAGCTCGCGCTCGCGACGACCGAGAGCGTCGCGGCCGCGATGCCTTCCGACGACGCGCTCTGGGGCGAGCTCCTACCCGGCGTCGAGAGCTTGCTCGAGCGCACGCGCGGCGCGCTCGCGGCCGAGCGGCGCGAGCTCGCGCTGCTGACGTTCACCTATGCGTTCGAGAACGTCAGCGCGATGAGCTTCGTGCGCGAGCACGCTTCCGCTCGCGCGGACCTCGCGGAGTTCGAGAAGCTCTGGAACGCTTCGAGCGCCGAATTCGGCGCCGCGCGGTCGACGGAACTGCGCGCGCGTTCGGCCGCGATCCGGCCCGCGCTCGTTCGCGCGCTCGCCGAAGCGGCGGTGGTCAAGGCCGACGTGCTGCGCAACGCGAGCCTCGACTACGCGAAGAGCACGACGCCGCAGTCCGGGCTCTTCTACCTCGGTCTCGCGCACGCCGAGCGCGAGCTTCTCGAGCTCTGCGCGCGCCTTGCGCCGTCGGAGGCGCCGCCGGGCGAGCCGTCGAGCGCTCCGTCGCACGCGGCGGGCAACGCGGCGGGGGACGGAGGGGCGAAGTCGAAGGTGAACACGACGGCGAACACCCCGCCGGTGCGCTCGCTCCGCGCCGAACTCGATCGCCTCGACGGCGCTTTGCTCGCTCTGTATCACCCGCCGCTCTCGATCGAGCGCCACGCCGAGTTCATCGCCGCCGCCGGCACGCTCGAGGAAGCGCGCGAACTCGACGACGCCGGGCTCTTCCACGGCGCGCTGCTGCGCTTCCTGCAGGCCGAGCAGCGCTTTGCCGGCCTGACCGACCTCTCCAAGACGACGGCGCCGGAGTTGGAGTCGAGCCTGACGCGCTTCGCACAGCGCCGGGACGAGCTCGCGTTCGATCACACGCTCGCGCTCGCGTTCGAGCAACGCGCGGCGGAGTCTCTCGCGAACGGTGCGCTCGACGTCGCGGCGATGGCGACCGCCGCGCTCGCGCCGTACCTCGACGTCTGGGCGGCGCCGGCGGTCGCAGCGCCCGCGCCGCGCGTCGACGTGGTCGTGACGCTCGTGCGCTGGCCGTACACATGAAACCTCTCCGATCCAGCAGGTCTGCTGGCGAAGAGCGTGGTGGCGGAGTTCGGCGGGCGCGCGCGGTTCGTGTCGGAGGACTACGGCAACTCGGAGGTCGCGCGGCGCTTCGGCGTCACGCGCTACCCGGCGTTGTTCGTGAACGACGTGCTGGTCGCGAAGCCGAAGGACTTCGGCTTCTACGGCCGCGGTGAGGGCGCGGGCGACGGTCGCTACACGCCGTTCAAGTCCGCGGAGAGCCACGCGCGGCTCCAAGACGACCTGCGGCGCGTGTTGAGGCTCGCGCTCGCGGGTGAGGCGGTGCCCGGCGCGACGGCGGGAGAGCTCGCGGCGACCGCGACCGAGCCGGAGGCCCTGCCCGAGTTCGAGCTGCGCGACCTCGCGGGCGCCCGGGTCGAGCGGGCCGAGCTCGCCGGCAAGGTCGTCGTCGTCGAGTTCTGGGCGACGTGGTGTCCGCCGTGTCGCACGACGTTGCGGTTCCTCGACGAGTTGCGCGCCGAGTTCGGCGAGCGCGTCGTCGTGCTCGCCGCCGCGGTCGAGTCCGACGAGTCCGACGTGCGCGCGCTCGCCGCCGACCTGCCGAGGCTCCGGTTCGGGTTCGCGACGCCGGAAGTCGCGCGCCGCTTCGGCGACGTCAACGCGCTGCCGACGCTGCATCTCTTCGGGCCCGACGGGCGGAGGCTCTTGTCCCGTTACGGCGCGGCGCCGACCGCGCACGCGGAGGTCGAGGCGGCGGTTCGGGCGGCGCTGGCGGCGCGCTGAGCTCGCGTAAGGCGACGTCGGTGGCCGGGGGTGGCCGGCGGCTCGTCGCGGTCGCTCGGGGCGACCCGCGGCGCGTCGGAACGCCGGTGAGGGCCTCGATGGAGCGTTCTAACCCGTTTTAGGCCAGCGAGTTGCATCGTGGGCCTCCCGGTGGGCTCCGGCGGCGTGTCGGGCGGCTCCGGGGCGGTCACGAGCGCCTCGCGGGGCTCACGAGCGCTCGCGGCCGCGCCTGGCGAGTCGTCCAGCGCTCGGCCTCGCGCGGTTCAGCCGCTCGATCGCGCCACCGTCCGGCGCCGCGGGCACGCCGCGTCGCCGCGCGGAGGGTGACACGCGGCTCGGCGGGACGGTCGTCACGCGACGCCGCGCGTGGTTCGGAGCCGACGCACTCGGGAGTATGCTCCGCCGAGCTTGGGACCGAAGACGCGAGCGCGGGGCGGCCGGGGGCCGAGGGTCGTGATCACCGCCGGGCCGACACGGGAGTACATCGATCCGGTCCGGTTCCTGACCAACGAGTCGAGCGGGCGGATGGGCTTCGCGCTCGCCGCGGCTGCGGCCGAGCTCGGCTGCGAGGTCACGCTGATCGCGGGGCCGGTCGCGCTCGCGACGCCGCGCGGCGTCGAACGTGTCGATGTCGTCAGTGCGCGAGAGATGCTCGGCGCGACGCGACGCGCGTTCGCTCGCGCCGCCGCGCTGATCATGGCCGCCGCGGTCGCCGACTTCCGTCCGACGCGTCGTCTCGCCGGCAAGTGGCGCGCGAAGGATCGCGGAGGGAAGCGCGTGCGCCTGGAATTGACTAGGAATCCCGATATCCTCGCGAGCGTCGCAAGACGACGGGGCCGACGCTTGGCGATCGGCTTCGCGTTGGAGACCGCCGACGGCGAGCGCCGCGCGCGGAAGAAGCTCGAGAGGAAGGGGCTCGACTACATCGTCCTGAACGACGAGAGCGCCCTGAATGCTCGGACGACGACCGTGACCGTGCTCGATGCGCGCGGCGGCCTGCGACGGATCCGAAACCAGACCAAGGAACGCGTGGCGCGCGAGCTCGTCGAGCTCCTGCTCGCCGCGCTTCGCACGCCGTAACGTCCGCGACTCGTCGCGCACGGAGGAGACAGACGATCGATGGCGCAGGCCGGAACGCGCAAGCGTGAAGGCAAGAGCGCGAAGAAGCAGGGCTTCTTCGCGCGACTCGGCCTCGTCGCGAAGACGTTGATCGTCGGTCGCGACGACGGGGCCCCGCCGTCGGATCGTGCGCAGGAGATCAAGGGCCTCGTGTTGCTCGCGGGCTCGATCTGGCTGTTCCTCGCGATGATCAGCTACTACCGGCCCTACACCGATCCCGATGCGTCCGGGCTGAACTGGGGCGGCAAGCTCGGCTTCTACCTCGCGCAGGTCGCGCTCAGCATCTCGGGCCTCGCGGGTTTGCTCTTCACGTGGATCGCGGGCTGTTGGGGCGCGATCCTGGTCGCGCGCAAGGCCGTGCCGTCGCCGTGGGTACGCGCGTTCGGCGGCGTCAGCTTCGTGTTCGCGCTCGCGATGCTGCTGGAGATGGCGTTCGGCGAGTCGGTCGGCTTCACCAACCGTCTGCCGTACGGCGTCGGCGGCTGGCTCGCGCACGTGCTCGTCCCGGTGATGCAGGAGAAGTTCGGCGCGCCGGGCCTGTGGATCCTGATGCCGCTGCTCGCGCTGGTGTCGTTCATGCTCGCGACCGAGATGGCGTTCTATCCGTCGATCGTCGCGCTGCGCGAGTGGGCCGATCGACGCCGCGAGGAACGCGGCGAGTCGTTCGTGCGCGCGTCGTGGAACTGGACGAGCGGGCTCGCGCTCGGCCTCTGGGACTTCCTGCGCGGCGCACCGATCGGCGAGAGCGCGAAGTCGCTCGCCGAAGCGCGCGCCGCCGACAGCAAGACGATCGTGCCCGACGAGGACGACGTCGAGGAGGCCGCGGCGAACGTCACGGTCGAGGAGCTCACGCCCGCCGCGCGCAAGGCCGCCGCGGCGCCGCTGCTCGAGGATGAAGACGACGACGAGGTCGCGCCGCCGCTGCCGACGCCGATCGCGCACGACGATGATGACGAGGACGACGACGAGGTCGACCCGCCGCGCGAGCGCGTCGTCCACGACGAGGACCTCGACGACGACGACGCGGCCGAAGGAGCAGCGGCGGAAGCGGACGACGAGGACGAGCCTGCGTTCGTCCCCGCCGCGACGCCGAAGAAGGCGCGCCTGCCGAAGGCGATCGTCAAGAAGGCCGCTGCCGAGCGTCCGCGGCCGCCGTCGGGCCCGTGGAAGCTGCCGCCGCTCGATCTGCTCGAACCGCCCGAGCGCGACGTGGGCACCGACAACCGCGGCGTGCAGGACGCGGCGCGCAAGCTCGAAAACGCGCTGAAGAGCTTCCGCGTCGACGCCAACGTCGTCAGCGCGCAGCTCGGCCCGACGGTCATCCTCTTCGAGCTCGAGGTCGCGCAGGGCACACGCCTGAACAAGGTCACGCAGCTCAGCCAGGAGATCGCCGCCGCGCTGCGCGCGCAGAGCGTGCGCGTGATCGCGCCGATCCCCGGCAAGGCGACGATCGGCATCGAGGTGCCGAACATGCAGCGCCGCAAGGTGCGGATCAGCGAGCTCGTCTCGCAAAAGGCCTACGACTCGAAGCAGATCGCGCTGCCGCTGTTCCTCGGCGTCGATGTCGAAGGCAATTCGATCGTCGACGACCTCGCGAAGATGCCGCACCTCTTGATCGCGGGCACGACGGGCTCGGGCAAGTCGGTCTGCATCAACACGATCCTCGCGAGCTTGCTCTTGACGCGCAGCCCGCACGACGTGCAGGCGATCCTGATCGACCCGAAGATGGTCGAGCTCCAGGCGTTCGCGAACATCCCGCACCTGATGCTGCCGGTGGTCACCGACATGCGTCAGGCGACCAACGTGCTCGCGTGGGCCGTCGAGAAGATGGAAGGTCGCTACGAGCTCTTCAGCCAGGTCGGCGTCAAGAACATCAAGGGCTACAACGCGCTCAGCGAGGCCGAGCTCCAAGAACGCATGGGCGACGCGTGGAGCGACGAGCGCACGCCTCGCCACGTCCCGTACATCGTCGTCGTGATCGACGAGTTCGCCGACTTGATGATGCAGTCGAAGAAGGAAGCCGAGCAGGCGATCACGCGCCTCGCGCAGAAGTCGCGAGCGGTCGGCATCCACGTGATCCTCGCGACGCAACGTCCGTCGACCGACGTGATCACCGGCGTGATCAAGGGCAACCTGCCGACGCGCATCGCGTTCCAGGTCGCTTCGAAGGTCGACAGCCGCGTGATCCTCGACGCGATGGGCGCGGAGAAGCTGCTCGGCGGCGGCGACATGCTCTACAACCCGCCGCAGTCCTCGAAAATCAAACGCGTGCAAGGCGCGCTGGTCGAGGATCACGAGATCCAGCACCTCGTCGACTTCGTGTGCAAGGAATCGGCGCCGAACTTCAGCCAAGAGCTGATCCAGGTCGCGAGCGGCAGCAATGCGCCCGGCTCGCAGGCCGGCGGTTTCGAGACCGCGCTCGAAGACGACCTCTGGGACGAAGCGGTGCGCATCATCCTCAAGTCGAAGCGCGGCTCGGCGAGCTTGCTGCAGCGCGCGCTCGGCATCGGCTACACGCGTGCCTCGCGCTTGCTCGACATGATGGGCGAGGCGGGCATCGTCAGCGATCACAAGGGCTCCAAGGCCCGCGAGGTGCTGATGACGATCGAACAATGGGAAGCGCAACACGGCGCGCCCACGGGTCAGGGAGCTCCAGGAGCCGCAGGAGGCATCGATGAATGACAAGAACCAGAACCTGAAGCGCGACCTCGCCGGCGTCGCGCTCTTCGCTGCGGGCGCGTTCCTCAGCGTCGTCGTGGGTTTGTGCTATTGGCAAGGCGCGTCCGCCAGCGACTACGCGGGCGTGACGATCGTCGACAAGGAGCTCATCCGCCTGTTCGGCCGGCCCGCATGCCTGGTGCTCGGCGTCGTCGCGTGCGCGCTCGGCTACCGGATGTTCCTGCTCGGCCAGTCGCGCAATCTGCTGCGCTCCTTCCTGATCGGCGGCGTGTGCCTGGCGTTCGGCACGTCGATCCTGATGGGGGCGTTGAATCCGGACTACGGCGGCGTGTTCGGCCAGTTGATCGGCACGTGGGCGAGCACGAACCTCACCAAGTTCGTCGGCCTCCCGCTCGGCGTGATCTGCGTGTTCGTCCCCGTCTGGTTCGCCTGGCTGCGGCCTTCGGACGGCGCCGGGGAACAAGGAGTTGGGGAACTTGCCCCGACCGCCGATCGTTCTACGGAAGCGAGCTCGGGCGTTACGGCCGAGGAGGCCGCCGAGCTCATCCCGCGCCGTCCGCTTCCGGTCGTGAAGACCGAAGCCGGCGCGACGACGAGGCTGGCGACCGCGGCGACGCGCCCGCTCGATCCCCAACACAAGGCGCCGGTGCCGACCGGCGCGAAGCCGCTCGACACCCACGATGACCCGCCCCAACACGCGCATCCGAGTCAAGCTCCGGCCCTGCCTCAGCGGGCTGCCGCAGATCTCCCGGTGCTGGGAGTCGCCGTTGTCGAAGATCTGGTTGACGCCGGAATCGCGCAAGAGCCCGCCGGCAAGCGCTCCGTCGTCGTCCAACCCGCCGACGAGCTCGAGGAAGTCGGTCCGGCGGTCCCGCTGACCGTCGCGGCGAGCCATCCTCTCGCCCCGACGCCCGCCCCGACCCCCGCCCCGAGCAGCGCCGCCGCCGCGCGGACGGAACCGCAGCCGCCCGCGAAGGCCGAAGGCGCCGCGAACGCGGTCTCGAAGCCGCTCGCGAACTCGCCGATCGCGCCGCCGAGCTGGGAGCAGCCCGGCGACCTCGCGATCGACGACATTCCGGTCGACGCGTACGGCACGCCGATGACGTTGGTCGAGGAGCTGCGCCGCGACTCGACCGTGCGCGCCGCCTCGGCGAAGGAGGATGCGCTCGAAGAAGCCGCGCGCGACACCGGGATTGACGACGAGGATCTCGACGCCGAGATCGCGGGCGAGGAAACGCCGCGCTTCGAGGTTGCCGCGCAGGCTGCGGTCGCGTCGGAGGACGCGGAAGTCGACGAGGACGAGGAGGAAGAGCTCGCCGAGGAGCGCTTCGAGCTCGCGATCGAGGTCGACGAGGACGAAGACGAAGCCGACGACGACGCGGAGGACGCGGAAGTCGCCCCGATCGCCGCCGTCGCCGCACCGCAGGCCGCTCCCGCGCTCTTCGACGACGAGGAGCTCGAGGAGGAGGCGTCCGACGACGAGGAACTCGCGACGCCTGCCATCGCCGCCGCTGTCCACGAGGACGAGGACGAGGACGAGGAAGAGGACGACGATGAGGCCGACGACGAGTCCGTCGACACCGCCGTTGCCGCGGCCGTCGATGAAGCGGATGACGACGAGGCCGAGGAGGACGCCGAAGGCGACGACGCCGAGGAAAAGGCGGAGGAAGACGCCGACGAAGCGCTGCGCCGCGAGGCGCCGCTGTTCGCCGCTCCGCGCGCGGCGAAGGCCGAGGTCGCGCACGACGAGGAGGCCGCCGACTCGGACGACGAGGACGGCGACGACGAGCTCGCCGAAGAACCCAGCAGCGGTCTCGACGCGGAAGAAGCCCCGGCGGTCGCCGCCAAGGCTCGCGATGAGGACGAGCTCGACGCCTCCGACGAGGACGACGCCGACGAACGCCACGCCGACGAGGACGAGGACGAGGACGACGCCCGCGAGCGCAACGAAGCGCCCGCCGCCCCCGCGGTGGTCGCCGAGGAGCGCGAGGTCGTGCTCGCGCCGCGTCCCGCGCCCGTCGCGCCGGCCGTTCGGGCCGCTGCTGCCGTCGAACCGGAGGCCCCTGCCCGCGAGCTCGCCCCCGAGCTCGCACCGGAGATGACCGAGGAAGACGAACTCGTCTACAAGTCGGGCGTGCTCTTCCTCGAGCGCCAGCGCGTCGCTGTCTCGTTGCTCCAGCGCGAGTTCAGCCTGGATTTCGAGCAAGCGACGCACGTTCTCGACCGCCTGCAGGCCGCCGGACTGATCGGGCCGTACTTGGGGGGTCAGCGGCGGGATATACTCCTGACCCTCGATCAATGGCGTAGCCGCGCCGTCGCGCGCTGATGCCTCCGAGGTCAGGCGAGGGCTGACGCAGTCCTCGCGGACCTTCCGCCCACCCCAAGACTCACGGGCGCGCCCGATTGCGAGGTCGAGCGCGCCCGCAGCATCTCCGGATCCGTTTGAACGCTCCCTCCGTCGTCTCCCTGGTCCACCTCGGCTGCGCGAGGAATTTGATCGACTCCGAGCTGATCCTCGGGCGCCTGGCCGAAGAGGGTCTGGTCGTCTCCGGCGATTCGTCCGCGGCCGACACGGTGGTGCTCAACACCTGCTCGTTCATCGGGCCGGCGCGCGAGGAGTCGGAGAGCAAGATCCGCGAGCTCCTGAAGAAGAAGCGCCGTGGCGAGGTGAAGTACGTCGTCGTCGCGGGTTGCCTGGTGCAGCGCTTCAAGCGGACGCTGATGAAGCGCTTCCCCGCGGTCGACCTGTTCGCGGAGATCTCCGACGGCGCGGCGCTCGCGAAGTCGATCCGCGAGTTGAACGAAGGCAAGAAGATCAACCGCTACCTCGAGAGCCCCGGCCTGCGCGAGCCGGCACGCGACGTCGCGCGCTTGCTCTCGACGCCGCGCTCGTTCGCGTACCTGCGCATCAGCCACGGCTGCGACCACACGTGCACGTTCTGCGCGATCCCGTCGATCCGCGGGCCGCACCGTTCGAAGCGCACCGAGGATCTCGCGATCGAGGCGCGCGAGCTGATCGACGCCGGCGTGCGCGAGCTCGTGCTCGTCGCCGAGGATTCGACCGCGTGGGGCCGCGACCTCGGGTTCGAGCTGCCCCACTTGATCGAGACGCTCGCCGATCTCGAAGGCGATCACCGCCTGCGGATCATGTACGCGTACCCCAATCGCTTCCCGTGGGAGCTGACGCGCCTCCTGCGCGACCACCCGCGCGTGCTGCCGTACCTCGACATCCCGGTCCAGCACGTCGCTTCGCCGGTGTTGCGCGGCATGCGGCGCGCCGGCAGCGGCGATCAGGTGCGGCGCATCCTCGATCGGCTCCGTGAGGAGGTCCCGAACATCACGCTGCGCACGACGGTGCTCGTCGGCTTCCCCGGCGAGACCGAGGCGCACGTCAACGAACTCGTCGAGTTCATCCGCACGTACCAGCTCGGCCGCCTCGGCGCGTTCGGGTACTCGCCGGAAGAGGGCACGCCCGGCCACGACTTGGTCGAGCGGGTCGACGAGGACGAGATCGACCGGCGGCTCGGGCAGGTGCTCGCCGTCCGCGACGAGATCCTCGAGGCCGGTCAGAAGGTGCTGGTCGGCCGCGACCTCGAGGTCGTGATCGACCAAGTCGCCGATGCCACGGGCGAGGCGCTCGGCCGCACTTGGATGGACGCGCCCGAGGTCGATCTGGTCGCGCGCGTCGCCGTGCCTGACGCCGCGGTCGGAGACATCGTGCAAGTGCGGGCGGAAGGCCTCGACGAGGAGTACAACTTGCGCTGCGCTCCCGTCCGCAACCTCGCATGAGCCGCGGAGTCTTCGCCCACTGGCCCAATCGCATCACCGCCCTGCGCTTCCTCGGCGCACTCGCGCTGTTCGCCGTGTTCGGGGTGTGGTGCGATCGGCCGCTCGATGAGGTCGCGGCGATCAAGCCGGTGCTCGCGCTCGCGTTCTGGCTCTTCATCGCGACGGCGGCGAGCGACTTCCTCGACGGCTACCTCGCGCGCCGCGGCAACCTGATCACCGCGTTCGGCCGCATCGCCGACCCGTTCGTCGACAAGGTGCTGATCCTCGGCAGCATGATCTACCTCGCGGTGCTGCCGTGGTCGCGCGACTTCTTCCCGGCGTGGATCGTCGTCGTGATCCTCGCGCGCGAGTTCCTGGTCACCGGCATCCGCGGTTACGTCGAGAGCCTCGGCGGACAGTTCCCGGCCGACTGGTTCGGCAAGGTGAAGATGTTCACGCAGTGCTTCGCGGTCGCGACGGTGCTCGGGCTTGCCGCCTTCGAGCTCACGCCGGAAGCGCGCGGCATCTGGACCGCCGCCGCGGAAGTCTTCGTGATGGCGACGGTCCTCACCTCGGTCGGATCCGGGTTGTCCTACGTCATCAAGGCCCGCTCGGTGTTCGCGGAGACTGCTCGATGAATCGCCTCAAGCTCGCGATCGTTTCCTGCGGGTTCCTCGGATGCTCACCGTTCGCGCCGGGGACCGTCGGGACGCTCGGCGGCGTCGCGATCGCCTGGGCGCTGCGCGGGCTCGACTACTACTGGGCGTGGACGCTCGGCGTCTGCGTCGCGCTGTACGTGCTCACGCGGCCGCTCGGCAAGTGGGCGGAGGAGTACGCGGGCGAGAAGGACCCCGGCATCTTCGTGATGGACGAGGTGATCGGCTACCTGATCACCGTTGCGTGGGTCACCGGACCGAGCTACCTCACGCTCGCCGTCGGCTTCTTCGTCTTCCGCTTCTTCGACGTCTGGAAACCGGCGCCCGCGCGGCGCATGGAGCACATTTCGGGCGGCGACGGCATCTTGCTCGACGACGTGGTCGCCGGCCTGATGGCGCTCGTGTGCGTGATGGTGCCGGCGCGGCTCCTGATCGACGCGCGGTGGAACTTCCTCGGTTGAGCGCATGACCGCACGAGGATCGAGCGGAAGGAGACGGGTCGCGTGAAGCTCTGGCTCAAGTTCGCCATCTCGATGACTCTCTCGCTCGCGGCGGTGATGTCGCTCGCGGGTTACATGCTCTACTCGAACGGCAGCCAGGTCGCCGAGCGCGCGCAGGACGCCGTGATGGTGCAGAGCGTCAAGCTCAGCGGCCAATTCGCCGACCTGCGCTCGGAGATCCAGCGCCTGACCGCCGAGCGCGACGTGCTCGCCGAAGCCGAGCAGCAGTTCGCGAAGGGCGGTCGCATGGATCCCGGCGTGCTGGTGGTCCGCGACGCGATCCGCGCGCTGCGCGAGGAACGCGTGCTCGCGCTGACCAAGGCCGAGACCGAGCTCGAAGCCTTCTGGAAGAAAGGCGTCGACGAGATCGCGTACCCCGACGGCAACACGTTCCGCTACCCGGTGACCTTCGGGAAGGACGAGTCGCTGGGTTGGCTCTATCGCTACCTCGGCAAGGACGAGAAGCAGTACGAGCTGCTCGTCCCCGCCGACGTGAACATGGCGGAGGAGGGGCTGTTGCGCGTGATCGTGTGGTCGACGCTGCTCGTCGTGCTGGTCGGCGCCGGCGTCGCGTCGTTCGTCGCGAGCACCGTGTCGCGCCCGATCTCGCAGCTCGTCCACGACATCCAACAAATCGCCAAGGGCATGCTCAACCACCGCGCGCGCGGCGGCGAGAGCGGCGAGGTCGGTCAGCTCTCGATCGCGATCAACAAGATGGCGAAGGGCCTCGCCGAGGCGCGCGAGACCGAGGTCGAGCTCTCGATCCGCGAGCGCGAGGTCGCGTTGGCCGGCGAGGTGCGCGAGTCGCTGTTGCCCGATCGGCCGCCGAAAGTCGAGGGCTACGACCTCGCGTCGCTGCACCTCGCGAGCGGCGACCTCGGCGGCGACTTCCACGACTTCCTGGTGCTGCCCGACGGCCGCGTCGGCCTCTTGGTCTGCGACGTCAGCGGCAAGGGCGTGCCGGGAGCGATGGTCGGAGCGATGGCGCGGGCGTACCTGCGTTCCGAGCTCGCGCGCGGCGGCGACGTGCGCGTCGCGCTGCGCACCGTCAATCGCGACATCGCCCGCGACATCCGCCGCGGGATGTTCGTCACCGCGCTCTACGTGCTCGTCGATCCGAAGACGAACTCGGCGTGGATCGCATGCGCGGGCCACAAGGTGCCGCTGCTGCGCGTGGTCAGCAGCGACGGCAAGCTGCGCACGATCCAACCCGAGGGCATCGCGCTCGGCTTCGACAAGGGGCCGGTCTTCGATCGGCGTCTCGAGGTGGGCGAGCTCGTCCTCGCGCCCGGCGATCGGCTCTTGCTCTGCAACAGCGGCACGCTTGCCGTCACGAACGGGAACGGCGCCGAGATCGGCGAGAAAGCGGTCTACACCGCGGTCCAGAAGCACGCCGCGCAGTCGAGCGAGGACTGCCTGGAGCGGTTGAAGACGGTGCTCGAAGCTCACGCGGACGGGAACGCGTTCGCGAAAGACGTTTCTGTCGTCACCATCGCGAGGACGTGAGGTCCATGGAGATCGGCGAGTTCCAGAAGCTGATCGAGCGCATCTACTTCGAGCGCGACAGCCGTCGCGGGCTCGCCGGGACGCACATGTGGTTCTGCGAGGAGGTGGGTGAGTTGACGCGCGCGCTGCGCCGCAAGAAGAGCGACGATCCGAAGAGCCGCGCGGAGCTCGAAGGCGAGTTCGCCGACGTGCTCGCGTGGCTCGCGACGCTCGCGTCGATGGCGGACATCGACCTGCAGGCCGCCGCCGCGAAGAAGTACGCCCAGGGCTGTCCGCGCTGTCACGCCGCGCCTTGCGGCTGCCCGTAGAATCCTGCGTCCAATGGCCGGCACCAGACGAGCCCGCGCAGCGGGGCCGGGACTGTTCCCGTCCGACGAGCCCGAGCAGACGCCGGACGTCGGCGTGCTGCGCGTCGCGAGCGTCGCGCTCAATCGACCGGTGCGGCGCGAGTTCACGTACCTGATCCCCGACGCGTTCGCCGACCGCGTCGTGCCCGGCGTTCGAGTCGCGGTCGATTTCGGCGGCTTGCGCGAACTCGGCGTCGTCGTCCAGGTCGGCAGCGAGAGCGACGTGCCGCGCGCGAAGCTCAAACCGCTCGCGAAGCTGCTCGACGCCGAACCGTTGGTCTCGCGCGAGCTCGTCGGGCTCGCGCGCTGGGTCGCGACCGAGTACGCGTGCTCGTGGGGCGAGGCGCTCGCCGCGATCCTGCCCGCCGGGCTGAAGAGCGAGGCCGGCCACCGACGCGTGACGACGATTCGCCTCGCCGAGAACGTCGGCGCGCGCGAGCTCGCCGAGCTGGAGACGACGCAGCCGAAGCAACACCGCGTGCTGCGCACGTTGATGGAGCTCGGCGGCGCGATCGAGCTGCGCGACCTTTGCCGCCAGCTCAACCTCTCGGACGCGCCGGCGCGGTCGCTCGCGAAGAACCGCCTGGTCGTGATCGAGCGCATCGAGGCCGCGCGAGATGCTCTCGAGTTCGCGAAGAGCGGCCGCACGCGGCCCGAGCGACTCACCGAGCGCCAGCGCGTCGCCGTCGAGGCGCTGTACGCCGCGCTCGCGGCCCGCGAGCACAAGGGTTTCCTGCTCGAGGGCGTCACCGGCTCCGGCAAGACCGAGGTCTATCTCGCGGCGATCGAGCGCGCGCTCGAACTCGGCCGCAGCTCGATCGTGCTCGTGCCCGAGATCGCGCTGACGCCGCAGACCGTCGGCTGGTTCCGTTCGCGCTTCGAGCGCGTCGCTGTGCTCCACAGTCGCATGACCGACCTGCAGAGGCTCGACATGTGGCTCTCGATCGCCCACGGCGGTCCGATGGTCGTCGTCGGCGCGCGCTCGGCGATCTTTGCGCCGGTCAGCGACCTCGGCGTCGTCGTCGTCGACGAAGAGCACGAGCCTTCGTTCAAGCAAGGCAGCACGCCGCGCTACCACGCCCGCGACGTCGCGGTGGAGCGCGCGCGGCTCTCCAACGCGGTTTGCGTGCTCGGTTCGGCGACCCCGTCGCTCGAAACGTGGTGCGCGGCGCGCGAGGGCAAGCTCGGCCACCTGCGTCTGCCGGAACGCGCGGGCGGCAAGCCGCTGCCGCCGGTCGAGGTGCTCGACCTGAAGAGCGAACGCCTCGCGTCGACGCCTTCACGGCTCTTCAGCGTCCGCTTGATCGAACAGTTGCGCGCGGTACTCGATCGCAAGGAGCAGGCGATCCTGTTCCTCAATCGCCGCGGCTTCTCCCCGGTGCTGTGGTGCTCCGGCTGCAAGGAAACGGTGCGCTGCAAACGCTGCGACGTGACGCTGGTGTTCCACCGTCGCATCCAGCGGCTCGTCTGCCATCTCTGCTGCGAAGAACTGCCCGCGGTCCAGAGTTGCCCGACGTGCACCAAGCCCGCGTTGCGTTACCTGAGCGCCGGCGCGGAGCGCATCGAGCAGGAGCTCGTCGAGCGCTTCGAAGGCGCGCGCGTGCAGCGGATGGACTCCGACACGATGCGACGCCGCGAGGACTACGAGCGCGTGCTCGACGCGTTTGGCCGCGGCGAGATCGACGTCCTCGTCGGCACGCAGATGATCGCGAAGGGGCTCGATTTTCCGCGAGTCACGCTGGTCGGCATCGTCAGCGCCGACAGCGCGCTCTACTTGCCCGACTTCCGCGCCTCCGAGCGTACGTTCCAACTGATCGCCCAAGTCGCCGGCCGCGCGGGCCGCGGCGAGCTCGCGGGCCGCATCGTCGTCCAGACGCATTCGCCGCAGCACTCGGCGATCGTGCGCGCGTCGCATCACGACTTCGAAGGCTTCGCGAAGGCCGAGAGCGAGCTGCGCGCCGAGCTCGGCTATCCGCCGTACGGCCGCCTGATCCGGGTCTTCTTCGAGGACCCGAGCGAGCCCAAGGTCGTGCAGGCCGCGCGCGCGTTCGCCGATGCGCTGGGCGCGCGGGTCACCGATCCGACGACCGTGTTGCTCGGCCCGGCGCCCGCGCCGATCGCGATGGCTCGCGGTCGTTTCCGCCATCACTTGCTGATCAAGACACCGCGCGCCGGCTCGGCGTTCGCCGCGGTGCGCGAGGTCGCGATCGAGCTCGCCGAGCAAGCCGCCGCTCCGCGGCCGACGCTCGACGTCGATCCGGTGTCGCTGCTGTGACTTGCGCCGCGTTCCGCGCGGAAGCACGATGCGCGGCTCGCGGGTGATGGACGAACGAGCACGGACTGCGTGGTGGAGCTCGCTGCTCCGCGGCGTCGAGCGCATGGCGCTCGCCCTCGCCGCGTACTTGATCCTGCGCGTGCTGATCGGACCGCGGCTCTGGCCGTTGTCGTTCGTCGAGGCGCTCTTGCCGTGGATCGCGTTGCCGTCGTTCGGTTTCGTGCTCGTGGCGCTCGTCGCGCGGAGGTGGCGCTCGGTCGCCGCGCACGCGGTGATCGCGGTCGGCTGGTTCCTGCTCTTCGGCGGCACGCTCGTGTCGCGCGGCGCGCCTCCCGAGGTCGCGGGCACGCGGCTGACGGTGCTGACGTGCAACCTCGCGTCGGGTCTGGCGCGCATCGATCGGCTCGAGCCGTTCTTCCGCGACTCGGGCGCGGACGTGATCGTGCTGCAGGAGCTCGACGACGAGGAAGCGTACGAGCTCGGCTCGCGTTTGCTCGACGTGTATCCGCACCGCGACCTGCACGGGCTCGGCGTGCCGGGCAAGGGCGTGTTGTCGAAGTTCCGCATCGTCGAGAGCTCGCTCTTCCGCCTCCAAGCCGAGCGTCCGTACCTGCGCACGGTGCTCGACGTCGCCGGTGAGCGCGTCACGCTCTTCGACGTGCACGTGCCGCTCGAAGAGGTCCTGCTCGGCCCGTTCGGCGTCGCCGAGGACGACGTCGCCGAGCTCGCGCGCCGCACGGTCGCGTCCGCGCCGGCGCTGCTCGTCGGCGACTTCAACGCGACGAGCAACATGCTCGTCCACGAGCTCGCGCGCGACGCCGGCCTCACCAACGCCTTCGCCGAGCGCGGCGTCGGCCTCGGCGCGACGTTTCCGATCTTCCGACGCTATCGCGGCGTGCCGTGGCCGCGCTGCGTGCGCATCGACCACGTCTGGCACACCCACGACTTCACGACGCTCTCCTGCGAAATCGCGCCCGACGCCGGGAGCGACCACCGCCCGCTGACGGCGACCTTGACGCTGCGTCCCGCAGCCCGCTGAGCGCGATCGGACGATTGGCGCGGCGGCTCCGCGCGAGTTCGCGAGCCGTGACTTGCGTCGCCGCCTCGGGCGCATGCGCGGGCTCGCTGCATGATCAGTCCGTGAACACGACCTGGTGAACCCGAAAAGGTGATCACGGTGCATCTCCGACGAATCGCGAAGTAGACGCATGCGTTCACGCTGACGAGCGAACAGCCCACGAAGTCGGTGCATCGTTGCATCCTTCCGGATCTCCCTCGCGACGCTCGCGCGCCTTCTGGATCGGTGCGGGCCGAGCGAGGCGCGGTCGATGTCGTCTCCGCGCGCGAGAATCGTGCTCGAAATCGAGCGCAGCCTCGCTCCGAGCGCGAGAAACGCACGAATCTGGTCACGACCTGCAGGACGGTTTCGATCACGACCCGTCGATCCGCTGCTGCCTGGCTTTTGCGAGGTCGCGGCAACTTTGCCGACGCGCATCGCGCAATCGATTCGATGCGCGTGCTCAGTCGAGCACGCGTCGCAACCATTTCTCACGGAGTCTCAACTTGAAGACAAGAACTCTACTCCTCGTCGCGCTTGGCGCGTTGACGGCCGCCGCTGCGACCGCGAACGCCGTCCAGTCCGCGTCCAACCCGAAGGTGTCGCGCTCGCAAGAAGGCGAACTCCAACGCATCTACGTCAACACCCCGAGCATTCCGCTCGACGCCGCCGCGTACCTCGCCACCGAAGTCGTGCACGGCCGCATCGAAGGCGTGCGCGCGGAGTTCCCCGGGCGCGGGCTCGCGCGGACCGTCTACACCGTCCGCATCTTGCAGGCGCTGAAGGGCGCATCGGCCTCGACAATCGAGGTCTCCGTCGCCGGCGGGAGCAACGAGGACGTCACCGTCGACGTCGTCGGTGCTCCGAGGTTCCGCCCCAACGAGGAGGTCGTGCTGTTCCTGTGGACGTCCGCGGCGGATGCCGAAACCGGCGTGCTCGGACTGCAACGCGGTGTGTATCGCGTCGAAGGCTCGAGCGGTGAGACGCGCTACGTGACGGGCGATCACGCGCAGCACGAGGAGCTGAACCAGTTCTTCGCGCGCACGGGTGAAGCGTGGGTCCGCGGCCAAGCGCGCATCGAAGCGCAAGAAAGGAAGTGAGCCCATGCGTTCCATCACTCGAATCGCGCTGGGCGCGCTGACCGCGCTCACGATCGTCGGTGTTTCGGCGGACTCGCTCGCCGGCGGCATCGAACGCTTCTGCACCACGACGGGTGCGCAGGTCACCGAAAGGTGGTTCAGCACCAATCCGCTACCGTGGACCGTTTGCACCGGTCCCGCCAGCGGCAACACCGGGTTCTACTCCGCGCCCGGCTATCCGCCGATCGGGCTGTCGCTGTCGTGTCCGTTCATCGGAACGTTGCCGGACGCGGACAAGCCGGCGTTGCAGAGCATCTACCGAGCGCTCGCGACCTGGAACGGCGCGACCGTTCCGACGGTCGGCACCGCGGCTTCGGCGTTCTCGTTCGCGGCGCCTGCGATCGCGACCAAGTCGCCGCTCGTGAACGGTGTTGCCGTCCTGCCGGTGACCGAAGGCGGGTTCTTCCCGCACGCATGGTGGAGTCCGCTCGGCAACGGCCCCGACGGCGTGAACGAGATCACGCTTTGGGATGGACCGAGCACCTTCTCGGCCAGCATGGGCGGCCCGCAGGTGCTCGCGGTGACCGGGGTTCTCGCCGTGCGCGCCACGGGACAGATCCTCGAAGCGGACATCGCGTTTCCGGCGCGACTTCCGCTGACGCCCACCGGCGGCGGAGTCACGAACGCCAACTGGTGCTTCGTCGAGGACAACACGGCGATCGGGGTGACGCTGGGCACTCGATCGAATTGGACGACCCCGACGTTCGCGGATCCGATACTCGGCTACGCGGACCTACAGGGCGTTCTGGTGCATGAACTCGGACACATGGCCGGACTCGGGCACTCGTTGGTCGACGGCGTGAACCAGATCACGATCTCGAACTTCCCGACGATGTTCGGCGAAGCGCAGAACGAGCCGTACTCCGGCACGATCTCCGTCGCCACCGGTTGCGGCACGTACGCGCCCTTCTCGACCAACGTGGACAGCACGTTGGTCAAGGGCATCCTCGGACTCAGCGCGCGCACGTTGGAGCTCGACGACGTGTTCGCGCTCGCCGAAGGCTACCCGCTCCCCATCGGAGCTCCGTACTGGTCGCAGACCGGACGGATCACGGGTTCGGTGATCGGCGCGCCCGGTCAGTCGTTCCCCGGCATGTCGATCGTCGCCGTCAATGCGGCAGAGCCCGATGCACTGCGTGTCGGAACCCTGAGCTTCACGGGCGGCGCGTTCGCGTTCCAGGGGCTGCCTCCGGGTTCGTACTACCTCCGTCTCGAGCCGGTGGACCGCATCAGCACGGGCTACACGAGCGGCTACTTCACCGAGTCGGACGTTCCGAACTACGTGCAGTCGTCGCTCAACTGGGGCTGTGTTCCGTTCCCGCCGCAACAATTCGGCGCGGAGTGGTTCGACGGCGTGGGCGGTGTCGAAGCGGTGACGGAGACCAGCAATGCCAACGCCGTGGCGCTCACGGTCACCGCGGGCGGCACGGTCTCGGCGACGTTCCGACCCAACAACCTCGCGAGCGAGCTTCGCGTGTCGGAGACCGGTTCCGCGGCTCAGTCGTCGCCGCGCGGGGCGCGGGTCAGCCCCGGCCAAAGCGTCGACTTCTTCATGAGCGGACTGCCGGCGAACGCGCCGACGTTCTTCTGCTTCGATCTGCAACACACGATGATCCCGCTGAGTCCGCAGCTGGGCGAAGTGTTCCCGGCGATCACCTTCCCGGTGACCGCGGATGCCTCGGGCGTGGCGCGGCTCACGCTCGTCGTCGATCCCTCGTGGGCACGAGGGAACTTCATGAGCCAAGGGCTCTTCCTGGACGCGGCTGGTGCGATCCAGCTCACCAACTCCGTCAACATGTGGGTGCGCGGCCCGTGATCTGAGTCGTCCGAAAGGGGTCAGAGCGTGGAGCACGCCGCATCGGGTGCTCCACGCTCGCTTCGTTGTGTGCCCAGCATGTTCCCAGCCCTGGAGGTGGAAGTCCTCTGACGAGGAGGTCGGACCGAGTCGAGCGAAGCGCAAGGCGAAGGGTCGCGAGGCATCGCTGAAAGAAGCGTGGAGCGAAAGCGCGGGTCGA
>JACRIN010000074.1 GCA_016220085.1 Planctomycetota bacterium
CGCGAACCGAGCGCCGACGAACTGTTGGCGATGGCCTACGCGGACGGCGAGCTCGGCGCCGCCGCGCGGCGTGAATTCGAGGCGCGACTCGCGAACGAGCCCGCGCTGGTGCGCGAGGTCGCCGAGCACCTGCGGCTCGACGTCCTGGCGCGCAGCGCGGCCGGACCGGAGCCCGCGGACTTCGAGTGGAAGCGGTTGTCTCGAGACACGCTGCAGCGCGGCGGACTCGGGCTCGGTTGGACGCTGCTCTTGGTCGGCGCGCTCGCGCTGCTCGTGTGGAGCGGCTGGACGATCGCCGTGTGCGAACTCGACCTCGCCGCGAAGCTCGCGCTCGCCGCGGTCGGCCTCGGCGTCGTGCTCGTCGGCGCCTTCACGCTGCGCGCGCGCCTCGCGACGCTGCACCTCGACCCCTACCGGGACATCGAACGATGATCGTCGTCACCACCGACCTGATCCCCGGCCGCGAGATCGTCGAGACGCTCGGCTTGGTGCGCGGCAACTCCGTGCGCGCCCGACACGCATTGCGCGTCGTCGCCGCGGTGTTCAAGCAGTTCTTCGGCGGCGAGGTGCACGAGTACACCAAGTTGCTCGCCGAGACGCGCGAGCAAGCGCTCGATCGCATGCTCGCCGAAGCGCGCGCGCAGGGCGCGGACGCGGTCGTCGGCGTCCGCTTCGCGTCGAGCGAGATCTCCGCCGCGGCGGCCGAGTTCATGGCCTACGGCACCGCGGTCAAGCTCGCGCCCAAGCGCTGACGCGCGGGGCTCGCCCCAAAAACAGCACGATGCCCGGCTGCGTCCCCCATGACACAGGAGCCAAAGCCGGGCACCGAGACCGACGCGCTCAGCCGACGCGCGCCAAGTAGCGGACGACGTCGCTGTTCGTCAGGATTCCGACCAGGCGTCCCTTCTCGACCACCAGCACTCGATGGACCCCGTGGTCCACCAGGGTTTCGCACACGAGCTTCACGCTCGCATCCGGCGTGACCGCGACGACTTCCGGGTTCATCCAGTCGCCGACCGTCTCGCCTTGTTCGTTGTCGCCTTGGTACTCGTCCATCGCGAGGATCTCGTCCTCGTCGAACTCGTCTTCGTTGTAGGCGTTCCACGCGCTGCCCGGGTTCTCCTCGGGCGACTTCGCCGCGCGCATGCGCTCCGGCCGCGCGACGTCCTTGAGCGAGAGCACGCCGACCAACGCGCCCGAAGAGTCCGTCACCGGCGCGCCCGAGATTTTCGCTTCCTCGAAGACGCGCAACGCGTCGACGATCTGCATCCCAGCGGTGAGCTGAACGACGTGATGGCGCATCAGGTCGCGGGCTTTGACTTTGTTGACGTCGAGCATGGTCCGTACCTCCTGCGCCGCAGAAATCGCCGCGCACATGAGCCACCTGAACACGGAAAGGCGCGCAGTGCTCTACGTCGTGCTTCGAAGATCCCGCTACGCTCTGGGGAGCAGGCCCCACGCGTCGAGCAGGGTCGCGACGGCGAGCGGAACGGGCTCGCTCTGCGCGAGCCGATGCTCCAACGTCACGCACAGTCGCTCGAGGTCGTCGGGCGTGTCGATGTCGAAGCTCGACGGGAGTTCCGCGCACTCGAGCCCGTGCTCGCGCGCGAGCGCGAGCGTCCGCGCGAGCAAGTTTTCGGTCGCCGGCATCACGCCCTCGAAGAGCCCCGGCACGTCGCGCGCGAGGCCGAGCAGCGCGAAGCCGCCGTGCTCGTCGGGAACGGCGACCAGCTCCGCGCCGCGCCGCATCGCGCGGTGAGCGGCGATCACCGTGTCGGTCGCGAGCAGCGGCGCATCGGCGACGAGAGCCACGGTGCTCTGCCGCGGCCGTTCGTTCCATTCGAGCGTGAAGAAGCTCGCCAACCGCTCGCCGAGCTCCGCGCCGGGCGGCGCTTCGTAGCGCGCGAGCCCGGGATAGCGCTCCTCGAACCACGCGACGTCCGCGGCGTCGTCGACGCAGAGCGCGGTGTCGAACTTGCGCGAGCCCGCGCGACAACGCGCGACCACGTCGTCCTGCAACGCGCGCGCGAGCTCGGTGGCGAGCCACGGTCCGAGCACGGGGTGCAGGTGCAGCTTGACCCGGCCGGGGAGCGGTCGCTCGGTGAAGATCGCCGTCAGAGCGCTTTCGAATCGTCCGGCCACGTCGGTACCGTCGTCGACCCGGAGGCTAGCCCCCGGATTCGGACGGAACGAGCGTGCGCGCCGTAAACCGCCGGCCGTGCGGTGCGTTCCGCGCCGAGCGCTCGCACTCCGGCCCCTACTGACTACGATCTCGGCATGCTGCAGCATCCTCTTCGCGCGCTCGGCGCGCTCGTCGCCCTGACCGTCCTTTTCGTCGCCCGCGTCGCCGCCCAGGGCGGAGAGCTCAACGTCGCAAGCGAGGTCCAAGGCAGCGTCCGCGCCCTGCGCGCGACCCAAGACCCGGTCACCGGTGCGTACGGCGGCGGCGTCGCCGGCACCGCGTGGGCGCTGCGCGCATTCGCGGAGTGCCCCGATCGCTACCGCGCGGGCGACGGACCGTGGGTTCGCCGCGCGATGGACTTCTTGGTCTCGAAGCAAGCGGCCGACGGCTCGATCGCCGACGCCGGCGCGACCGGAGAAGCGCGCGCGGAGCAGACGCGCCTCGCCGCCGCGGCGCTGACGGTGCTCGCCGACGCCACCGTGCAGGAGCCGCTCGCGAAGACGCTCGAACACCTCGGCAAGTCGGGACTCGAGGGTCCGGGTTGGGACGCGGATGGCGAGCCAGAGTCCGCGGAGAAAGCGACCGCGCTCGCGACGCAACTGCTCGCCAGGCGCGGCGCGGACAAGCTGTTCGAGGGACCGCGCGGCAAGGTGATCGAGACCGCGAGCGCGATCGTCACGCTCTCCGGTTGCGAGCGCGTGCTCGCGAAGAGCCGCAAGAAGCCCGAGCCGAAGCCGACGAACGCGCTGCCGCCGTTCGCGCCCGCGGACCGCGCCGCGGCGCTCGAAGCGATCCGTTCGGGCGCGAAGTTCCTCGCCTCGACCGGTCCCGACGGCAAGTTCGGCGCGCCGGGCTCGCCCGACGCCGGCATCACCGCGATGTGCGTCGCCGCGTTGCTGGTCGCGCCCGAGCCGCGCGATCCGGCGGTGCAAGCGTCGATCGACGGCGGCCTGAAGTGGCTCCTGTCGCTGCAAAAGCCCGACGGCTCGATCCACGACGGCAAGCTCGCCAACTACGTCACCAGCGCCTCGATCATGGCGCTCTCGCGCGCCGGTCGTTCGAAGCACGAGGAAGCGATCGGCAAGGCGCGCGCGTTCCTGCAGACGCTGCAGATGGACGAAGGCGAGGGTTACAGCGAAGGCGATCGCTACTACGGCGGCATCGGGTACGGCTCGACCGAGCGGCCGGACCTCTCGAACCTACAGATGGCGCTCGAGGCGCTGCACGACGCGGGCCTCGCCGAGAGCGATCCGACGTTCCAGAAGGCGATCCGCTTCCTGCAACGCTGCCAGAATCGCTCGGAGTCCAGCGACGTCGAGATCGTCGACGGCGAGCTCACGATCGTCGCGGGCGATGATGGCGGCTCCGGCTACGCGCCCGGCGATTCCAAGGCGGGCTTCGTCGAGCTCCCGGACGGCCGCAAGATCCCGCGCTCGTACGGCTCGATGACCTACGCGCTGCTGAAGTGCATGATCTTTGCCGGCATCGCGAAGGACGATCCGCGCGTGCAAGCGGCGTTCGACTGGTGCCAGAAGAACTACACGCTCGATGTCAACCCGGGCTTCGTCGCGGGTTCGGATCCGACCGCGGCGTACCAAGGGCTCTTCTACTACTTCCACACGATGGCGCGCGCGCTCGACACGCTGGGCACCGATTCGCTCGTCGACGGCGCGGGCAAGACCCGCAACTGGCGCGCGGAGCTCTGCGGCCGGCTGGTTTCGATGCAGAGCAAGATCGACAAGTCCTGGCTCAACCAGAACTCGCCGCGGTGGTTCGAGGGCAATCCGTTGCTCGCGACCTCGTACGCGCTGCTGGCGCTCGACTCGGCGTTGCCGAAGGCGAACTGACGGGACGCGCGATGGCAGCCAAGAGCGTGCGGGTGTTCCGCGTCGCCGCCGGAGCGACGACGCGGTGGGTGCTCGAGGCGGACGGTCGCACCCACGATCTCTCGGCGTGGCTCGCGGAGCACGAGCCCGCGCTCGGCGCCGACCTCGCGGCGCTCTTCGCGCGCGGCTTCTTCGAGCGCACGCGGCTCGGGCGCGTGCTCGCGTCCGGCGCACTGCGCGCGTGCGCCGCGCCGGGACCGCACGCCGTCGCGGTGCCGGTCGATCCCGCGCAGGTCGGCAAGATCCTCGCGCTCGGCAAGAACTTCCGCGAGCACGCCGCCGAGTTCGGCGAGCAAGTCCCCGAGGAACCGCTCTTCTTCAACAAACTCCCGGAGACGCTGGTCCCCCACGGCTCGATCGTCGCGCCGCCGGCGTGGTACGCGGCGCGCTTCGATCACGAGGCCGAGCTCTGCGTCGTGGTCTCGAAGGGCGGCAAGTCGATCCCCGCGGCGCGCGCGCTCGAGCACGTCGGCGGCTACACGGTCGCGAACGACCTGACGCTGCGGACGTTGCAGGGCTCCGACCGCGACAAGAAGTACCCGTGGTTCCGAGCGAAGAACTTCGACGGCGCGTGTCCGCTCGGGCCCTGCTTCGTGCCGCGCGACTTCTTCGACCTCGCGGACGCGCGGGTCGGGGCGCGCGTCAACGGCGCCGTGCGCCAGAGCGCATCGACCAAGGATCTCGTCGTCGATGTCGCGCACGCGCTCGAGTTCGTGTCGAGCCACCTGACGCTCGCGCCGCTCGACCTGATCCTGATGGGCACGCCGTCGGGCGTCGGACCGCTCGCCGACGGCGACGAAGTCGTCTGCAGCGTGCAGGGGATCGGCGAGCTCGCGACGCGCATCGCGCGCCCCGCCGCGGTCAAAGCGTGAAGCCGCCGCCGACCTCGAGGTTGGCGCCGGTGACGTAGCCCGCTTCGTCGGAAACGAGCCACGCGACCGCCGCCGCGATCTCCTCGGGCGTGCCGAAACGCCCGAGCGGGACCTTCGCGGCGAGCTTGGGATCGAACGTCTCGTCGGCCGCGTGCGGATGCGGGATCACGCCCGGCGAGACGACGTTGACGCGCACGCCGTGGCGCCCTTCTTCGGCGGCGAGGGAACGCGCGAGCACGATCAACGCCGACTTCGCGGCCGCGTACGCCGCCATCTCGCGCTTCGCACGCAGGCCTTCGAGCCCGGTGCAGCCGAAGAAGACCAGCGAGCCCTTCGACGCGCGCAGCGCCGAGCGTGCGGCGCGGGCGACAAGAAACGCGCTCTCGACGTTGTTCGACAAGAGCCGCCGTAGCGTCGCGGGAGCGCACTCGGCGAGCGGGCCGCTCTCGTACTCGCCGACGGCGTGCACGACGGTGTCGAGCCGGCCCTCGCGCGCGATCAGCGTCTCGATCAGGCCGACGACGTCCGCCTCGCGCTCGCAATCGCAGCGCAGCGCGTTCGCACCGAACTCGGCGACCAACGCGCGCGAGCTCTCGTTCTCGCTGCGCCACGCGACGTAGACCTCGTCGCCGCGGCGGGCGAGCTCGCGCGCGACGGCGAGCCCGAGCCCGCGGGCGCCGCCGGTGACCAACGCGACTTTCTCTTGCACGCCGCAAGCCTACCAACGCCGATGCGCGGCCCGGAGAGCGGGCTCCGGAGCCGCTCGCGTCGGCGGGCGGCCGCGGGGATAGGATCACGGCATGCGGGAAGCCCCCGAGCTCGATCGCGAGGCCGGCGCGCCGATGCCGAACTGGGCGTCGGCGTTCGAGTCCGCCGGACTCGACGCCGCGTGCGTTCTGACGGTTGCGTGCGCGTTCCACCTCGGACTCGCTGCAGCGCGGCGGGACTGGCCGACGCTCGGGGTAGGCTTCATTCCGACGCTGCTCTTCGCACTCTGCGCTCGGAGCGCGCTGCGCCACGTTCGTATGCGGCGCGCGCGCACTTGGCGGGCCTATCGCTCGATCGCAGCGGGCCTCTTGGTGTTCGGAGTCCTGCTCGTGCCGCCCGCGATCGGGACGTCGGTCGGTGGATTCGCCGGCGTCGGCCTGGTGCTCGCATGCGCGGCGCTGCTGGCGTCGGCGCTCGCGTTCGCGCTGCTCCGCGGTTGCGCGGCGCTCGGGTGACGCGAATCGACGGCGAGTCTGGACGACACGCGGAGCGCAGCGCGCGACACCGACGATGGACCGCAGCGACACGACCTCGAGTTCCGATCCACTGCCGCGAAACGAGCGCACCACGCGCGCGACCGGGATCCTCGTGCGCATCGATTGGGCAGTGCTCGCGTGCATCGCGCTGATCGCGATCGGTGTAGGCACGGTCGTGGCCGAGGACTGGAACACGCCTCAGCGCTCGCGCACCCTTGGCACCGCCGCGAAGGCGGGCGTCTTCCTCGGAGCGGCGGCGTGGTACGTGAGCGGCCTGCTGCGTGGCCGCCGGCGGCGACGTCCTCTCGTCTACTGGGGCGCCGCGTTCACGCTAGCACTGGTCGCCTACGCGACCTTCGTGTTCGCCCTCGACGCCTATCGCGGGGGCCAACTCGGACGCGCGTGCGGCTGGGTTGGATTCAGCCTCGGCTGCGGCGCTTGCGCCGTAGCGTTGGGCTACAGCTTGTTTCGCGGTCGCGCTCGCCGCGAGTTCCTGCAGCCAGATTCGGCTCTCTGAACGCGGCTCAGCGCACCGCGCCCGCGCGGTCGAACGGCCACAAGCGCACTTCGACGCGGCCGCGCACGTACTCGGCGGGCACTTGGCCGAAATCGCGGCTGTCGGACGAGCGCGGGCGGTTGTCGCCGAGCACGAAGAAGTGCGCCGGCTTGACGCGCGTCGCCGAGCGCGAGAGCGGATCGGCGTCCGAGACGTACGGCTCTTCGAGCGCGACGCCGTTGACCCAGACGATGCCGGCTTCGATCACGACTTCGTCGCCGGGCAGGCCGATCACGCGCTTGATGTAGTCGACGCTCGGATCGAGCGGGTACTTGAGCACGACGACGTCGCCGCGCTTCACCTGGCCGAACAGGTACGCGAACGGATCGATCACGATGCGATCGCCGTCGTGGATGCCGGGCTGCATCGAGCTCCCGCGCACCACCGACAGGTTGAACAACAAGAAGTGCGCGACCGTGAACGCGAGCGAGGCCTGCACGAGGAACGCGACGCTGACGCGCGTGTCGAAGAGCCCGCGCACGCGGCGGACCGCGCGCTGGAGCAGGCTGAAGCGCGGCGCGGCCGGCGGACGATCCGCTCCGCCGAGCGTCGGCGGGTCGAGGAAGAGCCCCTCGGGCTCGGGCGTGCGCCCGGGGTGCGGCGGCACGGCGAAGAGCGTCGAGAGGCGCGCGTGGCTCGGTTCGCGCAACTCACGCCCGTCGAGCTCGGTGCGCGTCGGCAGCGCGGAATCCGGGGCCGCCGCGGACGCCTCGCGCGCCCCGGCGGCGGGCGTGCGTGCAGCTTCGTCGAGCTCCTGCTCCTGCATGCGCTGCTTATCGGGAGCGACCGCCTCGAACCCTTAGCGGCCGGCGCGCTCCGCAAGAGGCGCGCAAGGGGCGTTTCGCGGTTCCGCCCGAAGCCGTAGCCTCTGGGCCCATGCTGGCCGCCCCTACCCCGCGTCGCGTGCCTTGCGCGGTCGCGCGCGTCGCCGAGCTCGCACGCGTCGGCCTGCTCGTGCGTGTTGGCGTGCTCGCGCGCGTTGGCCTGCTCGCGCGCGTCGATGCGCTCACGCCGCCCGCGCGCTTTGCATGCCTGGCGGCGCTCGGGCGCCTCAGGGGCCTGGCGGTGTTCGCGCGCCTTGCGATCCTCTCGGCGCTCGCGCGCTTTGCGAACCTCTCGGCGCTCGCGTGCCTGGGGGCCGCCCCGGCACTTGCGCGCCTGGGCGTGCTCGCCGTGCTCGCGCTCGCGCCGGCCGGCCTGGGTTGCCGCGCTCCCGAAAGCGGGCCGAGCGCGAACGTCGCGACCACGCTGCCGACGCTCGAGGACATTTTCTTCCTCCCCGGGCCCCAGGGACGGCCGCCCAGCCTCGAGTCGCTCTCCGCGGACGGACGTTGGGCGTTCGTGCGTTGGACGCCGCTGGTGACCCAGCCCGACGGTTCCCGCGAGTTCGAGGACGACGACGCGTCGCGGTTCGTGCGCACGGATCGCGCCGTGACCGGCGAGGGCGTCGGCGAGTCCGCGCGCTCGCTCTTCGCGTTGCTCGCGCCGGAGACCGAGCCCGCCGAGAAAGCGCGCGCGCCACGGCGCGAGTGGAGCAAGCGCGGCCATCGGCTCGCCCTCGCGCGCGACGCCGAGCTCTGGATCGCCGACGCTCCGAGCGACGCGACCGGCGTCGCGGATTGGCGAGCGCGCCGCCTGTACGTCGATCCGCCGAAAGACGCCGCGGCGGAGGAGCCGAGGCTCGAGCGCGTCGCGTCGTTGCGCTTCTCCGACGACGATTCCGAGCTCGTCGTCGACAACGGCAAGGAGACGTACGCGTTCGCGCTCGCGCACGACCTCGAGGCGCTCGCCGAACGGCCGCTCGCCGAGGCGCGCTGTCTGACCGCCGAGCTGGAGCAAGCGACCGGCGACGTCGAGCTCGCGCGCGACCGCTCGGTCGCGTTCTCCACGCGAGCCGCGTTCGAGCTCGAGGCGAGCGCGGTCGTGCCCGACGGCGACACGGCGCCCGCGGCCGCGCCCCCGAGCCGCAAGGGCCAGATCCTGTTCGTGCGCGAGCGCCGCGCGGTCGAGCTCGAGGGCTTCGCCGATCTCGCCGAGCGCGAGGACGTCAGCCTCTCGCCCGACGGCCGGTTCGTGCTCGCGGAAAAGGTCGAGCGCGTCGACGAACCGCCCCGACAACTGATCCCCGACTATCTCTCGACGCGCGTCAGCACGCGCGACGCGCGGCGCGACCGAGCCGACGACCGCTTCCCGCCGCGTGAACTGCTCGTGTGGAACACCGCGGACGGCAAGGCGCAACCGCTCGGGCTCGCGGGCGGTCCGATGCGCATGACCAACCACCTCGGGTGGTCGAAAGATCCCGCGCACGGCGCGCTCTACGTCTTCACGCGCACCAGCGAGGACTGGAAGACGTTCGAGGTCTGGCGCTGGACCGACGCGGGCCCCGCGTTGCTCTTCAGCGACCACGACGACGCGTGGTACGACGGGCCGTCGGTCGGCGCGCGCTGGAGCGGCGACGGCACGCGCGTGATCGTGGGGTCGGAAGCGACGCTGCGCTCGACCACTCCGGGGCGCTGCCAACTGTTCTCGCTCGACCCCGCGACCGGCGTGCTGTGGCAATTGACCAACGTGCGCGGCGAGGTCGACGCGTTCGACGTCGCGCGCGACGGCTCGCTAGCGTTCCTCGCGAGCGACGGCGATCCCACGCGGCGCGTGCTCGGGTATTGCAACGCGGCGATGGTGCGCGGCGACGCGGCGGCGAGCTCGTTCCTCGTCCCGACGCCGCCGGGGTTCCTGAGCGCGCTGTCGCTCGCCGAGGAGGGCACGCGCGCGACGGTCCGGCGGCACACGCTCGGCCGTCCGGCGGAGCTCTGGTCGGTCGAGCTCTCCGAGCACGCGCGCGCCGTGCAGCTCAGCGACACCGCGCCGCGCGCGTTCGTCGCGCAGCCGCGGATCCGTCCCGAGGTCTTCACCGCGACGTCACGCGACGGCTCGCCGGTGTGGAGCCACGTCTACTTGCCGCGCTCGACGTCGCTCGCCCGCCCCGACCGCGCGCGGCCGTGCGTCGTCTTCATCCACGGCGCGGGCTATCTGCAGAACGTCACCGACTCGATGACCGAGTACGAGCCGAACCTGGCGTTCCACTCGCGGCTCGCCGAGCAAGGCTACCTCGTCGTCGACGTCGACTACCGCGGCAGCTCCGGCTACGGGCGCCGCTTCCGCGCGGACGTGCACCTGCGGCTCGGCGAACTCGAGCTGCAAGACCTCCACGCGGTGCTCGACGCGCTCGCGGAACGCGGTGTGATCGACTCCGCGCGCGTCGGTTGCTACGGCGGCTCGTACGGCGGCTTCTTGACGTTGATGGCGCTCTTCACCGAGCCCGGCAAGTGGCGCTGCGGCGCCGCGCTGCGCTCGGTGACCGATTGGCGGAGCTACCACCCGTCCTACACGCAGCCGCGCCTCGGCCGGCCGTCGGAGAACGAGGATGTCTACAAGCGCTGCTCGCCGATCGACCTCGCGGAGGGGCTCTGCGATCCGCTGCTGATCCTCCACGGCATGCAGGACTCCAACGTCTTCGCGCAGGACTCGATCCGGTTGATCGAGCGACTGATCGATCTCGGGAAGGAGTTCGACGTGATGCTCTACCCGAGCCAAGATCACGCCTTCACCGATGGTCGACACTGGGTCGACGAGTACCGCCGGATCGAGCGTCTGATGAAGCAACACCTCGGGGAGCCTTGAAGCCGATGCACGCACGAGACGAGAAGCGACCCGCGCGGCGCGAACTCTTGGCGTACGGCGCCTGCGCGCTCGGCGCGGCGTCGCTCGCCTGTCACTCCGCGAACGCCACGCGGGAGCGCGCGCTCGCGGCCGACCGAGTTGAAGAGCTCGACGTGCTCTTCGCGGACCTGAAGAGCGGTGCGCAGGGCGTCGAACCGATCCGGCCCGACGAGCGCGCGGCGCGGCGCAAGCGCGCGGCGGCTTTGTGCGCCGAGTTCGGCGTCGACGCGCTGCTGGTCGAAGGCGGCGCGACGTTCGCCTATCTGACCGGCATGTCGTGGTGGCCGAGCGAGCGGCTCTTCGCGCTCGTCGTCCTCGCCGACGGCTCGCACTTCTGGGTCTCGCCCGCGTTCGAAGAGGAGAAAGCGCGGCTGAAGCTGCGTCACGATCCGCTGCTCGGCGAGGACGTGCTCGCGTGGCAAGAGCACGAGTACGCGTGGAAGCCGCTCGCCGCCGAGCTCGCGCGCCGACGCGTCGAGCGCGTCGCGATCGATCCGGCCGCGCGCTTCTTCGTCGCCGACGGAGTTGCCAACGCGTTCGGGCGCGAGCGCGTCGTCCTCGGCGACCGCATCGTCGGCAGGTTGCGCGGCGTCAAGGACGAGCACGAGCTCGCGATCCTGCGGCGCGCGAGCGAGCTGACGCAAGCGTCGCTGATTGCCGTCGCAAAGCACGTCCGGCCCGGCCAGACCGCGAAGGAGATCAGCGAGCTCGTCCAGCACGCCCACCGACGCGTCGGCTTGACCAATCCGTGGGATCTGACGCTGGTCGGCGCGCAGGCTGCCTACCCGCACGGCGAGGACAAGAGCGCGGAGCTCGGCCGCGACCAGTTCGTGCTGATCGACACCGGCGGGACTCTGCACGGTTACCAATCGGACACGACGCGCACGTGGTGCCCCGCGGGCAAGCCGCCGGAGCGCGAGGCACGCGCGTGGGCGACCGTCCGCGACGCGCAGCAGCGCGCGTTCGAGGCGATCCGCCCCGGCGTGCCCTGCGCCGACGTCGATCGCGCGGCGCGCGAGGCGATCGAGCGCGCGGGCTTCGGCTCGGGCTACCAGGCGCTGACCCATCGGCTCGGCCACGGCATCGGCATGGAGGGCCACGAAGCGCCGTACTTCGACGGCGGCAGCGAGGTGCGGCTCGAGCCCGGGATGACGCTCTCGAACGAGCCCGGCATCTACGTGCTCGGCGAGTACGGCATCCGTCTGGAGGACATCGTCGTCGCGACCGCGTCGGGCGCCGATCACTTCGGCTCCTGGCAGGCGACGCCGATCTCTCCCGCCTGAGGCAGCCGGCGTCCCGCGGAACGGAAACCTCGAAGTGCTTGCTCGACGAGCACTTAGCAGCCGTGCAACGCGCGCTGCCGCCAAGTTGCCCACGCGGACCCGTAACCCGGCGGATGCCTGTTCGTCCCCTGCGAACGGCCCGCCGTTCAGGAGCGCCCGATGAAAAGCACCGCCGGCAGCGCGGTCACGCGCACCCTCGAAGTCGTCTTCCTGGTCCTGCTCCTGGTCGCCGAAGTGACGTTCCTTATGGGCGGCTGGTGGGCGTGGCTCGCCTACACGCGCACCCACGCATGAGCGCGCTCGCGAGGCCGAGCGCGGGCGCGACGTTGCGCGCAGCCGCCCCGCCCAGCTCACGCGGGCCGCTCGGCGCACGCGGCCTGCTCGGCGCATGCTCGTCGGAGAGAGAGCGCGTGGCCGTTCGGCCGAGCCGGTGCGATACTCGCCGCGCTCTCACCGATCCCGATGCTTTTCCTCGCCATCTTTCTCTCGTGCTTTCTCACGCCGCAGGGCCAAGTCGGCGGACCGGCTCCGGAACTCGACGCCACGGAGTGGTTCACGTCGCGGCCGCTGACGCTCGCCGAGCTGCGCGGTCGCGCGGTGCTCGCGGTCGCGCTGCGCACGTGGTCGGAACCGTGCAAGGGCTTGGCGGCGGAGCTCTCGTCGCGCGCGGAGTCGGACGCGGCGAAAGGGCTGGTCGTCATCGGGCTCTTCGCCGACGAGGAGCCGGAGGCCATCGAGCGCTGGATCCGCGAGCAACGCGCGCGCTTCCCGATCGCGCTGCTCGGCTCGCGTGAGTTCGAACGCGCCGCGGCGCTCGACGGCTTTCCGCACGCGGCGGTGATCGATCCGATCGGGACGCTGGTCTACGGCGACGACTACGGGACCGCCTCGGGCGCGCTGAACACCGCGCTCGCCGACGCGCAGAAGCCCGCGAAGCTCGCGCTGAAGCTCGCGCGCGTGCGCGAACTCGCGCTGGGCTCGGAGCACGAAAAAGCGTGGGCCGCGCTCGCGAAAGCGCCGGAGCTCGCCCCGACCGACGCCGCCGAGGCGGAGCGTTGGCGCGCCTGGCTCTCCGGCCGCGTGTCCGCGCGGCTCGAACGCGCGAAGCGGCTCGCGGAGAGCGGCGCGCTTCGCGAAGCGGTCGAGACGCTCGACGGTGTGCTCGCCGCGAAGCCCGCGTACCCGGCCGCGGGCGACGTGCGCGCGTTCCTGGACGGACTCGCGAAGCAGCCGGGCTACCGCGCCGAGTTCGCCGCCGGCGATGCCTACGCCGAAGCGCGCGCGATCGAGCGCCGCGGCGCGTACCTCGATGCGGTGCGCGCGTATCGCGAGCTCGCGAAGAAGCACGCGAAGCTCCAGATCGCCAAAGCCGCGACCGCGCGCGCGAGGAGCTTGATCGAGCGCGGGCTCCCCGGGCTCGACTGGACGTGCGAAACCTGCAAGCGCGCGAACAAGGCTTGTCCGAAGCACCTGGTGCGAATCGAGGACGGATGAGGCTCGCAATCGCTTGCGTGCTCGCGGCGCAAGCCGGCGCGCCGAGCTCGACGACGTCGGACCTCGACGCGCCCGAGGTCGTCGACCGCTTCGTCGCGCACGCGATCGCGTGGATCGACGAGAAGCCCGACGCGTCGCTCGCGCTCGTGCGCGAGGCTTTCTCTGACGAGATGAAAGCGGCGCTGTCCGAGAAGTCGATCGAGAGCACGCTCGCGCTCGCGCGCGACAGCGGCGAAGTCCGCGCGAGCATCATCGACGCCCAGCGGAGCGACGCGCACCGTTCATGGACGTTCTTGCTCGAACAGGAGCACACGCGCTGGCTCTCGATCGTCTCGCTCGACGCGAGCCAACACGTCAGCGGCTGGTGGCTGAAGCGCGCGCCTCGGCGCGTCGCCCGCGCGGAGCTCGTGCGCGAGTTCGAGGCGCTCCAGGGCGATTGGGGGCTCTCGGCGACGCTTTACGACGCCGAGCACGCGCGCGTCGACGGCGTCGAGCTGGAGCACGGGCGCTCGTTCCTGCCGCTGGGCTCGATTTTCAAGCTGTACGTGCTCGCGGAGCTCGCGCGTTCGGTCGACGCAGGCGAGCGCACGCTCGAGGACGAACTCGTCGTCGACGAGAAGCGGAAGAGCTTGCCGTCGGGTGAGCTCCAGAACGCCGTCGCGGGGACCAAGGTGAAGCTGCGCGACGCCGCACGCGCGATGATCCGGATCAGCGACAACACCGCCGCGGATCACCTGCTCTTCCTGCTCGGACGCGAGAAAGTCGAGGCCGGGCTCGCGCGCTGCTTCCTCTCCGAACCCGCGCGCATGCAGCCGTTCCTCTCGACGCTGGAGATGTTCGCGGCGAAGAGCCTGACCAAAGCCCAGAACGCGAGAGTCTTCGGCAAGGAGAAGCTCGACGACCTCGCCGTCGCGTGGCGCGACGCGTCGATCGAGGAGCGCCGGGCGTGGCTCGCGAAGCTCGACCAACTGCTCGCCGAGGGTGACCCGAAGAAGTCGCGCGACGCGTTCGGCATGCGCTTCGGCCTGACGACGCTCGGCGCGAAGCGTCACCTCGAGATCGAGTGGTTCGCGAAGCCGCGCGACGTCGTCGCGCTGGTCGCCGCGGCCGAGCGCGGCGAACTCCACTCGGCCGGCGCGTCGAAGCTCTTCCTAGAGTTCTACGCCGCGGGCGCGCCGCTCTACCCGATGCCGGGCGTCGTCGCGCAAGGCTACAAGGGCGGCAGCGAGCCGGGCGTCTTCGCACTCTCGACGCGCGTGGTGCTCGCCGACGGCCGCTCGGTGGTCGCGTGTCTCGTGCGATCCGGCTTCGACGCCATGGACACGAAAGTGCCCGACCGGACGGTCGGGCTCTTGATCGACTGCATCGGCAACCTGATCGAGGGCGATCCGGTCGCGGCGGAGAAGTAGCTCAGCCGTTGCGGCCGCGCTTGGGCTTCTTATTGCGGCCCTTGGCGAGCCACTTGCCGGAGTTCATGCCCATCTTGCGGATGCGCAGGCGGCCGCTGGTGGGGCCCATGACCTTGGTACGTGAACGCGCCATTCTTCGCTCCCTGGGGTGCTTCGAGTCGGAAAGGGCGAAGGTTGTACCGTCCGCGGCCGCTTCCGGCAAGCGCGCAGGCCGCGCGAAGGCCTTGCGGGCCCCGTTCAGAAGCTATTTGCCGCCCAGGTAGCCGAGCTGCCGGAGCGCGTCGGCGTTCCCCGGGCCGGAGAGTCCGCTCGCGGAATCGTCGGCGTTCCAGGCCTTGCGCAGCGCTTCGAGACGCGCGGCGAGCTCGGTGACGCGCTCCGGGTGCGCGTCGGCGACGTCGCGCTCGGCGGACGAATCGGTCGCGAGCTCGAAGAGCCGCCGCACCTCGACCACGCGGCCGTCGACGGTCCTGCGGCGCTGCTCGTACTTCCAACCGCCGGAGTACAGCGCGAGCCGAACCTCGTTCGGGTCGCCGGTGTCGCGGTCCTCGATCAGGATCTCGCGCTCGGGCGCGAGCGCGGTGTCGCGCAGCACGTCGACGCCGTTCATGTGCTCGAGCGGCGCGAGCCCGGCGAGCCCGAGCACCGTCGGCGCCACGTCGACGTTGGTCACCGGCGCGTCGACGCGACCGGGCGGCTGTGCTCCGCAGGGCGGGCGGACGACGAACGGGAGGTGGACCTGGCACTCCTGGATGTCGTGGTGCTCGTAGAGCCCGCCCTCGCCGAACGCCTCGCCGTGGTCGGAGACCAGCACCACCGCGGTGGTCGCGCGGTCGAGCTCCAGGCGCGCGAGGAACGCGTCGACGTTGCGGTCGAGCTCCCACAGCTCGCTGTCGTAGAGCTCGGTGAGGTGGCGGTTGTCCTCGGGCTTCGGCGCGTAGCCCTTCGGATACGCATCGCTACGCTCGAGGAAGCCGTCGATCGGACCGCCGTACGGTCGCACCCAACGATCGGCCGCGTCGGCGGGCGGCAGGTACGGCCAGTGCACGTCGTAGAGGTTGACGAAGCAGAACCACGGGCGCGGATCGTCGGCCGCGATCCACTCCGCCGCGCGCGCGAGCACCTCGCCCGCCGGACGTTGGTAGTCCTGGATCCAGTGCGGATTGCCGTTGTTCGAGAGCGCGGGGACGAGCTTCGCGGCGACCGATTGCAGGTCGTGCACCAACGCCCACGCATACGTGTCGCAGACCGGCGGGTCGACCTGGTCGTCCCAGCGCTCGAACGCGAACGCGGTGCCGGTCTGCGCGCGCAACACGTCGGTGCCGACGAAGCCTCCGGTGCGATAGCCCGCTTCGCGCAACAGCCGCGCGATCGACGGCGTGCGCGTCGGGTTGACCGTCTGGCGCAGCAAGCGCGCGCCGTGGTGCGACGGATACGTGCCCGTCAGCATCGAGAGGTGCGACGTCAACGTGTAGCGGGACGCCGAGCGCGCGTTGGTGAAGACGCGCGACTCGCTCGCGAGCCGCGCGAGGTTCGGCGTCGTCTCGCGATCGTAGCCGTAGATGGAGAGGCTCTGCGCGCGTGTGGTGTCCCACACGAGCAGCAGGATGTTCGGCTTCGCCGCCGCGCCCGATGTGCTCGGCGTGCCCGATGTGCTCGGCGTGCCGCTCGGCGACGCGCTCGACGCGTGCACGACGTCGGACGGATGCGGTTCCTCGTGGAAGGAGCTCCACGCACCGACCGCGAACGCGAGCGCCATCAGCGCGACGCCGACGACGCCGAGCGGGAGCCTGGCGAGCCCGCGCGGCAAGAGGCGCTGCAGCAGGAACAGCGCGGCGGCGATCCCCGCGACCTGCAGCCACGGCCAAGCCTGACGCAGTTCGCCCACCGAGCCGTACAGGTTCGTGTACACGTCGAGGCGCGCGTGCGCGAGCACCGGGAACGTCGCGACCAGCGCGAACGCGACCGCGTCCGCCGCGGAGGTCTCCTTCGACGAGCCCGCGCCCGCGACGCGCCGAGCGAGCCCCTGCAGCATCCGCGCGAACGGCCACGCGAGCACGAGGAACACCGCCCAGAGCCCGGCCGCTTGCAGGAACAGTCGAAGCTCGGCCGGTCGGTGGTCGAACTCGTAGCGCACGCACAGCGTCTCGACCGCCGCCGCGCAGAGCGCGATCACCGGCAGGGACTTCAGGCGCGTGGTCATGGGCTCGGGAGGATCGACCGTCGTCGGACGGAACGTGCGCCGCGGCGCGCGCTCCGGAGGTCGGACGGGTCCCGATGTTGGCGCTCCGCGAAACGTTTTCCAAGCCTGCTCTGCGCGCGAGCCCGCGAACCGTCGTGAGCGCGCCGCACGCTACGATGCCCGTCGATGGCGCGCCGCATCTTCGTCGGAGACATCCAGGGCTGCCGGGAGGAGCTCGAAACGCTGCTCGAGCGCGTGCGCTTCGACCCCGCGAGCGACGTGCTCGAACCGGTCGGCGACGTCGTCAACCGCGGTCCGGATTCGCTCGGCACGCTGCGGCTCTTGGTGCGGCTCGGCGCCGGCGGTGTGCTCGGCAACCACGACCTGCATCTGTTGCGCGTCGCTCGCGGGCTGAAGGAGTCGCGGCCCGCCGACACGCTCGACGCCGTGCTCGCTGCCTCGGATCGCGACGAGCTCTGCGCGTGGCTCGCCGCGCGGCCGTTCGTGAAAGCGTGGAGCGACGTGATCTTGGTGCACGGAGCGCTGCATCCGGAGTGGAGCGATCCGCTGATCGAGCTCGCGGGGCTCGACCCGCTGACGCCGAACGCGAAGAGCGACTTCGCGACGCGCGCGCGCTACTGCGCGCCCGACGGCGCGCGGCCCGAACGCGACGACCCGCCGCCGAAGCCGCCGTTCGCGCCGTGGTTCGAGCACTGGCTCGCGACCAAGCGCGATCCGCGCACGTTGGTGTTCGGGCACTGGGCGATGCTCGGGCTCGTCGTGCGGCCCGGGCTGCGCGGGCTCGACACCGGATGCGTGTGGGGCAAGAGCTTGACCGCGTGGATCGCCGAGGAGGACCGGCTGGTCCAGGTCCCCGCGCGCAAGCCGTACGCAGCGTTCGACTGAGAGTGCTGGAGCGCTTCGCCCGCCGCGGCGAGCAGGCCGGAGACGCGTGCGCCGACCACCGCGATCCTCACGTCGGCTCCTCGACCGTTCGGCCACGCGCCCTCGCGGGCGCCGTGCGCATCTCCCGCACGATGCCGAACCACGACAGCACGACCAAGACGTACCAAGAGACGTCGAGCTCCCACCAACGCAGGCCCTGTCGCGCGGTGCCTGGGTAACGGTGGTGATTGTTGTGCCAGCCTTCGCCGAGCGTGATCAGCGCGAGCAGGACCGAGTTGCGGCTGGTGTCGGTGGTTTCGAAGCGCCGCCGGCCGAACACGTGCGCGAGCGAGTTGATCGTGAACGTGCCGTGATAGAGCACGATCGTCGAAACGATCCCCCACACGAACATCTGCCAACCGGTCGTGCCGAGTCCCGGCGCGTACGCCTCGCACAGCGCGCCCGCGAGGAAGAGCAGCCCGAGCAGCACCGCCGGCGCGACGATGTCGAAGCGGTCGAGGAAGACGAGCTCGGGGAAGCGCATCAGGTCCTTCACCTCTTCGCGCCGCGTGCGGAAGTTCGCTCGCGCCGTGAACCAGAGGCAATGCGACCACCAGAATCCGCGCAGCTTCGGCGAGTGCGGGTCGCCCGGTTGATCGGAGTTGCGGTGGTGGATGCGGTGGTGAGCCGCCCACCACAGCGGGCCGCGTTGCGCGGAGCTCGCGCCGAGCGCCGCGAAGAAGAACTGCGCGGCGCGCGACGTCTCGAACGTGCGGTGCGAGAAGTAGCGGTGGTAGAACGCGGTGATCGCGAACATGCGCACGACGTAGAGCGCCGCGGCGGTGATCACCGCGACCGGGCTCCACCCGACCCAGATCACCGCGAAGCACGCGAGATGCAACGCGAAGAACGGCAGGACGCGCACCCAGTCGACGCGCTCGGGCTCGGCGGACGCCTCGAGCTCCTCGGCGCCCGCCCAGCTGTCGAACCACGCGATCAAGGTGCGTCGCAGGTCGCCGCGACGGCTTTGGACGGGAGCTTGCATGTTCAGCGCTTGTGCATCCGGTAGTGCGAAACAAACCACTCTTCGCCGCCGCGGTCGCCCCTCGGCTCGGCGCCAGCCATGAAGACCACACGCCCGTTCTCGAGCCAAGCCTTAGCCCGCGAATCCCCGTGCCGGTGCGCCAACACCGGCAAAGCTCGCTCGCGCTCTCGGCGCCCCCCGGCTCGGGCGTGTAGCTCGCTCGACGTGTTGGGAGAGCGCTGCACGGCTCTCCGGCGATCGCTGCGACGGTCTGACTCTCTCTGGGCTTGCACGGCTTGCGGCCGGTGTCGCAGAGCTCGCGAGACGAGTTGGAGCGCAGGATTCTAGCGCCTGCGCGACCGCGGCGCCGAGCCGATTGCTCAGCGCGGCGGCGTCTCGAACACGCGCCGCCAGAGGTCGGTCTGGAGCACGCTCTCGGGATCGTGTCGGCGCTTGAGCGCGCGGAATCGTTCGAGCTTGTCCGAAGGGAACGCGCGCCGCGCGTCCTCGGGCCGCAAGACCAAGTCCTTGGCGAAGTAGAAGCGGCCGCCGGCGGCGATCACGACCTCGGAGAGCTCGTGACAGAGCTTCCAGAGTCGTTCGCGGCTGACCGGCTCGACCTTGAAGTCGAGAGCGAAACTCCACCCGTCGACCGCGTGCGTCAGCCAGAACGGATCGGGGCGATGGCGCTTGAACACGCCGAGGTACGGCACGAGGCCGGCGCGCTGACAGCGTTCGAGCATCTCGCGGTAGGTCGCTTCCGCGGTCTCCTTCGGCACGAAGCTCTGGTACTGGATCAGCCCGAGCTCGCGAGGCTTGCGACCGTACGCCCACTTCCAGTTCGGCACGTAGTCGAGCAGGAACGCGAAGCCCGCGTGCGATTGCAGGTACGGCTCGTCGAGTTCCTCGACCCAACCGGCGTGGTACTTCGCGAAGTTGATCGCGCGCATGCCGAGGTCGTGGTTGAAGAGCCGCAGCGCGCGCCACACTTGATCCTTGGGGAACACGCCGAGGATGTTGGTCGGCAGCTCTTGGTGCTCGACGGTCAACGACGCGCGCGGATCGGGATCCTCGCCTTCGTGCAGGTAGTTGGCGTGGTGGATCAGCCCGCGGCCGAGCCCGCGCCCGCGCGCGAAGCAATCGACCCAACCGACGAGGTAGTCCGCGTCGCCGCGGTGCGCGTCGATGTACGCCATCATCTCGCCGAGGGTCCGCGTCGACTTCGCGCGCACGCGCACGTCGCCGGAATGGACCTTCTTCGTCTCCAGCACGACGCGCGTGAACGCGCCGAGCATGCCGAAGCCGCCGATCGCCGCGTGGAAGAGGTCGGCGTTGCGCTCGCGGTCGCAGGTCAGGTGCTCGCCCGCGGGCGTCAGCAGATCGAACTCGCGGATCGCGTCGCCGATCGTCCCGACCGCGTAGTTGTTCTTGCCGTGGATGTTCATCGCCGCGGCGCCGGCGATCGTCGGAAACATCGTCCCGGACACGACGCGCGGCCACCAGCCGTCGACGAGGATCGACTTCCAGAGCTTCTCGAGCGTCACGCCGGGCTCGAGCGTCGCGACGCCCGTCCGCGGATCCCACGCGAGGATGCGGTTCATCCGCGACGTGTCGAGCACCCACCCGCGCTCGTTCAGCGACGCGTCGCCGTAGCTGTTGCCGGTGCCGCGCAGTCCGAGCGTCACGCCCTCGCGCTTCGCGAGCGCGAACGCCGCGGCGAGCTCCTCGGTCGACCGCGGCCGCAGCACGCGCGCGTGCGACCCCGCGGCCATCCCCCACCCCTCGACGTACTCGAGAGAGCTCGTTGGACGCGCGGGCGTCCAGTCGAAGACGGTCGGGGCCGGGCTCTGCTTCGCGCCGCTCACGCGCACCTCAGAAGTTCATGTGGCGGAAGACGCCCGAGGGGATCCAACGCACGACGAAGCCGACGAACCACCAGCGCGAGGGCACGAACGTCTCGCCCTTCTTCTTCGCGGCCTTCGCGAGGATCTGGCGCGCGCACTCGTCGGGGCCGATCAGCCAGAAGGTCTTCTTGCCGCGGGTCATCACCGTGTCGATGAACCCGGGCTTGATCGTGGTGACGACGACGCCGACCTCGGCGAGCCGGTTGCGCAGCGCCTCGAGGTAGTGGTTCATCGCCGCCTTGGTCGCGCCGTACATCGGATTGCCCTTGCGACCGCGCTCGCCTGCGATCGACGAGATGCCGATCAACGTGCCAGAACGCTGCGTGCGGAACAGCTTGGCGGCCTCGTTGCACCACGCGACGCAGCCGCCGAAGTTGATCGCGAGCATCGCGAGGTCCTTCTCGCTGTCGTACTCGTGGCGCTCGACCTCGGGCATGATCCCGGCGGCGAACACGACGAGGTCGAGCCCGCCGAGCTCGCGCACGAGGTCCTCGAACAGCGCCGGGGCCTCGGCGAAGCGACTGACGTCGTGCGCGCGGACGATGACCTTGCCGCCCGCACGGGCCGCGAGCGCCTGGAGCTCGCTCGCGCGCCGCGCGACCGCGCCGACCGCGTAGCCGCGGCGGACGAGCTCCTCCACCAGCGCCGCGCCGATGCCGGAGCTCGCGCCGATCACGAGCGCCCGCTTGCCGGGAGTGGAAACCAGGGTCGGGGCGGCGGTGGCTTGGGGCATGTTCCTCGTGGGGTCTCGCTCCGCGGCATTATGCAGGCGCGCGCGGGGCTGTCCAAAGCCGCGCGCGACGGTCGGTCAGAAGAGCGAGAGCTCCGCGCCGTCCTTCGCGCGCCAGCAGGGCTGCGCGCTCCGCAAGGGAATGCCGAAGAGCGTGCGTTCTTCGGCTCGCGAGCGCCGCACACTCGAGGGGACGTCTCCCGCCGGGTGCGTAGGCTCGCCGAAGCTCGCGAGCAACGCCGCCCACGCGGCCCTGCGCTCGGACCGCGCGACGTGGATCGGGTCGACGCCATACCAGCGCGGATCGAGCTCGACGCGGCTCGCGCCGAGCTCGCGCGCGAGGTCCGTGAGGCCGCGATCGAGCTCGCGGACCGCCGCGACCAGTCGCACCACGTCCAGCGAACGCGTAGGGAAGATCACGCGGGCCCACAGCGCGAGCATGCGCGTCGAGCGGCGCTCGAGCGGCGCGCACGGCAAGCCGGCGATCACCAGATGCTCCGCCGCGAGGCGTCGCGCGGTCTCGCGCACCCAACCGAGCACGCGTTCGGGCTCGACGCCGTACGCGAGGTCGTTGCCGATGTCGACGAGCAACGCGGCGCGCGGCGGCGCGTCGAGCGCCTTCCACAGCCCGCTTTCGAGGACCGACGGCAAGCCGCGCGCGAGGAACGAGCTTCGGAGGCCATACGAGCGGCCGCGGCCGCACGCCGCGAGCACGCGCGCGGTCGGCCCGACGCGGCGCAAGGTCTCGTCGAGCGCGAGGTCGAGCCCTCGAGAGAGGTTGGACGCGCCGACGAGCACGACGCGACGGCCTGGAGAGCGACTCATGCACGTGTTCTAATCGCGCCGCGCTCGCGATCGAAGCGCGGAGGACGATCGACATGGATTCCGGGCACCCGAGACTTCCGACGAGCGCCGCTCTGAGCGCGCTCTGCGCTCCGCTTCGCGCGGTCGCTCCGCTGCTCGCACTCGCCCCGCTTCTCGCGATCGCCAGTTGCGGCGACTCGCAAGAGCCGACGCCGTCGTCCGGCGGCGCGAGCACGACCGGCGCGGCGGCCGCGACTCCGAGCGCGAAGCCCGCCCATTCCGCCGACCCCGCCGACCAGCTCGCCCGCGAACGCGCCGCCAAGTTCTTCGCGCTCGACGAGAAGACCGACGCGCTCGCGGCGTTGAAGCCGTTGCTCGCGCGGCCGGACGTCGACGAGTACGACCTGATCTCGGGCGCGATCCTCGAGCTCGCGCTCGGCGACGAAAAAGGCCTCGACCGGCTGCGCGGCGTGCTCGCGAAGAACCCGAAGTCGGCGCGCGCGCACTACGTCTTCGGTGTCTGGGAGATGCAGGCCGGCGATTTCGCCGAGGCGGCACAGCACCTGCGCGCCGCGCGCGAGCTGGTCCCGGACGACGTGCCGACGCAGCTCCTGCTCGCGGAGGCGCTCGAGGACTCGCACCCGGCGGAGGCCGAAAGCCTGTACCGCGCGGTGCGCGCGACGGGCCTCGACGAGGCGGGCAGTTGGTACGTGCTCGCGATCTTCCGCCTGAGCGGCGTGTTGATGGCGAAGTCCGGCACCGACGCGGAGCTCGAGGCGTTCTCGAGGGAGCGCTTCGCGTTGCTGCGCGAGAAAGAAGAGCTCGACGCGCGCGGCATCCAGCCACCGAAGGACGAAGCGAAGCGCCGCGGCGAGCTCGGCAAGATCCAACCGCCTCCGGCGACGCCCGGCGACGGCGCGCGGCCCGGCGACGCGCCGAAGTTCGCCGCGCCGACGATCGTGCTGCCCGAGTTCGCGGGCGCGGAGCTCTGCGTGCTCGACGCCGACAACGACTGCAAGCCCGACCTGCTCGGCCGCGCGCCGAACGGCGACGTGCGGCTCGCGCTCTCGCGCGCCGGCGGCTTCGAGGTCCGGACGCTCGCGACGGGCGCCGCCGCCGCGTGCGCGTTCGACTTCGGCAACGACGACGACCAGGACCTGGTCTATCTCGCGAACGGCGCGCTGCGGCTGGTCGAGGCCGTGCGCGATCCGACGACGCAGGCGGTGACGTGGCAGCCGCGCGACGGCGAGCTCGCGCGGATCGCCGGTTCGCTCGAGGGCTCCTCGATCGTGCCGGTCGACTACGACCACGAAGGCGACCTCGACTTGGTGCTCGTCGGTGCGTTCGGCGCGCGCTTGTTGCGCAGCGACGGCGCAGAAAAACCCGGCGGCAAGTTCACCGACGTCACCGCCGAAGCGGGGCTGCCGAGCGGACGTCCGTTCACGTGGTGCGTGCCCGAGGACTACGACACCGACCAGGACGTCGACCTGCTGTTCGGCGGCGCGACCACGTTCCTCGCCAGCAACCTGCGCGGCGGCAAGTTCGAGGACCAGAGCGCGCGCCTCGGCTCGTTCGTCGCCGCGAGCACGCCGGCGGTCGGCGATTTCGACCACGACGCGCGGCCGGACGTCTTCGACGGCGCGAGCGGCGCGCTCTGGCTCGACCGGTTGTCGGGCAAGTTCGAAAAGGCCGCGCTCGCCGGCGCGGCCGCGCCGTGGCCGCGCGCCGCGCTGGTCGACCTCGACCTCGACGGGTTCTTCGACGTGCTCGGGCTCGAAGGCGACGCCGTCGGCGTGCGCCGCGCGCTCGGATGGCCCGACGGCAACGCGGCGGCGAAGTTCGAGCTCGCGGGCGTCTCCGGAGCGAGTTCGTGCGTCGTCGACGACTTCGACGGCGACCTGAAGCCCGATCTGTTGGTCGCGTGCAGCGCGGGCGTCGCGTTCGCGCGCGGCGAGAGCGGTTTCGGCAACGCCGCGCGGCTGAAGTCCGTCGGCAAGAAGGACAATCGCCGCGGGATCGGCGCGGTCGTCGAAGTGCGCGCCGGCGGGCGCTACCAACGGCACTTCTGGCGCGGCGAGGCGTTGCTCGTCGGCGCAGGAGCCGCGAGCGCGCTCGATTGGCACCGCACGCTCTGGCCGGACGGCTCGTTCCAGTGGATGAAGTCGGTCGCGCTCGGCGATCGCACGTGCTTGCCCGGCGCGCTCGACGACTTCACGCAGGGCGACGCGCTGCGCGGCTCGTGTCCGTTCCTCTACACGTGGAACGGAACGAAGAACGTCTTCGTGTCCGACGTGCTCGGCATCACGCCGCTCGGTCTGCCGATGGCGCCCGGGCTCTTGGTGCCGCCCGATCACGACGAATACGTGCTCGTGCGCTCCGATCAGCTCGCTCCGAAGGACGGCGCGTTCGAACTGCACTTCACCGAGGAGCTGCGCGAGGTCACGTACCTCGATCGCATCCGGCTCGACGTGATCGACCACCCGGTCGGCACCGAGATCTTCCCGAACGAGCTCTTCTGCTTCCCGCCGTTCCCGGCGCCGCACGTGCACACGGTGCGCGAGCCGCTCGCGCCGCTGCGCGCGATCGGCAGCGACGGCAAGGACTGGACCGAAGCGCTCGCCGCGAACGACGAGCGCTTCGCCGTGCCCTTCACTCCCGCGCCGCCGCAGTTCCGAGGGCTCGCGAACCCGCACTTCCTGGAGCTCGAGTTCGACCCGGCGAAGGTGACGCGCGCGACGAAACTGAGGCTCTTCCTCAACGGCTGGTTCTTTTGGACCGACGCGAGCGTCAACACCGCATCCGCGTACGACCCCGAGCACGAGTTCGTTCCGCCGATCGTGCAGGTCCCCGACGGCCACGGCGGTTGGCGCGACGCGGGCCCACCGATCGGTTTCCCGGCCGGCAAGACGAAGACGATGGTGATCGACGCCGAGTCCCTGTTGCTGCGCGACGATCCGCGCATCCGCATCTTCTCGACGCTGCGCCTCTACTGGGATTCGATCCGGCTCGCGACCGACGCCGACGACGCGCCGTACACGGTCACCGAGCTCGAGCCCGCGAGCGCCGAGCTCTGGCGCCGCGGCTTCAGCGCGCCGCTCGTCGACGGCAAGCCCGACCAGCCCGAGCGCTTCGACTGGGACCACCTCACCGCCTATCCGAGCTGGAACCCGCACCCCGGGATGTACACGAAGTACGGCGACTGCGTGCCGTTGGTGACCGTCGTCGACGATCGCTACGTGATCCTCGCGAGCGGCGACGCGCTCACCGTGCGCTTCGACGCGACGAAACTCGCGCCGCCCGCGCCGGGCACGACGCGCGACTTCTTCGTGTACCTCGACGGCTGGGCGAAGGACCGCGATCCGAACACCGTCGAGGCGCTGTTCGTCGAGCCGCTGCCGTTCCACGGCATGAGCGGCTATCCCTACGGCGCCAACGAGCGCTTCCCCGACGACGCGGAGCACCGCGCGTGGCGCAAGCAATGGAACACGCGCGCGGCGGAGCCGTGGATGCGTTCGCTGGTCGAGGGCGCGCCTCAGTTCGGACCCGCGAGCGAGAGGGAGAACGGGCTCTCGAACGCTTCGATCGCGCCGCGGAACTGAGCGGTCATCGGTCGGCTCTTGCCGGTCGCCTGGTCGTAGCAGACGAGCAGCGCTTCGCCCTCGGCCCACACGGTGCCGGTCGCGGCGTCGCGCACGCGGTAGGCCTGCTCGAACGAGCTCTTCCCGAGGCGCGTCGTGCCGAGCTCGACGTCGACCTCGACGCCGCCCTTGCCCGGCGCGACGAAACGGACGTTGGTCTGCGCGAGCAGGAACGGGAAGTGATTGCCTTCGAGCAACCCGAGCTGGCGCGCCCACCCGAGCCGCGCCTCCTCGAACAACGTCAGGTAGATCGCGTTGTTGAGCACGTTCTGGTTGTCCTCGTCCGACCAGCGCGTGGCGACGCGGCGGCGAAAGCGCAGCCGGCTCGAATCGGGAACTTGCGGCGCGTTCACGGGCGGACTTCTCTTTCGGCGACCGGCGCGGCGGCGGGCGGCAGCTTGCGTTTCCTCAGCACGAGCGCGAGCCCGGCGAAGATCAGCGCCGCGGCGAGCAACAGACCTTCCTGCAACGGCCGGCCGAGCCAAAAGTAGTCGGCGGCGCACGTCACCAGCGGCTGCAGGTAGATGTACGCGGCGGTGGTCGAGGCGGAGACCTTGGAGAGCGCGTACGTGTTGAGCAGGTAGGCGCCGACGGTCGCGCCGAGCAGCACGAAGACCAGCGCGCCCCACTCGCGCGAGCCGGCGCCGGCGGGGAAGAAGTCGGCGTTCCACGCGAACAGCGGCACGGTCGGCGCCGCGAGCAGGAAGACCCACGTGACGACCGCGAGCGGCGGATAGCGCTGCGTCAGCGGTCGCGCGAGCACGAGGAAGTACGCGTAGCTCGCCGCGTTGGTCAGCATCAGCAAGTTGCCGAACAGGTACGCGCGCGAGAGGTCGGGCCCGCGCTGCAGGAGCAGCACCAGTGTGCCCGTCAGCGCGACGGCGATGCCGATCCCGCGCTGCGCGTCGAAACGCTCGCTGCCGAGCAGCGTCGCGATCACGTAGGTGAACACCGGGATCACCGGCATGATCAGCGCGGCGTTGACCGGCGTCGAGCGATCGAGCCCTTCGAGGAAGAGCACCATGTTGAGCGCGATCCCGAAGAGCGCGCAAACGGCCAGCCGCGGGAGGTCCTCGCGTTTCGGCAACATCGCCCGCCGGTGGACGACGACCGCGGCGCCGCCGAGCACGCCCGCGCCGACCAGGATGCGCCATCCGACGATCGCGCGCGCCGAAAAGTGGTCGGGCGCCCAATGTCGGACGGCGGGGAACAACCCGAAGAGCACCTGCACCCAGAGGAGCGCGATGTAGCCCTTCTTGCGTTCGCGTGCGTCGACGAGCGCGGCGTGCGCGGTCATCCGGGAACGGTAGCGCCTCGAACTCCTCGCCGCCACCGCGGCGCGAGCGTCGGCCGCGCTCCGCGCGTACACTCTGCGTCCGACTCGCCCATGAGCTCCTTCGACGATCCGTCGCGCGCCGAACCGCGACCTTGGCGCATGCAGCGCTCCGAGCGCGGCGAGAACCTCTCGATTTGTCGCGTGCGCTTCGACCATCTCGAGAATCCGCGCACCGGCAAGGTGCTGCGGCGCACGGTGCTCGAGACGCGCGACTGGGTCAACGTCGTCGCGTTGACCGCCGAGCAGAAGCTCGTCGTCGTCAAGCAGTTCCGCTTCGGCACCGGCGCGATCACGACCGAGATTCCGGGTGGCGTGATCGATACCGGCGAGGCGCCGATCGACGCCGCGCGTCGCGAGCTGCGCGAGGAATGCGGCTACAGCTCGGATGACTGGACCTACCTCGGCGCGGTCGAGCCCAATCCCGCGTTCCACGACAACCTCTGCCACCACTTCCTCGCGCGCGGCGTCGCGCGCACGCACGAGCAGGAGCTGGACTCCGGCGAGGACATCGTCGTCGCCGAGCTCGCGCTCGACGAGGTGCGCGCACGGATCCGGGCCGGCGAAATCCGCCACGCTCTCGTGCTGACCGCCCTGCAGCGTGTGCTCGATCTGCGCACGCTTCCGGAGAGCTGATCGATGCGTCGCTTCGCGCTGGTCATCGGCTTGCTCGGCTGCGGGCTCGTTTCGCTCGGGACGTCCTGTCGCGTCGCTTCCGCGCCGCAGCGCGAGAGCCCGTGGGCCGAGCGCGCAGGCGCCGTGCGCTCGGTCGAACTCGACGCGCTCTGCCGCGACGTCTGGGAGGACCGTCTCGCCCGCGATCCGCTGCTCGCGACGCGGCTCGGCGATCCGCGCTTTCACGCCGAGCTCGTCACGCCGTCGCCGCGGGAGCGCGAGGACCGCGCGAACGCCGCGAAAGGGTTCCTCGCGCGCGCGCACTCGCTCGACCGGAGCGGCTTCGCGGGCGAGGACGCGCTGACGCTTGCGCTGCTCGTCGACGAGCTCGAGCTCGCCGTCGCGGAGTGCGAGCTCGCCGTCGACTACGACTCCTGGAACCTCGACCTGCGCGGCGGCCCGCACAATCTCTTCCTCGGCCTCACCGAACTGCAGCCGACGGGGACGCCGGAAGAGCGCGCGGCGTTCGTCGCGCGCTGGAAGCGCATCCCGGCGTACGTCGATCAATGCACGAGCAATCTCGCGCGCGGGCTCGCGCACGGCCGCGTCGCGTCGCGCACCGCGGTCGATCGCACGGTGCAGCAGCTCGATCGCCTGCTCGCGACGCTGGTCGTCCAAAGCCCGCTGGTCGCGCCCGCGACCGGCGGCGGACGTTGGATCGAGTACGACGGCCGCGAGCCGCTGGCCGCGGTCGCGCGGCGCGAACTCGGCGACACGACCCGCGGCGACGACCTCGGCGCGCTGAACCGCCACGTCGGCCGACCGGATTTCCCGTCGCGCACGTGGCTCTTGCTGCCGGCGGCGGACGATCCGCTCCGCCCCGAGGAGCGCGGCGCGTTCGTCTTCGCGGTGTTGACGACCGTCCGCGACGAGATCTACCCGGCGTTCGCGCGCTACCGCGATCGGATCGAGCGAGAGCTCGCTCCGCTCGCCCGCAGCGACACCCGACCGGGCGTGTCGCACGTCGAGGGCGGCGCCGAGGCGTACCGCGTCGCGATCCGCCGCCACACGTCGCTCGAGCTGACGCCCGAGGAGATCCACGACCTCGGCGTCGCCGAGATCGCGCGCATCGAGCACGAGATCCAAACGCTTGGAGCCAAACTCTTCGGCACCGACTCGCTCGCGATCGTCCAGAACCGGCTGCGGCGCTCGCCGGAGCTCCATTTCGCGTCGCGCGACGCCGTCGAGGCGAAAGCGCGCGCGACGCTCGCCCGCGCCGAGGCCGCGATGCCCGCCGCGTTCTCGCTCTCGCCGCGCGCGTCGTGCGAAGTGGTCCGCGTGCCCGAACACGAGGAACGCGACACGACCACCGCCTACTACAACGCGCCTTCCGCCGACGGCGCGCGACCCGGCCGCTACTACATCAACACGTTCGAGCCGACGACTCGGCCGACGTACGACGCGGAGGCACTCGCGTTCCACGAGTCCGTGCCCGGCCACCATTTCCAGATCGCGCTCGCGCAGGAGTTGGACGAGCTGCCGCCGCTGCGCCGCTTCGGCGAGCACAACGCGTACGTCGAGGGCTGGGCGCTCTACGCGGAGAAACTCGCCGACGAGCTCGGCCTATACACGTCCGATCTGGATCGCATGGGCATGCTCTCGTTCGATGCGTGGCGCGCGGCGCGGCTGGTGGTCGACACCGGGCTGCACGCGTTCGGTTGGACGCGCGAGCAAGCGATCGCGTATCTGACCGAGCACACGCTGCTCGCGCCCGACAACGCCGAGAACGAGGTCGACCGCTACATCGCGTGGCCGGGGCAAGCGCTCGGCTACAAGCTCGGCGAGCAACGCATCCTCTCGCTCCGCCGCGAGGCCGCGCGCGAACTCGGCGGCGAGTTCCGGCTGGCCGACTTCCACGCCGAAGTCCTGCGTCACGGGCCGGTGACGCTCGGCGCGCTCGAGAGCGAGCTCCGCGCCTGGCTCCGCGAGACCCAGGTCCGCCGATGATCGCCGCGCTGCTCCTCGCGCTCGCCCAAGAGCTCCGCGAAGAGCCCTCGCACTTGCTGCCGGCCCAGCACGCCGGCCGGGTCGTCTTGCGCGGCGGCGAGGCGGCGCCACTTCCGGACGACTTGCTCGAGCGAACCCGCGTGCGGATCGTGCTCGGCGAAGCGAAGGGCGCGCAGGAGCTAACGTTGCGCCCCCACGACTGGATCGCGGACGCTCCGGCGACGCTCGCGCGGCTCGAGGGCGCCGACGTGTTCGAGTTCGCAGGCGGCTCGCCGTACCGATTGCTCGAAGCGCTCTATCCCAAGAAGAGCGAGAGCCGCGCGATCCAGGTGCTGCGCGAACGCCATCGCCTCGGAGCGACGGTGATCGGCACCGGCGCGGGCGCGGGGTTCGTGTCCGCGTTGACGCTCGGGATCGCCGCCGAACGCGAGCGGCCCGAACGCAATCCTCGGCGCACCGATCCGATCGTGTCGCTGTGGTCGCTTTCGATCCTGCCGTGGGCGCTGGTCGCGACCGATGTCGAGACCGCGGGCGATCTCGAGCCCTTCTACGCCGCCTTGATCGAGCGCCACGTGCGCCTCGCGATCTTTCTCACGCCGGAAGCGACGCTGACGGTCGATCCGGTGCGCGGCGACGCGGTTGCGTCCGGAGACGGCGGCGTGCTGCTCCTCGACCTGCGGCGCGCGCGACGCACCCGGACCGGGTTCACCGACGGCCGGCTGGTGCAGCTTCAGGCGGGAGACCGCTGGGACGTTCGCACGCGGACGACGACGCTCGGACCGGGCGAAGCGTTGGCGCCGGAGCCCGAACGAACCCAAACGCTCGAGGTCGAGCACGCGCTCGCGACCGAGAGCCTGCGGCGTACGCTCGCGCGCCTCGGCGCCGCGCCGGTGCCGCGCGTCGTCAGGCTGGTCGGCCCCGACGCCGAGCTGACGTTCACCCACGATGCCGACACGCGCGCCGTCGCCCGCGAAGGCGACGCACGAGCGTTCGCCGGCGCGCGGATCGACCTGCGGCTCGCGCCCGAGCACCTGCGACCGTGAGCGAGTCCGACCGGCGCCGCGTGGGCGGATTCCATCGGCCCCGCGCGGGCGTGTCCGATCGGCGTCGATCGGGTACATTCGACCGCTCACGCATGCTCGCCCGCCCCACCTGCCTGCTCGTCGCGTTCGCGTTCCTGCTGATCGGTTGCGGCGATCGCGACGCCGCTCCGGCGGCCAAGAACGTCGTCCTGATCGTCGCCGACACGCTGCGCGCCGATCGACTGGGCTGCTACGGCTATCCGCGGGCGACATCGCCGACGCTCGACGCGCTCGCCGCTCGCGGCACGCTCTACGAGCGCAACCACAGCCAGGGTTGCTGGACCGTGCCGTCGATGATCTCGATGATCTCCGGGCTCTACGTGACCCAGGACGAGACGGTGCTGCCGAAGCACACGACGCTCAACGAAGCGGTCCACTCCGCCGGCCTCGAGACCGCGGCGTTCCTCGCGAACCAGGTGCTGGTCACCGACCGCGGCTTCGAGCGCGGCGTCGACCACTTCGAGAACCTGGAGAACAAGAGCGCGCTGCAGGTCGGCGACGCGTTCGCCGCTTGGCTCGCGGGACGCAAGGAGGACAAGCGATTCTTCGCCTGGGTGCATTTCATCGACCCGCACCAGCCCTACACGCCGTCGCCCGAATTCGATCTCTTCCAAGGCGAGCGCCCCGAGCACGCCGAGCTCCTGCCGCGCTGGCGCGCGTTGCAGGACGAGGTCGCGCGCTACGACGCCGACGGGCCGTCGCTCGACTTCGACGCGGCGGTCGCGCACATGGAGCGCGAGAACTCGCTCTACGACGGCGAGGTCAAGCAGGTCGACGAAGGCGTGCGGCGCGTGCTCGCCGCGCTCGAGAAAGCCGGACGGCTGGAGGACACGCTGATCGTGTTCGCGTCGGATCACGGCGAGATGCTCTTCGAGCAAGCGACCTCTCCGATCCTCATCAAGGACACGCTCTCGAAGGATGGCGGGCTGAAGAAGGGCGTCGCGGACCTCTGCGCGAACGGTCACCGGCCCTGGTACTTCGAGGACCTGTGGAACACGCCGCTGATCCTCGCGGGACCGGGCGTGCCCGCGGGCGTGCGGCGCAAAGAGCTCGCGCAGAACCTCGACATCTACCCGACGATCCTCGAGGCGCTCGATTTCGCGCCGCCGAAGCACCTGCAAGGCGCGAGCATCTTCACGCGGCGTGCAGAGCCGCTCGAACGCGTGCTCGCGTACGGCCACCAGACCAGCGCGGTGCTCGAGGAGACCGGAAAGAAGCTCGTCGTCTATCCGCGGCAGTGGTACCTCCTCGAGGGGGAAGGCGCCGCGCCGACGCTGTTGTTCGAGCTCCCGACCGACCCCGGCGAGACCCACGATCTCTCCGACGAGCGCACCGACGACGTCGAGCGTCTGCGCGAAGCGATCGAGCAATGGCACGTGTCGAGCGCTCGCTCCGCCGACACCCAAGTGACCCCCGAGCAGGAGAAAGCGCTCCGCGAGCTCGGCTACATCGACGCCGGCAAGTGACCTTCTCGCACTTCCATGACCGATGAAGAGCTCTCTCGACTCGCGACCTCGGATCTGATCGGACGCGCGCGACGCGCGGACGAGCAGGCGTGGCGCGAGCTCCTTCGCCGCTTCGGCCCCACGTTGAGCCTGGCCGTCCACGGACGGATCCCGACTTCCTTGCGCGGACGGTTCGACACCGACGACGTGGTCCAGTCGGCGTTCCTCGACGTATTCAGCAGCCTCGACGCATTCGAGTACGCCGACGACGAGAGCTTCCGCGGCTGGCTGCGCCGGATCGCGCAGTCGAAGCTCATCGACCGCATCCGCCAGCACACCCGCGCGCGCCGCGCGCCGGCGTCGGAGCACTCCGACCAGCCGGCGGAGGCCCACGCGTCACCCGGCGAACGCACGCCGAGCGAGATCGTCGGCGAGGCGGAGCACCACGCGCTGCTGCTCGACGCGCTGACGCGCCTTGAGCCGATCGATCGCGATCTGGTGTGGATGCGGCTCTTCGAGGAGCGCGCGTGGGCGGAGATCGCCGAGGTCCTCCACCTCACGGCTTCCGTCGCGCAGAAACGCTACGCCCGCGTGCTCCGCCAGATCACGCGCGGCCTCAGCTGACCCTGCCGCTCGCGCGATGACGCCCGACCCCGAGAGCCCGACGGGAACGCCGCTCGCGGACGAGCTCTTCGAGGAGTTCGTCTCCCGCACGGACGCCGGCGAGCGCGTCGACCGGGCCGAGTTGCTCTCGCGCGCCGGCGCCGAGCGCGCGGAGCTCGAGCATCGCCTGCTGCAGTTCGATCGGCTGCTCGACCTGCGCGAGGTGCTCAAGGACCCTCCGAGCACCGCCGCGCGCGACTACGGTCGTTTCCGCATCCTCGACATGCTCGGCTCCGGCGCGCAGTCGCGCGTCTTCCTGGCGCACGATCCGAAGCTGGGCCGGCGCGTCGCGCTCAAGTTGGTCGAAGGCGCGCTGCTGAGGAGCGGCGAAGCGCGTGCGTGGGCCGAGAACGAGGGGCGTTCGCTCGCTCGCCTCGAGCACCCGAACGTCGTACGCGTCTACGAGATCGGTGAGGCCGACGGTCACACGTTCGTCGCGATGGAGTGGGTCCGCGGCCGGCCGGTGTCACGCGTGATCGCGGAACTCGGCGGGACGCCCCCCGCGGTCTCGGGGCCCGACGGCGACCGCATCGGAGGCCGGCTGGCGCCGCTCGCGGCCCGCGTGCTGTTGCTGGAGCGGCTCGCGCGCGCCCTGGCGTTCTGCCACGCGAACGGCGTCGTGCACCGGGACGTCAAGCCGTCGAACGTGTTGATCGACGAGCACGGCGAGCCGCGCTTGATCGACTTCGGTCTCGCGCACCTCGAATCGGAGGAGAGCTCCGGCACGCGGATCACCCAACGGCTGGTCGGCACGCCTGCGTACATCGCGCCCGAACAGGTCGAACGCGGCACCACCGGCAGCGCGCCCGAGAGCGACCAGTTCTCGTTCGGCGTGCTCGCCTACGAGCTCCTCGCGCTGCAGAACCCGTTCGACCAAGGCACGCGGACGCGGACGCTCGCCGCGATCACCGTCTGCGAACCTCCGGACCTGCGTCAAGTCGCGCCGGTGGTGCCCGGCGACCTCGCGCGGATCGTCATGCACGCGTTGGAGCGCGAGCCCGGAGCGCGCTATCCGAACCTCCAGACGCTCGCCGACGACCTCACGGCGTTCCGCGAGCTACGCGCGATCTCCCTGCCGGCGCCGACGACGCTCGCGCTGATCGCCAACGTGGCGCGGCGCCATCGGCGCGCGCTGTTCGGGACCGCGGCGGCGATCGCGCTGGTCACGCTCTCGGGCGTGGCCTTCGCTTGGGAGTCGGTGCGCCGCACGCGGGCGCGGCTCGCCTCGGCGATCGAAACGGAGGCAGGGAGGCTGCTCGAGAGCTCGCTCCCGCGCGACTTCGTCGAAGTCCAACGGAACCTCGCGCGCTTGGCCGACGACGCCCGCCGCGAGGACGAACACGGGCGGTTTGCCGCCTTCTTCGAGCCGCTGACCGACGTCGCCGAACGCGCGCGCGAACACGCGTCGCGGGCGCTCGGCGCGGCGCTCGACGCCGAGGAGCAGCACGCTCGGGAGTTCGGTTACCCGCTCGATCTCCAGCCGTGGGCTTTGGCGCTCGACCTCGAATGGGAGCTCACGCCGAACGCGACGCGCAACCGCGAGCGACAGCGCCGCGGGCGGATCGAGCTCGAGCCGTCGCTCGCGGGGCATTCGATCGAGCTGTTCGGGTGGCAACTCGCCCTCGATTCCTCCAAGTGGCAGCTCGTTCCGAGGCCGTTCGACCCGCGCCTCCCCGCCGGCCGCTATCGACTGGTCGCGTGGGACGACCAGGCTCGCCTCGGCGAATACGAGCTCACGATCGATCCGAACGCACCACCGGTGGTGCTCGACACGCAACCGCCGTCCGGCGACGAGCCCGGTTGGTACGAGTTCGATCTCCCCGAGCACGAAGGCGGCGCCTGCACCGTCGCGCTGTCGCGCGAGCTGGTGACCTGGCGGGAGCTCGAGGAGTGGGCAGCCGGTCGGCCGGAGCGGCTCGCCGCGGTGCTGCGGGACGAGGCCGACTGGGCCTCCGACAGTCCCAACGCGCGCATCGGCGTCGACACGCCGGCGGACGCCTCCATCCGGCTTGCGCGCGAATTCGCGGCCGATCACGACGCGCGCCTCCCGACGACCGCGGAGCTGCGTCGCGCTCACCTCGACGGTGAGCTCGTGCGAGCGCCGGACGATTGCTTGGTGCTCGGCGAACTCACGTCGACTCCGAGCGTGATGTCGCCGAACGACTACGACGTGCTGCTCTTGCCGAGACTCCGCGCGAACGAGCCCGCCACTCCCGAGCCGGACCTCGCGATCTCCGCGCTCGAGTCGTCGACCTGTCGAGTCTGGATCGGAGAGGTTCTCTGGGGCGCGGGGTTCCGGCTCGCGCGCAGCGTTCGTCCGTCGCGATCGTCATCGAAGTGACGCGCGAGCGGGCGGGCAGTCCCTGACCCGGAGATGCTCGCATGACACCGGATTTCGAACGCTTCTTCTATCTCACGCGCGAAGGTCTGCAGAACGATCCGGCCGCGTTGCTCGCCGACCCGGGGCTCGAGCAAATTCGCAAGGAGATCGACGGCGTGCTCTCGCAGACGCTCTCGACCGCGGCTCAGACGGCGGCGCTCGTCGCCGAGCTCGTCGCGCACCAGAGCGTGCAGGTGCATCAATCGGTGACCGAGTACTACTGGGTGTGGGACCCGGATACCGGCCACTTCCGGCGGATCTGCATCCTGCAGGTCGAGCTCAGCATCGCCGACGTCGGAGTCCTTCCGGCGTTGCTGACGTTCGAGGATCGACAGCTCCTGCCCTGAACCGGCCGGGGCGCGGGTGGCGCACCTGCGCCCCGCCAACTAAGCTCCGCCGGCGATGTCGACCGCTCGCATCTTGATCGTCGGCGGCGGGATCGCGGGCGTCGCGACGGCTCGGGAGCTCGCGTGCAGAGGCGCGCGCGACGTCCTGCTGCTCGAACGCGATGCAGCGCTGGGCACGCGCGCGACCGGCCGGAACGCGGCGATCCTGCGCTCGGTGATGGCGGAGCCCGCGGTGCGGCGCGCGTCGGTCGCGGGCTCTCGCTTCCTGCGCGCGCCGCCGCCCGGGTTCAGCCCGGTGCCGCTGGTCGATCCGTGCGGCTTGCTCATGGTCGCGGGTACGACGGGACGCGCGGAGCTCGAGCGCTGGCGCGCGGCGCTCGCGGGTGAGCTCGAGCTCCGCGACCTCGCGCCGTCGGCGATCCGCGCGCTCGCGCCCCACTGGCGCGGCGCGGCCGAGATCGGGCTCTTCGCGCCCGACGAGGGCCGTCTCCACGTCCCGGCGATCCTCGCCGCGTTCGAGCGCCACGCGCGTTCCGGCGGCGTTCGTTTCGCGCTCGGCGCGCGCGTCAGCCGTCTCCGCGTCGAAGGTGCGCGCGTCACAGGCGTCGAGCTCGCGGACGGCTCGACGCTTGCCGCCGAACGCGTGGTCCTCGCGGCCGGGGCATGGTCGAGCGCGCTTGCGCGAGCCGCCGGATCGCCGATCGAACTGGTCGCCAAACGTCGCCATCTCGCCGTCACACTGCCGTCCGCGCGGGTCGATCCGCGTTGGCCCGTCGTCTGGTCACTCGACGACGAATTCTACGTGCGCGTCGACGGTCACGGGTTGGTCGCGTGCGTGTGCGATCAGGCGATCGTCCCGCCGGACACCGACGAGATCGACCCGGCGGTCGTCGCGCGGATCGCCGCGCGCCTTGCCGAGCTCGTCCCCGGCGGCGGCGGCAGCGTCGAGCTCGCGCGCGCGTGGTGCGGGCTGCGGACGTTCGCCGCCGATGGCGACTTCGTGCTCGGACCGGATCCGATGCTCGCCGGACTCGTCTGGGTCGGAGGACTCGGCGGTCACGGCATCACCGCGTCGGTCGCGGTCGCGCGGCTCGCCGCCGACTGGATCCTCGACGAACACTGCGACGACGAACTCGCGGTCGCGTTTCTGCCCGAACGTCTCGTCCGCGCTTCCGGCGGAGCCCGATGAACGCTTGGCCCGCGTTCCACGCGGAGCTCCGAGCGCGGCTCGATCGCGAGTTTGCGGAGCTCGCGGGCTCGCTGGCTGCGCCGGACGACGCGCTGCGCCGACGGCCGGAGCCCGACTCGTGGTCGGCGCTCGCAGTCGTCGAGCACGTCGCCCTCACCAACCACTTCCTGTCGTTGCTCGCCGCGAAGCTGGTCGACAAGGGGCTCGCGCGCAGCCGGCGCGGCGAGCCGACGCCGACCGAGCCGCCGTCGCTCGCGCACCTCGACACGCTCGCCGCGCGCGCGTTTCGCTGGCAGCACCCCGCGCACATGACGCCGACCGGTTCGCCGGACCCGGCCGCACTGCGCGCGCGGCTCGCGGAGCAGCACGACCGCCTCGCGGCGTGGCTCGACTCGCTGCCGCACGGTGCGGGCTCGCTGCACAGGATCCGCATCTCGGTGGTCGAAGGCGACGACCGCCTGGACTTCTACCAGCTGCTCCACTTCGTGCTGCTGCACGTCGCTCGCCACCGCGCGCAGATCGCGCGCGCCCTTGGCGATGTCAGCCGCATCGAGCGGCCGCCAGGCGCTTGAGGCCGGCGAGGTCGAGCTTGCCGCTGGCGAGCTTCGGCAGCGCGGGGACGACGACGAAAGCGTCGGCGCGGGGCACGAACAGACGCGGCAGGCCGAGTTCGCGCACGCGCGCGAGCAGCGGCTCGACGGCGAACGCGAGCGGCGTGTGCAGCACGACCAGACGCTCGCCTCGTTCGCCGTCGTCGAGCGCGGTCACCGCGAGCTCGAGCTCGCACGCATCTTCGCCGAGCGCCCCGAGCAGCGCTTCCTCGACGCGGCCATGCGAGACCATCTCGCCGCCGATCTTGCTGAAGCGCGCCGTGCGGTCGACGATCGAGAGCGAGGCGTCGACCTCGACGCGCGCGACGTCGCCGGTGACGTACCAGCCGTCGCGCAGGACCTCGCGCTGGTGCTCCGAATCGTCGAGGTAGCCCGCGAAGACGTTCGGACCGCGCACGAGGAGCAAACCTTGGACTCCTGGCGCGACTTCGACGCCATCGGCATCGGTCACGCGCAGCGCGAGCCCGGAAATCGGCCGTCCGACCGAGCCGAGCGTGCGCTCGCCGGGCCTGGCGACGGCAACGACCGGGGCGAGCTCCGTCGCGCCGTAGCCTTCACCGAGTTCGACGCCGAAGCGCTCGCGCCAGGCTTCCGCGAGCTTCTGCGGCAGTCGCTGCGCGCCGCTGATCGCGACGCGCACGTGCGCGAACGTCGTCGGCCCCGCGCGCCGCATCCACCCCTGGTAGAAGGTCGGCGTACCGAGCAGGATCGTCGCGCGCTCGCGCTCGGCGAGCGCGGCGAAGCCGGTCGCGTCGAGGGGATTGGGGTGCAAGAGCACTGTCGCTCCGCCGCAGAGCGGCGCCCAGAGCGCGACGGTGTACCCGAAGCTGTGGAACAGCGGCAGCGCGTCGAGCATGCGATCCTCGGGGGAGAGCGCCATCGCGAGCGACACCGCTTCGACGTTGGAGACCACGTTCGCGTGGCTCTGCACGACGCCCTTCGGGCGCGCGGTGCTGCCGCTCGAGAAAAGCACGGCCGCGGGCTCGCCCGCGCCGGCTCGCACGCCCCGAGCGAGCCACGGCACCAGGAACGCGGCGCACGCGAAGAGCCGGGAGCCGAGGCTCGGGCGCGCGAGCAGGTCCTCGAGGAAGAGCGTCCGTCCGCGTTCCGCGGAGAGCGGCGAGCCGCGCTCGAGCGCCGCGAGGAAACGCCGCGACGTGATCAGGGTGCGCGCCCCGGCGCGCTCGCACTGCTCGGCGAGGTCGGCGTCCGAGAGCGTCGCATTGAGGTTCAGCGTCGTGCGTCCGGCGAGCGTCGCGGCGAGGTTCGCGAGCGCGCCCCCGACCGACGTCGGCACGAACAGCGCGAGCGTGCGCTCGTCCGGAGCGGCGCGTTCGAGCTCACGGGCGAGCACCAGCGCCGCGAGGGCCGTGCTGCCGTACGTCAGCCGGCGCTCGCCGTCGCGCAGCGCGTCGCGCCGACGATGGTTGCGCGCGCTGCGCAGGAACACCTTCGCGAGGCTCGGGCCGCGGAGCGCGCGCCGGGTCGCGGCGTCGGCCGCGAGCGCGGCGACCGCGGACTCCACGCGCCAGACCGGGGCGTCGTGCGGCAAAGGCGGCGCGAAGCTCGCGTCGACCGCTTCGGGCACGCCGGGCAACTTCGCGAACGCACGCCCGCCCCGGCGGCTGAACCAGCTCCCCCACAGGCCGGAGAGGTGCGCCGGAACGATCGGAGCCGACGCGAGCCGCGCGAGTCGCTCGACACCGCGCTGGAAGCGTTGGAGCTCGCCGTCGGGAGTCAGACGGCCCTCCGCGAAAATCGCGACGAGCTCGCCGCCGCGCGCGTAGCTCGCGGCGAGGTCGAGCGTCGCCGCGGTCGTCCGCGGAGCGTCGCCTTTCGCCACCGGCAGCGCGCCGCAGGCCCGCGCGATCCAGCCGATGAACGGCAGCCGGAAGAGCTCGCGCTGCATCAAGAACACCACCGGCCGACCGAGCGCGCTCGCGACCAGCAGCGCGTCGACGTACGAAACGTGGTTGCACACGACGATCGCGCCGCCGGCGGGCACGTGCTCGTGACCGACCGCGCGCAGGCGCCACACGCAGCGCGCGAACGGCGCGAGCAGGACCCGCACGCAAGCCTGGGCCACGCGCGCGAGCGGCGGCAGTCGGCGCACCGTGAGCAGATCGATGCGAGATTGGAAGCGGCGTTCGAGCAGCGGCGTTTGCATGGCATTCCTCCGGCTCCAAAGCATCGGGGGAACGCGCTCGGCCGGCGCACCAGAGGTTTCGAGGGGCGCGATCGGCGCCGCTTATTGGCCGGCGATCGATCGATGGACGCGCCGACGCGCGACGCGGACCGCGCGCGGCTCCAACGCTCTCATCACCGCTTCGTCCGTGTCGACTCGCTTGAAGAGCCCGAGTCCGCCGCGTCGATTCTGCCGCGGGCGAGCCATCGCTCGCGCACGGACGCGACCGGCGGCTCCCAGAAAGTTCTGCCGGCCAAGACCATCGCGAAGCCCTGGGGCTTGCCGGCCCGGACGAGCGCCAGGGTCTCGAAGATCCCGTCCAAGGTGCCGTCACCGCCGGGCTATCCGACGAAAGCCCCCAATCGGCGCCCGCACCGACCCGAGCTCCGTCGTGCGGGGTCGTCGAGCTCGCGTCAGCCGGCGGTGGACCCGTCGCTCGCGTGCGCCGCGCCGCTCGCGAGGTAGAGCTCGCCTCCGGCGCGCTTGAACTCCTCGCTCTTCTCGCGCAGACCCACCTCCAGCGCCTGCGGCGTCCCGACGCCGTGCTCGGCGGCGAACTTGCGCACGTCCTCGGTGATGCGCATCGAGCAGAACTGCGGCCCACACATCGAGCAGAAGTGCGCCGTCTTCGCGCCCTCGGCGGGCAACGTCTGATCGTGGTAGGCGCGCGCGGTGTCCGGATCGAGCGCGAGGTCGAACTGATCCTCCCAGCGGAACTCGAAACGCGCCTTCGAGAGCGCGTCGTCGTGCTCGCGCGCGCCCTTCATGCCTTTCGCCAGGTCCGCGGCGTGCGCGGCGATCTTGTACGCGATCACGCCCTGCTTGACGTCTTCGCGATTCGGCAGACCGAGGTGCTCCTTCGGCGTCACGTAGCACAGGAGAGCGGTGCCGTACCAACCGATCATCGCCGCGCCGATCGCGGACGTGATGTGGTCGTAGCCGGGCGCGATGTCGGTCACCAACGGTCCGAGCGTGTAGAAGGGCGCCTCGTGGCAGAGCGCGAGCTGCTTCTCCATGTTCTCGCGGATCAGGTGCATCGGCACGTGGCCGGGGCCCTCGATCATCACCTGGACATCGTGCTCCCACCCGCGCTGGGTGAGCTCGCCGAGCGTTTCGAGCTCGCCGAACTGCGCCGCGTCGTTGGCGTCGGCGATCGAACCGGGCCGCAGTCCGTCGCCGAGCGAGAACGACACGTCGTAGCGCTTCATGACCTCGCAGATGCGCTCGTAGTCGGTGTAGAGGAAGTTCTCGCGGTGATGCGCGAGGCACCACTTCGCCATGATCGAGCCGCCGCGCGAGACGATGCCGGTGACGCGCTTCGCGGTCAGCGGGACGTAGCGCAGCAGCACGCCGGCGTGGATGGTGAAGTAGTCGACGCCCTGCTCGGCCTGCTCGATCAAGGTCTCCAGGAAGACGTCGATGTTCAGGTCCTCGATCCGACCCTTGACCTTTTCGAGCGCCTGGTAGATCGGGACCGTGCCGATCGGCACCGCGGAGTTGCGCAGGATGCCCTCGCGCGTCGCGTGGATCTCGCGGCCGGTCGAGAGGTCCATCACCGTGTCGGCGCCCCACTTGGTCGCCCAGCGCAGCTTGTCGACCTCCTCCTCGATCGAAGAGCCGAGCGCGCTGTTCCCGATGTTGGCGTTGATCTTGGTGCGGAAGTTCCGGCCGATGATCATCGGCTCGAGCTCGAGGTGGCGAACGTTCGCCGGGAGGATCGCGCGTCCGCGCGCGAGCTCGCTCCGCACGAACTCGACGTCGACGCCTTCGCGGGCTGCGACGTACGCCATCTCCTCCGTCACGACCCCGCGGCGAGCGAAGTGCATCTGGCTCTGGTTGCGCTCGCCGCGCGCGAGGCGGCGCGCCACCCACGGTTGCCGCAGCTTCGGCAAGCCTTCGCTCGTCGTGAAGCCCTGCGGCCCCGACGTGTCGTAGAGATCGATGTGCCCGTTGCCGCCGGAGAGGTGCAAGCGCCGCATCGGGACGGCGAGCACCTCGTCCCCGTGTCGAACCTCGCGATGGACCTTGTGGCTCTTCGCCGCGGAGGACGGGTTCCCGTGCGGGGTGGTCGCTTGCGTCATCGTGCTTTCCTACGCCGGTACGAGCCGGATCAGGTTCGAGGGGTGCTTCTCAGGCGGAGCTCCGCTCCGCCGCCCCCAGCCGAAGGGACCGGTCCGCGACCGATCTCGAGGCGGCTACTCTAGCAGTCCGTCGAACGAGCCGCCGCAGCGAGGCACAACGCGCGAAGGCGAGCCGACGAGTGAGCGAGAGCAACGACAACGATCCGCGACGGATCGCGGAGCGTTCCTGGCGAAGCTCCGCTCGGCGCCTTCGCGGCGGCGAGCGGCCGGGTTGGCCGCCGCGCACGCGGCTCCGAGCACGACGAAGGTCCGCCGAAGCGCGCGCAGCCGAGTAGGCGGCTCATTCGACGGGCGCCTGGGGTCTGTCGTCGAGGTTCGAGCACCCGCAGGACGCACAGCGGCGCCGCACCGAAAACGAACGCGCTCCCGCGAGCGTCGGGCCCGAGGGAGCGCGCGTCAGGCCTCGTCGGCCGTCAGGAGGGCTCAGGGGTCGTCGTCGTCGTAGAAGGCCTCGCGATCGTCGTCAGCGTCGCCATCTTCTTCGTCCTCGTCGTCGTCATCCTCATCCTCCTCCTCTTCTTCTTCGTCCTCGTCGTCATCGTCGTCGTCCCAATCATCGTCGTCGTCGTCGAGGTCGTCGTCGCCGTCTTCGTCGTCTTCGAAGTCGTCGTCTTCCTCTTCGTCTTCCTCTTCCTCTTCCTCGTCGTCGTCGTCGTCGTCGTCGTCGTCCTCGTCATCGTCCTCGTCGTCGAGCTTCTCCTCGTCGTCGTAGTCGCCCTCGGCCGAGCCGAGCGGCGCGTCAAGGGTGTCAGGGACCATGTCGAGCAGGGTTTCTACTTCTTCGGTGTGCTGGGTCTGATGAGCCATAGGATGCCCCGTCTCGGTCCACGTCGGCGCGTCGGCGCGAGGAGTCCGGTTCGCGTGCCGCGCACGATGACCTGTCGTCGCCAAGAGGGCCGTTTCTTTTCCGCGCGGAACGCTCGGCGCGCAAGCAAAAAACCGCCGTGTCGCGCTCTCGGAGATCCGAACGAATCCGGAGGGAACTGACAAGTGCGCGCTCGGTGCCGAGACCGCGCACGGCCCGCGGGCGCTCGCTCACGGACGATCGGCGGCGGAACGCGGAGCATCGCCATCGCAACCCTTCAGCGACCGGCGGATGCCAGGTCGCTCGTGGGTCCTCTGAGCGAAGCACTCGGGATGCCGCAGACGTCCCTCGTCGCAAACGAAGAGGCCGTCCGACGCCATCCGCGTCCGTTTCAACGCCAACGCCGGAGGATCGGCAGGTGGAGTTGGGAGAGGTGGTAGCGGTGGAGGGATTCGAACCCCCGACCTACGGATTATGATTCCGACGCTCTAACCAGCTGAGCTACACCGCCGCGCAACGGGGCGAGGACTCTACCGGCAGGGTTTCGGGGGGTCAAGCGCGTCGAGCTCCGGCGGCGACGCGCGACGCCCCGCGACTTTTTTTTCTGAGAAAATCGGCGCGTTCGTGTCCACGACGGCGTTTAGGCAGTCATCGCACGCGTCGCGCTCAGACCAGTCGGAGTTGTTCACTCGACTCCATCGCAGCACGGCTGATCCGCGACGCGCGACTCGGCGAGCGGCCCGGCGCAAGCCGAGTAATCGGGGGCTACCCGAGAGGAGAGAGACTGCGCGCCCCCCGGGGATCTCCCCGCGGGGCGCGCCGTACTCTCGACCGCGCCGGTCAGCGAGCGGCCGTGTCCGGCTCGACGCGCACACCGCGAATCGAGTGGTACGTGAGCGTCCGATCCGCGACGACCCCGGTCGCCGGATCGAAGATCCGACACACCGGAATCGGCCGCGAGTACAAGTGCAACGAAACTGCGCGAGCCGTGCCGACCTGCGCAATCCGGTGCAGCGCGATGTCATCGGTGATGAACGCAACCGCCCCGCGCTCGTGCTCTTTCGACCCACGAACGCGCGGTGCCGTCCCGCCTTCGGGCGGAGCGTACAAGATCTCTTCGACGCGGCCGTCGAGCACGCCCATCCAACAGCGCTGGCCTTGGTGGTCGTGGATCGGCGTGACCTGGCCGAGGTCCCAGCACAGCAGGATCAGCTCGAAGAGCTCGTCCTTGTGCACCAGGTTGCGCGCGTAGCGCTGCGAATCGAACAACGCGAACGTGCGCCAGTCGTCGTGTGCTCGGGCGTAGCGACTGACGAGCTCGGCGACGCGCGGACCGCGGGCACCGTTCGCGCCCATGGTCAGGTCGGCGGTCAGGTCGGCGCCAACGTCTTCGATCAATCGGTCGAGCGGTGTCGGCGTCATCGACGGGCCTCGACGACGGTACATGCGGGTACCGATTGCTCCAAGGCTCGCCAGACCGCCGCGAGGGTCCCGCGTGTCGAGAAGCGTCCGAGGCTGAAGCGCAGCGTGGCGCGTGCGTCGTCGTCGCTCGCCCCCATCGCCTTGAGCACGTGCGACGGTGCACCGTTCGAAGCGGCGGCGCCCGCGGAGACGCTGACGCCCAGCGCGCCGAGCGCGGCTTGGAGCTCGACCGACGACGTGCCGGGGAACACCACGGAGAGCGTGTTCGGCAGGCGCGCGCCGGCACCGTTGACTCGCGCGTCGGCGAACCTCTCGCGGATGCCGGTCCACAGCTCGTCGCGCAACTTCGCCAGGTCTCCGCTCGCGGAGAACGCGCCGGCGAGCGCGAGCTCCGCCGCGCGGCCGAATGCGATCGCCCCCGGGGTGTTCTCGGAACCGCTGCGCAGACCGCATTGTTGGCCGCAACCGTGGATCAGGGGATCGAGCTCGACGCCGCGGCGAACGTAGAGCACTCCAACGCCCTTCGGAGCGTAGAGCTTGTGCGCGGAGAGGCTGAGCAGGTCGCAACCAAGTCCGCGCACGTCGACCGGCACCTTGCCGATCGCGCAGACCGCGTCGCAGTGGAACCGGATGCCGCGCGCGCGGCAGAGCGCGGAGATCTGCGCGATCGGTTGCAAGACCCCGGTCTCGTTGTTCGCGAGCATCACGGACACCAAGCGCGTGTCCGGCCGCGGCGCGCGCTCGAGCGCGTCGACCCGCACGCGGCCCTCGGCATCGACCGGCAACAGGGTGACCGAGTAGCCGCGGGTGCCGAGGTACTCCGCGGTGCGCAATACCGACTTGTGCTCGATCTCGCTGACGCACACGTGGCCGGTCGGAGCGCGCAAGAGCGTGCCCTCGATCGCCCAGTTGTTCGACTCGGTGCCGCCCGAAGTGAACCAGACTTCATCCGGCTCGGCTCCGATCAGTCGGGCGACGTGCGCGCGCGCCTCGTCGATCGCGTGACGCGCCCGCAGTCCTTCCGGGTGAGACGCGGCGGCGTTGCCGAATCCGGCGGTCATCCAGTCGAGACACGCGCGCGCGACGGCCGTGTCGACCGGAGTCGAACCGTTGTAGTCGAGGTAGAGATCCACTTGCATGTTGGGTCCGGGGGCCGGCGCCAGGGTGCGCTGTGCGAGATCGTTCGCGGGCTCATTCTCCGCGAACCCCAGCGAGCGAGCAACGCGTTCGAGCACTTCCTCGGCGGGGCGGGAGCCCTCGAAGGCCGCGCGAGGACCTGCGAACGCGTGCGCTGCGAAACGACTTCCGCCGCGCGACGCGTGCGCGTGTCGTCGCGCGAGTTCGTTGCGCGGACGAAGTGTGCGACGTCGCCTTCACGACGGAAGGCAATGACGCAGTGTTCATCGCTGCGTGGCGAAACCGTCGTCAGCCCGACGCCGTAGAACCGGCGATTGGGTGGCGCCGGCGCGCTTTTTTTTGGGAAGCGTGGACTTCACGCGATGCGTGTGCGCGCTATGATTCGACGCAGGAACGGCTCAACCGTTCCTGCATGTGAGTGTCCACCGGGAGGTGCGTGTGCTTTTGCGAGCGGCGCATGCACCCGGGAAGCCTGGTGGACGCTCCTCTCTCCCTCGGGCCAGTGACCGGCAAGGGTCACTGGCCCCCTTTTTCACCGCGGCGTGGCGCGCAGCAGGGCTTTTCCGCGGCGCGCGGTGAACTCCAGCGCGCCCCACCATGGCCCGTCGCGCCGCTCCGACTTCTCCCGCGGCGCGCGGTCAACGCCGGCGCGTCCCACCACGGCCCGTAGCGCCGCTCTGCGCTGTCGCCGCGCCGCTGAGCGAGCCCGCCGCGTCGCGCCGGACCGAGCGCACCCGGGCCGCGCCGCTTCGAGCGCGCGCGTCACTCCAGGATTGCGCTCCGCGGCCCTGGCGAGCGCTTCGCCCGATGAGCGCACTCGAGCGCTGCTTTGAGTCGGAGCGATGACGGCGGCGGGCGCTGCGCAGCATCAACGACCACGGCCCGCGCGAGTCGCGCGGGCCGTGGGTTCGTTCGGATAGCGGCGCGGACCGCGGCGCGACTCAGGGCGTGATCGACCAGGCGTGGATCGACGCGTCGTACTCGCCGATCGTCAACGTCCCGGTCTGCGCGTCGTGTGTCCAGCTGGTCTCCGGCGCACCGTCGCGTGTGACGATCGTCGGCGGCGCCGGCCAGCCGAGTAGCTTCAACTCGTCCGAAAGACCGTCGGCGCTCTTCAACGTGACGGTCAACGGCGATGCGGGGTTCAATCCGACGACGGCGAGGTCCAGCGTCGCGCGCTTCAGGTTCTTCGTTTCCGTCAACGAGAGCGAGTTGGCGCCGACGTCGATGTTCCAGTCGAACGGCGTGAACGCGTCGACCGCATCCTGCTCGATCGTGAAGTGGAAGTAGACGCCGTCGTGATCCGCGAGCGTGCTGCCGGCGCTCGGCAGAACGAGCGTGTGCTGCTGCAGCCAGTCGCACGCCGCCTTCGAGTTCATCGTCGCCCACGTGTGCGTCGCGCCCGGAATCACGTCGTAGGCGTAGCGCGGTCCCGGCACGAAGCCGAGCGCGTTGCGCAGGTGCGAGTCGAGCACGTCGCACTGACGCGCCAGGTACGCGAGCGGATCGTTGTCCGCGCGCACCAGCTTGAGCGCGATGTGGGTCAGGTTGCCGGCGAGGTCCTGGTCGGGATCGACCGCCAACGTGACGTCGTCGAACTTGATCAGCGACGAGCGCGCCATCCGCCACGGGTCCGCGCTGCCGGGCACCCAACCGGTGCCGAACCAGTAGTCGAGCGGGTACGGATAGACGTGCATCCCCGGGTCGTTCAGGTACGCGTCGTTCAGGTCGACGGTACCCGTGTGGTCGAGGATCGCGGCGAACATCGGGCCCGCCGGATCGACGTGACGCGCGGCGTAGTTCAGCGCCGCACCGCCGCCCATCGAGAAGCCGACGCCATAAATCTTCGTGCGGTCGATCGCGAAGTTCGCGAACACCCACTGGAACACCGCGTCGGTGTTCGCCTGGCTCTGGATCGAAGAGAAGTGGATCTGCGCGGCGCTGAGCGGCGCGATCACGTACCAACCGCGCTGCACACCCTGCGCGATCAGGTTGGTGTTGATCGGGATGTCTTTCTGCGACACACCGTACTTGTGGAACGCCATCAGCAACGGAGCGGGCGTCGTGCGCGGCACGTTCGGCGGCTGCACGATGAACGTCTCGACATACCCGGTGCCCGGGTTGATCGTGACCTCGTAGTACCGCCGGTAACGCGGGCCGCCGAAGCCCGGCGTCGAAGGCCACACTCCGGTGCCGGTGACCGCCGCTTGAAAGCCTTGCCCTTGGAACTTCGCGCCGAGTTGGATCGGCAACGGCGCGAGTCCGAGCCCGTCACGGCCGAGGTCGCCCTCGATCGTGTCCATCAGACTCTTCACCTGCTTCGCCTTCGGCTTCTGCAGGATCTTCTGGACGAAGAGCGAGAGCTTGCTTGGCGAGACCTTCTTCGCTGTCGGTGATTGTCCGCTGCCCGCGAACGCGACGCCGAGGATCGAAGTCAACGCGAGAGCCGCGAGCGGCGCGCGTCGAGCGAAGCGTGAGATGACGGTGGAAGTTTTTTGCGATCGCAATGTCGTGCCCCGAAACGCGTGGAGGTCGGTCCTCGCATCCCTGCCCTAATCTTGCCTCGGAAAGCGACTTCCCGCCAGACAAGTCGGCGCGCAGCCGTTCCGTCGCTTCGATCCGAACCGCGGAAACCCGCGCTCGGCCCATTGGACTGCCGCCGCCGGAACGAAGTTCCGTCGCGCCGTTTCCACTCGCGATCCCCAATCGCCGGCTTTACTCGCCGGGGAGCGCCGCCAGGGCGCCCTGGCAACGCCCGGTCAGGGTGAAGACCTGCACGCGCTCCGCCGAGCAGTCGATCACCGCCACCCGGGTCGAGGACTCGTCTCGCCCCCGCTCCGCTACGACGTCGGTCGGGTCGAGCACCTCCCCGGTGCCGTCTCCGGCGGTCGCGAGCCAGCGCTCGACCCGTCCGGCGCGGTCGACCAAGAGTAGCCCGCTCTGCTCGCCCCCGCAGGCGACGAGCAACCGCCCGTCGTCCAACGGGGCGACCGCAACCGGCTCCAGCGGGCTCCGCTCCCCGCCGGCGAGCTTGAACAGGAACTCGAAGCCCCCGTCGCGGAAAACCTGGACCCGGCCGGCGTGGGCTTCGCAGACGTAGATCCGCGATTCGTCGCGGGCGACCCGGGAGACGCCGTGGAAGTTCGCCTGGGGGTCGCCTTCGGAGCGCAGGCTCGCGAGCGCGCGTCCCTCGCCGTCGACGAGCTGCACCGCGTGCCGGCGCCAGCCGCCGCTCGCGATCAAACACTCGAGCCGGCCGCCGCGCTCGACCACGTCGAGGTCGACCAGCCGCCCGAAGCTCCCCGGCGCGTCGCCATTCGAGGTCGCCTCCCACCGACCGACCTCGCGGCCGAACAGCGTGAAGCGCCGGATCGACGCCTGCGCGGCGTCGGCGATCCAGACCTGGTGGTCGGGATCGACGGTGAAGCCCGCGAGTTCGACCGCCGCGCGCGCGGGCCCGCGGAACGAGAAGCCGGCCGAGAGCGGCACGCCGTCGAGGTCGTACGGCCGCACGTGCGCGGACGCTTCGTGGCGGCCGACGTAGAGCACGCCGTGCTGCAGCGAGAGCGACCCGAGCACCTACGCCGCTCCTTCGAGGCGCACGACCACGAGCTCCGCCGGCGCGCCGACGCGCATCGGGAATCCGATCACGCCGAGTCCGCGACTGACCACCAATGTCGTCGCGCCGAGTTGGAGGCGCACGCCCGGATGCGGCGGACCGGCGCGGCGCATCCACGGCAGGTCGAGCTGAGATCCGTGCGTGTGCCCCGCGAGCACGAGGTCCGCGCCGGAGCGCGCGAGCGGCAGCGCGCCGCGCGGGTTGTGGCAGAGCACGATCTCGGGCTCGTCAGGCGAGAGGCCCGCGCGTGCCGCGGCGAGGTCGAGCTGTTTGCTCTCCTCGAGATCCGCGACGCCGATCAACCCGAACCCGCCGCGCTCGTCCGCGAGTCGCACGCCCTCGTTGCAGAGGAAGCGCACGCCGACCTCGGCGTAGCCCGCGATGATGCGAGCCTCCGCGCGGTCCTTGTAGTCGTGATTGCCGAGCACCGCGAAGACGCCGTGGCGCGCGCGAAGCCGCGCGAGGTCGGCGCGCACGAGCAGCGCTTCGCTCCAATGGCGCGTGATGAAGTCTCCGGTGAGCGCGATCAGGTCGGGCCGCAGGCCGTTCGTGTGCTCGACGACCTCGGAGAGGTCGCCTTCGCGCAGGAAGGTGCCCGCGTGCAGGTCCGAGAGCTGCACGATCGTGTACCCCGCGAGCGCCGGCGCGAGCCCTCGGATCGCCACGCGCTCCTCGCGGACCGAAAAGCGACCGGCGGCGAGGTGGCGACGTCGGTACAACGCGCGCCCGCCGAGCCACGCGGCAACGTGCTCGACGGTCCACACGGCGCTGCGACGCAGCGGTCCATGGCGACGCGGCGCGACGCGGAGTTCCGGAGAAGCGTCGGGATCGAGTCGCATCGCGTGGGTCGCGAGCAATCTACCCGGTCAACGACGCGCGAGCACCAGCTCCACACGCTCCCCGGGCGCGACGCGGCGCGTGCCGCCGGCGTCGACGATCTCGAGCTCGGCGGTGGAGCTCTCGAGAAGCGCGAAACCGGGCTCGACCTCGAGGCTCGCCTTGCCGCGGAGGCATTCGATCGCGCCGAACGCGCCGCGCAGCGAACACGGACCGTCGAGCTCGACGCGGCCGTGCTGCAAGCGAAAGCGCAGGTCGCGCGGCTCCTCGACCAACAACCGCGAGCCTCCGAGGAGCTCGAGGCGCGTGCCCTCGCTCTCGACCGCGAGGCGCGAGCCCGCGTCGGTCTCGAGCCACTCGCCGCGCACGAGCTCGCGCGACGCCTCTGCGTCGAAAGCGCGTCCGGAGGTGGTCGCCCGGCCCTCGAGCAACCGACCGTCGACGCGCCGAGCGACGCCGTCGACCTGGAACAGGACGCCGAGCCCCGCGAGCAACGCCATCGGCATCAAGATCGCGCGGAAGCGTCGCAACTTGCCCGTGCGGCGAGCCTCCTCTGGCAAGACGAGCTCGCCGCGTTGCTCGCGAGCTTCGCGGTTGAGCCGACGTTCGCGGGCGATGCGCGCCGCGAGCAGCAAGCTGTCGCGGTAGTGCTGGTTGCACGTTTCGCAGCGCTCGAGGTGCGCTCGCAACGCGCGGTCCTCGGAGATCGGCTGGTCGCCGCCGAGGAATTGCTGCAGCCGCGCGCGCGCCTTCTCGCACGCGACGCTGCCGTCCGGGCCGGGCTTGCGCGCCGGCGGGTTCTTTTCGCCCTGGATCATCGCCTCGGACGGATCATCCGCCTCGGGCTAGATCGGGAGGAAGGCACGATTCCTTGAGTCGGGGAGCCGCGCCGCTCGCCCCGCTCCTCCCGCTCGGTCAGGACGCCAGGCGCTCCGCACCTCGGCGGATGCGCGCCCGGACCTTCTCGACGCCGAGCAGCTCCATGATCTCGAACAGGTCCGGCCCGCCCGCCTGCCCGGTCAGGGCGCAGCGCAGGGGCTGGAACAGCGCCGGGATCTTCAGGCCGCGCGCGGCGATCCACGCCTTGGTCTCGTCGCGGAGCTCGGTCGGCTTCTTCCCGGCCGCGAGCCGCTCGTCGAGCCACGCGTCGTACGCGCGGAGCGTCTCCGCGCCCGCGGCGTGCTTCTTCGCGTTCTTCGCCGCATCGTCGTCCCACTTGAACTCCGCGTCGGAGCCGAAGAGGTACGCGATGCGCGGCGGGAGCTCGCCGTAGGTGCGCACGCGCTCTTGCTCGCCCGTCGCGACCCGCAGGTACCAGTCCCAGCGCGCGCGCACCTCGGCCTCGGTCGCGAGCCCGGCGGCGACGACGAACGGCAAGCAGTGCTCGGCGAACTCCGCGTGCGGCTCCTTGCGGATGTACTCGCCCGCCAGCCACTGGAACTTGTCGATGTCGAAGATCGCGCCGGCCTTGGAAACGTCCTTGACGTCGAAGTGCGAGACGAGCTGGTCGACGCTGAAGACCTCGGTGGTGCCGTTGAGCGCCCAGCCCTGCAAGCAGAGGAAGTTGATGATCGCGTCCTTCGGATAGCCCTTCTCGCGATAGTCCTGCAGCGCGGTGTCGCCGGTGCGCTTCGAGAGCTTCTTCCCGTCGGTCCCGAGCATCAGCGGCAGGTGCCCGAACTCCGGGATCGGCTTGGCGAACGCTTGGTAGAGCAGCACTTGCTTGGGCGTGTTCACCAGGTGCTCCTCGCCGCGGAACACGTGCGTGATGCCCATGTCGATGTCGTCGCAGACGACGACGAAGTTGTAGGTCGGCGTGCCGTCGGAGCGCACCATGATCCAGTCGTCGACTTCCTTGTTCTGGAAGACGACGTCGCCGCGGACGTGATCGAGGAAGCGCGTCTCGCCGGCGGGCACGGCGAAGCGGAGCACGTACTTCTCGCCCGACTGCACGCGGCGCTCGACCTCTTCCTTCGAGAGCTTGCGGCAGAGCCCGTCGTACTCGGGCTTCAGGTGGTTCTTGGACTGCTCCTCGCGCAGCTTCTCCAGCCGGTCCGCGGTGCAGAAGCAGCGGTAGGCCCAGCCGCGACCGAAGAGCTCTTGGGCGAGCTCCTTGTGCCGCGCCGCGCGCTCGGTCTGGCGGTAGGGCGCGCACGGCCCGCCGATGTCCGGGCCTTCGTCCCACTGGATGCCGAGCCAGTGCATCCCCTCGAGGATCGCGCGCTCGTACTCGGGCGTAGAGCGGCCCTCGTCGGTGTCCTCGATCCGCAGCAGGAACTTGCCGCCGTTGCGGCGTGCGTAGGCCCAGTTGAAGAGCGCGGTGCGGGCGCCGCCGACGTGCAGCTTGCCGGTCGGGCTCGGGGCGAAACGGACGCGGATGTTGGAGGGCACGGCTGACCTTTTGGACGGGAGGGAAGTCGGACTTCGCGGGGCGAAGAGGATACGGGCGCCGAGCACCGCGAACAACGTGGTCGATCGCGCGGCGCCGGAGAGCTAGATTCGGGCGATGACGAAGCACCGCTCGAACGGTCGTGGTCCGCTGACGCGCGAGCTCCTCCAGCGCATTCCGAAGGTCCTGCTCCACGAACACCTCGACGGCGGATTGCGGCCGGCGACGGTGCTCGAACTCGCGGCGGAGGCGCGGTACGGCGACCTCCCGGAGCGCGACGCGGACAAACTCGGCGAGTGGTTCCACCTCGGCGCGGCGCGCGGCGAGCTCGGGCTCTATCTCGAAGGCTTCCGCCACACGATCGCCGTGATGCAGACGGCGGACGCGCTCGAACGCGTCGCGTACGAGTTCATCCAGGACATGGCCGACGACGGCGTGATCTACGCCGAGGTGCGTTTCGCGCCGCACTACCACACGCAGAAAGGCCTCGGCCTCGACGCGGTGATGCGCGCGGTGCTGAAGGGACTGAAGCGCGGCTCCGCGGAGTTCCACGTCGGCTTCGGCCTGATCGTGTGCGCGATGCGCAACGAGCCCGAAACGCTGTCGATGAAGATGGCCGAGCTCGCGGTCACCTACCGCAACGAAGGCTGCGTCGGCTTCGACCTCGCGGGCGAAGAGGCCGGCAACCCGGCGGGCGAGCACCAGCGTGCGTTCGAGTTCGTGAAGCGCGAGAACTTCGCGATCACGATCCACGCGGGCGAGAGCTTCGGCCCGAAGAGCATCTGGCAAGCGCTCCACTTCTGCGGCGCGCACCGCATCGGCCACGGCACGCGGCTCGTCGAGGACATCGTTCTGTACCAAGGCAAGGTGATCAAGCTCGAGCCGCTCGCGCAGTACGTGCTCGACCATCGCATCCCGCTCGAGATCTGCCTCTCGTCGAACGTGCACACCGGCGCGACCGAGTCGCTCGCCGCGCACCCGTTCCCGATGTTCTTGCGGCAAGGGTTCCGCGTGACGCTGAACACCGACAACCGCTTGATGAGCCGCACCACGATGACCGACGAGCTCCTGATCGCCGCCGAGACGTTCGGCTGCACGCTCGCGGACCTCGAGAAGATCTCGATCAACTCGATGAAGTCGGCGTTCGCGCACTACGACTACCGCGTCAAGACGATCTTCGAGCGCATCAAGCCGGGCTACGCGAAGCTGCGCGCCGAGCTCGCGTCGTGAGCTCCGCCGCCGGAGCCCTGCTCGTGAACGCCGAGGCGTGAGCGCTCCCCGATGAGAACCGTTTCATGAGCACCGAGTTCGTCCACGCGCCCCACACGTTCGCAGGCCGGGTCGAGCTGCGCCCGTTCGAGAGCCGCGTGCTCGCGGACAACCGCGTCGGCGATCCGCACGTGCGCGAAGTGCCGGTCTACTTGCCGCCGAACTTCGAGAGCGCGCGCTGGCCGGTGCTGTTCGTGCTCGCGGGCTTCACGGGCCGCGGCCAGCGCATGCTCGACCACGGCGATCCGTGGAAGCCGGGCCTCGTGCTCCAGTACGACCGCTTGGTCGCCAAGGGCGAGCTCCCGCCCGCGATCCTGGTGCTCCCCGACTGCTTCACGAAGGTCGGCGGCAGCCAGTACGTGAACTCCGCGCTGCTCGGCCGTTACGAGGACTACGTCGCCGACGAGCTCGTCGCATGGATCGACGCGACCTACCCGACGCGCGTCGGCGCGCGCGCGGTCGTCGGCAAGAGCTCGGGTGGCTTCGGCGCGCTGCATTTCGCGCTGCGCCGGCCCGGCGTGTTCCGCGCGGCGGCGTCGATCAGCGGCGACTGCGGCTTCGAGTTCTGCCAATGGCCGGCGTTCGAGGGGCTCCTTCGGACGCTGCGCAAGCACGGCGGCGATCCGTGGAAGTTCCTCGAAGCGTTCAAAGCGAAGGCTCAGACGTCGGTCGACGAGTTCGAGACGCTGAATTCGATCGCGATGAGCGCGTGCTACTCGCCCAACGTCGAGAGCGTGCACGGCTTCGACCTGCCGATCGACACGGAGACCGGCGCGCGGCGCGAGGACGTGTGGCGGCGCTGGCTCGAGTTCGATCCGCTGTTCGCGTGCGAGCGATTCGGCGCGAACCTGAAGCAACTCGCGCTCTTGCACGTCGAGTGCGGCCTCGACGACGAGTTCAACATGCAGTGGCCTCTGCGCCAGTTCGTCGCGAAGCTGCGCGCGCAGGGCATCGCCGTCGACCACGAGGAGCACGAAGGCTCGCACAGAAACCTCGACCACCGGCACCTCGCGCTCTTCCGCAAGCTCGCGCACGTCCTCGGCTGAGCACGCGCGGACGGTCGCGCTCCCGAGTCGGACGTCGGCGCCGGTCAGCCGCCCCAGAGCTCCGCGAGCAGCTTGGCGGTCTCCGGATCGCTCTCGAGGACCTCGGCGCGCACGAACGGCCAGAAGTCGTTCGTGCCGAACCAGGCCTCGGTCATCTCGGCGAGGAACTCTTGGCAGTTGTTCAACGCGTAGTGCCGCTCCTTCCCGCCGTGGTAGCGCAGCACGGACTCCAACCGACCCGACGCCTTCACGCGCTCGTACGCGGCGACGATGCGCGGCTCGTCGATGCCGAGCACGCGATCGTGGTACGCATGGACGAGTTCGTGCAGCACCATCGACGGCTGATCGAGCGTCCAAGTCCGAAAACGCTCGAGCGAACAGAGCTCGACCCCCTTCGCCTTCTCGCGCGCGTGCCCATTCTCGCCGAGCCAGTCGGGCGAAATGTGGTAGCACGCGCACGGACACGCGCCGTCGTCGAGCGAGAACCAGATCGGCACTGCCCGCAAGCGCGCGAGCGCCGCCGGCGGCACGACGCGCGCGATGTCGAAGAGCTTGACGCGCAGGAGCTCGAGTCCGGCGGCGCCGTCCGGGTGCTCGACGACGCGCTGCTCGACGTGGACGCGCCAACCTTCGACGTTGTGCGTCGCGTAGCCCGCGAGAGGACCGTCGACCGGCGCGAACGAAGGGCTGAGCACGAGGGCGAGGATCGCAGCGACACGCATGAGCAAGCTCCGAAAGAAGTGCGCCGATGCTACTCCGGATCGCACGGCTACAATCGCGTGCCTCGCGAGGACTCACGCCTGTCCGGTGTGGACGCGCGCCCGCCCCGTGTGGACGCGCGCCCGGCTCGCGAGCGACGCACGCCCGAGCTGCGAGGACGCACGCCCGTCCCGCGAGGACGCAAGATGGAAACCCACGCACGCCGCCAAGGAGATCGCTACCTCGTCCTGCCCGAGGAGCTCGAACGCTTCCGCCGCGACGGCTACGTGCACCTCGAGGGCGTGCTCTCCGACGACGAGCTCGCGACGATCGAGCGCGACTACGATCGCTTCCTGCGCCGCGAGATCGCCGTGCCCGGCAAGGACTTTTGCGACATGTCCGGCGACTACAAGCGGACGCCCGACGAGTACTCGATCGTCAATGTGATGCTGCCGCGGCGCTACCACCCGGAGTGGCAAGGCAGTCTGTACGAGCGCCGCGCCGCGTCGATCGCCGAGCAGCTCCAGGGGCCCGGGCTCGTCATCGACTACGACCAACTGCTCGCGAAGCGTCCGTTCAAGGAAGACGCCGTGTTCGGTTGGCACCAGGACCTCGCGTACTGGATCGTCACGCGGGACACGCGCACGGCGACGTGCTGGCTCGCGGTCGACGACTCCACGCTCGAGAACGGCTGCCTGCGTTTCGTCGTCGGCTCTCACCAAGAGCCCGCGCTGCGCCCGCACCGGCCGGCGAGCGGCGACCGCGAACAGTCGCACGCGCTCGTCTGCGAAGTCGACGAAGCGCGCGACGTCGTGCGCCCGGTGCCGATCCGCCGCGGCGACATCACGGTGCACGGCGAGCGCATCGCGCACGGCTCGGGCGGCAACCGCACCGCCGGCTGGCGCCGCGCGTACATCGTCGCGTTCCGAAGCGCCGAAACCGTCGCCGAGGAACGACGTCGGGGCTTCACGCACTCGCACAACGACGAACTCGACGTGTTGAAGTCGGTCGGCGTCGAAGGCGAGACGCGTTAGCTCTCCCCGAGCAATTCGCCGAGCAGTTCAGCGGAGAGCGCGGGCACGACGTCGATCGCACGGCCGGCCCGGAACGTGTCGCGCGGCTCGAGATTGTCCGGCGCTTCGAGCGAGTTGACGTACGTTCGCGCGCCCGCTTGCCGCGCGAGCGACAGGAAACCGGCCGCCGGATAGACGACTCCGCTCGTCCCGATCGAGACGAAGTGCGTGCAGGTGCAGAGCGCGCGCTCGATCCGGTCCATGAAGTACGGCATTTCGCCGAACCAGACGATGTCGGGCCGCACGCGCGCGTGGCCGCAGCTCGCGCACGGCAGGAAGGCGTCGGGCGCGAGGTGCTCGAGCTCGCGCACGATCGCGCCGCAGCGCTCGCAACGGAGCTGCACGAGCTCGCCGTGCATGTGCAACGGGCTCGACCCCGCGCGCTCGTGCAGGTCGTCGACGTTCTGCGTTACCAGCGTGAACGGAATGCCGCCGAGCGAGAGCTCGCGCTCGAGTTCCGCGAGCGCCCGGTGCGCCGCGTTGGGCTCGACGTTGCCGAGCGCTCGCCGCCGCAGCTGGTAGAACCGCCACACGAGCTTCGGATCGCGCGCCCACGCCAGCGGCGTCGCCACGTCCTCGACGTGATGGCCCTCCCACAGTCCGCCGCCGCCGCGAAACGTCGCGACGCCCGAGTCCGCCGACACGCCGGCGCCGGTGAGGACGACCAGCGCGCTCCGCGAACCGGTCATCGCGCGCCTCAGCCCGGGAAGCGCGTCTCGACGACCGTGTGGATGCCGCCGCGGACCATGAAGTCGCCCTCGACGATCATCTTCCTCGGCGCGAGCAACGCGACGAGGTCGTCGAGGATGCGATTGGTCACCGCCTCGTGGAAGTGGCCTTCGTCGCGGAAGGACCAGAGGTAGAGCTTCAGGCTCTTGAGCTCGACGCACCGCGCGTTCGGCGTGTAGCGGATGCGGATCGTCGCGAAGTCCGGTTGGCCGGTCTTCGGGCAGAGGCAGGTGAATTCGGGGCAGTCGAAGCGGATCTCGTACTCGCGGCCGGGCCGCGGGTTGTCGAACCACTCGAGGCCCTTGGTCGGTTGCGTGGTCATCGTGGCAGGCGAGAAGTTAGCACGCGCGCGCTCAGCGCGAGCCGAACGAGCGCGCGACCGTGTGGCCGTCGAGTTCGAGCTCCAGCGCCCAGAGGCACGGCGCGAGGCTCCGCGCCGCGCGCTCGGCGCTCGCGAAACGCACGCTCGAGCCCTCGTCGCCCGCAGCGGCGGCGAGCGACGCCCGCCGGCTCGCGAGATCGCCGTCCGCGAGCAGCGTCAGTGTCCAGCGCGCGCGCGGCAGATCCTCTGGCGCGAGCTGCGCGGCTTCGGGCGCGAAGACCCAATCGTCGCCGTCGACCGTCGGCGCGTTCGCGCCCGCGATCGGCGGGAGCACGGCGGAAAGCTCGGCCTCGCTGGTGACCGCCCAGCCCTCCGCGGACCACACGCGCGCGACGTGCTCGGACGCGAGCCATTCGAGCGAACTCGCGAGGTCGAAGACCGCGGTCGGCTCGCCGCCGCGGCGCCACCAGACCCCGATGAGCTCGTGAGTGCTCTCGTCGCCGGCGCGCCAACCGACGCGCGGCGGACGCGACGTGTCCGCGTCGGGTTTCGCGCGCACGACCAACGCGAGATGCTCGAGCGTCGCGAGGTCGAGGCTCGGCGAGCGGCCATCGTTGAACCAACGTCGCGACTTGCTCGCGGCGCCGTCCTGGCGACCGAGGCGCAGCGCGACCGCGGTGCGCGACTCGAACGCGGCGAACGTCGGGTCGACGCCCTCGGCGGGCGCGCTCGGCACGAGCAGGACGAGCCCGTCGCGCGCGCGCTCGCGGCACGCCTCGCCGTGCGCGTAGAGCGCGAGCGCTTCGCGAGCGAGCCCGAGCACCGGCTTCGCGTTCGGCCCGCCGCCGTCGAACACGCCGAGCACGCCGAGCGCGCCCGCGACGACGTCGACGCCGAGCGTCGCGCGCGGCGGATCGAGCACGATCACCTGCGTCCCCGCGCCGTGGCTCGCGCGCGCTTCGGCGACGCTTCCGGCGAGCCACGAGAGCGCATGCGACGCGCGCACCCACGGCACCGCGTTGAAGTGCGCGAGGAACGCCGAGCCCACGGCGAAGACCAACGGCACGAGCCACCGGCGCGTGCCCGACAGCGCGGTCGCGCCGGCTCCGAGCGCGGCGCAGAGCACCATCGCCGGCAACACCAATGCGCCCGAGTTCGAGAGGTCGTGGCTCGACACGCTCTCGAACGGCGCGAAGCACAGCGCGAGCGCGAAGATCCCGGTGATCAGGCCGAGCAAGAAGCTCCACAGACGCGGCGCGGTGCGCGCGGCGAGCAGACCGGGCTGGATCGCGACCAAGAGCAGCACGCCGGCGACGCCTTGGCCGAAGAGCCCGAGCGCCCACGCGTTGATCGGCAGCACGACCAGACCGAGCTTCTCCAGCGTCCCGACGCACACCGCGGACCAGCGCCCGTCGCCGAGCGCGTCGACGAGCTCGTTCCACGCTCTCGGCAGCACCCACGGCGCGTCGGACGCCGCGCGGACGACCAACGAGAGCGATACCGCCGCGCCGAACACCACCAAGGTCGTCGCCGTGGTTCGCAGACGCACCGCGCGCGGCCGCTGCCGGCGCGCGGAGACGTACTCGGCGACCGCGAGCACCGCCGGAAGCAGGAACGCGAGGTCGGACGCGAGTCCGGCGCCGACCGCGAGCGCGAGTGCGAGCCCCTGACGGCGCACCGAGTAGTCCTGGCGCCCGCCGAGGAAGATCGCGGCGGCGGCGTTGCCGAGCGCGAGCGAAAGCACCTCGCCGCGCGAAGCGAGCGACGCGACCAACGGGTACGAGAGCGGCGAGAGCGCGAAGAAGAGCGCTGCGGCCCAACCGGCGGCTTCCGCCTGCTCGCTGCCGGTCCACGGCAGGAAGAAGCGGCGCAAGAAGCGCGCGAGCGCGAAGCTCGCGAGCAAGTACCACAGCAGGTTCTCGACCCGACCGAAGAGCAACGCGTCGGCGGTGCGCTCGCCGGTGGCTCCGGTGGCTCCGGTGGTTTCGGCGACGTCGCCGACTCCGGCGGCATCGGCGACGCCAAACGTCGTAACGCTCGCCGTCGTCGAGAGCACCGCGAGCGGATGGCCGCCCTCGGGATCGATCACCGGCGCGAGCGTCCCCCTTTCGGGGAGCGCGTCGCCGAGCGAGCGTTCGCGGAGCGCCGCCAGCACCGCGCGATCGCGGCCGAACGGCTCGGCGGCGTTCAGCGATTGCCATGCGAAGGCCAACGCGAGCGCGGCGAACGCCACGAGCGCGAGGCGGCGGAGGTTCGGCGACATCGGTGTCGGATTCTAGTGTTCGGCCTTCGAGGACCCAGCAACTCTTCGCGGCGCGGGCTCGCGCTTGCCGCGGCTTCGCCGGTTCGCGTACAACGACCCGGCCCAAGGAGCGCACCGCGATGATCGAGACCTTCCGCCCCCTGCTGCACGCCGCCAAGGACTTGGACCTCGCCGACCCCGTCGCGGCGGAACGCGAGCTCGCGCGCCGATTCGATCCGGCGTCGCCGGCGGCGGCGGAGCTCGGGAGGGAGCTCGTCCGCTTGCTCGAGGAGGGCAAGATCGCCAACCGTGGCGCGCTGCCGGTTCGATTCGGCCGCGTCGCGAAGGCCGGCCCGGAGACGGCGGAGTTCTCGATCGACGTCGTCCACATGAACGGGCCCGGACCGCGCCACCGCCATCCGCGCGGCGAGGTGAACTTCTGCATCGCCCTCGACGGCCGACCGACGTTCGACGGCCATCCGCCGGGCTGGGTGGTCGAGCCGGTCGACTCGACGCACGTGCCGACGGTCGCCGGCGGGACGATGCTGATCGTCTACCTGCTGCCGAAAGGCGAGATCGAGTTCCTGCAGTAGCCTGGCGGAGCCCGACCTGCGCGCGCGGCCCCGATGCCGGTCACGCGCCCGAATGAGAGCTCCCGGGGGGGCTGCGCGAACGACGGCGCGCCGCTACACTCTTGCGCCTTCGAATCCGACGGAGACGCGATCCATGCAACAGCTCAGCGCCCTGGACCTGCGGAAAGGCTACTTGGTCGAATACCAAGGCCGCATCTGCAACGTGACCGACTGGACCATCCTGCGCAACGACCGCCGCCAAAACGTGCGGTTGCAGCTCAAGGACGTGCGCACCGGGCGCACGTACGAGGTCCCGAAGGAAGCGACCGACGCCAAGTACAACGTCCTCGACTACCAGAACGTCGACCTCACGCACTCGTACCGCGAAGGCGGCGAAGAGGTCTTCTACGACGCCGACGGCGCGGAGTACCGCTGCCCGGCCGAAGCGGCGAAGGACGCGCTGCTGTGGACGTGCGACGCCTACAAGGGCTTCCTCGTCGACGGCGCGTTGATCCAGGTCTCGACGCCGGTGTCGGTCACCGCGGTGATCCAAGATTGCGCGCCGCCGATGAAGGGCGGGAGCTCCGGCACCAAGGACGCGATGCTCGAGAACGGCATCAAGGTCCGCGTCAGCCAGCTCTGCCAGACCGGCGACAAGATCCGGCTCGATCCGGAGACGCTCGAATTCCGCGAGCGTTGCTGACGCGCGCCGCGGCGAGCCGGTCGAAACGAACGAACGCGCCCGAGCCCCCGCGCTGATGCGGGAGGCTCGGGCGCATTCTTGTCGCTCGGCGCCGCACGCCGGCTGACGCGACGCGCCGGAACGCGCTCGCGCCGCGGCCTAGTCGCAGAAGGTGACGCTCAGGCCGTCCGAGAGGCTGACGGTGAACGGATCGGCCGGGTCGCGCGCCCACCACTGGTAGTGACGCGTCACGCCGACCAGCGAGAGATCGACCGGGACCGCGATCGAGGTCGAGCCCGACGCGTTGGTCGTCTTCAACGTCAAGCGTAAGAGCGGCGGCTTGATGCACAGCGTGCCGCCGTTGAACGGCGCGCCGTTCTGCTGCACGCCCCAGAACGCGAGCGCCGTCTTGTTCGGCAGCGCGTTCGAGAGGGTCAGCGAGAAGTCGTTCGCGGTCGCGCCCGGCGTTCCGGTCGAACCGATCGTCGGGAAGAGACCTTGCGAGTTCTGCTTCGACGTGCAGTAGCTCGACGTCGTGCCGTACACGGAGAGCACCGCGTCGGGCTCGACCGAGCCGCACGCGCCGGTGACCAACACCGAGTACGCGCCGGAGTCCGCCGCGCCGACGCTCGCGAGCGTCAGCGTGCTCGCGACCTCGCCCGGCAGCGCGATGCCGTCCTTCTTCCATTGGAAGGAGAACGGGCCGTCGCCGCTCGCGACCGTCGAGAACACCACCGACTCACCGGCGCACGCGATTCCGTCGACCGGCTCGGTCGCTGAAACCGGCGTCGGCACGGTCAGCGTCGCCGCGGGCTCGAGCGTGCCGCACGCACCGGTGACGAGCACCGAGTAGCTTCCGGCGTCGCTCGCTTGCACGTTCGAGAGCGAGAGCGAGCTCGCCGTCTCGCCGGAGAGCGCCACGCCGTCCTTCTTCCATTGATAGGTGAACGGTCCGGTGCCGCCCGCCGTCGTCGCGAAGCTCGCGGAGCCGCCCGGGCAGCTCGTTTGCGAGCTCGGCGTCGTCGCGGAGAGCGACGCACCGACCGACAGCACCGCGGACGGCTCGACCGAGCCGCACGCGCCGGTGACCAGCACCGAGTACGTGCCTGCGTCGGCGAGCGAAGCGCTCCCGAGCAGGAGCGTGCTCGACGCTTCGCCGCCGATCGCGACGCCGTCCTTCTTCCATTGGTACGCGAACGGCCCGGTGCCGCTCGCCGTCGTCGCGAAGCTCGCGGGCGAGCCTTCGCAGACCGTCTGGCTGCTCGGCGTGCTCGCGCCGGTCGCGGCGTTCACCTCGAGGCTGGCGCCGACCTCGACGAAGCCGCACGCGCCGGTGACGACCACCGAGTACGTGCCGACATCGGTGCTCTGCGCGCTCGCGAGCGAGTACGAGCTCGCCGTCGCGCCGCCGATCGGCGTGCCGTCCTTCTTCCATTGGAACGTGAACGGTCCGGTGCCGCTCGGCGTCGTCGAGAAGCTCGCCGGCGCGCCCTCGCAGACGCCTTGCGCGGTCGGCGTGCTCGCCGCCGTCGCCGCGGCGACCGTAAGCGTCGCCGCGGGCTCGCTCGAGCCGCACGCGCCGGTGACCAGCACCGAGTACGTGCCCGCGGCGGACGCGTGCGCGTTCGAGAGCGTGAAGGAGCTCGCGTTCGCG
>JACRIN010000078.1 GCA_016220085.1 Planctomycetota bacterium
AGCCACTCCGCGCCCCACGCATCCGGGTGCAGGTCGTCGCCCGCGAGCTCCGACGGCGCGCCGAAACCGGTGCCGACGAGCACCAGCGCGCCGACGCGCTCGTGCTCGCCGGGCCACGCGCCGTGCTCGCCGAGGGTCGCAGCGGCGTGCGCGAGGTGGTGTTGGACGCGGAGCACGCGGCCGCCGCGCAGGGCGGCGAGGCGCTCGCCGAGCCACGTGCTTGCGTAGTCGGGATGGAGGTCGACCGCGAACACGCGCGGTTCGACGGCGAGGAACGCTTCGAGGCCGCTCGCGACCTCGGTCTGGAACGCGCGCGCCGGCTCGGTATCGAGGTCGCCGACGTGTTGCGAGGGGAACGCCTCGCCGTCGACCGCGAGCGCGACCGCGTTCTGCAGATGGCCGCCGAGGGCGAGCACGGGCTCGCTCGCGGCGAGCGGCAGCGCGATCGGCTCGGGCACGTACCCACGCGAACGACGGACCAGCGCGTGGCCGCTCGGCATCGTCCGCACGACGGAGTCGTCGCAACGGCGCACGATCTCGCGCTCGTGGATCAACAGGAAGTCCGCGAGCCCGCGGAGCTTAGTCCGCGCTTCGAGGACGGTGCGGCAGATCGGCTCGTCGTGCAGATTGCCGGACGTCATCACCAGCGCGCGGTACGGCGCGGCACGGAACAGCTCGACGTGCAGCGGAGTCGTCGGCAGCAGCACGCCGACGTCCTCGCTCTCCGGCGCGACTTCGGCGGCGATCGCGCTCGACTCGCGACGCGGCGCCAGCAGGATCGGCGCACGCGGCGAAGCGAGCAGGCGCTCGTCCTCGTGGCGCAACACGACGAGCTCGCGCGCGGTCGCGAGGTCGCGCACCATCACGGCGAACGGCCGATGCGGCCGGCGTTTCTCGGCGCGCAGGCGGCGCAGCACGGCGGAATCGTCGGCGAGGCACGCGAGCTGGAAACCGCCGAGCCCCTGAACGGCGACGATGCAGCCCGAGGCGAGCGCGGCGCGCGCGAGCCCGAGCGCGTGCTCGCGGCTCGCGTGGAGCTCGCCGTCCGGGCCTTCGAGCGCGATGCGCGGTCCGCAATCGGCGCAACACGTCGGCTCGGCGTGGAAGCGGCGATCGCGGGGGTCGGCGTACTCCGTCGCGCAGCGCGCGCACAGCGGGAAGCGCGCCATCGACGTGCGCTCGCGATCGTAGGGCAGCGCGGTGACGAGCGTGAACCGCGGCCCGCAGTGCGTGCACGTCGTGAACGGGTACGCGTGGCGGCGATCGCTCGGGTCGTCGAGCTCGGCGCGGCACGCGTCGCAGAGTTTCGCGTCGGGAGGCACGAGCGCGCGGCGGCGCGGGCCGACGACCGAGTCCTCGACCGCGAACGCGCGTTCGCCGCGCGGCGCGAGCTCGATCTCCTCGGTGCCGTCGAGCCGCGCGAGCGGCGGTAGCTCGGCGGAAAGGCGCGCGCCGAACGCGCGCACCGCTTCGGCGCTGCCCTCGATTTCGATCGTCGCGCCGTCGGCGTCGTTTTGGACCGAACCGCCGAGCCCGAGCTCGCTCGCGAGCCGGTGCACCGTCGGCCGGAAGCCGACGCCTTGCACCGTCCCGCGACAACGGATGCGGCGGCGGACTACGCCGTCGCCGGCACGTCGCGTTTCTCGATGAGCGCACTCCGGAGCAGGTCGCACCATGACTCGAGACCCTTCTCGTCGACGACCGACGTCAGCAGGACTCGCGCGTTCGGACGCAACGTCGTGATCTCGCCGCGCACGCGTTCGACGTCGAACGAGACGTACGGGAGCAGATCGCTCTTCGTGATCAGCGCGACCGAGGCGCGCGAGAAGATCCCGGGGTACTTGAACGGCTTGTCGTGGCCCTCGGTGACCGAGAGCAACACGATCTTGAAGTCCTCGCCGAGCGCGAACGACGCCGGGCACACCAGGTTGCCGACGTTTTCGATGAACAGGATGTCGAGCGGCCCGAAACGCGCCGCGGCGAGCGCGTCGCGGATGTTGCGCGCCTCCAGGTGGCATGCGCCGCCCGTGGTGATCTGGCGCGACGGGAGCCCCGCGGCCCGCAGGCGATCGGCGTCGCGCTCGGTCGCGATGTCGCCGACGACGCACGCGATCCGCAGCGAGCCGGCGAGCTTCTTCGCCGTCGCTTCGAGCAGCGCGGTCTTGCCGGAGCCCGGCGACGAGATCAGATCGACCACGAGCGTGCCTTCGCGCGCGAAGCGCTCCCGTAGCTCGGCGGCGGCGGCTTCGTTCTCGGCGAGGATCTTTTGGCGGGCTTCGGTGGTCAGCATCGCACGGCTCCGTTTTCGTTTTCGTACTCGATCTCGACGAGGTCGAGCTCGTCGCCGCCTTCGACGCGGAGCGGATCACCGCACGTCGGGCAGAGACGCAGCCACGAGCCGGGCTGGCGCTCGGGGACCTCGCCGCACGCGGCGCACACCTGGCGCGCGCGGCACCATTCGACGACGAGCTCGCCGTGCTCGGAGGCGACGCTCCGCCACGCGTGGGCGAGCTGCGTCGGCTCGACGCTCGCGAGTTCGCCGATCGCGACGCGCACGACGCGCACCGCGCCGATCGGGAGCCCGCGCTCGGCGCGGTCGGCCAGGACGAGCTTCAGGAGCCCTTCGACGATGCTCAGCTCGTGCACGCGCCCTCCCGGAGTTCCGCGAGCCGCGCGTCGAGCCAGCTCCCGGCGAGCGCGGCCGCGCGCGGCAACGCGCGGGCGACGACGGGGTCGAGTTCGGTGCCGGTGCGGATCGATCGTGGCTCGACGCCGATCACGAGCACTTGGTGGGGGAGCACGCCGAGCAGCGCCGCGGTGCCGAGCAGCGAAGCCGCGTTGCCGCCGTGCGCGCCGATGCCGCGCGCCGCGCCGCGATCGAGCGGGCGCTCGATCACGTGGACGGTGCCCGGCGCCGCGCCGACTTCGACCGCGTCGAGCACGAGCAACGCGCCGCGGTGCTCGATCCAGCCGAGCAGCGCGAGCCCCAGGGTGCCGCCGTCGACCAGCTCGACCCGCGGATCGGCGCCGCGCGTCGCGCGCAGGAGCTCGATCAGCGCCGGCCCGACGCCGTCGTCCTGCAACAACGCGTTGCCGACTCCGAGGACGAGGATCGGCGCTCGCCCGCCCGCGTTCACGGCTTCGCTCCGTCGTCGTCCCCGCGCTCGACCGGTTTGAACTTGAAGCCCGTGATCATCGAGCCGATCAAGCCGTTGCGGTATTGGCGCGAATCGAACAGCACGATGTACACGTGCGCGATCGCGAACACGACGAAGCCCCACGCGAACAAGTGGTGCGTCATGTGCGTGCGCAGCGAGCCGCCGCACAGCGGGATCACCCAACCGACGAGCCCGTCCCAGAAACCGCCGGGGTTCGATTCCGAGTAGAGCGCGAAGCCGGTCAGGATCTGGCACCAACCGAGACCGATCACGAACAGCGTGTACGCGAGCCCGGCGAGCGCGTTGTGCCCGAGGTGCCCGTGGCCGACGTTGAGCGTCAGGTAGTCGGTCGCTTGCCGGACGAGGTCCGACCACCACTTCCGTTTCCACACCGCCGGGAAGCCCGAGCGCGCGTAGCGGTTGCCGAACCAGAAGAAGTACATGCGCCACACGAACGCGATCGCGAAGAGGAACGCGGAGGCGAAGTGTATCTGGCGGATGCGCGCCATCACGAACACGTCGTACGCCTCGCCGTTCGCGCTGAGGAACGGATCGGCGATGTAGAGCCCGGTGGCGAACAGCACGGTGATCGCCGTCGCGTTGATCCAGTGGAACGCGCGCACGCCCCATTGCCAGACGTAGATGCGCTCGTAGGTGACTTGCGGAGCGACGGGAGCTCGCGTGGTGGAGTTCATGGCGGCCTCCTCAACGCACGACGACCTCGGCGAGCTTGCGCCCGTCGGGACCGAACACGTGGGACGCGCACGCGAGGCACGGGTCGAACGAGTGGATCGTGCGCAGGATCTCCACCGGCTTCTCCGGATCGGCCATCGGCGTACCGATCAGCGCGGCCTCGTACGCGCCGTGCTGACCCTTCGCGTCGCGCGGGCTCGCGTTCCACGTCGAAGGCACCACGCATTGGTAGTTCGCGATCTTCTCGTCCTGGATGTGGATCCAGTGACCGAGCGCGCCGCGCGGCGCCTCGGTGAAGCCGAAGCCCTTGCAGTCCTTCGGCCACGTCGAGGGCTCCCAACGCTCTGTGTTCGCGGTGTTCCAGTCGCCCGCCTTGACGTTGGCGATCAAGCGGTCGTACTCCGCCATCAGCCAGTGGATGCAGAGCTGCGTCTCGAGTCCGCGTGCGGCCGTGCGGCCGAGCGTCGAGAACAGCGCGGTCGCGGGCACCTTCAACGCGCCGAGCGCGTCGTCGACGACCTGCTTGAAGTCCGCGCGCCCGCTCGCGTAGCCGACCAGCATGCGCGCGAGCGGTCCGACCTCGACCGCGTGGCCCTTCCAGCGCGGCGTCTTGAGCCACGAGTAGGCGCCGTTCTCGTCGAGCGCCTGGTACGGCGGCTTCGGACCGGTGTAGTTCGGCTCGGTGACGCCGTCGAACGGGTGCAGCGCGTCCGTGCCCGCCGGGTAGCGATACCACGAGTGCGCGATCTGCTCCTGGATCTCGCTGGGGTCCTTCGGATCGAGCGGGAGCACCTCCGCGAGGTTCTTGCCGAGCACCACGCCGCGCGGGAACAGGAAGCCGTCGACGTCTTCGATGTGCTTTTGCGGCAGGTCGCCGTAGGCCATGTAGTTGCCGAGCCCGCCGCCGATCGACGCCCAATCGCCGTAGAACGACGCGATCGCGAGCAAGTCGGGGACGTAGAGCTGCTCGACGATCTCCTTCGCCTCGAGGATCTTCTCGCGGACGAGCTGCAGACGCTCGACGTTGATCGCGTTGTCGCTCTCGAGGTCGATCGCGCACGGCATCCCGCCGACCAGGTAGTTCGGGTGCGGGTTCTTGCCGCCGAAGACCGTGTGGATCTTGATCAGCTCCTTCTGCCACTTCAGCGCCTCGAGGTAGTGCGCGACCGCCATCAAGTTCGCCTCGGGCGGCAGCTTGTAGGCGGGGTGGCCCCAGTACGCGTTCGCGAAGATGCCGAGCTGGCCCGACTCGACGAACTTCTTCAGCGTCGCGTGCACGTCGGCGAAGTAGCCCGGGCTCGACTTCGGCCAGCGCGGCGACACGGTTTGCGCGAGCTCGCTCGTCGCCTTCGGATCGGCGGAGAGCGCCGACACGACGTCGACCCAGTCGAGCGCGTGTAGGTGATAGAAGTGGATCACGTGGTCCTGCACCATCTGGGTCAGGAACATGATGTTGCGGATGATGTTCGCGTTCGCCGGGATGCGGATCGCGAGCGCGTCCTCGACCGCGCGGATCGACGCGAGCGCGTGCACCGTCGTGCAGACGCCGCAAATGCGCTCGGTGAACGCCCACGCGTCGCGCGGGTCGCGACCGCGCAGGATCACCTCGATCCCGCGCCACATCGTGCCGGTCGACAGGGCGTCGTGGATGACGCCTTTCTCGTCGAGCAACGCTTCGACTCGCAAGTGCCCTTCGATGCGCGTCACCGGATCGACGACCACGCGGCTCTTCGTGACGACCATGGTTGTCTCCTGGAATCAGCGTTGGGGGGTCTCGGGGTGGGAAGAGCCTTTGTCCGCGTCGCGCGAGAGCACTTGCTTCGCGCCGAACGATACCAAGTGAGCCGCAGCGCCGAGCGCGGCGACGGTCGCCGCGACCTTGCCGATCGCCTGCGGCGTCGTCTCGACGCCGGGCAGCCGCGTGGTCGCGAGCCGCGAGTAGAACGGGCCGTCGTCCCAGAAGTTCGCTTCGCTGCAGCCGATGCAACCGTGCCCGGAACCGATCGGGAACGACACACCGCCGTTCCACTTGATCGTCGAGCACGAGTTGTAGGTGGTCGGGCCGCGACAGCCCATCTTGTAGAGACACCAGCCCTTCCTCGCGCCGTCGTCGTCCCAGCGCTCGACGAACTGGCCGGCGTCGAAGAACGAGCGTCGGTAGCACTTGTCGTGGATGCGCTGGCCGTAGAACATCTTCGGCCGGCCGACTCGATCGAGCTCCGGCAACCGATCGAACGTCAGGACGTGCGCGAGCAAGCCCGTCATCACCTCCGCGATCGGCGGGCAGCCCGGCACCTTGACGATTGGCTTGTCGTGGACGAGCTCGTGGATCGGCTTCGCGCCGGTCGGATTGGGCGAAGCGGCCTGCACGCAACCGTTCGACGCACACGAGCCCCACGCGATCACGAACTTCGCATGCTCGGCGGTTTCGAGCAGGATCTTCTCGAACGTCTCGCCCGCGATCGTGCAATACACGCCGCCGTCCTTGGTCGGCGCGTTGCCCTCGACGGCGAGCACGTACTCGCCGGGGTGCTCGGCGATCATCTTGCGGCGGATCTCCTCGACTTGGTGGCCCGCCGCCGCCTGCAGCGTCTCGTCGTAGTCGAGCGAGATCATGTTGAGGATCACGTCCTGCGCGATCGGGTGGGACGAGCGGATGAACGACTCGCTGCAGCAGGTGCATTCGAGCCCGTGGAGCCACAGCACCGGGATGCGCGGCTTGGTCTCGAAGGCGTGCGCGACCTGGGGGACGAAGCTCGCGTCGAGCCCCATCGCCGCCGTCGTGATCGCGCAGAACCGCAGGAAGTCCCGTCGTTCGAACCCGTGCGTGCGCAGCAGGTCCCACGTCGTCGGGCGCGTGCCTACGCTGGTCGCCATGGCTGTACTCCTCCCTTGGGGGCCGAAGGCCCGGGGCCCAATCGAGCAAACCCAGCCGGAGCGCGCGGCGGCGACCGGCACTGGGCCCAGTGTGGAAGAGTGCGCGCGATTTCGTGCCCGGTGCTTGGCGCGTAGCGACTCCCGGAACCACTGCGTAGAGTGCGCACACCGCGCGGCGTATGCGGCCGTCGGTTTCCTGAGGCTCGCGGGCGTCTCTTGGTCGTCGGCGCGCTCGCACGCTCCACGCTCCTCACGATTTGGGGGCTCGCGAGCTACCCACTTCGGACCCGCGACGGCCTGCATTCGGGCGGATGCGCGCCGGTCGCCGCCGGCGCCGCCGGCGCCGAGGTCATCGAGATCGCCGAAGTCGCCGAAGTCGCCGGGGTCGTCGAGGTCGTCGAGGTCGTCGGGGTCGTCGGGGTCGTCGGGGTCGTCGGGGTCGTCGGCGTCGCCGAAGTCGCCCGGTCGCCGGCGGCTCCAGAGGCTCGCCGCGACTATGGGGTTCGAGACGGGCGCGGCGTGGAGTGTTCTGATCCTTGCGGCGTGGCCCGACTTTCCCCCTCGTGCAGCGCGCGCTCGTCCGACATGGATTGCAAGACGCGTCTGATCCTCCCGATCCTGATGTCCGGCGCGATGGTGCTCGCCGTCACGTTGATCGTGACCTACCTGAACCTCGGTGCGGCGCCCGATTTCGTCGCGCGGTGGCTCTGCGCGTACTTCGTCGCGTGGCCGATCGCCGCGGCCACCGGAATCGTCGCGTTGCCGCACCTGCAGCGCGCGACCGCGGGCCTGGTGCGACGTCTCGAGCGTCGCGGCTGAACGAGCCTCGGCCTCGCGATTCCGAGCGCCCGCGCGCGGATCGCGCGGCCGGGCTGTCGAGGCGCGCTCTCCCGGCGCTTGGCCGTCCGGTGCCGTGGGGAGCATGCCGAGTAGCGTCCGGATCTCGCGGCCGGAACGCCGGCGCGCACGGTTACGATGCCGACGTGCGGCGCGCGTCGCCGTGGACGGCGGACTTCGAAGGAGGACGGATGTTCGGCAACGGATCTTCGCGGCGTGAGGTCTTGGCTGGATCGGCGGCGATGTTCTCGCTCGCGGCGTGGGCGAGCGCGAGCTCCGGCCGTTCGCAGGACGCGGCCAAGCCGCCCGCGCTGGAGCGTCGACGCTTCGGGAAGACCGACATGCAGGTCGCGGTGCTCGGCTTCGGCGGCGCCGAGATCGGGTACGAGGGCGCGGATCAGGCGACCGTCGACAAGCTGCTCAACGCCGCGCTCGACGCCGGTCTCAACGTGATCGACACCGCGGAGTGCTACGTCGACTCGGAGCTCAAGATCGGCGCCGCGGTCGGCGCGCGCCGCAAGGACTTCTACCTCTTCACGAAGTGCGGGCACACGTCCGAGCCGCCCAAGGAAGGCCAGGATTGGACGAAGGCCGGCGTGCTGCAGTCGATCGAGCGCAGCTTGAAGCGTCTGAAGACCGACGTGATCGACCTGGTGCAGCTCCACTCGTGCTCGCTCGACGAGCTGAAGAAGGGCGAGTGCATCGAAGGGCTGCTCGAAGCGAAGAAGCAAGGCAAGACCCGCTACGTCGGTTACAGCGGCGACTCGCTCGCCGCGAAGTGGGCGATCGAGAGCGGCAAGTTCGACGCGCTGCAGACTTCGATCAACGTCTGCGACCAGGAGTGCATCGAGCTGACGCTTCCGCTCGCGAAGGAGAAGGGCCTCGGCGTGATCGCGAAGCGTCCGATCGCGAACGCGGTGTGGCGCTACGACGCGCGCCCGACGAACGACTACCACGTCGAGTACTGGGAGCGGCTCCAGGAGCTCGGGTACGACTTCGCGACCGGCCCGCTGCGCACCGACAGCTCGCCGAACGGCGCCGCGGGGATCGCGATGCGCTTCACCGCGATGCAGCCGGGCGTCAGCGTGCTGATCGTCGGCACGACCAAGCCCGAGCGCTGGGCGCAGAACGCCGACCTGCTGCGCGCGGGGCCGCTCGCGCGCGAGCTCCACGACACGATTCGCGCGCGCTGGAAGGCCGGGGCGAAGCCGGACTGGACCGGCCGAACCTGAGCGAGCCTCCGGCCGCGGCCGAGCCGAGCGGGGCGGAATCGACCGGCTTTCATCGCCCGAGCGGCGCGTAGCGATTACGGCGTCGTCGCATAGCGAAGGCGCGTCGGGCGGGGGCTCGTAACCGTGCTCGTACGCTTCCGAGACGCGCGTCCGACCTTCTGGCCGGCGCGACGGGAGTTCTGCGATGGACCAGTCTGCTCACGCCGGGTTCGGGAGCGTCGCCGCGGGCGCGGCACGCACGTCGACACGGCTCTTTCCGAGGTTGCCGCTCGCGTTGGCGAGCGCACTCGGGTTGCTCGTGCTCGTCCCGCCGATCGCCGGCCAGCCGCGGCTCGTCGCGACGTTCATCGGCGTCGCGCTCGGGCTGGTCGCGTGGACCGCATGGCTGCACTTCAGCGCGAAGCGCGCCGGGCGACCGCTCGCCGTCGAGCTCGCGCGACCGCTGAAGTCGCACTACGTGCAGGGCTGCGTGCAGATCTCGATCTACGCCTACTGGGGCTGGTACTGGCCGAAGGTGTACGACGCGGTGCCGTTGATCCTCGGGCAGATGCTCTTCCTGTTCGCGTTCGACGGGTTGCTCACGCTCTCGCGCGGACGGAATTGGCGGCTCGGGCTCGGGCCGGTGCCGGTGATCCTCAGCACCAACCTCTTCCTGTGGTTCAAGGACGACTGGTTCGCGTTCCAGTTCGCGATGATCGCGAGTTGCGCGCTCGCGAAGGAGTTCATCCGCTGGGAGCGCGACGGCAAGAACACGCACATCTTCAATCCGTCGGCGTTCGGGCTCTCGATCTGCTCGGTGATCCTGATCTCGACCGGCACGACGCACCTGACGTGGGGGATCGAGGTCGCGAACACGCTCGGCTGGGCGCCGCACATGTACGTGTGGATCTTCGTCGTCGGGTTGGTCGTGCAGTACCTCTTCTCCGTGACGCTGATGACGGTGTCGGCGGTCGCGGTGCTCTACGTCGGCAATCTGATCTACACGCAGACGACCGGCGTCTACCACTTCGTCGACACCAACATCCCGATCGCGATCTTCCTCGGCCTGCACTTGCTCGTGACCGATCCGGCGACGTCGCCGAAGACGACGCTCGGTCGCGTGATCTTCGGAGGTCTCTACGGCGGCGCGAACTTCGTGCTCTTCACCTGGCTCGGCCACCTCGGGCTGCCGGACTTCTACGACAAGCTCCTGCCGGTGCCATTGCTGAACTTGAGCGTGCGGGCGCTCGACGCGTTCGCCCGACTCGACATCGTCGAGCGCTTCACCCGCTTCGAGCATCGCTTCCAACCGCGGCGCACGAACCTCGTGTACATGGGCGCGTGGAGCGCGCTGTTCGGGACGATGATCGCGACCGGATTCGTCGAGGCGCCGCATCCAGGAGGCACGGTTGCGTTCTGGCGCGACGCGTACGAGCAGGGGAAGCCGGCCGCCGGGCGGAACTGGATGAAGATGGTCGGCTCGCGCGCCGATGTCGGCGATGCGGCGGCGTGCAACCAGCTCGGGATGATCTACCTCGAGGGCGAGATCGTGCCGCAGAACCGCGGCGCGGCGGCGCACTACTTCGCTCGCGCGTGCGAGCTCGGCAATCCGCGCGGCTGCGAGAACGTCGCGCGCCAATTCCTGACGTGGGGCGAAGCGATCTCGCCGCAGGCGGTGCAGCGCGCGTTCGATCAGCTCGAGCAGCGGCCGTTGCGCGGCCAGGCGGCGCGCGCGGGCGCGCTGGTCGGGCGCGCGTACGAGCTCGGGCACGGCCGACCGCAGGATCGCGGACGCGCGTGGAGCTGCTACGTCGAGAGCGCGAGGCTCGGCGAGCTCGACGGAGCGAAGGGGCTGGTGCGCCTGTGGCTCGGCGGCTCGCAATCGAGCGAGGAGCTCGCGCTCGCCGCGCCGCTGCTCGAACGCGCGCTCGACGCGGATAGCGCCTATCTGCTCGCCCGTCTGCTGCGCGCCGGCGCGGGCGTGCCGGCGGACGAAGCGCGAGCGGCGGCGCTGCTCGAACGCGCATGCGGGCTCGGCGTGAGCGAGGCGTGCGCGGAGCTCACCGCGAACGCGACCGCGGCGAAGTGACGTTGCGCGCGGTCCGCTCGCGCGCGGTCCGCGGACCGTTTGGCGAGCGCAGCGTTCGGTCGGCGGAGCGCTCGGTCGGCTCGCGCTCGGTCACCGGAGCGCGAGCTCGCGGAGCAGCGCGCGCCACCCGGCCCGTTCACGCGCCGTCGCGTAGAGCGGCGCGTGGCTCCGGCTGGCGCGCGCGAGTTCGCGCCGAAAGCGCGGATCGGTTTCGACGCGCTGGAGGAGTCGCGCGAGCGCGCGCGCGTTGCCCGGAGGGAACAGCCCGCGGTGGCGCGCGCCGAGCATCCCGACCGACGCCGGGATGCGCGTCGCGAGGATCGGCAAGCCGCTGACGATCGCCTCGGCGAGCGCGGCGGACCCGCCCTCGGAGCGCGACGTCTGCACGAACGCGTCCGCGGCGCGGAGCGCGCGGAGCAGCTCGGCGTGCGGTCGGTCGCCGAGCCAACGCCAGCGCGCGCCGGAGCGGGTCTCGCGCCGCGCACGCTGCGCGAAGGGCGGACGTTCCGCGAGCCGCGCGCGCTCCGCGAGGCGTGCATCGAGCGCCGCCCCGAAATGCTCGACGCGCACGCGCGACCCCTCGGCGAGGCGGCGCACCGCTCGCGCGGCGAGCAGCGGATCCTTGACGGGACGCAAGTGCGCCGCGGCGACGACGACGAAGGCGTCGCGCGTATGCGCGACGCGCCCACGGTGCGGCGTCGCCGATTGCAGCAGCACGCGAGCTTTCGCTCGCGCGCCGCGCGGCAACACGCGCAGCGCTTCGCGTTGCAGCACGACGACGAGATCGGCGGTCGCGAGCGAGCGCAGTGCGCTCGGACCGAGTCCGCCCGGTCCGTAGACGTCGGTGCCGGTGATCGCGACGACGATCGGCGCGGTCGGATGTGCGGCGCGGAAAGCGCGCACCGAGCGAGCGCTCTTCCTGGCGTGCAGCGCGATCAGCAGGTCGCACCGCTCGCCGCGCCACTCGCGTCCGACGGCGACGCGCGCGCCGAGCGCCCGCAGGTGCGCACTCCAACGCGCCGCCGTGATGCGATTCCCGAGCCGAGTGCCGGCCGGCGCCGGCGTGGCGAGGAAGATGCGCGGAGGGCGACGCTCTGGGGTCACGTGGGGCTCGGTTCGGACGCGGCGTGCGCGCGTCGGCGCAGTCTAGCCGCTGCTTCCGGCGTCGCCCTACCGCGCGTCGCGGCCGCGGCGCCGGCCGCGACGTTGCGCGACTCCGCCTTCGTCGGGTGTGCCGGCTCGCGCGGCGCGGAGCCGCCGGGGCCTCCGTCGACGCGCGGGTACACTCGTCGTGCCGAGCGCGCGCGCCGTGGCGCGACGGCGTGCTCCGCGCAGCGACCCCGATGGACCTCGTTTCCAAGCTCCTTTGGCTACCGTGGCTCGCGCTGGTGGTCGTGCTCGCTCGTTGGCTCGGTGCTCGCTTCCCGAGGCTCGCGCCGGTCGGCTGGAAGCGCTGGGTGATCCGCGGCGACGTCGCGTTGATCTTGTTGCCGCTCGCGTGGTTCGGTTGGAGGTCCTCGATCACGCAGCTCACGGAAGGCTCGTATCGCTACGTCGTCTGCGGCCGGGCGGAGCTCCAGGTCGCCGTCCGCGGCCTCCGGCTCCGCACCACGGTCCGCGAGAGCGGCGATGCGTACTCCGCGCGCTTCGCGGCGGTGTTGCCGAGCGAACACGCGCACGCATGGAGCCCGTCGGGCTGCATCCTCTCGGGCGAGGGCGTCTTCTGTCATTCCGACGTGGGCTACGGGTGGTACCGCGACCTGCCGAGGCTCGCCGACGTCGCCGCGGCGGACGAGCTGGTGCGCGAGGCGAACGGCCTCGACGGCCGGGCGCTCTTCGACCTACGCCTCGACTTCGCGCACGAGGTCGGCTTCGCCCGTGGTGGGGAGCCCCTCGACGCCGCATTCGCGAGCTGGCGCGCGCGGCGCGCGGAGCGCCGGCCCATTGAGTTCGAGGTGTGGGCGCGCACGCGCGAGCTCGAACCGGTAGCGGGCGTCTGGTTCGTCGGTCGTGAGCGCGGTGCCGATACCGAGGCGTTCGCCGAGCGCGCGGACGAGCGCGGCGTCGCGACGCTGCGGGCGAGCGAGCGCGCGGTGCTGCGGCTCGAGGTCTGGGATCGCGAACGCGAGCGACGGTTGCTCGACGAGGAGCTCTACGTGTTGGCGCGGGGACGCGCGTATCACCTCGCGATCGACGCTCGCTGACGAGCGGATCCCGCGCGGCGCGCTTGCGGCCTCGTGCGCGAGGCGCGACGATCGGAACTCGACCATGACCCAGATCGATCCGATCGTGAAGCTCGCCGGACTCGCGCTCGCGCACGCCGCGTCGATCGTGTCCGAACTGCCGGAAGGCGAGGTCTTGGTCCCGTTCGCGTTCGCGGTCGGCGCCGAGGGGCGTCAGCTCGTCCACTTCGAAGCGTCGACGCAGGAGGACGCGGTCCGCGGCGGCAAGCAGTGGCTCGCCGAGCACGCGCACGAGTACGACGGCTGCGCGTTCGCGCGCGACGGGCGGGTGCTCGAGGACGGCGTGTACGTCGACGTGTTGGTCGTCGAGGCGCTCGCGACCCAATCGACCGAAGCGCAGGTCTTCGCGCAGCGCTATCGGCCGCCGAGCGCGGGCGGCTTTCGGCTGCTCGGTCGGCCCGAGGTGATCATCGACGGCGTGATCGTGCGCGGCGACGAGGCGGCGGAGCACGCCGACGCGCTCGACGCGGGCGCGCGCTCGCATCCGGGCGTCGGAGAGCGATGGCTCGTCTGGCGCGGACCGTGAATTCGCGGCGGCGCGTCGCGCGCCGGCAGCGCGCCGCGCGCTGCGTGCATCGGCAGGCCGCTCCACTCGAAGCGCCGCGCGGGATGGCCTCGTCGAATCGCCCAGCGCTCGATGGACTCCGCGTGAACCGACCCACGTAGCCGTCGGAGCGTGGCGAGGTCCGCGCGACGTTCGGCGAGCGTGACCCGAAGTGCAGCGAGCCAGGTTCGACGCTCGACGAACGAAGCTTGGTGCTCAGCGAGCCAAGCTCGACGCGCAGCAAGCCAAAACTCGACGCTAGGCGAGCGCCTGATCCTCGAGCAGCACGTCCGTGAGCGGGCGGCGCGGGCTCGGCGGGAGCTCGGTCGTCGGTGTGCCGAAGCGCAGCAGTTGCTGCGGCGAGCCCTCGCGCGACAGCAGGTGCGCGAGCTTCGGCCTCAGCGTCGGCACTTGGACCGGTTGGTTGAGGAAGGACGCTTGCAGCCCGAGTCCGAGCGCGGAGAGCAGCACGCGTTCGAGCGCCTGGCCCGCAGCGAGCCAATCCTCGACCGTGTCGCCGGCGGTGACGAGCACCGCGAGCAGCGGCGATCCGTCGGCGAGCTCGCGATCGCGCGCGCCCGTGCCGTGGCCCATGTCGAACGTTCGCACGACGAGCTGCGCGACCGGCACCGCGAGGCCCGGTAGCGTCAAGCCGTCGCCGCGGCGACGCGGGTGCATCCACGCCGCGAGCTCGCGCCTCCAGCTCGGCGAAGCCCATTGCGCCGCATCGCCGTGCGCGACCAGCGCGGCCGCCGCGTGGCGGCGCGCTTCGGTTTCGAGCACGCAGAGCCACACGCCTTCGAGCTCGGCCGCTCGTTCGAGCGCGCGCACCGCATCGTCGGGCACCGGCTGCTTCGCGAAGCGGCGTCGATAGGTGCGGCGTTTCGCGAGCGCGTCGAAGAGCTCCGCTTCGGGCGCGCGGCCCTCGGTCGGCCAGCTCACGCGCGCGAGCAGATCGGGCTCCGCGGCCTTCGGCAGCACCTTGACCAACGGAACGAACCCGGCTTGCGCGACCGCGACGCGCAGGTTGAACAGCGCGGCGCCGCAGCTCTGCACGAGCTCGCGATCCTCGGGATCGTTGGCGGGGAGCGCCCGCGTGCGGTCCGCCCAGAGCTCGACGCGATTCTCGGCGGCGTCGAACAGCCACGGCTGCGTGTTGTGGCTCGACGGCGCGAGCGTCGCGTTCGCGATGAAGCCGAGCACGCATTCCTTCGGCACCAGGGTCTCGACCATGGCTCGCCTCCTTCGCGGGTCGCGCGGTGCGCGCCGAATTCGGCGGCGCGCCGCAGAGAGTCCCCTGGACCCGGAGCGACGGCCCTTCCATCCGAACCCCGACGCAGGTTGGCAGGTCGAATGGGAGAGGGCGAGCCTCAACCGCGCGATTTCGCGGGAACGAGCTCGGGCCCGTCCGCGCGATCGTCCCCGACCCGCAGGCGATCGAGGATCGGCGTCGTCGCGACCGTCGTGGCGACCGCCATGATCACCAACATCGCGAACAGCGTCGGCGAGAGCACTTTGAGGTCGAGTCCGATGTCGAGCACGATCCGCTCCATCAGCCCGCGCGTGTTCATCAGCACGCCGATCGCCGCCGAATCGCGCCACGAGAGCCCGGTGGCGCGCGCGGTCGCGAAGCTGCCGCCGAACTTGCCGAGCGAGGCGACGAGGATGATCGCTCCGCAGATCAACCATTGCTCGAGGCCGGAAACCAGCCCGATCTGCGTGCGCATGCCGGTGAACGCGAAGAACGCGGGCAGCAAGAGCGCGAGCACGATGCCCTCGATGCGCTCGCGCAGCTCGCGGACGATCCGCGAGTCGTGCGGGAGCATCGCGCCGAGCAGGAACGCGCCGAACAGCGCGTGCACGCCGATGAACTCGGTCGCGAGCGCCGAGCAGAGCAGTCCGACCGTCGTGAAGCACAGCGCGCCTTGCGACAGCCCGGCCGCGTCGTAGCGACGGATCAGGCGCTCGGCGAGCGGCTCGACGACGAGGAACATGAACGCGATGTAGGCGACCGTCAGCCCGATCGTCGCGAACGCGCCGTCGAGGCTCGACTGCACGACGCCGACGACGAGCGCGAGCAGGCACCACGCGGTGACGTCGCGGGAAGGGGACGAGCTCATGGCGCCTGGGGGTGTTCCGGCGGATTCCGTGGTGTCGCGTCTAGGTGCGCGAGAAACCTGCAACCGCGGAGGCGCGGCAAGTAGCCGGCGCCACTTGGTTCGTGCTGGCTATGACCGCTCGGACCGCCCGCGAGTCGGCGTTCGGCCGGCGACGCTCGTCGCGAACGGGCGCGGCGCCGGTGAACAGCGATGGAACCTCGTTCGAACGCGGACGCGATGGTTCGCCCGAGGCGCGCCGCTACAGTCGCGCGCGGTCCGTCGCTCGAACCCGAACAGGAACTCGCATGCTCCGCCGCCTGAACGCCGTCCTCGCCCTCTACTCGACGCTGTGCGTCGCTTGCTCCGCGCCCGTGCAGGGCTCCCCGACCCCGGATCCGGTCGCCGCGACGCCCGCGTCGGTCGCTCGCCCCGACGGCGTCAGCACCACCGACACGCGGATGCTGGAGCAACCGGCGATCAGCGCGGAGCACATCGCCTTCGTCTACGCGAGCGACCTCTGGGTGGCGCGGCTCGACGGCTCGAACGTCCGGCGTCTGACGTCGCATCCGGGGCTCGAACTGCGGCCGCGCTTCTCGCCCGACGGCAAGTGGCTCGCGTTCTCCGGCCAGTACGACGGCAACCTCGACGTCTATCTCGTTCCGGTCGCGGGCGGCGAGCCGCAGCGCTTGACCTGGCACCCCGGCGACGACGTCGTGCAGGGCTTCACGCCCGACGGCGCGTCGGTCGCGTTCCTCTCGCAGCGCGACGTCTACACGCGCCGTTTCTGGCATCTCTTCTCGGTCGACGTGCGCGGCGGATTCCCGAAGAGCTACGACCTGCCGACCTGCAGCGACGTCGCGTTCTCGCCCGACGGCAAGCAGCTCGCCTACAACCCGCTCTCCGACGCCTTCCAGCAATGGAAGAACTACCGCGGCGGTCGGACGAGCCGCATCTGGATCTACTCGCTCGACAATCGCGGAGTGATCGAGGTCCCGCAGCCGAAGGGCCGCAGCAACGACACCGACGCCGCGTGGCTCGGCGGCAAGCTCTACTTCCGTTCCGACCGCGCGGGCGAGTTCAACCTGTTCGCGTACGACGCGACGTCGAAGGCGGTGACGCAGTTGACGCAGCACGCCGACTTCCCGATCCAGTCGCTCTCGAGCGGCGGCGGCAAGCTCGTGTACGAGCAAGCGGGCTGGCTGCACCTCTTCGATCCCGCGACCGGTCGATCGACGCGCCTGGTGCTCGGCGTCGCGGCCGACCTCGCCGACACGCGACCGCGCTTCGTCAAGGGCGCGGAGTACGTGCGCGCCGCCGATCCGTCGCCTTCGGGCGCGCGCGTCGCCGTCGCGTTCCGCGGCGAGATCCTGACCGTGCCCGCGGAGCATGGCGATCCGCGCAACCTGACCCAGACCCCGGGCGCGAACGAGCGCACGCCCGCGTGGTCGCCCGACGGCAAGACGATCGCGTGGTTCTCGGACGAGAGCGGCGAGAACCGGCTCGTGCTCGCACCGCAGGACGGCCGCGGCGAGCGTCGGTCGCTCGCGCTCGAGGGCGCGGGCTTCTACTTCGATCCGAAGTGGTCGCCGGACTCGAAGAAGCTCTCGTACGTCGACAATGCGCGCTCTCTGTACGTGCTCGACGTCGCGAGCGGCAAGGCGACGCGGATCGCGGCCGACGCGCTGTACGGCGTGTTTCCGACGATGACGCATAGCTGGTCGCCGGACTCGCGTTGGCTCGCGTACGACGTGATGACGAAGACCGGGTTCCGCACGATCGAGCTCCACGACGTCGAGAGCGGCGCGACGCAGGCGCTGACCGACGGACTCTCCGACGCGACCTCGCCGGTGTTCGACGCGAGCGGCAAGTACCTCTACCTCGCCGCGTCGACCGACGCCGGGCCGTTCCTGACGTGGTTCAGCCAAGCGAGCAGCGACATCGAGCAGACCAACGCGCTCTACCTCGTCTGTCTCGCGAGCGACACGCCGTCGCCGTTCGCCAAGCAGAGCGACGAGGAGGAGCTCGCCGCGGCGAAGCCGTCCGACAAGCCGGACGCGAAGCCGACTGAGAAAGCGGACGCGAAGCCGACCGAGGGCGCGCCGGCGAAGTCCGAGGAGTCCGCGAAGTCCGACGAGAAGCAGCCCGACGAGCCGAAGGGCGACGAGAAGCAGGTCGCCGCGACCCGGATCGACTTCGAAGGGCTCGGTCAGCGCATCGTCGCGTTGCCGCTGGGCTCGGGCTTCTACACCGGCCTGCGCGCCGGCGATGCGGGTCAGCTCTTCTACCTGAAGGCGGAGCGCGCCGCGTTCGGCGGAAGTGGGGACACGAGCGAGCTCTCGCGCTTCGATCTCGACGCGCGCAAGGAGAAGAGCCTGCTGTCGGGCGTGCAGAGCTTCGTCCTGACGCACGACCACAAGAAGGTGCTCTTCACGACCGAAGGTGGAGCGTGGCTCACCGCGCTCGGCGACTCGCTCGACCAAACGAAGGGCAAGCTCGCGTACGACGCGCTCGAGGTGAAACTCGAGCCGCGCGCCGAGTGGCGCCAGATCTTCGACGAGGCGTGGAGGATCAACCGCGACTACTTCTACGACCCGAAGATGCACGGCGCGGATTGGCCGGCGATGAAGGCGCGCTACGCGCAATTCCTACCGCACCTCGCGACGCGCAGCGACCTGAATCGCGTGATCATGTGGCTCTGCTCCGAACTCGGCGTCGGTCACAGCCGCGGCGGCGGCGGCGACACGCTCGTCGACGCCGAAACGGTGCCCGGCGGTCTGCTCGGCGCGGACTACGAGCTCGCGGACGGCCGCTATCGCTTCAAGAAGGTGTTTGGCGGCCTGAATTGGACGCCGGAGCTGCGCGCGCCGTTGACCGAGCCCGGCGTCGGCGTCAAGGCGGGTGAGTACCTGCTCGCGGTGCAAGGTCGCGATCTGACCGCGCGCGACAACCTCTACGCGCGGTTCGAGAACAGCGCGGGCAAGCAGCTCGAGCTCACCGTCGGCCGGAACGCCGACGGCGCCGGCTCGCGGACCGTGAAGGTGGTTCCGATCGCGGACGAGGGCTCGCTGCGCAATCGCGATTGGGTCGAGGGCAACATCGCGAAGGTGACCAAGGCGACCGAGGGCAAGGTCGCGTACGTCTACGTGCCGAACACCGCCGAGCTCGGCTTCGAGTACTTCAAGCGTTACTTCTTCCCGCAGTCCGATCGCCAAGCGATCATCGTCGACGAGCGACACAACGGCGGCGGCTCGGTCGCCGACTACTACATCGACATCCTGCGCCGTCCGTACGTCAGCAATTGGGCGACGCGCTACGGCGCGAGCTTCGCGACGCCGCAAGCGGCGATCTTCGGACCGAAGGTGATGTTGATCGACGAGACCGCGGGCTCCGGCGGCGACCTGTTGCCGTGGATGTTCCGCAAGTTCGAGCTCGGCAAGCTGATCGGCCGGCGCACGTGGGGCGGTCTGGTCGGCATCCTCGGCTTCCCCGAGCTGATGGACGGCGGCGAGGTGACCGCGCCGAACATCGGCTTCTGGACCGAGGAAGAAGGCTTCGGCGTCGAGAACGTCGGCGTGCCGCCGGACATCGAGGTCGAGCAGTTGCCCGCGCTCGTCCAGGCGGGCCGCGATCCGCAGCTCGAGCGCGCGATCGAGGAGATCCTCGCCGAGCTGAAGGCGAACCCGCCGTCCGCGCCGATCCAGCCGCCGTTCCCGGTGCGCGTGCGAAAGTAGGCAAGGCGTCGCGGCTCGCCGGCCGGCGACCGAGCGGGGGCGTTGGATGCGGGTCGCCGCCGCGCGATGGGCGGGGCCGGTGCGATCTGGCCTCGGTCGCTGGGCCGGTCGTCCTCGCGAGCGTGAGTCGGCCGCCGAGTTGGCGCGCGAGAGGCGGGCACCGCGAGCGCGCGGCGTGGTCGGCCGGCTTCCAGACGTCCGATCCGAGACGTGGGGACCCGAAACCCCGCGGCTCGAGACCGGGCGGACCGGGAGCTCGCGGGCTCCCTGAGGCAGGCCCGGCCGCGACGCGAGCCCGCCCAGCTTCGGCCGAATTCGGCCTGGAGTGCCCGCGGCTTTGGCGGCTCCGCCGCGCGATTTCCAGCCCTGGATGGCTGTGGGCGGCGGATTCCCTGCTTCGCTACTCGCCCTGGGTTGTGCTAAACGTTCGTCGTTTCCGGTCCTTGAACGCGACTGCGGTGCCCTCGCCGGCCTCGAACCCGGCCTCGGCCGCGCGGACGGCCGTCGCGCGCGCCGCGGCGAGCGCGTCGAGGGCTCGGAGCCAGCGCACGCACGCCGATCCATGTTCCCGACCGACCTCGACCTCGCCGCAGTCCTCGTCCTCGACCTCGACCTCGACCGCGCACCCCGGCGCCCGCGCGGGTTTGGCCGGAAGTCGCTCGCAGGTTCCGGCGTGGCGCGGGTTCCGCGCGCGCCGGCGACCGCTCCGCGCAAACTGCGCTGCGCTCGCTGCCGGGCTCGAGCTTCCACCCACGGCGAACCTGTTCTGCTCTCGCGCCGTTGGGGTCTCGCGGCCCCGTCGATCGGTTCGCCACGTCACTCGTCCGTTTGCGACCGGGTCGCTCGCGCGACCCTGCGATTCTCCCCAAGAAGGTACGGAGCTCTCGATTGAACGCACTCTCGCTCTCCTGGCTCGCTCGCCCGTCAGGCTCCCATGAGCAATGATCCCGGCGCACCTCGACTCGGCAGCCGCTTGCGTTGTCTGCGCGGCGACGAAAGCCCCGCGGCGTTCGCCGAACGCCTGGGCGTCGAGGTCACGTTCCTGCACGAGGTCGAACTCGGCGTGCGCTTGCCCGAGGACGAACAGCTCGCGCGCTTCGCGCGGCGGCTCGCCGTCGATCCGGGCGAGCTGATCCTGTTGGCGTACCTCGATCGGTCGCCGCTGTTGGCGAGCTATCTAGCGGCGAGAGGCATCGATCCCGACCTCGACGCGCCGAACTGCTGCTCGTTCGGCGGCTCGGCGAGCGACTGATCGTCCGCGCCGGCGCTCGCGGCTGTCGGCCGAGTTTGGCGCACGCGACTGGCGGACGCGTCCGGCGGACGGGTCCTGCTAGCGCGTCCGGCGCGCGGCGCGCTTCGACGAGTGCTAGCGTGACGGAGGTGAAGCTCGCGCTCGGTCTCGTCCTCGTGTTTCTCGGCTGCGCTCCCGCGCGGGTCGAGCCGCTCGTTTGGGTCGACGCTTCGAGCGGAGCTGCCGCGGCGCTCACGCTCGATCACGAGCTCGGCAATCGCTTCTTCTCGACCGATGTCGAGCTTGGGCCGACGCTCGACCTCGCGGTCTGGGACGACGGGACCGTCGTGTGGAGCCGCGAGAGCGCGTCGGGAGAGCGAACGTTGCTGCGCGGCCGCGCCGAGCCCGAACGCGTCGCTGCCGCGCTGCGCGCGATCGCCGCTCGGATCGAGAGCGTGCCGCCCGGCGAGCGCTCGTACGGCGTGCCGTGCTCCGGCTTCGCGCGCGTCACGGCGCGCGGCGAGCGCGGTCGGCTCGAGCTCGCGTCCGCGCACGAGGGCTTCGAGCAAAACCCCGAGCTCGTCGCGCTCGACAGCGGCATCACCACCGTCGACGAGCGTGGACGCGCGGCGATGCTGGAGCAATCGAGCGAAGGCTTCCGCGCGCTTCGCTCCGCGTGGGTAGACGCGCGACGCGAGCTCGAAGCGCTGATCCCGCCGGCCGGCGAGCCATGCGCGCCGTCCCCGCGCCTCGAGCGCCTCTGAGTGCGCGCGCGCCGGGTCCGAGCGCCGAGATTGCGCCAGCCGAGCTCTCTTCCTCGCGCGGCGTTGCGTCGCGTTCCGCGGTCGCGCGATCGCAGCGCTCACGCGACGACGAAGCGCTCCGGGCTCGGCACCTGCGGCGCGAGACGGATCGCGCCGCGACGTCGACGCGGCCCGCGGCGCGAGGATGTGCGCGTCGGTCGCTCGCGCCGCGTCGGGACCGCGAGCGATCCGTCGATGCTAGGCTGTGCCGGGAGGCGGCCGCTTCGCCTCCCGATCGATCCGCGAACGTCCGCCCCCCTGTCCCCGTCGCGAGGATTCTCCATGCACCTTTCCACGCACAACTGGATGCGCGCCGAACCGCTCGAGCTCACGCTGAAGCGCATCAAGCGACTCGGTTTCGAGAGCATCGAGATCAGCGGCGAGCCCAAGCAATACCCGCCGAAGGATTGCCGGCCGCTCTTGAAGCAACACGGCATCAAGTGCTGGGGCGCGGTGACGTTGACCTTGGGCGATCGCAACCTCGCCGCGAAGGATCCGAAGCCGCGCGCCGCGACCGTCGAGTACATGAAGTCGGTCGTGGACATGGTGCATGAGCTCGAAGGCCATGAAATCACGATCGTGCCCGCGACCGTCGGCAAGGTCGCGCCCGACGGCACGCCCGAGGAGGAATGGGCGTGGGTCGTCGCGGGGCTGCAGGAGGTGTACGCCCTCGCGGAGAAGCGCGGCGTGCGCATGGCGCTCGAGCCCCTCAACCGCTTCGAGACGTACTTCCTGAATCGCGCGGACCAAGCGATGGCGCTCGCGACGGCGGTCGGGCCGAACTGCGGCGTCTGCCTCGACGTGTTCCACATGAACATCGAGGAGAAGGACATGCACGCCGCGATCCGAACTGCGGCGCCGCGCCTCACCGACGTCCACGTCGCCGAGAACAACCGCCTCGCGCCCGGGATGGGAGCGATCGACTGGAAGAAGTTCGTCGCGACGCTGAAGGAGTGTCGCTACGACGGCGCGCTGACGATGGAAGCCGTCGCGCCGGTCGATCGGACACCCGTTTCGCCTTGGCCGAACCAGGTCGAGCGCAATCCCGTCGACATCTCGCCGGAGCAGCTCAAGTTCATCCAGGACCACGGCTCGAGCCTGCTGTCCGAGGAGTTCTACACGATGCTCTACGAGACGGCTTCTCGCACGCTGCTGCCGCTCATCCGGTGAGTGCGTTCGGCCGAACTCGACTCGCGAACCTCCGAACGGGCCGTCGGAAACCCGAGCAACGCCTCGAACGTCGAAGCACCGCTCGCGTGACGCGCGACCTACTCCCTCTCGAACCCTCCGAGCACGCGTGAAGATCCAAAGCATCGAAGCGGCCTGGCTGCACGTTCCTCTACCGGCCGACAAGCAACACCGCTCGGACTTCGGGCGCATCGCCGCGTTCGACGGCGTGCTCGTCACCATCCGCACCGAGGGTGGCGCGGTCGGCTACGGCGAGGCGAAACCCGCGGTCGGCAGCAGCGGCAACGGGGCCGCGCTCGCGGCGATCGTCACGCAGGAGCTCGCGCCGCTCTTGATCGGACAGGATGCGTCGGAGATCGGTGCGCTCGGTCAGCGGATGTCGAACGGCTCGCGCGCGGCGCTCGCGCAGCGCGCGGGGCGCGCGATGCCGATCCTCGGTCGGCGCGGTGTGCACCAGGCGGCGATCGCGGGTGTCGACCTCGCGCTCTGGGACTTGCTCGGGAAGTCGCGCGGTTGCTCGGTGCTGACGCTGATCGGAGGCGCGTGTCGCCCGTCGATCCCGGCGTATGCGAGCGGCGGTTGGGCGCGCGTCGATCGTCTGGGCGAGGAGCTCGGCCGCTACGCCGAACAGGGCTTCCGCGCCGTCAAGATGCGCATCGGCGCGATGGACGGCGGCGTGACGGCGAGCCTGGCGCGTGTGCGAGCCGCGCGCGCGGCGCTCGGGCCCGGGATCGCGCTGATGGTCGACGCGCACGGCACGTTGAACGTTGCCGAGGCGCGGCGCTTCTGCGCGGCCGCGGCCGAGCTCGAGCTGCGTTTCGTCGAGGAGCCGGTCGCCTCCGACGATCGCGCGGGGCTCGCCGAGGTGCGGCGCTCGGCTGCGTTGCCGATCGCGGCGGGCGAGAGCGAGTTCTCGTGCTTCGACTTCGCCGAGCTGATCGAACGACGCGCGCTCGACGTGCTCCAGCCCGACCTCGCGATCGCGGGCGGCTTCAGCGAGGGCCAGCGCATCGCCGCGCTCGCGTGGGCGAGCCGGCTCGAGCTCGCGCCGCACTGCTGGGGCTCGGCGATCTCGTTCCAAGCGGCGCGCACGCTCGCACTCGCGAGTCCCGCGGGCACGTTCGTCGAAGTCCCGATGGGCGGCGCGCCGCTCTTGCGCGAGCTCGCGTCGATCGACCTCGTGTTGCACGAGGGCGCGCTGCTTCCGCCGCAAGGACCCGGTTGGGGCGTCGAGCCCGATCCCGACTTCGTGAAGCGCTTCACGCGCGCCTGATCGCCGCCATGTCCGTCGACGCCCACATCCAACACGTCAACGTCAACGTCGACGACCTCGCGACCGCGGTCGCGTTCTATCGCGACGTGCTCGGTCTGCCGCTCGATCCGACGCCCGACCAGGGCTTCGAGTCGCAGTTCTTTCGCATCAACGCGCGCCAGCAGATCCACATGAACGTGATCGCCGACGCGCGGCCGTTCCGCGGGCACTTCTGCCTCGAAGTCCAGGACTTCATGGGCGTGTTCCGTCGCGCGAGGGCCGCGGGCGCGATCGACATCGCTCCGTGGGGCCGCGTGCGCGCGCTGCCGAGCGGCAAGCTCCAGATGTTCGTGCGCGACCCGCACGGCAACTTGATCGAGATCGCCAGCGCGAGCGGCGCGACGATCGAGCCCGAGTTGTTCCGCGACGAGCTCGTCGAGCCCGAGCCCGGCATCTATCGCATGGCGCCCGGCGCGAGCGTCGGCCGCCACGAGCCTGGCCGCCCGCCGCGGCCATGATCCTGCTGCTCGAGAGCCTGCATCCGGACGCCGAGGCGCTGCTCGCGACCGCCGGAGCGATCGTGCGCGCGCCCGAGCCGAACGTGCCGCCCGCCGAGCTCGCGAGCGTGCGCGCGATCTTGACCCGAGGTCGCGGGCGGATCCCGGAAGCGCTGCTCGCGCGCTGTCCCGCGCTCCGCGCGATCGCGCGCGCCGGAGCGGGGCTAGACAACCTGGACACGCGCGCGGCGGCGCGTCGAGGCGTCACCGTGATCTTCGCGCCCGGCGCGAACACGAACACGGTCGCGGAGCACACGCTCGCGCTGATGCTCGACCTCGCTCGCGGCATCACGCGCGATGCGCGCGCGGTCGCGGCGGGACGCTGGGAGGATCGAGCGCGGTATCGAGGGGACGAGCTCGGCGGGCTCACCCTCGGCATCGTCGGCTTCGGCAGCATCGGTCGGCGCGTCGCGGAGCTTGCGGCGGCGTTCCGGATGCGCGTCGTCGTCGCGGAGCACGGCGCGAGCCCAAGTATGAGCCCAAGTATGAGCTCGGGCGCGAACGTCGAGCGCTTGCCGCTCCGCGAGCTGCTCGCCGTGTCGGATGTCGTGACGCTGCACGTGCCGTTGAATACGAGCACCAAGCACCTGATCGACGCCGAGCGGCTGGCGTGCATGCGGCGCGGCGCGCTGCTGATCAACACCGCGCGCGGGGCGCTGATCGACACGGCCGCGTTGCGCGACGCACTCGCGAGCGGCCGGCTCGGCGGCTTCGCGGCCGACGTGCTCGACGTCGAGCCTCCGAGCGCCGACGATCCGCTGCTCGGCCTCGAAAACGTCGTGCTGACGCCGCACGTCGCGTCGCTGACGTCGGCGACGTATCGCGAACTCTGCGTGTCGACGGCGACGAATGTCGTGCGCGTCCTGCGCGACGAAACGCCGGAGCCGCGCAGCGTGTTTCGCGGCGCGTGACCTCGGGCAACTCGCGCGGATTCGCGCCGAGCAGCACACGAGGCTGACCGCTCCCTCGAGCAGCCAGCCCCGCACGACTCAGATCAGGATTCCGTCGGCGACGTTGGACCGATCCGTCCAGATCACGGGCAGAGCAGGATCTCCACCGCGTTGCTCAAGCTGGTTCCGAAGGGAGCCAGCGGATCGCGCGACCACGCCTGCATGTAGACGAAGCTTGGCGCGAGCGAGGCCGGTAGGGCCGTGGTGACGTCGAGCACCATCTGTCCCGAGCAGTCGGACGGCGGCGGATTGCCTGCGCTCGACTGCGCCGGCGTTCGGACCACCGGCAACTGCACGCACAACGTCCCGCCCTGGAACGGCATGCTCTGCGCCGCGGTTCCGTAGAAGAAGATGCCGAACTTGTTGTTGAGCAAGTTGGACGCGGTCACGGTCCAAGGCACTCCCGACATCGAGGGCGAGCCTGCGTCGGTGGAGAGACCGGGCGTGCAACCTTGCGAGTTGACCTTGCCCTGACAGTAGATCACCGAGTCCTTCGGGCCGCACTCGATCTCGATCTTCGAGAACGCGACGCTGAGCGGATTCACCGGGCCGTCGTCGATCGTCCAGTTGTAGACCTGCAGTCCGGCGATCGTGTACGTGCCGAGCGCGTCGAGCAAATCGAGCGACGGCAACGTGCTGCCGCCGTACGTGACGTAGAAGTTGTCGATGAAGCTGCCGAACGCGCCGTTCTGGTCGAGCGGCACGCCCAACGGGAAGTCGTAGCTGGTCGAGATCAGGAAGCCGTCGACCGCCGGGTCGTTGTCGCGGATCACGAAGTACGGGGTGCTGCCGGCGGGAAAGGGACTCTCGAGACCGATCGTCGCCGCGCCCATCGTCAGGTTGAACGAGCTCTGCACGATCCGATAGCCGCGCGTGGGGAAGCTCGGGCTGTCGACGAAGTCGCTCGAGTCGAGCAGGAAAGTCATCGTCGCGATGTCGTCCTTCTTCGCGAGTCCGAGCGGCGGCGCGGTGATCTGGTTGTACTCGACGGTCCCTGTGACCGTGACGGTGACGGGAATGCCGGCGGAGGCCGGAGCGGTGAACGCGACGGCCGCGATGGCGGCCACGGTGAGGGTGAGCGATTGGTTCATGGGGTGCCGGGTTCCTCGGGGAGTTGCGGTCGAGTCGAGCGGCTCGGGTCGGGGCGTCCCGTGACAGCGGAACGACGCGCGCGACACGACGTGGACCGAGCTGCGCTCGATCGTATCCGTTTCGGTTCGGCACGCGCGCTCCGGTGACGGCGCCGGCCTCCGTCGGTCGGTGAGCAAGCGGCGCGGGCTTTCGCCGGAGTGCCTCGCGGAGTCGCGCGCGTTCGCCCGTGAACCGCACTCGAGGGCGACGAAGGTCGGGCGCGTCCAGCGCGGCGAAACGCCGGAGCCGCGCAGCGTGTTCACGGGCGGCTGACTCGGGTCGCGTCGCGGCGGATCCGGCGGGGCGCTCGACGACCCCGACTGCGCAGTGCGAGCGCTCGTCGCGAGCGATCGAGCGACTTCCAAGCCGCGGGGCCGATCGCGTCGTCGCGACCGGCCCCGCTTCCTGCACTCAGCGGCATCCGTCGACGTTCGTCGACGGACCGCGACTCACGGGCAGACCACCGCGGTCACCGCGTTGCTCAGGCTGTCCGTCGACGGTGAGCCCGGATCGCGCGACCAGGTCTGGATCCAGACCGAGGCGCCGGCGACCAGCGCCGGATCGGTGCCGTTCGCGATGTAGACGTTGAGATCCTCGCTGAACGAGCCGCTGCAGGTCCCGCCGGTGCCGCCGGACGCGAGCACCGCGTGCCGTTTCGTCGGCGACTTGACGCAGAGGAAGCCGCCGTGGAACGGAGTGCCGAGCGGACCGGTCGTGCTGTGGAAGAAGAGCCCGTTCTTGTTGCCGATCACGTTCACGGTGCTCAGCGAGCAACCGGTGCCCGAGCTCGCGCTCGGCGCGCCCGTCATCGAAATCGCCGGCGTGCAGCCGAGCGAGTTCACCTTCGACGTGCAGTACACGGCGATCGAGCCGCCGCAGCCCGGATCGAGGTTGCCCAGGATCGACGCGGGCGGATTGAGATTCGGCGTCGACGAGCTCGTGAAGTACTCGGTGTTGTGCGCGCCGGTCGTCCACCCGGGTTGCGAATTGGCGCCGATCTCGATCGTGTTCGTCGACGCGGTCGGATCGGCGTCGGAGTCGAACGGGCCCGCGTTGGTGATCGCCGTCGTGACCGATTGGCCGGCCTGGATGTTCTGGTACATCTTCCAACCGTAGGCGTTCCAGTTCTTGCCGCCGTTGGTGGTGAAGTGGCAGAGCGCGCAGCTCTGTCCCGTTCCGCCGATCACGTTGTCGTCCGTGGTCGAGTTCGGATAGACGGCGCGCCAGTTGTTGAGGTAGTTGGAGTACGCCGAAGCCAGCGAGCCAACGAGCACCGCGGCTCCGGCGATGGTGAGCACGGAGAGTGCGAAAGCGGAACGAGGGAGACGCATGAGGTTCGATTCCTTGGTGAGGTCGAGCTCGGGCCCGTCCGCGCAGAGTGCGTCGATCGCGCTCCGATCTGCCTGCGGTCGAAATTCCGGATGCTCGACGAGACGCCGGACGTTCCGGCAAGCTGCGGACCTTCGAGCCTGCGCGTGAATGCGTAGCGTTGGGGCTCGCGAGAGCGCAGCGCTCCGATTGCGTCGCCTAGCGCGCGCGTGCAACGCGCACCGAGTGCTCGCGTCGCGCGCGCGTGCCGCCGCAACGCGTTCACTCGACGGCTCGTGAGCAATCCGACATCTGACGATGTTCGCTCGCGGAGCGTCGAACTTGGGAACGCGTGCGCGTCGCGACGAATGCGGTGCGAGCGTGCAACGTCCGCGCGAGGCGAGAGCGCGCGACGCCGCTCACTCGCTTGAAGATTCGACCAGGCTCGAATCTCGGTCGCAGGAATGCGCTCACTTCGAGTGTGCGCACGGCTGGGCATGCCGCGAGCGCGATCGTGTCCGTCGAGGGAGCGGCGGCGACCGGTGAGGAGCTTCGCGGCCGCGTCGAACGCGAGGTCGATCGACGGAGCTCGTGAGGTCGACGCGCGCTCGCGCCGCGTCGCACGGAGCGCGGACGGACGGATTCCGCGTGGACTCGTCGTCGGGTCTCGGGCGCGACCTCGGCGAGCTGCGCGAGTTCAGCGCGGGTCGCGGGCGAGGACGTTGCGCGAGTAGAGCAGCTCGAAACCCAGGCGCTGCGCGTTCTGCTGCGACTTGGAGCCGGGTTGCGTCGTCATCACGGCGAGCGTGCAGCCACGGCGGCCCGCGTCCGCGAGTCGGCGCGCGAGCAACGCGCTCTGCACGCCGCGGCGGCGCGCGTCCGGCAACGTCGCGGCGCCGCAGAGTTGCGCGATGCCTTCGAAGAGACGCATCGATGCACCGCCGACCGCGCGGGAGTCGAGGAGCGCGAGGTAGCGTTCGCTGCCGTCCGCGCGCGCGAAGTCGCGGATGACGCGCTCGAGCACGGCGCGGTCATGCTGCTCGTGCGCAGCGACGCCTTGCGCATCGGGAGCGGCGAAGCCCGAAACCACGACGTCGAGCCAAAGGTCGAGCTCGCCGAGGCCGGACTGTTCGATCCGGAGCTCGCGGCGGTGCGCAGGTGCGTCCGAGAGCAAGAGCTTCCGTCCGAGGACGTTCTCGACGCCGACGAGCTCGTAGCCGCGGCGCGTCAGCGCGCGCGCGACCCGCGGATCCGCGAGCGTCGCGACCTCCGCGAGCACCCCGGCGTCGTGCGCGGCGCAATGGGCTTCGACCTCGGCGAGCGCGGCTTCGTCGAGCTCGCCCTCGAAACCGAGTCCCGCGAGCTTGTTGAGCGGCGAGCCCGCTTCGGTGAACGCCGCGAAGCCGCCCGAAATCGGCCGCGCGAGCACCGAACCGAGCCGCGCGGCGACCGAGCGGCACGCGTCGGAGAGCAGTCGGCACTCCGCGCGCTCGATGCGGGCAGCGAGCTCGAGGTCGCAGAAGAGCATGCGCGCACTGTAACGGGGAGCGCGGTCGGAACCGGCGTCGACGGCGGGTTCCTCGGCCGACGCGACCGACCAGGCGCGCAGCCGACCACGCGCGTCCGACCAGGCATGCGTCCGACCAGGCATGCGTCCGATCAGGCATGCCGCCGGCGAGGCATGCGACCGACGCTCGCTCGGCCGACGCGCGTCCCGGTCCGAACCTTCGCCGCCGCGCCGTGGGGTCGGCGCTCGTCGGGCAACGTGGAACGGTGAGCGAGAGCTCGGCGTCGTGTCCAACGATCCCGACAGGCCGGCGCGTTCCGTCGAACTGCCGCACGCGCATCCGGGCGTGGTTCGCAAGCTCGCCGCGCTGCTCGTCCGTGATCGCGCCGACAGGAATGGTCACGGTCGAGAGTTCGCGCCGCGGCTCGACGCCTCGTCGATCGCGCCGTTCGCGTTTGGTTGCGAGCCGGCGTGCGTCCACTAGAATCGCGCGGCGAGTCGCCTGCGACGCCCGGTTCGAACGCGCGCCCTTCCCGGTGTGCAGCCGCGGCGTCCATCGAGCGCGAGTCGAACGAGGAGGCATGGAGTATGGAGCTCGCGGACGGAGTGGCGTCGCAGCATCGCCGGGTCGCGTGGGTGAAGCACGGGCTGATCGCGTGCATCGTGCTCGGCATCGTCGCGGTGTTGTCCAACCTCGGGCAGTACGACTTGTTGAACGACCTGGCGGCCGGTGTGTCCTTCGACGACGGCACGATCGAAGCCAACGACGACAGGCAGCGATTGATCGCGTGGCTGCAGCGCGGCGCGCTCGTCTTCACCGCGGCGTGTTGGCTCGTTTGGTTCCACCGCGCGTACGGGAACCTGAAGTTGCTGGGCCGCAAGCACGCGCACTACGGCGCCGGTTGGGCCGTCGGGTACTGGTTCATCCCTCTGGCCCACCTCGTGATCCCGTACCAGATGACCAGGGAGATCTGGTTGAAGAGCGCGAGCGCGGGCGCCGTGACCGGAGAGCCGCGGCGCCCGAGAGCGCGTTGGCTCGGGTTCTGGTGGGCCGGTTACCTCACCAATGGCGTGTTGGGCCGGGTCGCGGCGGTCCTCTCGAACGACGCGGAGTCCCCCGACGAGTGGGTCTTCGTGACGCAGCTCTCCATGGTCGGCGATCTCTCGGCGATCGTCGCCGCGGTGCTCGCCCTCGTGGTCGTGAGCTCGATCGATCGCCTGCAGCTCGAGGCCGTCCGCGCGGCGGCCCCCGAGCCCGCGGTCGCGCTCGCGTAGCTCCGACGCTCCGACGGCGATCGCGGTTGCCGCACCGTGGGCCGCGGAGCGCGGGAGGTCCCGGGGTCGCCGTGGCGAAAACGGATCCTCCGCCGAATTCCGAGATTGGTTGATCTGCCGCGCCCTCTGACTGCGTGGCTCTCTCCGCAACCCTTCAACCCACCGGAGAACCCCATGTTCCAGCTTCTCGCAGCCGCCTTGCTCGCACCTGTCGCGCTCGCGTTCGCCACGCCATCGCTCGCTCAAAGCCAGAGCTCGTCCTCCCCGACCGGTCCAGCCACGTCCGCGACCGCGGTCGACGTCTGGGTGCGCGCCCAACAAGCGACGCCCGGCACCGCACAGCCCGCCAACTCCAACATCACCGGCACGAGCATCGCCGGATCGTTCCAGGGCAACGGCTCGGCGCTCTTCGCGCTGAACGCGAGCCAGATCGCGAGCGGCACGCTCGGCGACGCGCGGCTCTCCGCGAACGTCGCGCTGCTCGCCGCGACGCAGACCTTCACCGGGCTCGCGACGTTCTCGGTCGCGCCGAGCTTCACAGCGCCGGGCACTCCGTTCACGGTCAGCAGCACCACCAAGGTCTCGAATCTCAACGCCGACCGGCTCGACGGGCTCGACAGCTCGGCGTTCCTGCAGTCGATTCCCAATCCCCTGTACGTGGGCGACGCGACTCCCGGCGGCTTCGCGATCGGGGGCGAGAGCTCGGCGTCCGGGGGCACGGGCCTGTACGGAGGCTCGACGAGCAGCAGCTACGGCATCGGCGCTTCGGCGGTGAGCAACTACGGATCCGGCGTGCTCGCGATCTCCTACGGCGGACCGTATCCCGCAGTCGAGGCCAACGGCAACCTCAACGGCAACGGCGTCACCGCCTACGGCGGGTTGAACGGCGTCGAAGGTCACTCGAGTGGCATCGGCTACTCCGGCGTCAGTGGCTTCTGCACTTCGTCCAACGGCTCCGGCGTCCGTGGAGAAGGCTTCGTCGGCGTCGAGGGCTACAACTTCGTCGACAACGGAGCAGGGCTCTACGGCTACGGCGGCGGGACCAACGGATACGGCGTCCTTGCCGTCGGTCGCGTCTACATCCTCGGCGACCTCACGGTGACCGGCAGCAAGTTCGGTTACGTCGTCGACCTCGTGAAGAACGCCGACCTTGCCGCGCTCGAGCCCGGCGACGTGGTCGAGATCGTCGGATACGAGCCCGCGCTCGTCGGCGAGATCCCGGTCACGCTCGTGCGCCGCGCGACGAACGAGCGCGCGTCCGCCGTGCTCGGTCCGATCGATTGCGCCGTCGCGCTCGAGCCGCTGCCGACGCCGGTGTCGTCGAATGCGCAGCACGGGCTCGGCCAAGCCGCGGGGCTTCCGGACCTGGCGACCGCGCGCGCACCGCGGCGCGCCGGCGGCTCGATCGCGCCGGGCGAGTACGGCAACGTCGTGACCCTCGGCGCGTTCCGCGCGATCCGCGTCGACTCGAGCTACGGCGCGATCCGCGCGGGCGATCTGCTGGTCGCTTCGTCCAACCCGGGCTACGCGATGGCCGCGGCCGATCCGCGCATCGGCACGGTGATCGGCAAGGCCCTCTCGGATTGGAGCGGTGGACTGGGCGAGATCCCGGTGATGGTCAGCAGCCGCTGAGGCACGACTTCCTTCCCGGGGCCGTTCGTCGCCGCGCGCGCCGGGCGGCCCTGAGACTTTCTCCGTGGGCCGCGAGAACCACCTTCCCTTAGGATTCAGCGATGACGAGCGAGCGATGGCAACGAGCTCGTTCGATCCTCGATCGCGCGCTCGCGTTGGAGCCCGCCGAGCGCGCGGAGTTCGTGCGCGCCGAATGTGGCGACGACGGCGAGCTCTGGCACGATGTCGAGTCGTTGCTCGCGGTGGAGCCGCGCGCGCGCTTCGAGCCGCCCGCGCCGAGTGCGCTCGCGAGCGCCGCGCTCCGTGCGATGCCGCATGCTGCGACGCCACGGCGCATCGGGCCGTACGAGCTCGAAGCGCCGATCGGCACGGGCGGGATGGGCGCGGTCTGGCGCGCGAGGCGCGTCGAGGGTTTCGAGCAGATCGTCGCACTCAAGCTGATCAAACGCGGAATGGACACCGACGAAGTGCTGCGGCGCTTCGCGAACGAGCGCACGGTGCTCGCGGCGCTCCAACACGACGGCATCGCACGGCTCTTCGACGGAGGTGCGACCGAAAGCGGCGTGCCTTACCTCGTGATGGAGTTCGTCGACGGTTCGCCGATCGATCGCTATTGCGCCGCGAGCGGCGCGTCGGTGCGCGAGAAGCTCGAGCTCGTGCTGTCGGTCTGCGACGCGGTGCAATTCGCGCACGAGCACCTCGTCGTCCACCGCGACCTCAAGCCGTCGAACATCTTGGTGACCAAGGGAGGCGTGCCCAAGCTGCTCGACTTCGGCATCGCGAAAGTCCTGGCGGAGGATGGCGCGGAGAGGGCGTCGGAGCGCACCGAGACCGGGCGACGCGTGCTGACGCCCGCGTACGCGAGCCCCGAGCAGTTGCGCGGCGAGCCGCTGACGACCCAGAGCGACGTGTTCTCGCTCGGGCTCGTGCTGTGGGAGCTCTTGGTCGGTCGACGCGCGTTCGAGTCCGATCGCGCCCCCGACAGCGCACCGACGCGCGCGAGCTCGGCGCTCGCTGCGACGTCCGGTTCGAAGCGGCGCGCGCGCGAGCTCGCCGGCGATCTCGACACGATCCTCGTGCGCGCGTGCCACGCGGACGCGACCCGACGCTACGGCTCGATCGAGGCGTTCGCCGCCGACCTGCGCCGCTATCTCGCGGACCAGCCCGTGCGCGCGCAGCGCGATTCGCTCGTGTACCGCGTCTCGAAGTTCACGCGCCGCAACAAGCTGTTGGTCGGGTCCGTCGCGCTGATCCTGCTCGCGTTCGCGACGGCGGCGATCGTCAGCACTCGCATGTACCTGCGCGCCGCCCACGCGCGCGACTTGGAGCGCGAGCAGCGCGAACTCGCCGAGCGGCGCTTCCAAGAGACGCGCAAACTGGCGACGACCGTGTTGTTCGATGTCCACGATTCGATCGCCCGGTTGCCCGGCGCGACCGACGCGCGTGCGACGTTGCTGTCGACCGCGCTCGGCACGCTCGACCAGCTTTCGAGCGAGCGCAGCGACCAAGCCGATCTCAACCTCGACCTCTTCGAAGCCTATTCGCGCCTCGCGAGCATCTACAGCGACGCGTCCTCGGGCAGTCTCGCGCGTTCCGACGACGCGCTCGCTTCGCTGGAGAAGGCCCGCGCGATCGCCGAGCGCTTCGCACCCGATTCATCGGAGCGCCTGCGGCTCGTGGGCATCGTCGAGTACCGGGAGGGCGAGGTCGAGTTCCTGCGGAACCAACTGCTCGACGCCGAGGCGCGCTTCACGCGCGCGATCGAGATCTTGAAGCGCGTGCCGGAGGATGCTCACTCCTACGACTCGTGGCGGAACTTCGGTTCGGCGTACACACGCCTCGCGATGCTCGCGCGCTTTCGCGGCGAGTTCGACGTGGCCGGTTGCTGGCTCGACCTCGCCGTCCTGCACCATCGCGAGCGCGCCGACGCCTCGCAGGACGCGGCGGATCACTGGCAGGTCGCCGTCGTGCTGCAGGAGCGCGGAGTCGCGAGCGAGGCTTCCGGCGACGTTGCGGGAGCCGCCGAGGCGAAGCGCGCGGCGCTCGCGATCCTCGAGGATCTGCTCGGCGAGAACCCGGAGAACGTCGCGTGTCGCAACAGCGTCGCGTTGGTCGCTGCGTCGCTGGCGCGCACGCTGGTCAAGCTCGAGCGCTTCGACGACGCGCTCCCGTACGCCGTGCGCGCCGTCGATCTCCAACGCGTGTCGGCGTACGAGGACTTGGAGGACGGAACCGCCGCACGCTTGCTGCATCCGAGCCTGGTGACGCTCGGCAGGCTCCGGCTCGCTCTCCACGAGTTCGAGAACGCGCGGAGCGTGTTCGAGGAAGCGGCGGCCGTCGCGAGGCTGCGCGCGGAGCGAGCGCAGAACGATTGGACGCCGACCTGGGAGCTCGGCACGTCGTTGACGTTGCAGGCGATCGCGGGCCTGAGGCTCGAGGAGTGGTCGGCGAGCCTCGCGCTCGCGCGGGAGGGGTTCGAAGCGAGCGACGCGGCGCTGTCGCACTCGGGGCCGGCGCTGAACGCCTCGGTCGCGGAAGCTCGAATCGAGTTCGCCGAGCACGCGGCCGAGGCGTTCGGCGCGGCGCGCGGTCGGGTCGAAGCGGCGACGGCGCGCGAGTGGCTCACTTTCGGAGCGCGCATGGCGGAGCAAGCGCGCGACGAGCTCGTCGGCGCCTCCGTCGAACTGTCGGAGACCGAGCAGGTGCGCGCGCTCGTCGAGCGCGGTCGGGCCGCGCTCGAGGCGCTTGCCGAGGTTGAGCTCGAGTTCGACACTCCCGACAAGTGACGGATGTCGTCAGACCGACTCGAGCTCGCGCGCGAGGAACAGCCGCGCGTCGCGCCACCCGCGCACGATCGTCGGCTCGGACACGTTCATCACCCGCGCCGTTTCCTCGATCGAGAGTCCGCCGAAGAAGCGCAGTTCGACGAGCTGGGCGAGCTCAGGATCGACGCCCGCGAGCTTCTGGAGCGCTTCGTCGAGCGCGCAGAGCTCGAGATCGTGGCCTTCGACCAGCGGCTCGACCGCGTCGAGCTCCAAGCGCTGCGCGGCACCGCCGCGTTTCTCCGCGCGGCCGCGCCGAGCGTGATCGACCAGCACGCTGCGCATCGCCTTCGCCGCGATCGACAGCAGGTGCGACTTGCTGGTCCACTGCGGCGCTTCGTCGGCGCCGAGCAAGCGCAAGCACACCTCGTGCACCAGCGCCGTCGGCTGCAGCGTGTGCGCCGCGTCGCCGCGCATCGCACGCTCGGCGAGCCCGTGCAGCTCTTGATACACGAGGCCGAGCAGTTCCGCAGAAGCCGCCGCCTCGCCCCGCGCGACGCGCTCGAAGAGAGCGCGCGTGCGCTCGGTCGGGACGGCGTGTTCCAAGCACCCCGATTCTAGGTGCGCTCGTCCAAGCCCGCCACGAACCCCGGCGGGCGCGCCAGGTGCGGCGGTGGCCGCCGGCTCGGCCGAGCACCGCCGCCGACCGACCCTCACTCCCCGTCTACTGGTGGAGGTCGGGCCGCACGATCACCTTGCGGCCGCGGATCTTGGTCCGGCGCAGCGCGGCGATGATGTCCTCGGCGAACTCCTCGGGCACTTCGACCAGCGAGAAGCGCTCGGAGATCTCGATCGCGCCGATCGCGTCGCCGGAGACGCCCGCCTCGTTCGCGATCGCGCCGACCAAGTCGCCGGGGCGGAGCGAATCCAAGCGACCCGCGCCCACGAAGAGTCGCACCGACTCGAAGCCCTGTCCGCGCGGGGCGCGTTCACGCCGGCCGCGAGCCGGCCGCTCGTCGTCGAAGCCGCCGCCGTCGCCGCCGTCGGGAAACGTCGGCGCGCGTTCGTCGCGCGCGCCGCGGCCCGGGCGATCGCGCCACGCCTGTTGCGGACCGGCGCGCCGACCTCCTTGGAAGTCGCCGCGCGCCTCGGGCTTCTGGAACGCGTCCTGTTCCTCGACCTGCGCCGCGCTCTCCTCGTGGCTCGCTTGGTGAACGAGCTTGACCGCGGCGGCAGCGACATCCATCGGATCGAGCTCGCTCGCGAGCTCCGCGACGAGGTTGCGATACACCTCGAGGTCGCCGCCGAGCACCGCTTCGCGCACCGACGCGCGCGTGAGCTCCAGCCGCCGCGTGCGCAGGTCCGCGATGCTCGGGATCGTCGCGATCGAGATGTTCTGACGGGTCGCAAACGTGATGTTCTTGAGCAGCCGCTGCTCGCGCGGCTCGACCAAGGTGATCGCGACGCCCTCGCGACCGGCGCGACCGGTGCGACCGATGCGGTGCACGTAGGCGTCCGGATCGGTCGGAACGTCGTAATTCACGACGTGGGTGACGTGGTCGATGTCGAGGCCGCGCGCGGCGACATCGGTGGCGATCAGGAGATCCGCCTTGCCGCTGCGGAAGAGCTTCATCACGCGATCGCGCTGCGACTGAAGGAAGCCGCCGTGCAGCGCCTCCGCGCGGTAGCCGTGCGAGTTCATGAACTCGGCGAGCTCGTCGACCTCGACGCGGGTGCGGCAGAAGACGATCGCGGAGGTCGGCGATTCCATGTCGAGCACGCGACCGAGCCCGACCGGCTTCTGCGCGCGCTGCACGATGTAGGCGACTTGGCGCACGCGCGGCACGGCGCCGGCTTCGGTGCGCTCGCGCGCGATCTGGATCTTGACCGGATTCTTCAGGTGCGACTTCGCGATCGCGAGGATGCGCGCGGGGAGCGTCGCGGAGAACAGCGCGGTCTGGTGGCCCTCGGGGAGCTTCGAGAGGATCGCCTCGAGGTCCTCGGCGAAGCCCATGTCGAGCATCTCGTCCGCTTCGTCGAGCACGACGAGCTTGACGTCGGTCAGCTTCAGCGTCCCCCGGTTCAAGTGGTCGAGCGCGCGGCCCGGCGTCGCGACGACGATCTCGACTCCGCGATCGAGCGCGCGCAGCTGCTGCACGATCGATTGGCCGCCGTAGATCGGGAGGACGTTCGCCTTCTGCTCCTTGCCGTACTTGTGGATCGCTTCCGCGACCTGCATCGCGAGCTCGCGCGTCGGCACGAGCACCAAGGCGCGCGGCGCGTTGCGCTCGGCGAAACCTCCGGCCGAGAGCACGAGCAACGGCAACGCGAACGCCGCCGTCTTGCCGGTGCCGGTCGCGGCCTGGCCGAGCAGGTCGCGTCCCGCGAGCAGCGGCGGGATCGCTTCGCGCTGGATCGGCGTCGGTTCTTCGTAGCCGAGCGTCGTCAGCGTGCCGACGAGCGCGGGGGGGAGTCCGAGCGCGGCGAAGCCGGTCGGGGCGGTCGTTTCGGAGTCGGGGTTGGTCATCGGAGAGTTCGCGCGGCCCAAGGGAACCGCATAGCTTCGCATGCCGCGCGGGCGGGCAGGGCGGTGCGCTCGGGAACACTTTCGGGCGCGCGGCAACCTCTGATCAGCGAACGACTTCGGTCGGCGGCCCGGTGACCTCGGAGCAACTGCCTCGCATGGTTGTGCCGGACGTCGTGCTCGCTCGGGGCGCGGGCTCTGGCTGTGCGGTCGGTCCGGCGGCTGGGGCGCTCGCGAGCACGAATTCGGACGCGCTGCGCGGTTCGCGGCGCGACCGCCGGGCTCGAGAGCTCGCGTGCTGGAGCCCAGCGCTGCGGGACAGCGTGCGGGCGTCTGCGTCGCGCTACGCCCAACGTCTGCGGCGCGTGCCGGGTTCGGCTCATCGCGAAGCGGTTCGCCGCGACCTACGGGGACTCGATCCGCCGTCGCTGCACCGGTGCGTCGTGATCCATCATCCGTCGCACGTCGATGCGGTGATCGCGCGGAGCCTCGGAAAGGAGCGCAGTCATGTCAGCCCAAACCGCGGGAACCCTCGACAAAGTGATGGGTCAGACCCGCACCGGCGCCGAGAGCTCGTTCGCCGAAGCGATTCAGGCCGGCGAGAAGACCGAGCCGATCCGCGAGCGCGCGCAAGGTCTCTTCCAGCGCACCCGCGAACGCGCCGTCGAGCTCGAAGGCGAGTTCGAAGGCTATGTCCGAGAGCACCCGATGAAGTCGGTGCTGCTCGCGTCCGCCGTCGGAGCCGGTGTCGGGCTCCTCGTCGGCGTCCTGCTCGGCAGGCGTTCGTGAGGACGCTCGGCGTCCCGCCATGATCGAGCAGGAGCAACGCGCGGAGCGCGGCCGCCGGGTGGCGGCTGCGTTGCCGAACGCCGCGCCGAGCGCCGCGCAGGACGCGACGTCGAACGCGACGTCGAACGCCGCACAGAACGCGGCGCAGAGCGGCGCGTCGACGCCGCCGGCGACCGAGCCCGGCGAAGCGCCCGACGCATGGCTCGAGCGAATGCTCTTCGGCGGCGCGCAGGTGTTCCGGCACCTCCGGGTGCTCGCGCACGTGCGCGCCGACCGCGGGCGGCTTGCGTTGCGGAGGGCTCTCCAGCGCGTGCAACGCGAGCTGCTCGTGTGGCTCGCGCTCGCGACCGCGACGGTCGCGGGCGTCGTCGCGCTGGCGACCGGGCTCGCCGGCGCGCTCACGGCGGCGTTCGGCGAGCGCGCGTGGGCCGGTCAGCTCGCCGCCGCGGCGCTGCTGCTCGGCGCCGCCGCCGGAATCGTCGTCCTCCGACGCGCGCGAGCGGAGCGCGCCGAACTCGAAAGGCATCGAACGAAGTATGCGCGCCTCGACAGAAACCCGTTCCAGCCCGAGCGGGGCCCCGCGCCCTCGAACGGTGGAGGAGCTGCTCGATCAAGTGGAGCTGAAGGCCCGCAACGGGTTGAAGCGCGACCTGCTGCACGTCGCGAGTGACGCCGAAGCGGCGCTCGACGAGCGCCTGGTCCGCCGCCACCCGCTCCTCACGCTGGCGCTCGCTGCGGCGGCGGGCTGCGTCGCTGTGTCGCTCGTGCCGCGAGTGTTGCGAGCGCCGGGACGCGTGCTCGGCGTCGCGCTCGGACTCTCGCGTGCGCTGCGCGGCGGCACGATCGAGAGTCTCGCCTGTCGACTGAAGACGCTGCTCTTCGGTTGATCGTCGTCGCGTCGCACGCGCGTGCCCATCGCATCGGACCGATCGCGAGGCCGAACGCAACGCAGCGCGGCGTCGCGCAGCGCGGCGCCGCGAGTTCGCACAGGCTGACGACTACGCACAACGGCGCGGGGCGTCTCGCGGCTTGCTCGCGCGAAACTCGCCTAGACTGCTGAGCCGCGACCCCTCCGGTCGCTCGCACGATGGTCGCCCTTCGCGTCGTCCGGTCCTGGCTCCTCGCGCTCGGTACGAGCACGTGGCTCGTCGCGTGCGCGGTCGTGCTGGTCGGCGCGCGGCCCGACGGCGACGGCGTCGTGCCGCAGCTCTGCGAGACCGAGGGCTGCGGCGCGAGGCTCGTGCGCGCCGGCGCGCCGATCGCTTTCGAGCGCGTCACGGTGCTCGGAGAGCGCCTGGGGGAGCCCGCGCTCGGGCTCGAGGTCGGTCCGTTCGAGTCTTTCTCCGTCAGGCTCCGGTGAGCCCCGCGCGCGGGGCGCTTCGGCGAGGTTTGGGTCCCATGACAATGCTCCAGGCGTGCTGCGTGTCCTCCGTTCTCCTCGCGGGCTCGCCCGGCGAGACCGTGCCGCTCGGCGCGCTCGAACTGGGCCGGATGACGCAGGGCTGGGGCGAGCCGCGGCTCGATCGCTCGGTCACCGGCGCGCCGCTCTCGATCGGCGGACGGCGTTTCGAACACGGTGTCGGCACGCACGCCAAGAGCCGCTTGTGGCTCGAACTCGCCGGCGGCAGCGAGCGCTTCCTCGCGTTCGTCGGCGTCGACGACGACACCGCGGATGCGCGCGGGTCGGCGGTGTTCGAGGTCATCGGCGACGGGAAGAAGCTCTGGAGCTCCGGCGCGCTCGCGCGCGGCGCGCCGCCGGTCGCGGTCGACGTCGACGTGCGCGGCGTGCAGCGACTGCTGCTCCACGTCGGCGACGCGGGCGACGGGATCGATCACGATCACGCGGATTGGGCGGACGCGCGCTTCGTCGTCGTCGGCGAACGTCCGCACGCCGTCGACGCGCCGCGCGAGGAGCCCGTGATCCTGACGCCGCCGCCCGCGCGCTCGCCGCGCCTCAACACCGCCGCGGCGGTCGGCTGTCGTCCGAACCATCCGTTCCTCTATCGATTGCCGACCACCGGCGAGCGGCCGATGCGCTTCACCGCGCTCGGCCTGCCCCCGTCGCTCGCGCTCGATCCGACGACGGGCATCGTCCGTGGCGTCGCGCCGGCGCGCGGCGAGCACACGGTGACGCTGACCGCTACCAACTCGCACGGCAGCGCGACCCGAACGCTGCGCATCGTCGCGGGCGACGAGCTCGCGCTGACTCCGCCGATGGGTTGGAACCCCTGGTACTCGCACTACGACCGGATCACCGACGAGCTCGCGCGTCAGGCGGCCGACGCGCTGCTCGCGAGCGGGATGGCCGATGTCGGCTACCAATATGTCTGCCTCGACGACTGCTGGATGAACGCGGTCACGCACCGCGACCCCAAGCGCGTCGGTGCTCCGCGCGACGCGGACGGCGAGCTCGTCCCGAACGCGTACTTCCCCGACATGCGTGCGCTGACCGACTACATCCACGCGGGCGGCCTGAAGGCGGGGATCTACACGTCGCCGGGTCCGCGGACGTGCGCGGGCTTCGCCGGCAGCTTCGGCCACGAAGCGCAGGACGCGCGGCGCTTCGTCGATTGGGGATTCGACTTCTTGAAGTACGACTGGTGCTCGTACGGCGAGATCGCGGCGGGAGACAGCAGCCTTGCCGCGCTGCAGAACCCGTATCGCACGATGGGCGCGTTGCTCGCCGCCGAGCGGCGCGACGTGGTCTTCAACCTCTGTCAGTACGGCATGGGCGACGTGTGGGAGTGGGGCGCGGACGTCGGCGGCCACGCGTGGCGCACCGCGGGCGATCTCGGGCTCGAGCTCGATCGCATCTTCGACGTCGCGCTCGCGAACGTCGCGCACCGCGACTGGTCGCGGCCCGGCGCGTGGAACGACCCCGACTACATCCAGATCGGGTCGTTCGGCGACGCGCGCAGCATCGGCGAGCCCCGGCCTTGTCGGCTGACGCCGAACGAGCAGTACTCGTTCATGTCGCTCTGGTCCCTGATGGCCGCGCCGTTGTTCTTCAGCGGCGATATGCGAGTGCTCGACGACTTCACGCTGAACGTGCTCTGCAACGCCGAGGTGATCGAGCTCGATCAAGACCCGCTTGGCGTCTGCGCGCGCTCGGTCGTCCTCGGCGACGAGACGTTCGCGTTCGTCAAGGAACTCTCGAACGGCGACCGCGCGGTCGGCCTGGTCAACCGCGGCGAGTCCGAGACCGACGTGCGGGTCGTCTGGGCCAACCTCGGGCTCGGCGGCGACTGGCGCGCGCGCGACGTGTGGCGTCAGCGGGACCTGCGAGCGCTGCCGACCGAGTTTTCGACGCGGCTCGGGCGGCACGGAGTCGCGCTGCTGCGGCTCGGTCGACTCGAGTGAGCCGCGTCCGAGCCGACGCTCGGGGAACGGGGCGGGAGTTCGAAGCTCCTGCGCGGCAGCCGGCGCAAGGCGAAGGCGGCCGCGTTGTACTCCTGCACTTTGGACCGCCGCGTCGCCGTCGCGATCGGCGCCGTAGATCCAAATGCGCGCGAACTCGCGGCGATCGAGCCGCGACCGTGCGAGGCCGGTCGGAGCGTCGCGCGTCGCCGCGTCGAGTGAAGAGTCGTACAAAGTTGCGGGCGATCGCGGCGTGAACGTCGAGCTGCGCGGCCGTTCGAACCGGTCGCCGCTCGTTTCCGTTCGAGAAGCTCTTGCGCGCCCCTCCACTCGGGCGGTTCTCGGCGATACACTCTGGGGGGCCTCGTCGAGAGGCGCCTGCGCTACTGCGAGCGGCGCGGGTGTCCGGGAAGCTCGGCGGGGTCTCTCTCCCTCGGGGCCGACAGTCGCAAGACTGTCGGCCCCCCTGTTCTTTCTAGCCGGCATCGCTGCCCGGCATAGGCTTCGAATGTCGCCCGCTCGGCCGTCGTGCGCCTGAAGGACACGGGGGGGGGGGACTTGGGGGACTCTGAAGGACTCCGCGCGACTTCGGGCGACCCGTGGCGCGGACCTCCGGAGGACTCGACGCCCGCGCGCCGGACACTGCCATGACGAGACCCAAGAGCTCATCCACTGCGTCGCGCGTGAAGCGCACCGAAGCCGAGCTCGCCGCCGCGGTCCGCTCGGAGCTCGCGGCGCTAGAGCGCAGCGCGACGCGCCGCGACCGAGAGGGACTCGCGCGCTACGCGATCCCGGCCGAGAAGGCGCTCGGCGTGTCGATGGCGAAGCTCAAGGTGCACGCGAAGCGGCTCGGTCGCGATCACGAACTCGCGGGGGCGCTGTGGGCGACCGACGTGTACGAAGCTCGCATGCTCGCGACTTTGATCGACGAGCCCGAGCGCGTCACTTCGGCGCAGATGGATCGCTGGGCGCGCGAGTTCGACAGCTGGGCGATCTGCGACACAGCGTGCTTCGCGCTGTTCGACCGCACCCCGCACGCGTGGAGCAAGGTCGCGCGCTGGAGCGAGCGCCGCGGGGAGTTCGAGAAGCGCGGCGCGTTCGCGCTGCTCGCGTCGCTCGCGCTGCATCGGAAGGACGAAGTCGATGCCCCGTTCCTCGCCAGCCTCGCACGGATCGAGCGCGCGGCCTCCGACGAGCGCAACTTCGTCAAGAAGGGGGTCAACTGGGCCCTGCGGGCGATCGGCCGGCGCAACGCGCCGTTGCACGCGGCGGCGCTCGTCGTCGCGCGCCGCCTCGCCGCGTCCGACGACGCGAGCGAGCGCTGGGTCGGCAAGGACGCGTTGCGCGAGCTCGACGGTCCGGTGGTTCTCCGCCGACTCGCCGCGCTGCGCAAACGCGCCGCGAAGTGAGCACGCCGCGAAGTGAGCACGCCGCGAAGTGAGCACGCCGCGACGTGAGCACGCCGCGACGTGAGCACGCCGCGACGCGAGCACGCCGCGACGTGAGCACGCCGCGACGTGAGCACGCCGCGACGTGAGCACGCCGCGACGTGAGCACGGAGGCAGCGTTCCGCGCAACCGCTCGATCGCGAGCGACCGCGCGCGCTCGGCGTCGAACCCCGCATCGGTGCCAATGGGGCGTTCGCGGCGTGCGCTCCTGGCGCGAAGCGAAACGGGCGAGCGAGCGGTTTCGGGCCCCCCGGGGGGGGGGCGCGACGCGACACTGCCTCTCACCGCTGTGCCGAAAACGCGCGATCTCCGTCACCGCGGCGGGCTCGCGCGGTCTGCGCGGGTTGGACTCCAAGGGAGGATCGACTCGCCGTGCGGTTCCGGACCGCCTCGGCGCGCGATGGCGGTTCGCGCCCGGTGCGCTTCGTGCGCCGGACCTGGGCGACGGCGAAGGCGCTGCGCTGGCTCGAGGGCCACCTCGCGATCCGCGAGCTGCTACCGCAACTCCATCCGCGCCAGGATCAAACCGCAAGCCGCTCGAGACGCCGGCGATGAAGCTCGGTCTCGAGGACCCTCCGTGGAGCGTCGGCGAACTCCATCGGTGGCGAGTCTTCCCCTCCGTCTTGGCACAGCGGTGAGAGGCAGTGTCTCCGACGCCTTCGTCGCGCCGCGCCGCGCCGCGCCGCGCCGGTCAGGATGCGTCTCCGTGCCGGCGCCTGGCAACCGGGCCGAAACACGCTTCGCGGGCTCTCCCCGCACTTCTCGCGGAGAGAGGCGGGTGGCCGACCGACGATTTCGTTAGAATGCGCGCATGGCACGAATGTCGAATCGCGATCGAATCGCACGCGCGGCGGAAGAAGCTCGTCTCACGGCCGAGGAAAAAGCAGCGAAGAAGACGGCCAGCGCGGACGCTCCGCGCAAGAGCCGCGCGAAGAAGGCGGCGACGCCGATTCGCATGAAGGTCGTCTGGGACGTGTGCAGCTCCACGGGCACTGCCGTCAAGACGTTCCCGTACGCCGAGAAGCCGGCGGCGGAGGCCGACGCGGTCGCGCGCTCGCGTTCGAGCGGCCGCCCGCACGTCGTGCGCGCGAACAAAGTGCCGATGGAGTGATTGCGGACGCGCTCCGCGGGCGCCAATCGCGCCCCCGTGTCCGGCGAGCGCGCCCCCGTTTGGCGAAAGCGCCCCGCGTGCAATCGCGGCGCGCGGCGCATCGAACGCGGAGTTCAGTTCTTGCGGAACGCGGCGATTCGCGATTCGAGCTGGTTCGCGAGTTCGGGATCCAGGGTGCGTAGTACCTCGAGCTCGCGCTCGGCGCCCGCGACGTCGCGCAGGGCGAGACACAGATAGCCGAGATTGCAGCGCGTCTGCGCGTGCGACGGTTCGAGCTTGAGCGCGTCCTTGTAGGCGGTCAGCGCCTCGGCGTGGTCGCCTTTCTGGTGCAGCGCGACCGCCAGGTTCTGCGCGGCTCTCGCGTGGGCCGGATCGGCGGCGAGCGTGCGTCGGAAGTGCTCGATCGCTTCCGGCAGGCGACCCTGGCGGTGCTGTGCGACACCGAGCTCGTACTCGATGCTCGCGCCGGAGAGCTTGCGCACCTCGACGCGTGCGAGGCCGTACTCGCTCGCCGGCCGCGCGAGCCCGTGCGCCGAGAGGCGCGCCGCGACGTCGCCGTCGAGTGGCGGCGGCAGCGGCGCGAGCCAACGCCCGGCGAACGGCGTGCTCGCTTCGCGTCGCGCTTCCGGCGAGAGCGAGAGCAGAGCGACATCGCGCGCGAGCGTTTGCGCCTCGAACGCGCCTTCGTACGTCGCGACCAGCCGGCCGCTCGGGTCGATCAGGAACGCCGCGGGCAAGAACAGGCCGCGCGCGTCGTCGTGGAGCGTCGCGAGCACGAGCTCGAGCACGCTGGTCGCTTCCTCGCCGACGAAGCCGCGCGCGAAGGGCCACGCGAGCTCGCTCCACGTCGCCAGGGCGCGCCGACGCTCCTCGGCATCCGCGTCGACGGAGAGCGCGAGCACTTGTCCGAGCCCCGCGGCTTTCAGTTCTTCCGCGCCGGCGGCGAGGCGCTCCAGAGCAACGCGCGAGCGCGGGTCCGCGGCCGACCACAGGCAGAGCACGAGCGGCGCTCCGGTGCCTTGCGGTCCCTGCAGCGTGATGCCGAGCAACGACGCCGGCGTGGCGTCGACGGTTTCGAGCGCGAGCCGCGGCAAGGGCAAAGGCGTCGGCAAGACGGTGCGCGCGGTCTCGCGGAAACGCGCGGTGCGCGGCGGCGTCGGTCGGGTGTTCCAACGCGGCGTCGGCGCGGCGGCGGGACGCGCCGAGCCCGCGCCACGCACGAGCACGTGCGCCGCGCGCGGCGTCGGCGCTCCGAAGTCCTCGGTCTCGCCGTTCGGCCAGCGCACGGTCACGCGCTCGACGGCGCCGCCGCCGAGCCCGAACGTCAGGCGCGCGCTCGATTGCGCGAGGTAGCCGTGTCCACAGCGCAGCGTGCTGGCGAGCGTGCGCCCGTCGTCGGTCGACACGGTGACGCGCGCGCCGATCGTCGTGCGCTTGGGATCGTCGCTTCGAAGGTCGAACGCGATCCAACCGTGGCCGGTGCTCCGTCGGTTCTCGAGCACGCGCAGCATCGGCGCGGTGCGATTGGTCAGGATCAAGTCCTCGTCGCCGTCACCGTCCCAATCGATGCGCGCCGCGGCGCGCGAATCGTCGGTGTGGTCGAGCCCGACCGCGACCGAGACGTCGGAGAAACGCGCGCCGCGGTTCCAGTACGCGACGTTGCGCTCGCGGCCGTTCCACGCGTGCCCTTGGCGCATCAGCCGGTTGACCGCGCGCCAACCGGCCGCGTACGCCGCGCCCGGATCGCCGGCGACGTCGGGCGAACGCAGGACGACTTGGCGCCAAAAGTAGCTGTCGAGGTCGGGCTCGCGCTCGCCGCTGACGAAGCCGTTGGGAGCGAAGAGGTCGAGCGCGCCGTCGCCGTCGAAGTCGAGGAAGATCGCGCCCCAACCCCAACGGCCGCACGCGGTGCCGCTCGCGTCGGCGACGTCCGCGAACGCGCGACCGGCGCGATTCAAGAGCAGCGTGTTGCCCTGCGCATGGTCGCGGTACGCCTGCGCGATCATCGGCGAGGAGAGCGCGCGGAAGCTCGGCAGCGACGTCAGTCGTTGGCCCGCCGGCGTCCACATGTTGGTGGTGTACGCATCCATCCAACCGTCGCCGTTCACGTCGCCCCAGTCGACGCCCATCCCCGCGGAGACGTCCTCGGCGGCGAATTCCGCCGCGACGTCGCGGAAGCGCCCGCCTTCGTTGCGGTAGAGGTTCTTGCGGCCGAAGTCGTTCGCGACGTAGAGGTCCTGATCGCCGTCGTTGTCGAAGTCCTCGAACGCGGCGGCGAACGTGAAGCGTCGGTTGTTGTCGTCGAGCCCGAACTCGATGGTCGCGTCGACGAAGTTCCAGGCTCCGTCGTTTCGCAGGAGGACGTTCGGCTCGCCGTTGTTCGCGTCGTGGTAGGGGACCGGCAGACCGTTCTTCTCGTACGGCGAGAGGTACGAGCACACGTAGAGGTCGAGATCTCCGTCCGCGTCGCAGTCGGCGGCGGCGAGCGACGTCGCGAGCGAGCGCTCGATCGAGAGCTTGCGCTCGAAGCGCGCCTTGCCGTCGTTCGCGAAGAACGCGAGCCCGACGCCGGTCGCGACGACGAGGTCGAGATCGACGTCGCCGTCGAGGTCGACGAGCAATGCGCTCGACGAGTAGTCGAGCAGGTCGACGCCGGCGGTCGCGGAGATGTCCGCGAGGCGATGCTCCGCCGTGTGGCGCAACAATTGGTTCGGCAAGCCGCCCGGCCGACAGAGGTAGAGATCCTCGAGCCCGTCGCCGTCGACGTCGCCGATCGCGACGCCGTGGTGGCCGAGCGCGCCCGGCGACAGCGACGACGCGAGCACGCTCCGCCAATGGTCGAGCCCCGGCGCGAAGCGCGCGCGGTAGAGCTCCGGATCCTCGAACAGCGACTCGGTGACGTCGACGAACGTCGGCGCGTCGCCGGATCGAAGCGCGATCGCATCGAAGTCCTCGACGCGCAGTCGGGTGAGCGTGGCGCCGAGATCGTCGAGATCAGCGGGCTCGCCGAGCTCCCACGTGGCGACCCAGAGCGCGTTGTGCTGCAGCCGCGCGTCCGCTCCGAGGCCGCTCGCGACCACCCGGATCCGCGCTTCGAGCGTCGGCGCACCGCCGGAGAAGCCGATCAGCTCGAACTCGATGCGCGCCTCGCCGCGGAACTCGCGCCGCCAGTTCGCGAGCGCGCGCGCGAAGCCCTCGTTCGCCATGCGATGGTCGGAACCGCCGAGCCCGCGCTTCGAGCTCCACGCGGCCTCGTCGGGCTTCGGCTCCGCTTCGCGGAACAGGCGCGTGACGCGCAGCCCGGGCGCGAGCCACGCGGCCTTCGCGAGGCCTTCTTGGAGTCGCTCGGCGCTCCACAGCTCGGCGATCTCGTCGAGGTGCGCATCGATGTCGGCCGCCCAACGTTCGGCGGCCCACTCGTCGCGCGCGGCGTCGACCAGCGCGAGCCGCGCGCGCAAGTTCGCGTCGAGGCCGCGGTCGGGATCGCGCACCGGGCGCGCGTCTTGGCCCGCGGCGGCGAAGTTCGCGCACCACGCGAGCGCGCAAGCGTGGGCGATCGGACGAAAGCGGTTCATCGGCGCGGCGCCGGGTCTTCGACGGCGAGCGAGCACGTTAGTGCATCGCTCCGGCCGTGGAAAGCGCGCGCCCGCTGCCGTAGGCTCCGGCGCGTCGAGAGCCCGACGTCGAACCGTGAAGCGCTTCCTTCTGTTGGCCTTGGCCGTGTTGCTCGTGTTCGCGGCGTGGTGGTGGCTCCGCGACGGCGCAGCGCCCGACGAGCGACCGTCGTCCGGCGCGCGGACATCGTCCGAAGTGCGGCCGACGCCCGACGAGCAGACGTCGCCCGACGTGCAGCGGGCGACCGGGGCGCAGACGTCGCCCGGCGCCCCGCCGTCGATCGACGCACTGCTCGCGCGCGAACGCGCCGCGGCGCGTTTCGAGAGCGGCGAACTCCGCGCTGCGCGCGCCGAGCTCGCGCCGTTGCTCGCGGTCGAGCGCCCGGAGCTCGACGACCTGGTGCGCGCCGCGATCGTCGACTACGCGGATCGTCCGGCATCCGACCCCGAGCCGCTGTTCGCGCGGATCCGCGCGCTCGCGCCGGATCGCCCCGAGCTCCGTTACATGGAGGCGCGCGTTGCGCTCGAGCGCGGCGACTTCGAGGCGGCGCGCGAGCACTTCGCCGCGGTGCTGCGCGCGCGACCCGACGACCGTGCGTCGCAGGTCGGTCTCGCGTCGACGCTGCTCGACCTCGGGCGCGCGGCCGAGGCTCGTCCACTGCTCGCGGACGTGCTCGCGCTCGGGCCCGAGGTCGCCGGACCGTGGTACGCGCAGGCGGTCTACTTGCTGCTGCGCCTCGCGCAACGCGAGGGTCCCGCGGAGGACGCGCAGCGGCTGCAGCAGCTCCACTCGCAGCTCGAGCAACTCGGCGTCGCCGCGCCGAGCGGCAAGCTGCTCGACCAAGGCGAGCTCGCGCGCGTGCGGCCGCCGCGGCCCGCCGGAGTCGTCGAAGCCGCCGCGCCGCGCGCGCCGGAGTTCGTGCTCGAGCCCACGGTGCTCCCCGAGCTCGCCGGCGCGCACGAGCTCTTCGTCCACGACCTCGACCAGGACGGCGACGCCGATTTCCTCGCGGCGAGCGAGCGCGGCCTGTTCGTCGCGTTCAGCGGCGCCGAGGGGTTCGTCGTCGAGCGACTGCTCGAAGGGCCCGTCGAGCGCGTGCGCGCGTTCGATCTCGGCAACCGCGACAGCCTGGACCTCGTCGCGTGCCGCGGCGCCGACGTGCTGCTCCTGGAGCACGCGAGCGGCGCCGAGCTGCTGCTCGGTGCGACCGGCGCGGCGCGCTGGACTCTCTCGCCGCTCGCTCTGCCGCGCGTGCCGTCGCCGCCGACGGACTTGCTCTTCTCCGATCACGATCACGACGGCGACCTCGACGTCTTGCTGGTCGGCGCGTTCGGCGCGCGCCTGTGGCGCAACGACGGCGCCGCGCCGCGGCCCGACCCGCAGGGGGGCGTCGTGCGCGGCGCGTTCACCGACGTGTCGGCCGAAGCGTCGCTCCCGGTCGACGTCGCGCTTGCGTGGTGCGCCACCGAGGACCTGGACGGTGATTTCGACGTCGAGCTTCTGTTCGGCGGGCCGAACGCGCTCTTCCTGATGGACAACCTGCGCGCCGGACGCTTCGCGGACGTCGCGCCCCGCGTGTTCGGGGCCGGAACCGCGTTCGCGCGCGAGCCGCTGCTCGTCGACTGCGACGCCGACGGCCGGCCCGACGTGCTCGCGCCGGGCGAGCCGAGCGCGCTTCGCCTGCAGCGCGCCGACGGAACGTTCGCGCCGGCGCTCGCGTGGCGCGCGGTGCCGGCGGGCGCGACGCCGCTCTCGCTCGACGTCGATCAGGACGGCGTCGGCGACCTCGTGTGCGCGGGCGCGAACGCGTTCGTCGACGGCGAGCTCGCGTTCGGCGCCGCGATCGCGACGCCGTTCGCGCTCGCCGGCGCCGCGGAGCCCGGCGCGCCGTTGGTCGCGGCCGATCTCGATCGCGACCTCGACTCCGATTTCGCGCGCGCGACCGCCCAAGGCGTCGAGATCCTGCGCTGCGTCGGTCCGGTCGGCCACGCGGCGCGCCTGCAGCCGCTCGGGCTCAAGGACAACCGTCGCGCGGTCGGCGCGGTGATCGAGGTGCGCACGCGCGGGCTCTATCGGCGCATCTATTGGCGCGGTGAGCCCGAGCTCGTCGGCTGCGGACCGCACGCGAAGCTCGACGTCGTCCGCACGACGTGGCCCAACGGCGCGGTGCAGACCTTGCTCGACGTCCCGCCGACCGACCGGCCGTTCCTCGACGCGCCGAGCGGCGGCCTGCTGCAATCGTCGTCGCTCGTCGGCTCGTGCCCCTTCCTCTATGCATGGGACGGCGAGCGCTTCGGTTTCGTTTCCGACGTGCTCGGCGGCACGCCGCTCGGGCTGCCGATGGCGCCGGGGCTCTTCGTGCCGCCGGATCACGACGAGTTCGTGCTCGTCCGCGGCGATCAGTTGGTCGCGCGGGACGGCGTGCTCGAGCTGCAGTTCACCGAGGAGCTGCGCGAGGTCACGTACCTCGATCGCGCGCGCCTCGACGTCGTCGACCATCCCGTCGGCGTCGCGGTGTACCCGAACGAGCGCTTCACGTTCCCGCCGTTCCCCGTGGAGCACTTGCACACGGTCGAGCGGCCACTCGCGCCGCTCTGCGCGGTCGGCAGCGACGGCCGGAACTGGACGCGCGAGCTCGCGCGGATCGACGACGTGCACGCGGTGCCGTTCGCGCCGCTCGAGCCGCAGTTCCTCGGCCTCGCGACGCCGCACTGGCTCGAGCTCGAATTCGACCCCGCGCGCGTGCGCGACGCGGCGAAGCTGAGGCTCGTGTGCACCGGTTGGTTCTTCTGGTCCGACGCTAGCGTCAACATGGCGAGCGCGCGCACGCCCGGCGTCGCGTTCGTGTCGCCGATCGTGCAGTGGCTCGGCGCCGACGGCGCGTGGCACGACGCGGGACCGCCGGTCGGCTTCCCCGCGGGCAAGTCGAAGACGATGGTGATCGACCTGCCGGCCGGGTTCGATCGCGAGCGTCCGAAACTGCGCCTCTTCTCGACGCTGCGGGTGTACTGGGACGCGCTCGAGCTCGCGGTCGACGCCGACGACGCGCCGAGGCGGATCACGTCGCTCGAGCCCGCGAGCGCGCGGCTCTGGCCGCGCGGCTTCAGTCGGCCGATCCCGACCGGCCGCGCGGATCTGCCCGAGCGTTTCGAGTGGGAGGCGCTCGCGCGCGAGCCGCGTTGGAGTCAGCACCCCGGTCGCTACACGCGCTACGGCGAGACCGTCGCGCTGCTCGGCGTCGCCGACGACCGCTTCGTGATCCTCGGCAGCGGCGACGCGCTGACGCTGCGCTTCGACGCGCGCGGTCTGCCGCCGCTCGCGGACGGGTGGACGCGCGACTATCTGCTCTATCTCGACGGTTGGGCGAAGGATCGCGACCCGAACACCGTCGAGGCGCTCGACGTCGAGCCGCTGCCGTTCCACGGGATGAGCGGCTACCCGTATCGCGCGGACGAGCGCTTCCCCGACGGTCCCGAGCACACCGCGTGGCGCGCGGAGTGGAACACGCGCGAGGCGCGCCGGCTGCTCGCACCGCTCGCGCCGCGCGAACTCGCGGAATGGGCGCGCGAGCTCGGCGCCGGCGCGCCGGTCGCGCGGTAGCCCGAGCGTCGAGCCGCACGTCCCGAGACCGTTCGCTCCGAGCGGCGCGGCAACGAGGTCCGGCGCAGCGCTCCAGGTCCGCGCCGCGAGCTCTCGCGCCGAACGTGGGCGCCGCGTTCGAGGACCCTGGACGCTTCGCGCGAGGACCTTTGGTCGGCGCAGTGCCGGTCGACCCGTGCGCTCGGAGGCGGGCGCGCACTCATTCGGTCGCCGGTAGGGCGGACGCGCGCCGCGGCGCAGCCCGCGGCCCGCGTGACGCGCCACGCGGGCCGCGTCGGCCGGACGCGGAGTCGAGCGCTCTCGCCGGCGCTCCCAGCCGCGAAGCGAACGGAATCGCGGCTCGCGAGCACCTCGGTGGGGAGCGGTGGGAGTCGTTGGCGGCTTGGGAGCACCGAAGTGGAGCGCGGTTGCGCACGAATACCAACGTTGGTATATGCTCCGCCGAGCAGGAAACCCGCGGGCGGAGGCTCGTCGGCGCTCCCGGCGCGAACTCCGTCCATGGCGAAGAAGCTCTCCGATCCTCCGGCGCTGGTCGCGCGCGACGCAGGCAGCACGCGCGCGAGCCGGGCTCGCCGCGTCGCGTCGGACTTCCACGTCCAGCTCGGGCAGGTGATCTACGACGCGCGCACCGGCGCCGACCTGACCCAGCAACAGCTCGCCGACCGCGCGGGCACCACGCAGCCCGTGATCGCGCGCTTGGAGGCGGCGCACTACGACGGGCATTCGCTCGCGATGCTGCGCCGGATCGCCCGGGCGCTGAATCAGCGTCTCGAAGTCAGGCTGGTCGGCGCGGTCGGGGGCGCGAGCCGTTCGCGAGCACGCCGCCGTGCGACCCGCTGAGCGTCTCGCGGCACGACTCGCCGCCGTTCCTACGCGGACGATCGGTTCCGCGAGCGCGCTCGTCGAGCCGCGGCTCCGGTTCCCGTCCGCGGACTAATGCCCGGCCGCGGACGAAGGCCCGATGGCGCGGTGCAGGCGCGACCCGGCGTTCGACCCCGGAGATCGGTGCCCGCGGCTCGCGGCCGGCCGCAGCCGGTAGACTTTGCCGGTGCCCCTTCCGTTCACGTCCGTCCGCCTGCTCGCGCCGATGGAGGGCATCACCGAGCCCTGTTTCCGCGACCTGGTGCTCGCGCGCAATCCGCCCGCCGCGCTCGGCGGCACGTTCACCGAGTTCGTGCGGGTCGTCGAGCACGCGTTGCCCGCGCACGCGCTCCGCCGCCACCTCGGCGAGTCGCGCTCGCCGCAGCCGGTCGGGATGCAGTTGATGGGCGCGGACCTCGATGCGCTCGCGGAGACCGCGCGTCGCGCGGCCGAAGTCGGTGCGCGGCTGGTCGACCTCAACTTCGGGTGTCCCGCGAAGGGTGCGTTGCGCGGTTGCGCGGGCTCCGCGCTCCTGCGCGAGCCGCGCAAGGTCGAGGCATTGGTGCGAGCCTGCGTCTCGGCGCTCGGCGAGCTCCCGGTGACCGCCAAGATCCGCGCGGGCTACGACGACGATCGGTTGCTGGTCGACCTCGCCCGCGCGGTCGAAGCGGGCGGCGCGGCGCTCTTGACGGTGCACTGCCGCACGCGCGCCGAGGCGTACAGCGAGCACGCCGACTGGTCGCGGATCGCGCGCGCGGTCGCCGCGGTGTCGATCCCGGTGTGCGGCAACGGCGGGGTCGGCGCGCACACGGACTTCGAGCGCATGCAAAGCGAGACCGGCTGCGCGTTCGCGATGGTCGGCCGCGGCGCGCTCGCCGATCCGTGGATCTTTTCCGGCCGCCGCGTCGAAGCCGCGGAGGCCGCGCGCTTCTTGCTCGAGTACGCGGACGCGTTGCAAGCGCGCGGTGGGGCCGGAATCGGCGGCGCGGCGGCGCGCGTGAAGCAGCTGTTGCACTTTTGGACCGCGGGCGACTTCATCGGCGACGATCGCGGCGCGTGGCTGCGCGAGCGCGAGCCCGAGCGACTACTCGGACGCCTCGCCGAGTTCGTCGGCGGCGCGGCGAGCCACGCTCCGAAGTGAAACGCGCCGGCGTCGGCGGCGAGTCCGAGCGCCGGGACTGCGCACACGCTCGCGTGCATCGTCAACCGCGCGCGCGGTTCGCCTGGTAAGCTCCGCGCGTCCTGCGCCCGTTCCCCGACGAGCGCGCCTCGAAGTCTCGCGCTCCGCACCTCGTCTTTCCTCGGAACCGCGTCGCCATGGAGACTTCGATCGTTCGCGCGCTGCGCGGCCTGCTCGTCGCCGCGTGCGCATGGCTCGCGAGTTCGACGGCGAGCGCGCAGCAGCTCGTCGGGCCCGTGGGCGCCAAACGCGCGGTCGCCACGCCGCCGGAGCCGCTCGATGTGCTCGTGGTCGTGCTCGACGACGTCGGCGTCGATCAAGTCGGTGCGTACGCGGCCTCGTACCCGACCACGCCGCAGCCGTGCACGCCGAACCTCGACGATCTCGCCGCGCGCGGAGTCCGCTTCACCAACGGGTGGGTGAGCCCGCTCTGCACGCCGTCGCGCGCGATGCTGCTGACGGGCCGGCCCGCGCAGCGCGTCGGAACCGGCACGGTCACGATGATCGCGTCGACGACGCAGAACGGCGTTCCGACGAACGTGCCGACGCTCGCGGATCTGTTTCAAGCCCAAGCACCGACCGTCGCGTGCACCGCGGCGCTCGGGAAGTGGCACCTCGCCGACGCGGGCCAGTTGCCGAACCATCCGCTCGACCTCGGCTTCGCGGCGTGGAGCGGCTCGTTCTTCAACCTCAACGTGAAGCCGTCGGAGTCGCCGCTCTGTTTCGACGTCTCGTACTGCGACTGGTGCAAGCACTCGGTCGACGCCCAGGGCTCGCTCGCGTTCCCGCACCACACGAACTACGCGACGGTCGACACGACCGAGGACGCGCTGACCGCGTTGACGCAGTTTCAGGGGCTCTCGATCCCCTGGCTGTTGTACGTCTCGTACAACTCGACGCACCTGCCGTTCGATTGTCCGCAGACGTGCTCGCATCCGTGCCCGACCACAACCTGCGGCTGGTGCAACAGTTGTCCGGCGACCGGCGACGATTTCGGCGAGTCGCGCGCGATGACCGAAGTGCTCGATGCCGAGCTCGGTCGGCTCCTCGCGCACGTCGATTTCTCGCGCACGGCGATCATCGTGCTCTCGGACAACGGCACGCAGCCCTCCGCGGTCGTTCCGCCGTTCGATCCGTTCCACTCGAAGGTCACGCCGTACCAGGGCGGCATCAACGTTCCGTTGGTCGTCTGGGCGCCGCGCTGCGAGGCGGTCGGCGGGCGCACGTGCGACGAGCTCGTCAGCGTGACCGACGTGTTCGCGACCGCCGCCGATTTCGCACAGCTCGTGCTCGCGCCCGATCCGTTGCGCGACTCGGTGTCGCTCGCGCAGTACGTCGACGACCGCTACGACCTTTCGGGCGGCACGCCGCGCACGCACGTCTACTCGGAGATGTTCGACCCGAACTTCGTCGCGGACGCCGAGGGCCACGCACCGCCGGAGTACGCGGCGCGCATCCACGTGCGCGCGGTGCGCAACGGCCGCTACAAGCTCATCGAGAAGAACCGCTACCTCCCGACGATCGGCGGGACGCCGAACGGGACGGCCCTCGAGCTGTACGAGCTCTCGCACGGCGTCGCGCCCGAGGATCCCGCGTTCGGCCCCGATCCGTTCGAGCAGCACGACTTGCTCGCGGGGCCGGGACCGCTCGCGCCCGACGCGCAGGCCGCGTTCGACGAGCTGCGCGCCGTGCTGAGCGACACCTATCCGGCGCTGCGCTGCGGTCTGCGCGCCACCGGTTCGAGCGCGGCGGTGCGCGACGCGAGCGGTACGTCGTGCTCGCCGGGCCCGCTGACGGTCGGGTTCTGGACCGACGGCTTCGGCGACACGCAGGTCGCGCGCTCGTACCTCGATTTCGAGCTCTCGACGCTGCCGGTCGGCGCGCGCGTGCTCGACGCGGAGCTCGTTCTGCACGTCGATTCCTCCGCGAGCTCGCCGTCGACCGCGGTCGCGTCGGTCCCGCTCGCCATGCCGACGCCGCAGTACACGTGCGTTCCGGGGCACGGTCTCTTCGAAGCAGGCTCCGTGCCGGCGTGGAGTTCCGTCGCCGACTGGCCGCCGGTCGGAGTCGCGAAGCGCGCTCCGCTGGGCGCCGCCGCCGGGATCGAGATCGCGTCGATCCTCTGCGACGCCGCGTCGGCGCAGCGGATCCCGGTGTTCTCGGTCGGCTTGCGATTCGAGTTCGAAGCGCCACCGGTGTCCGACTTCCTGGTGCTCGCCCATCCCCAGGGGCCGCGCCCGCCGCTGTTGCGGGCGTTCTACGCGTCGAGCGTGCCGCTGTCGTGCCCCTGACTCGCGTGCGAGTCGAGGTGAAGGCGGCAGATCGCGCGCGAGTCGGCGTGAAGGCTACGACGCGCGCGCGAGTCGACGGGAGGGCCGGAGCTCGACCTGCTCACGCCTCCGATTCGCGCACCATCAGCACGTAGAGCTCCTCGACCTTCGCGCGCGCCCACGGCGTCTTGCGCAGGAACTTGAGACTCGATCCGACGCTCGGCTCGTGCGTGAAGCAACGGATCTTGATGCGCTCGCCGAGCTCCGCCCATCCGTAGCGCGCTTCGAGCTCGGTGACGATGCGCTCGAGCGTGACGCCGTGCAGTGGATCGTGGTGACGCTGGGGGGCCATGGGCGAACGAGTCTAGCGGGTCGACGCGCTCGGCGCCGCGAGCCCGCGCGGCACCGTGATCTGCTCCCGCTGGGACTCGGTGAGGTGGGCCATCAGCGCGTCGTCGGTGACCGGTTCCTTCGGAAGGCCGGAGCAAGCACCGAGGACGAGGCTTGTGACGAGGGCGGTGCGGTGGAGGACGTTCATGGAGACTCTTTCGTGTGCACCCAACGATTCGGGCGTGGACTCTCCTGGTCCACGAAGCCGTGCGTGGCGCGTCGACAGTGACCCGGATGCGAGCACCCAGTTCTCGGTAGTGCGCGTCGCGGCAGCGCGGACGCCCGTGCCGAGTCGATGCCGACCCCGCGCCGTGCGCGAGTGGCTCGACGCGGTGGACGCGAGGCGGAGCAGACGCGACGATCCCGGCTCCTCGCGGGTCGCCGTGCGTCGAATGGGCACGCTCGGTCGGCGCGTCCAGGGCGTCCGTCCCTCCCTCGACTTCGACCTGCGCCGTTCCATGGAACCACCGGACTCCACCGCGACCACGACGATCCGCACCGAGCGGCTCGTCTTGCGTCGAGCGCGCGCGAGCGATCTCCAGGAGATCCACGCGGTGCTCTCCGATCCGACCGCGATGCGCTACTGGTCGACGCCGCCGCATCGGACGCTCTCCGAGACCGAGCACTGGCTCACGAAGATGCTCGCGTGCGACGGCGACGACTTCGTGGTGACGTTCGAGGGGCGCGTGCTCGGCAAGGCGGGCCTTTTTCGCGATCCGGAGGTCGGCTTCATCCTGCATTCGAGCTTCACGCGCCGCGGCTTCGGCGTCGAAGCGGTGCGCGCCGTCGTCGCGCGCGCGTTCGACGTGCGCGGGCTCGCGCTCGCCCGAGCGGACGTCGATCCGCGCAACACGGCGTCGTTGAAGCTGCTCGCCCGCGTCGGTTTCGTCGAAGTCGGGCGCAAGAGAGGCACTTGGCAGGTCGGCGACGAGCTCTGCGACAGCGTCTATCTCGAGCTCACGCCCGAACACTTCCGCGCTGCTCACGGTTGAGCGCTCGGCCGAGCGAGTCGCGCCGACCGCGCGAGCCGCGCGGCGGATCGAACTGCGCCGGTCGCGCGCGAGCTGCTCGGCCGGCCGAACCGCCCCGGTGGATGCACAGCGGGCTCCGACGGCGGCGACCGTCGGAGCCCGCTGCTCAGAGCGCGATTTCAGCGGTCGAACATCACGTCGCCGCCGGGATCGAGCTCGAGGCTGCCCGCGCAGCAGCAGTAGCACATCGTCGCGCCGAACGGCCCGACCTGGAACGAGTACGGCTTGCCGCGCGGGATGAACATCCAATCGCCGGCGACGAGCTCCTGCCCGTTGTAGAGGATCGAACCGCCCGCGATGAAGCGGATGCCGGCGCCTTCCTTGTGCGAGTGCTTCTTCATCACGGCGCCGGGATTGCCGACGGAGATGAACAGCTGCGACGATTCCATCACGAACGGCAACTGCCACTTGCGGAAGCCGTCGGGGATGTTGTCGATCGCGAGCAGGTTGGCGAGCTTGACCGCATCGCGGTCTTTCGACGTCAGGATACGACTGCGGAGCTTCCCCTTCGCCTTCTCGAGCGCGGCGGCGACGCGTTGCGTGTTTTCGTCGAAAGTGAGCTTGTTGGGATTGAACGCCTTGGCCAAGGAATCTTCTCCCCGGGGGGACGGGTGGCGAGCTCCGCGGAGGCGCAAAGTGCGCGCCGCGACCGACGGAGCTCCGCCGCGATTCCTTCCCCAGGGGCACGAGCAAACGGGTGGCACGCGTGATCCGCGGGGATCCGGCGCGAGGTGCCGGCGCGAGAAGCGAGCGCGAGAAGCGAGCGCGAGAAGCGAGTGCGAGAAGCGAGTGCGAGAAGCGAGTGCGAGCGACGGGCGCGAGAACCGGTCGGGCTCGTCCCCGCGACCGCGGTCGCGCGAAGGCGCGGTGACCGGGTGCGGACTTGCTATCGGGACCACTTCGACGGCGCACGCGCTCGGTCTCGTCGGCGACATGCGCGGCTCGGGCCGCTTCGCGGTCGGCAACGCGTCGACGATCGGCTTCGCCGGCGCGTACGACGCGGTCGCCGCCCCCTCGTCGGCGATCCAAGACTCCTCGAGCAGCCAGGAATGGCCGCAGTTGCGCTCCTACTTCTGGCTCGATCCGAGCCACGGCCTCACCGGCGCGGACGCAACGTGGATCTACAGCCATGACTTCGACGTGCTCATCCCGGCGAGCAACGCGCGGGACTTCGAGGACGTCCAAGGCTCGAGGCGGTCGATGTCGTGCACTACCGCTACAAGGACGACGATCACCGGCACCTCGGCGTGATCGCGGAGGAGAGCCCGACCGATATCCTTGCGCGCGACGGAAAGGGCGTGAGCCTCGGCGACTACTCCGCGTTCCTGCTCGCCGGGCTCGAGGCGCAGCAAGTGGAGCTCACCGAGCTGCCAGCGCGCTTGGATCGCGAAGGGCACTGAGCCGCAAGTCGTGGAGCCACACCGCGCGTCGCTCAGGCAGCGTTGCCGAGCGACGCGCGGTCGTTTGCGTTCGAGGCGAGCGAGCTTCCGAGCGCGAAGCGACGCGGGTGAGCGGATTTCGACGGAACCTCGCGCCGACGGCGTTCGTCGCGCAGCGCGCGCGTGCGTACGTCCGCACTGCGCACTGCGCGCATCGGCCGTTGCGGCGTCCGCGGACATACAATCGACGTGACCAACTCGGAGCGCGCGTCCGCATCGATCCGCGCTCCGGAGCTCCTCCGTCCTCGACTTCTGCTCGGGATTCCTCCATGCACTCGCGATTGATCCAAGGGCTCGCGCTCCTCACTTGCGCGACGGCGTTCGCCGGCGCGCGCACCTCGTTCGCCGGCTCGGACGCCGGGTCCGGGTGGTTCCCGGTCCAAGCCGCGCTCGCCGATTGGCGCGCCGAGCACGGCGCCGCGTGGCAAGTCCACTTCGACGATCAAGTCGGCTTCGCGCGCTTCGTGTTCGGCGGATCCGCGCCGTCCGCGCTCCGCCCGCGCGACGACGCCGACTGGTACAGCGCCGCGCGCGCGGCGGTCGCGGCGACGCAGCCGTTGCACGGCGTCGACACGCTCGGGCTCGTCGAGGAGCGCGTGCTCTTCCTGCCGCTCTCGCACGGGGGTAGCAACGACAAGCTGACCGTGCAGTTCCGCCAAGCGAAGGACGGCGTGCCGGTGCTCGACGGCTGCACCGACGTGCTCTTCGACCTGGCGGGCAACGTGCTCTCCGTCGACACGACCGCGGTGCGCGGGCTCGCGAAGGTGTCGACCAAGCCGTCGCTCTCCGCCGAGCGCGCGACCAAGCTCTCGACCGATTGGTTCGGCGACGATACCGGGCTCCGTCCGACGTCGGTGTCGGCACCCGAGCTCGTGATCGATCAACCGCTCGTCGGCAAGTTCCGCGTGCCGACGCTCGCGTGGCAGGTCGACGTCCACTACGAGGTCGACGGTTTCCGCCCCGAGGGTTTCGCGTATCGCGTCGACGCGTTCACCGGAGCGCGCGCGAGCCGCGCCGCGACCGTGCACCACGACGTGTCGGGCACGGTGAAGTCGTTCGCGACGCCGGGGCTGATGCCGGACGTGCCGTCGAACCCCGCGACATCGCAAGCGCTGCCGGCGATCACGGTCACGAGCTCGTTCGGCAACGTCGTCGCCGACGCGAACGGCAACTTCACGATACCCGGCGCGAGCGCACCGCTCGCGGTGCAAGTGCGCTACCAAGGCACGTTCTCGACGGTCAACAACGTCGCTGGCTCGAGCTACGTGCTGAGCACGAACGCGGCGTCGCCGTCGGGCAACACGCTGACGATGAACTCGCCCGCGACCGGCACGACGACGGCGCAAGCGAACGCGTTCCTCTGGACCAACAAGCTGCGCAACTGGGTCCGCGCGGTGAATCCGACCGACACGACGGCGGACTTCCTCGCGACGTCGAACGTCAATCTGAGCTCGACCTGCAACGCGTACTTCAACGGCAGCTCGGTCAACTTCTTCCTGCCCGGCGGCGGTTGCCCGAACACCTCGTACTCGACCGTGATCGCCCACGAGCTCGGTCACTGGTACAACGTCCGCTACGGCAGCGGCAACGGCGCCGACGGCTTCGGCGAGGGCAACGCGGACGTGTTCGCGATGTACCTGGTCAACGACCCGGTGGTCGCGGACGACTTTTTCGGCGCGGGCAGCTACATCCGCTCGGGCCTGAATTCGCGGCAGTTCTGCGGCGACACCAACGGCGGTTGCTACGGCGAGGTGCACGCCGACGGCGAGGTGCTGATGGGCGCGCTCTGGAAGGTGCGCACTCGCTTGCAGACCTCGCTCGGTCAGAGCGCCGGCTCCTTGGCCGCCGACACGCTCTTCAACGGCTGGATGAACGCGTACAACGATTCGCAGATCAAGTCGCTGATCGAGATCCACTGGCTGACGCTCGACGACGACGACGGCGACGTCACCAACGGCACGCCGAACTTCAACCCGATCGACCTCGGCTTCCGCGATCAAGGGTTCCCGGGCTATGCGCTGTCGTTCGTCACGCTGTCGAACGTGACGTCGATTCCGTCCGCCGCGGGAGTCGGACCGTTCAACGTCAGCGCCGACGCGGTCGCGAAGAACCTGCAGCCGGTCGCTTCGATGGCGATCCAGTGGCGCTCGCAGGGCTCGGCGACGTTCCAGACGGCGCCGATGACGCACGGGTCAGGCAACACCTGGACCGGGACGGTGCCGCCGCAGCCGTGCCCGTCGACGCTCGAGTACTACGTGATCGGGACCGACAGCGTCGGCAAGACCGGCACGTTCCCCGACCAGGCGCCGACGTACCTGAGCTCCGCGTTGATGACGAATTCGGTCTCGATCTACTCGACTGGCTTCGAGAACGGCGCCGCGGGCTGGACGCACGGAGCGATCGCCGGCAACGACGATTGGCAGCTCTCCAGCGACGTCGGCCTCAACGTGTCCGCCGGGAAGTCCGGCGATCCGACGATTCCGGCGAGCAGCGGCAGCAACGTGTTCGGCACCGACCTCGGCGCGGGCACGAGTGATGGAGCCTACGACGCGAACCAGACGAACTGGCTGCGCTCGCCGCTGATCGATTGCTCCGGCTCGACGGAAACGCACCTGCGCTTCAAGCGCTGGTTGAACGTCGAGCGCAGCCAGCACGATGCGGCGACGATCAGGGTCAACGGAACGTTGCTCTGGACCAACCTGGCGTACTTCGACACGTTCGACACGTCGTGGGTGCCCGTCGACTTCGACATCTCCGCGCTCGCCGACGGCAATCCCGCGGTGCAGATCGAGTTCCGGATCAAGAGCGACGGCACCGTCGGCTACGGCGGGTGGAACCTCGACGATTTCGAGATCGTCGCGTACTCGTGCGACACCGGTTGCCCGGCGCGCATCAGCTACTGCGACGGCAAGGTCAACAGCAACGCGGAGGTCCCGACGATCGCGAGCTCGGGCACTCCGCAGCTCTCCACGCAGAACTTCTCGATCGATTTGACGTCGGGGACGCATTCGAAGCTCGCGGTGGTCTTCTGGGGGACCGCGCCCGCGAATTCGCCGTTCCTCGGTGGCACGCTGTGCGTCAAGCCGCCGGTCGAGCGCGGCGTTCCGCTGACGACCAGCGCGACGGGCACAGCGACCTACCCGGTGCCGGTGACCGCGCTGATGGTCGGCACCACGCTCCACTATCAATGGTGGATGCGCGACCCGGCGGACGCGCAGTTCGTCGGCCTCTCCAACGGTCTGCAGGTCCAGTTCTGCAATTGATTCGCGTGTAGCTCGGCGCGCGCTCGCGGCGGTTCGCACCGACCGC
>JACRIN010000075.1 GCA_016220085.1 Planctomycetota bacterium
GCTAGCAGATGGGATGAGAGGGCCACCCTCCTGGGGTAGCGGTCGTAGTGTGACCGCGAAGGCGCACTCGAAGTGCAAGACCCACAGGAGGATGACCGTGAAGCAGGATAACGTGAGAGTGGCGGGGGCGATCGGGGTGGACTTGGGCGATCAGCGCAGCCAGGTGTGCGTGCTGGACGGCGACGGTGACGTGGTCGAGGAGGCGACGATCGCGACGAACTGGAGCGCGTTCGAGCGGAAGTTTGGGTCCCTCGAGCGCTCTCGTGTGGTGCTGGAGACAGGTACGCACGCCAACTGGGTGCACGATCTCCTGACGAAGATCGGCCACGAAGTGATCGTGGCCAACGCGCGCAAGGTCCGTGCGATCTCGGCCAACGAGCGCAAGAGCGACACGGTAGACGCGCGGATCCTTGCGCGCTTGGGCCGGGTCGACATCGAGCTGCTCCAGCCCGTGACGGTGCGCGCCGAACAGATCCGGCTCGACCTGTCCGTGACACGCGCTCGCGCGGCATTGGTCGAGACGCGGACGCACTTGGTCAACAGCGTGCGCGGGCTCGCGAAGACTTCGGGGCATCGCTTGCCGACCTGCTCGGCGGCGAGTTTGCACAAGCAGCCGCTCGACGAATCGCTGAAGCCGGCGCTGGCGCCGCTGTTGGAGATGCTCGAGCAAATCTCGAAGAAGATCTCGGAGTACGACAAGCAGGTCGTGGAGCTTTGCAAGACGCGCTACCCGCAGACGAGGCTCTTGTCGCAGGTCAAGGGCGTCGGCCCGCTGACATCGCTGTACTTCGTGTTGGTGATCGCGGATCCCGAGCGCTTCAAGCGCGCGCGCGACGTAGGCGCGTACTTCGGACTGGTGCCGCGACGCGATCAGTCCGGTGGGCGTGACCCGGAGCTGCGGATCAGCAAGACGGGCGATCGAATGGGACGCACGCTGCTGGTGCAGTGTGCGCACCACATCCTCGGTCCCTTCGGTGAAGACAGCGACCTGAGGCGCTTCGGGCAAAAACTTGCTGCGCGAGGCGGCAAGACCGCGAAACGTCGGGCAGTGGTCGCGACAGCGCGCAAGCTGGCGGTGCTGCTCTTCGCACTGCTGTGCAGCAGCGAGGTGTACGAGCCGCTGCGCAACGGCGCGAAGAGCGTGGCGAACTGACCGACCCGAAGAATCAACGAAGTACGGGCCGACGAGGCGCATCCCAAGATCGACGTCGATCACGAACCTCCACCGCCCAGTCCGGGTCACTGCGGCAATGGGCTCGCGCGTCAAAGCGCGCCTAGCAGATTGCAGGACCTGGCTGGACGGACTCCAACGTGCAGCGGCTCGAGACCCGAGCCATCAACGACTGCGAATGGAAGCGTGGCGGAAGGAGCTCGTGGCGACCGGGATCGAAGGCGACACCTTGACAGGCTGGGGCCCTCTCATGGAAGCCCGTTGAAGAAGTCACCTACTCGGCTTCGCGCGCAACGGCGATACTTCGTCGCGCTCCGAACATCGTGCTCGGCGGTCCTACAGGCCGCTCCCCGCTGCGAAGGCTCCGCTGGAGCCTTCGCCACGAACGCTTCGCGTTCTAACGCGGGGCCCCTTGCCGCTGTTCTGTCGCGCTCCTCGTCTCGCCTTTGCGCGCTGTGCCTCGCTACGGCGCCTTTTTCAACGGGCTGCTAGCAAGCGCCGCGAGAGTCGGTCAGTCGTCCGCGCCGGCTCCGCGGACCGCGAGAGGTTTCGTACGACGCGCCGGAAGGACTCAGAGCCCGATGCTGAACCAGAGCGCGTTGCTCAGACTGTCGAAGAAGCCCGCGGGATCGTTCGGGTCGCGGCTCCAGTACTGGCAGCGCACGTGCGTCGCGGCCTGCAGCGCCGGATCGGCGCCGCTCTGCAGGTACGCGTTGAAATCGAACGAGTACATGCCCGTGCAATCGACGGTCGGAACGCTGGTGCCGCCCGAGCTCTGCAGCGCCGTGCGCGTGAAGGGACTCTTCACGCAGAGCGTGCCGCCGTGGAACGGTCCGCTCGCGGCCGACGTGCCGTAGAAGAGCAGCCCGAGCTTCTGATTGAGGAAGTTCGACGCGGTGACGGCAAACGGCGCCGCCGAGCTCGCACTCGGGCTGCCGGTCGAGCCGATCGCGGGCACGCAGCCCTGCGAGTTCGCCTTGCCCTGGCAGTACGTCGTCGGAGCCGGTAGACCCGCGACGCGCCAGACGAAGAGCCCTTGCTCGATGTCCGAACCGATCACGGTGCCGCTCGCGAAGTACGGGTAGACGTTCCAGAGCGAATTGAACGTCGGCGCGTCGTGCGCGGGAAACGTGTCGAACCACGCGATCTCGGTCGGAGAGATCGGATTGGTGACGTCGAAGATCCGCAGGCCGCTAGTGTAGTTGGCCTCGAAGAGCAGATTGCCCTTGGTGTACAGGTTGTGGCCGATCGCGAGGCTGCCGTTGGTGAAGCGGCCGAGGTACACCGGGTTCGACAGGTTCTGGATGTCGAAGACGATCGTCTCGGTCGGCGTGCCGTACGTGACCTCGTCGTATTCGTCGTTGATGAAGAGGTACTTCATGTCGGCCGACGGCCACGCTTGGTGCGAGTAGCCCGGGTTCGGCCAGAAGACGTGCGCGAGCGGGACGATGCTCGACTTGTTGGTGACGTCGAGCACGTCGAGGCCGGTGTTGACCCAGCCGCTGTTCTGTCCGCTGCACGCGAACGCGATCTGCTTGCCGGCGTACGGACCCGACGTGTAGGTCACCGGCGTGACCTCGTGGACGTAACGCGTCTGCCATTCGCCGACGTACACCGGCGCGGCGGGGTTCGCGAGGCTGTAGATGCGCAGTCCGTTGCCCGAGCCGCCCGCGCGGTAGAGGAAGCCGCTGGTTTCGTCGATCGCGAGCGTGTGCGACGAGTCCGAGCCCGGCGAGCTCACGGTGTTGACCAACGTGACCGTGCCTGCGTCGACGTTCGCGAGATCGATGACCTGCACGCCGACCGGGCTCTCCTTCACCGCGTACGCGTAGTGCGAGTAGGCTCGAACGTCGCCCCACAAGCTCGCCGACGCCGGGATCACCGAGATCACCTGCGCGTTCGCGGGGTCGGTCACCTCGACGACGGCGGTGCCGTGCGACAACGAGAGCAGCGCGTACTCGCGGCCTGAAGGCGACGTGTAGCCGAAGCAGCTCGCCGCGCTCGAGATGTTCGTGCCGAAGGTCGGCAGCGTCAGCCAGCTCTGGAGGCTGATCCCGCTCGCGGGGAAGGCGCTCGCGGCGAGCGCGCTGCCCGCCGTCGGCTGCGACGCGCGCCACGCGGGACCGCGGAACGCCGGTTTGCGATCGAAGATCTTGCCGTCGTCCTCGTGCGCGAAGCCGATGGAGGCGGTGAGCGACGCGAACGCGAGAGCGACGAAGATGCGCATCATTCCGAGGTCTGCCGGCCGGGAGGAGGTCTGCCTGCCAGGCCGAAGACTGCCGGCCAGGATCAGGGGGAGGGCGAGCCCGTTCGAGGATACCCCCGTCCGATGGTCGCCGCTGTACGACGCGCGAGGTCGGAAGGAAGTTCGGGGTTCGCGCCGGAATCGTGGCGGCGCGGCGCGAGGGTTTCCCCGCGCCGCGCTCCGGCTCGTTGCTCGAACGCCTGCCCGAGCGATCCCGAACGTCGCGTGCGGTGCCCGGCGGTCCGGTCAGAGCGGGATCGAGAGGTGACTGACCAGAGCGATGCGCTCGTAGCCGACCAACCACACATGCAGGTGCTCGGGCGTCCCGGCTTCCTTCCACAGGTACGCGCGGTCCACGCCGCCGAGGTGGTTGTCGACGTTCTGGTCGCCGGGGCCGAGGAAGAGCAGGTACGACGCGCGGTCGGCGGCGAGCTCCTGCTCGCGCTCGGCGCGCGACGCGTAGATGTCGGGCGTGCCGATGCCGAACGTCAACTTCAGCACGTCGGCCTCGCCGGTCGGCGGCGTGGTCCGCGCGGAGAGCGACGCGAGCTTCTCGTCGCCGATCACGATGCGATTGCCGTTCGCGTAGACGATCTCGAGCTCGTCGAACTCGGTCCCGCCGGCGCTGACGCGGCGCAGCTCGGCGCCCTTGGTCTTCGCGAGCCAGCGCAGGTCGAACGTCATCGGCTTCGAGTTGTCGTAGTAGCCCGGCTCGGCGAACACCGCGGTGCGGATCGGCTGCTCGGCGTCCTTCGAATAGTCGCCGTACGTCTTCACGCCGGGGTTCAGGGAGAGCTTCGCCTTGCGCTTCTGCTCGGAGAGCTGTGCGACCGTCTCGTCGAGGTGGTTGGCGAGCTTCACCTCGCGCTTCGACACGACCTTGCGCAGCGCCTCGAGCGGCACGACGAAGCCATCGAGCGCCGGATAGTTCTCGAGGTCCTTCGCGAGCGGCGCGAACGGCACGCCGTTGACGGCTTCGAAGCGTTGCGCGTAGAGCTCGCGCGACGGATCGAACCAGCCGTGGAAGCTCAGGAGTTGTTTCTCGCCTTCCTTGACCAGGAACATCGCTTCCCAGAGGCCGGTCTTGAGGCAGTTGTTGGCGAGGCGCACGTCGTCGAGCCCTGCGACCGGCCCGAGCCGCACTTCGTTGCGATTGAACTCGCGCTGGATCAAGGCGAGGCGCGTCAGCACCGGGTTCGCCTTCGCGAGCTTCGGCACGCGCGGAATCCAGAGGTCGAGATCGACCGCATCGACGCGCACCGAGCCGTCGCCGAACACGACGTCGAACTTGCCGTCGGGCCGCGGCGCGAACGTCAGCTCGCCGACGTCCTGGCGCAGCGGCGTCTTCAGCGCCGACGGGTTGTCCTTGTAGCCCTGCGGCTCCTGGATCGTGATCGCTACGCGTCGCGGGCCGTCACCGACGGCGGGCTCGGACGGAACGGGGGAGACGAACGAAACGGAGAGCAGAGCGGCGAACCACATGTGCGGCAGCATCCAATCGAGGGGACGGGGCGGAGGAATCCGGGCGCGAGCGATCGCAGCGAGCGCCGACCGAAGGTTACGCGGACGCTTCGTGCGAGCGCTTCGCGGTGGCCATTGCCGCTACGCGCTCGTCGCGTATCCGCGATGCGTCGCCGCGCGGCCGATCGCGAAGGCGTCCGCTCGTCCGAATCCGGATTCGTCCGAGATTGCGGTGTCGTCGGCGTTCGCGAAGCCGCGACGGACCACTTGCCGGCGAACGCGAAACGTCGGACGGCGTCGTGAATCCAAGGGGCCGACGTGCCGGCGAAGGAGTCGCAGCCCGCGTTTCCGCGGAGGTGGGCTCAGCCGCCGCTCGGCGCGCGCTTGAGCTCCTCGGCGACGTCCGCGCCGTCGAGCGAGCGCAGGAACGCGACCAGGTCCGCGAGCTCCGTTTCGTCGAGCTTCAACGGCTGCATCACCGTCTCTTGATGGTGGCCGACCGCGAGCGCGCCCTCCATCGTCGAGTAGAAGTGCAAGATCGCCTCGAGCGTCGCGAACTGGCCCTGGTGCATGTACGGCGCGGTGCGACCGACGTTGCGCAGGCTCGGCGTCTTGAACTCGCCCCACATCTCCGGGCCGGAGCGCACGGTCGCCAGCCGTTGCGCGACGTCGCCGTCGGGCGCGTCGCTGAAACGGCTCGCGGCGTTGAACGGCGCTTCGCGGACGAGCTTCGCACCCGCGTGCCGGCCCGAGTCGCGCGGCGGCGGGCCGGCGAGCGGCGCGACGCCGATCGAGTGGAACTCGCCGTCCGAGAAGCTCGGGCCCGAATGGCAAAGGCGACAGTTCGCCTTGCCGACGAAGAGCGCGAGTCCGCGCTGCGCGGACGGAGAGAGAGCGCCGAGCTTCTCCGGATCGCCATCCTCGAGCCCTTCGACGAAGCGATCGAACGGCGACGGACCGGTGATCAACTTGCGCTCGTACGCGGCGATGCACTTCGCGAGGTTCGCGGCGGCGCGATCGATCTCTTCGCGGTCGTCGGCGCGCATCGCGAGCCACAGCGCGTTCGCCGCCGCGTTCGAGTCCGACGGCTTCGCGTCGCGCGGGAAGCGCGCTGCGTCGCCGACGTCCGGCGGCGCGCCGAAGAGCGCCGTGTAGTCGGCGCGCAGGTTTTCGTCGCTCGCGATCAGCGCCGCCGCGCCGACGCGCGTGCCGCCCATCTCGGCGTCGTTCTCGAACGGTCCGAGCGCCTGCGACCACAGCGTGTCCGCGCGGCCGTCCCAGAAGAACCAGCGGTTGTACGCGACGTCGAGCAGGCCCGGTGTGTGCCGCTCGAGCTTCGTCAGGCCCTCACCGAGCGGTTTCGCGTCGACGAACGCGCGCTCGGGGTCGTGGCACGTCGCGCAGGAGATCTCGCCGTTTCGCGACCAGCGCTTCTCGAAGAAGAGCCGCTGCCCGAGCAGCGCCGCGCGCGGATCGTCGGCGACGCGGTTGGTCGGATCGGCGGGCGGCGCGGGCCGCGGCGAGTGCTGCCGGATGCGTGCGAGTGTCTTCGCGTCGAAGAGGACCGCGTCGTCGGCGTTCGATTGGTCTGCGGCGATGGCGTGCGGAGCCTGGCTCCACCCCAGCTCGTTCGACAGAGCGCCGAGCCCGCGGGCGTGCGCCCAGGCTCCGAGCGCGAGCGCGAAGATCGCCGCTAGTTGGCTCATTCGAGCTCGACGCGGACCTGCGCGCGCTCGGTGAGCTCGCCGCGCACGACGTCGAAGTAGAGTTCCCAACGTCCGGGCATGTGGAACAGCATCCCGGTCGCTTCGAACGAGCCGTCGGGCCGGCGCGTTTGCTTGGGCGCGCGCGCCATGCCGTGCTTGTGCTCGGGCATGCCGGCGTCGACGACGAGCTCGACGTCGGTGAGCGCGCGCTCGCGGTCGTCGGCGGCGAAGACCCACGCGCGCAGGCTGAACTCCTCGTTCATCGGGATCGCGTCCGGCGTCGTGCGCCAGCGCACGAGGAACGAGCCGGTGCTGCCGACGACCTCGTGCGCGCCCGTCCACTCCGGAGCCACGCGCGCCGCGACCGGGGAGGGGCCGGCTTCGGCGGCGGCTTTCGCCTCGGGCGGCGCCTGTCGCGGCGCGCCGTGTTTCGGCGAGCCGCAGCCGGCCGTGAGCGCGGCGAGCAGCGTGAACGCGGCGAGCAGCGAACGCGAGGCGCGCTGCGCGAGCGAGGACCGCCGCGGGAGCGAAGGGAGCAGCGGGAGCGAGAGCGAGTTCGTGCGCATCGGAGACATCGTAAGCGTGTTCAACGTTTCGTACCGCGCAGCTCGCGCGTGAAGAGTCGCGAGCCGAACCAGCCGAGGATCTTCCCCGCCGACTCGCCCGCGATGCCGCGCACCAGACCGCGGTGATTGCCCCAGTCGAGCACGACGAGCTCGCCGCGGCCGTCGAGCGCGAGCCCGCGCGGCTTGAAGTACTGATCGCGGCCCATGCCGCTCGCGCCGACGCGCTCGACGACCGTGCCGTCGGGCGCGAAGCACACGAGCGACGCCGAGCGGCGATCGGTGACCCAGGCGCGGCCTTGCCCGTCGACCGCGACGCCGCTCGGCGCGAAGAGCTCGTTGCGGCCGAGCGCGCCGAGCCCTTTGCCGTCGCTGCCGAACGTCCAGACGAGCCCCGCGAGCCGATCGACGACGTACACGCGGCCGTCGGCGCCGACCGCGATCCCTTCGAGCGATTGGAACGCGATGCCGCCGGTGTCGAGCTTGCCCGCGAGCGCGAATTTCGCGTCGACGATCCACACTTCGAGGTTGCGCGGGTCGCAGACGAAGAGCCGGCCGCTCGCGTCGAGCGCGATCGCCTCGGGCTCGATGATCCAACGCGCGCCGAGGTCCTTCCCGAGCTCGTGCAGCTTCACGAAGTCGAGCGAGCGCGCGAACGCGAGCAAGTAAGGGTCGTACTTCAGCTCGCCTTCGAACTCGCCGACGATCGCGAACGTCGAGATCCGCGCGTTGGCGGGATCGCTGACGTGCACGAGCTTCTTCGCGAGGTCGATCGCGGCGTCGTGCGGGCGCAAGAGCTCGCCCGAGCGCGTGCCGTGGATGCCGGCGGCGGTGATCTGGATCGGCTCGGGCAGTTCGGCGCGGAAGAGCGCGAGCTGCGACGCGCCGGGCTCGAGCGCGACGATCAGGTTGCCCGCGGCGCCGACCTCGGGGCCGTAGTGCGCGGCGACGTTGCGCTCCGGCGGCATCGGCGGCGGCTCGTTCGGATCGCGCGGCGCTTCGGTCCCGAAGACCTGGACGCGGTTCTCGAAGCCTTCGCAGACGAGCATGCTCTTGCCGTCGCCCGAGATCGCGATCGCGTCGGGGTAGTGGAGCTTGCCCTGGCCTTCGCGCGGCAAGAGCGAGTGCACCGCGATCTCGTCCAGCCACTTGCCGTCGAGATCGAAGACTTGGATGCGGTGGTTCTCGCGATCGACGACGAAGAGGCGCTCGCCGGAGAGCTCGAGCGACGACGGATACGCGAACTGACCGGGGTAGGGGCCGAAGTCGCCGAAGGCCTTCACGAACTTGCCCGCGGCATCGAACTTCTGCACGCGATGGTTGTCGGAGTCGGCGACGTAGACGTTGCCCTGCGCGTCGACCGCGACGTCGAGCGGCGCGAGGAACTGCCCCTCACCGGTTCCGCGCGACCCGATGACGAGTTGGGGCGGGCCCTCGATGTCGAGCACTTGGACTCGATCGTTGCGCGAGTCGGCGACATAGAGCTTCTCGCCCACGATGCAGATCCCACGCGGCGTGTTGAACTCGCCGGGCGCCGTGCCGCGGCGTCCGATGCGGATCCAGGGCTTCTCGAGAGCCGCCCCCCGGACGCAGTGGGCCCCTGCGTCCGAGACGTAGATTTCGAAACCTTTGCTCACCGCGAGCCCACGCGGCTCGATCAGGTCCTTGAACCACTCGTCTTTGAACGACTCGCGTGTCCCGTCGACGCGGATTGCACTCAGTATTCGCCCCTCCGCCTCGAGCAACAACCAGAAGGGGGGATCGGAATCGAACCCGACGGCTGCTGACGGCGCTTCGAGCTCGTCGACTTGGAAGCGGAACTCCGCGAGCCGCGGCGGCGTCGGTTGTGATGCCTGCGTGTCCTGGGCGCTCGCGTGCGAGGCCAGGACGACGAGTGCGAGCGAAAAGCTGTTCACGAGGTCGCGTCGGAGCTGCATGCGGCCGGCCAAGATAGCTCCCGGGAGCCCGGCTCGTCGCTACGCCGGCTGACGGGCGCGCCCCGGGCGGTCAAGATCGTCGCTGCGTGCCCGAGCTCCCCGACATCACCGTCTACGTCGCGCACCTCGAGCGCCGGCTCGTCGGCGCGACGCTCGACGCGATCCGGCTCGAGAACGCGTTCCTCTTGCGCACCGTCGAGCCCAAGCTCGCCGAGTTCGAAGGCAAGCACGTCGTCGCCATCGAGCGCATCGGCAAACGCATCGTCCTCGCCTTCGAGGGCGAGCTCTTCCTCGTGCTCCACCTGATGATCGCCGGCCGTCTGCGTTGGAAGGAGCGCGGCGCGAAGCTCCAGAAGCGCCTCGCGCTCGCCGCGTTCGACTTCGACGTCGGCACGCTGATCCTCACCGAAGCCGGCACCAAGCGCCGCGCGTCGCTGCACGCCGTCCGAGGTCGCGCCCGGCTCGCCGAGCACGATCCCGGCGGCATCGACGTGCTCGCCGCGGACCTCGCTGAGTTCACGCGGGTGCTGCAGTCGCACAACCACACGTTGAAGCGCGCGTTGACCGATCCGCGGCTCTTCAGCGGCATCGGCAACGCCTACTCCGACGAGATCTTGCACTGGGCGCGTCTCTCGCCGCTGCGCCTGACCGCCAAGCTCGACACGAGCGAAGTCGCGCGTCTGCACGATGCCGTGCGCGAAACCCTGACGCTGTGGATTCGCCGGCTGACGGACGAGACCGGAAACGAGTTCCCTGAAAAAGTGACCGCCTTCCGAACCGACATGGCCGTGCACGGCCGTCACGGACTTCCTTGTCCGGACTGTGGCGCAGCCGTGCAGCGGATCGCGTACGCGGACAACGAGTGCAACTACTGCGCGCGTTGTCAGAACGAGGGGCGCTTGCTCGCCGATCGCGCGCTCTCGCGGCTCCTGAAGGACGACTGGCCGCGTACGTTGGACGAGCTCGAAGCGCTCCGGCGAACGCACGGCCGGGGCTAGCGGCCCTGCACCGGCGGAGTAGAGTGGAAGGACCTGCGGTAGCCGCTTCGGCAACCGCTCTCTCACAGCATTCGAGGAGTCAGGGTCATGTTCACGATGCCTCGCGGATCGTGCTTCTTGGTTACTGCAACGTTGACCGCGTGGCTGTCGTCAGTCGCGCCCGCGCAATCGAGCGAAGTGAACGTGCGTGCGACGACGGGGGGCAACGAGCTCTCCTTCGATGGCGTGCAGAGCTTCTACTCGACGCAGAACGCGGTGGTAGGCACCAAGAGCTTCGAAGTTCAAGGCGTGCGCGTCGCCGTGTGGCGCGAGCTCGTCGCCGGCAACGAGGTCGGCTACTACGCGATCCGTCTCGCCGACGGCTCGACGCACGTCAAGGTCAGCGACTACGCCGTCGCGCTCCGCCGCGCGACGTTCGATCCCGCGGTTTCCGCGCCCGACTTCTCGCACTCCGCGATCGCGTGGGAAGGCGAGACCTACATCGTCCAGTTCGAGACGCAGCCGCTCTTCGAGTACCAGGAAGCGCTGCGCGCCGCCGGCGCGATCGTCTACGACTACTTCCCGAACCACTGTCACCTCGTGCGCATGTCGCCGACGGTGAAGGCCGCGGTCGAGAAGCTGCCGTTCGTCCGCTGGGTCGGCGCGTTCCACGGCGAGTACAAGCTCGACGCCGTCTCCTTCGCCGCGATGGAGCAAGGCACGCTCGAAACGCAGCGCTACTACGTGCAGGTCTTCGAGCGCGGGCTCGCGCAGAAGGCGCTCGCGGCCGAGAAGGTCCGCGCGGTCGGCGGCACGATCGAAGTGCTCGACGCCGACGGCTTCCGGTTCCAAGCGACGTTGACGCCGGTGCAACTGCGCACGGTGCTCGGTTTCGACGAGGTCGCCGCGATCGACCCGTGGAGCATGCCCGAGCACGACATGAACAACGCCCGCATCGTCAGCGGCACGAACGTACTCGAGACCCAGACCGGCTTCAGCGGTCAGGGCGTGCGCGGCGAAGTGCTCGACGGCGGCGTGCGCACGACGCACACCGACTTCCAGCACGACGGCGGCATCCAGCTGCACGGCCCCCCCAGCAGCGACACGTCGCACGGCACGTCGACGACCGGCATCGTGTTCGGCAGCGGCACGAGCAACGCGCTCGCGCGCGGCGTCCTGCCCAGCGGCAAGATCATCGCCGGCGCTTACTACAACCTGACCGCGTTCGGCGGCGCGACCACGCGGTACGTGCACACGGCCGACCTCGTCAACCCGCTGCTGATCTACCAGTGCGTGTTCCAGTCGAACAGCTGGGGCAGCTCTCTGACGACCAGCTACAACAGCACGTCGTTCGAGATGGACGACATCATCTTCATCAACGACTTCTTGATCCTGAACTCGCAGTCGAACGCGGGTTCGACGCAATCGCGTCCGGAAGCGTGGGCGAAGAACATCGTTTCCATCGGCGGCATCAACCACAACGACAACCTGAACAAGGCCGACGACTTCTGGAGCGGTGCGAGCATCGGTCCCGCGGAAGACGGCCGGATCAAGCCCGACCTGTCGCACTTCTACGACTCGGTCTTCACCTCGAGCTCCTCGTGCGACACGTGCACGACGACCAGCTTCGGCGGCACGAGCGCCGCGACGCCGATCACCGCGGGTCACTTCGGGTTGTTCTTCCAACTGTGGCACAACGGCGTGTTCGGCAACCCGCATGCGGGCGCGACCGTGTTCGCGAACCGGCCGCACTTCACGTTGGCGAAGGCTGCGATGATCAACACCGCCAGCCAGTACACCTTCTCGGGTGCCGCCCACAACCTGACGCGCACGCACCAAGGTTGGGGTGTCGCTGACGTCGCCGCGCTGTACGCCCGCCGCACCAAGACGTTCTACGTCAATCAAACCGACGTGCTGAACAACCTCGAGACGGCGAGCTACCAGCTCAACGTCGCCGCCGGCGAACCGGATCTGCGGGTCACGATGGTCTATCGCGATCCCGCGGGCACCGTCGCCGCGAACCAGCACCGCAAGAACGACCTGTCGCTGCGCGTCACGGCGCCCAACGGCACGACGACGTACTGGGGCAACAACGGTCTCGCCACGGGCAACGTGTCGACCACCGGCGGCGCCGCCAACACCAAGGACACCGTCGAGAACGTGATCGTCAACGCGCCGTCCGCCGGCGTGTGGACGATCGAGGTGATCGGCTCCGACATCAACACCGACTGCGTCGGTGCCGAGCCGGGCAACAACGCGGACTTCGCGCTCTGGGTCACCGGCGCGACGAAGGTCTGCACGACCCCGACGACGTACTGCGTCGCGAAGCTGACGTCGATCAGCACCCTGCCGGCGATTTCCTCGACCGGCACGCCGTCCTTCGCGCTCAACAACTTCTCGCTCGACCTGACCGCCGGCACGCTCAACAAGTCGGCGATCGTGTTCTGGGGCGCGGGCCAGCAAGCGGGCTCGTTCCACGGCGGCACGCTGTGCGTCACTCCGCCGTTCACGCGCAGCTCGGTGGTCACCACCGACGCGCTCGGCGCGGCTTCTTACCAGTACCCGATCCAAGCCGCGAACGTCGGCCAGACGCTGAACTTCCAGTGGTGGATGCGCGATCCGGGCGACGCGTTCGGTGATGGGCTCTCGGACGCGCTGTCCGTGACCTTCTGCAACTAGAAGTCGCCGACGATCGATAGCAGACGGACGCCCGTCGAGCGCGAGCTCGGCGGGCGTTCTGCTTTGAGAGCGCGGACTCTCACGCGGACGTGCTTGTAAGATCGTGAAGCGGAACGAGCGAATTCCGACGCGGCCGCGACGCTCGCGGTGAAGCGCGGCCGGGCCGATGTTCGGAGTCTTGGCGCGCGGAGTTCGCTTCGGTTCGCGAGGCACGGCGCCGTGCGCGGGCCGCTCTCGAACGCGCGAGTGCGGACCGACAGTTGCCGATGCAGTCGCGTCGCCTCGCTCCGACCCAAGTCGGAAGCGGGCGACGGTGCGTCCCCGCAAGACTCCGGGACGCAGCGCCGAGCGCGGAACATCGCGCGGCTGGCGCCGGGCAGGAGTCACGAGATTCGATGATGTCGCTCTCCCGCCATGCTCGCGAGCTGCTCCTCGCGGCCGCGTTCCTCGCCGCGTTCGCCACGATCACCCCGAACGCCGGCGCGCAGACGATCAAGCTCGACGACGGCACCCCCGGTGCGGCGCTGAGCTACTCGTTCCCCGAGGACTACTGCTGGTTCAACGTGCTCAACGCCGGCGGCACGAAAACGATCACGTCGGTCGAGGCGATCATCGGTGACGTGCCGAACGGATGGCCGATCCACATCTGCATCTGGCGCGACCTCGGGCAGATGGGCGATCCGAGCCAAGGCCTGCTGCTGACGCAGCTCGACACCGTCGTCCAGAACTCCGGCAAGCAGCTCCTGACGCAGTACGCCGTGCCGCCGACGACCGTCACCGGCCTGTTCTTCGTCGGCGTCTACCTGACGACCGACGGCACGTTCTCGATGTCGACGATGGATCCGCACACCAACCTGCCGGGCCGCTCGTGGTTCGGATGGGCGTACGGTCCGGGCACGTTCGATCCGTCGTTCACCGGCGCGTGGACGTGGTGGGCTCCGCAGACGGTCGGCTTCAAGGGCGTGTGGATGCTGCGCGCGAATGCGAGCGACGGGCCGACGCCGGACATCCGCTGCGTGTCGAAGACGAACTCGCTCGGCTGCGCGCCGGTGATGACGCTGAGCGGCACACCGAGCGCGAGCGCGCCGAGCGGCTTCGTCATCGCGACCGCCAACGTGCTCAACAAGAAGAGCGGGCTCTTCCTGTACTCGCTGACCGGCCTGCAACAGGTTCCGTTCGCCGGCGGTCACCTCTGCATCCGCCCGCCGTTCAAGCGCACGTCGATGATCGACTCGGGCGGCAGCGCGAGCGGCACCGACTGCACCGGCAACCTATCGCTCGACTTCAACACGTACGTGGCGAGCGGTGCGGATCCCGCGCTGGTCGCGGGCACGACGGTCGACGGCCAGTTCTGGTCGCGCGACCCGGGCTTCGCCGCGCCGAACAACGTCGGCCTGAGCCAAGCGGCGCACTTCGGACTCACGCCGTGAGCTGATCTCCGGTTGCAGTTTCCACGCGGCGCGCGCGGCTCCGGCCGAGCGCGCCGCGCGTGCTTCGGGCCGCGCGTTCCCGGCGCGCCACCGCGAGTGATCTGCCGCGAGTGATCTGCCGCGAGTGATCTGCCGCGAACGAACTACCGCGAGCGAGCTACTTCGAGCGCGTGTAGCTCGTCTGCACGAGCTGCAGCGGCTCGCCGGCCGAGCCGCGGCCCCAGATCTCGCGCACGTAGTGGTCGCGGTCGACGATGCGCAGCACCTCGGTCGTCCGCGTGCGTACGCCGGACGACGGGTCCTTGGTCTCGGTCTCGAATGCGATCGTGCGCTTGTCGCGATCGAACGTGCCGCTCGCATCGACGTGGGAGAGCGAGAGCGAGTCGAACGAGCTCGATTGGAAGCGCCGCGCCGACGGATCGAAGCCGATCAGGCGCAGGCTCTCCACCTCGAGCTTTTCGCGCCGATGGATCGCTTCGCAGCGCAAGAATCGGCCTCCGATCGTCCAACGGTTGACCGTCGTGCCGGTCCAGTCGCTCGGGAGCTCGCCGGGCAGCGCGAAGTGCGCTTCGAGCGCGAACTCGCCGACCAGATCGTCGAGCAACGCGTGCTCCGCGCGCGGAGCCGCGAGCTCGATCAGATTCGCGAAGCGATCCGAGCTCTGCCGCGCCGGGGCGGAGCATTGGAGCGACAGGAAAACCGCCGTCGCGATCACGCCGGCGATCGCGTTCGTGCGCACACGCATGGGGATCTCCGAAGTCCTGGGATCAAGCGAACGGAGCGAGGCGCGCGCGCATCCAGGCGCCGAGCTTCTCGATCTCTTCCAAGCACACCTGGTGTTCCATCATGTAGTCGTGCCGCTCGACGGTATAGCCGAGTTCGAGCAGCTTGTCCGCCATCGCGCGACCGCGCTCGATCGGCACGATCGGGTCGAGCATGCCGTGCGCTTGGAAGATCGGCATGCGCCGGTTCGCGGGCGCCAGGTCGGCGAAGAGCTCGTTCTCGCACATCAAGTACGTCGAGAGCGCGATCGCGCCGAGCAGCGGCTGTGCGTTGCGCAGCGCGACGTGCAAGCCGATCGCGCCGCCTTGGCTGAAGCCGGCGATCAGGATGCGCGAGCTCGCCACGCCGCGTTCGTTCTCGCGAGCGATCAGCGCGCGCACCGCGGCGACCGAGCGCTGCACGCCGTTCCAGTCGTGTCGGCGCTGCAGGTTCGGTTCCTGGATGTCGTACCAGGCGCGCATCACCGCCCCGCCGTTGATCGTCACGGGGATCTTGGTCGCGTGGGGGAAGACGAAGCGCACCGGGATCGCGGGGTCGAGCCTGAGCTCGGGCACGATCGGCGGGAAGTCGTAGCCGTCGGCGCCGAGGCCGTGCAACCAGATCACGGAGCACCGCGCGGGCTCCTTGGGCTCGAGCTCGACGCATTCGAGCAAACGTTCGGTCGTCATTTCGCGCTCTCGCGGGGGCCGGGCTCGAACTCGAGCGTCGGCCGGCGGCACACGCTGCACGAGAAGAGCACGGGATCGGCGAGCGTTTCGCACGTCGGGCAGCGGAACGCGAAGCGCGAGTCGTGCTGGATCCAACGCGCGAGGCGCTCGTGCTCGCGCGAGCCGAACGTGCCGGCCTGCGCGGCGGTCTCGAGAGCGCGCACGGCGAACTTGAACGCGCGCGGCTCGTCGCCGGGCGCCCAGTGCTCGAAGACGCCGTAGTAGATCCACGGCCGCAGCCCGTCCTCGACGCGCGTCGACGCGAGCAGCGCGTCGCAGCGATCGAGCTCGCCGAGCGCGTCCATGCCGGCGAGGATCTCCTCGACGCGATCCTCGAAGCGCAGCCGCGCGTGGCACGCGAGCGCGGCGAGTTGCACATAGGCGAGCGCGTCGCGCGGCGCGACGCCGTCGAGCGCCGCGGGCAGCAAGTCCTCGCGATCCGCGCCGTCGGCGGCGCGGACGTCGACGTACCACCGGCGCGCGCGGTCGACCCAACAGAGCGCCGCGACGCAATGCGCGACCTGCGACGGCGCGGGCGCGACTTCCTCGGCGTCGAGGTTCCACGCGGCGCCGGTCGGTGTGCGCGCGGAAGGCAAGAACGGCGCGCCGAACGCAGCCGAGACGTGCGCGCGGACCAGCAGTACGGCGGCGTGGAAGCGTTGGAGCTCGGCGCCGGCATCGGCGGGGCTTTCGAGCGAGCGTTCGAGCAACTTCGCGGCGTTCGCGAGCTCGCGCTTGGCGACGAGCTCTTGCGCGTGCTCGAGATCGACGCGCATCTCGGCGTGATCGCGCGGCGCGCTGCACGCGGCGGAAAGCAGGAGCAGCGGGATCAAGTAGTGGCGCATCGCGATGGCCCTCAGCGTCCGATTCCGACGCAAAACGGCTGCTCGCGGCCGTCGAGCGTCACGTCGAAGGTCACCAGCGATTGATCGAGCAGGAGCCGACGCGTGCGGCCGTCGACCGAGCGCTCGACGCATGCGTCGTCGACGTCGAGCTCGTCGTGGCCCGCGAGATCGAAATAGAGCCAACCTTCTTCGCCGCGCGACGACAGCAGGCCGGTCGCGAGCGCGCGTCGTTCGACCCGCTCGCCGTGGCGTTCGGCGACACGCGCCGCGACCGCGCGCGCGGGCAGCGCGGGCAGCGTCGTGCCGTCGGCGAGCACGAGCTCGGCACCCATGCGCTCGGGATTCAACCACGCGCGCGCTTCGTCCTGACCCGCGCCGCGCAGTTGGACGGTCATCGCGATCGGCAGCACGTCGGCGGTCCGCACGAGATCGACGCCGAAGACTTCATCGTGGCGCTCGTCCCAGCGCGCGGCGCCGTAGACGAGCCCATCGAGCTTCTGCGCCGGGAAGCCGCGCGTGTCGGCGAACGTGAGGTGGGGGGTGGGGTCGGAATCCGACGGGAACGAGCTCTTGCACGCCGCGCAGAGCCCGACCGCCGCGACGAGGAACATGCGCGACATGGTGTTCGGCCTCGAAAGGGCGCCAGAGCGTACCAATCCAAGTGCGCCGCCGCGCGCCGCCGCACGGCGAAGCGCCTCACCGCTCGGCGACTTGCGGCGAAGCGCGCCGGCGAGCGCCGGCTTGCGGCGAAGCACGGCGGCGCGGCGCGCGCGTCAGCGCCTGGGCCCGAGGTAGACGAGCTCCATGCGGAACACGCCGGGAGCTTCCTCGCGCACGAGCCCGAGGCTCGGCGAGAACCAGCGCGTCATCGTCCCGTCGCTGGTGATCAACGCGGGCACGTCGCCGGGCGCGAGCTCGGAGCGGAAGGTCGCGAACTCGTCGCGCGACGGGAACCACGACTTCGCCGGTGGCATCAACGCGGGATCCGCGCGCCAGTTGCCGACGCGCACCGTGCCGCCGAGCGCCTTGACGTCGAGGATCACCTTGCCGGCGCGCGTGAATTCGTTGCCGCGGCGCGCGAGCACGACGCGCTGCGCGTTCGACGCGGTCGAGCCGTCGCCGACGTACACCGCGCGGCGGATCTCCCAGTTGCGCCTCGTGTCGTCGCCGGTATCCGCGACGAGTTCGTCGACGTACCAGGCGGTCGTCTTGCGCAGGAGGTCGCTGTCGCGCCAGACCGCGATCCAACCGGTCGGCAGCGGGAACGCCGAGTCCGACGACGCGAGCCCGCGTTCGAGCCGGAGCGCCGCGCGCCACTCGGCGTGCGGCTCGCTCTTCGCGAGCGTCGGGATCGGGAGCACCGCGCTCGCGGCGAGCCCGTCGTCGTCGCCGCAGTACCAACGGCGCGCGTCGAGCCAGTCGGCGAGCGGTGCGCCGGGTGCAGCGGCTGCGCGGGGCGCGCCGCCGGCTTCGCCAGCGCCGGGTGCATCGGCTGCGCCTGATGCATCGGCTGCGCCGGGCACATCGCCCGAATCGGCCGCGCTCAGCCAGTCGGCGAGCACGTCGGAATCGCAGAGCTTCTTCGCGTCGAGCACGCCGTCCTTCGCGAGCCGGCGCTCGAGGTCGGCCGCGACGGTCGCGGTCCACTCGTCGAGGTGCTTGCACTCGAAGCGCGCGACGTGGCGCAGGATCGGGTCGGGATCGGAGCTTCCCGCGAGCGCTTGCAGTCGCTGCCAGTCCGCGACGTGCTCGCGATCGAGCTCCAGCGCGGCCGCTTGGACGTTCGCGGCGAGCGCGCGCAACGCATCCTCGCCCGCCGCGGCGCGATCGACGTCGCCGCCGTCGTCGAAGCCGCCGGTGCGCCACGCGGAGGCCTCGGCCGCGAAGCCGCGGTCGAGCGCCGTGATCGCCGCGCGCGCGCGGCGCGCGCGCTCGAGCGCTTCGCCGGGATTCTCGCCGTCGCGCGCGGATTCGAGCTCGGCCGCCGCGGTCGCGAACTCGCGCATCCACTGCGCGGCGCGATCGCTCTCGGGCCCGAGCGCGTCGGTCTTCGCGAGCTCTTCGACCAGCGCGAGCGCGTCCTGGCCCTTGCCGTCCTTCGCGAGTTCGAGCACGCGATCGAAGCCGCGCGCCGCGCGCGCTCCCGGCGTGCTCTCGACCAGGATGCGCTGTTTCTCGCGTTCGAGCTCCTTCGCGCGGTTCTGCGTCTCGACCAGCGACGCCGCGAGCTTCTCGCGCTCGCCCTTGGTCTCATCGAGCTCTCGACGGATCCTTTCGAGCTCCTCGCGCGTCTTGCCGGCGTCGGAGCGTTGCGCGCCTTCCGCGAGCTCGCGTTCGAGCTTCAGCCCGAGCTCCGAGATCTGGTCGTCGCGGCGCTTGATCGACTCTTGGAGCTCCTCCATCTTCGCCGCGCACCACTGATCCTGGTCGCGAAGCGCTTGCGCGCGCTCGAGCCCGGCTTGGGCGTAGAGCAGCTCGAGCTCCTGGTTCGTCGAGCGTTGCTCGAGATAGAGGAAGCCCGCGGAGGCGGCCAAGATGCCGAGCACCGAGAGCACCGCGATCGCCCAGCGCGGGAGGCCGCTCTTCGCGCCCTTCGCCGCGCTCGCGCGAACGACGCTGGCGAGCTGTTCGGCGTTCTCGCCGCGCGCGCCGCCGCGCACGGCGAGGGCGCGAGCGACCAGCGCGTGCACGCGCGGATCGGTCTTGCCGGTCTCGCCGACCATCGCCTCGACCAAGCTCGCGACCGCCGCGAGGTCGCCGGCGACGGACCGCGCGGTCGCGGCGCCACCGTCGATCGGGTCGAGCCCGTCCGCCTGCTCGAGCCGCTCGATCGGGTCCGACGCGCGCAACGTCGCGAGGCCGAAGCCCGCGAGCCGCACGTGGATGCCGTCGGGATTCTCCACGGTCTTCGGCACGCGCGCGGCGAGCCAGAGATGGCGCGCCTCGAGCGCCCCGTGCGCCAACGACTTCGCGTGCGCGACCGAGAGCGCGGCGAGGGTCTGCCGCGCGATCTCGAGCGCGACCTCGACGCGCAGCTCGCCTTCGCGCGCGAGCCGCGTGGAGAGCGCTTCGCCTTGGACGAGCTCGGTCGCGACGAACAGCCGGCCGTCCTCGAGCCCGCCGACGTCGACGATCTCGACCAAGTGCGGCGAGACCAGGCTCTGCGCGGTGCGCACGTCCTGGAAGAAGCCCTCGATCGCGTCGAGCGGCCGACCGGCGCGCGCCAAGAGCACTTGCAGCGCGACCTCGCGTCCATCGCGCGACCGATCGCGAGCTCGGTACGTCTTGCCCTCGCGGCCTTCGAAGAGCACCTCGACCGCCGCGAAGCGCGCGGCGAACTCGCGCGCCGAGAGCGGGGACCACGACGGTTGCGGCGTCTGCGGCTCGTTCGTCCCGTCGATCGGCGCGTCTTCGGCTTCGGGCGTCATGTGGGTCGTCGGCTCGGATTGTAGGAATCGCGATTCGCCGAGCCAGCGCCGTTTCCACACGATTCCGAGCGGCGCCAGGAAGCCGTCGCGACCTCGACGATCGAGACCTCGGCCGATCACGGTCCCGCCCGAAGCGAGTGGACGCGACCCGATTCGACCCGGTACGACTCGGCGCGAGCCGGCGCTGCCGAGCGCGACTCGCCGCGACCGGGCGCGAGCCGCCGCGACCGTGCGCCATCTGGACGGCGGACGGCTCCGCTCGATGCGACCACGACCCGCGCATGCAAGCGTGCGCCGAGTCCCGCTGCTCACCCCGAGGTCCGCCGTCCGACCGCCAACGGACTGTTGACGCGCCCGCGCGCGCCGCCGACCCTGGAGCGTACCGATGCTCCTCGCCAAGCTGCTGCTCGCCGTCTGCCTCCAAGTCACGTCCGACGTTCCGGTCGTGAGCTTCCGCGGCGAGCTCGGCCCCGGCGATCCGGTGGTCACGACGGAAGCGCTCGCGCGCACGGTCGCCGCCGAGTTCCCGACCCGCGGGCAGACGCTCTCGTTCACGCCGGAGAGCTCCGGTCCGCACCGCGTCGAGCTCAGGAGCTTCGCGTTCAAGCCGTACTTGGTCGTACGCGCGCCGTCGGGCACGGTGCTCGGCGAAGACGAGTACTCGCTCTTCGGCATCTTGCCGCGCGTCACGGTCGACCTCGAGGCCGGCCAGACGTACCGGATCGACGCCGCGTCGCGCTGCGGCGCGCCCGGTGCGTTCACGGTCGACGTCTTCCGCGGCGCGGCGCCGGTCGCCGACCAGGCCGCCGACCGCGCGGAGGCGTTGACCTACGCCCGCGAGGGGCTGCGCGAGCTCGAAAGCCGAGCCACTGCGCCCGACTCCGCGCTCGGCACGGCGCTGCACCGCCTGGCATACGCCTCCTTGTTCTCCGGCCAGGTCGCGGAGGGCGTCGAGCTCTTCCGCCGCGCGCTCGCGGTCCGCGAAGACGCGCTCGGAGCCCATCCGCTGACCGCGGAGACGTGCCTGAGCCTCGGCGGCGTGCTCCAGCAGACCGGCGACGCCGCCGGAGCGCTGCCGTTGCTCCAGCGCGCGCTCGCGATCGACCAGCAGGTCTTCGGGCCCGGCCACGTCGTCACCGCCGGCGCCGCGCGCGGTCTCGCGAGCCTGTTCGAGCTGCGCGGCGAGCCGCAGGCGGCCGAACCGCTCTACGTGCACGCGCTCGGCGTGCTCGAGCCCGCGCTCGGCCCCGATGCGAAGGACGTGTTGTTCGTGCGCTCGCGGCTCGCGTTGCTGCTGCACAAGCGCGGGGAGCTCGACGGCGCGACCGCGCTCTACCAGAGCGAGCTCGCGACCCGCGAGCGGTTGAATCCGGGCCGCGATCCGGAGTCGGCGCGGGTGCTCGAGTCGCTCGCGGCGATCCACGAGGAGCGCGGCGAGCCCGAGGCGGCCCGCGGGCTGCTCGAACGCGCGCTCGAACGCCGCGAAGCGACCATCGGACCCGATCACCGCGACACCGCGGGCACGCTGGCGCACCTCGGCGTGCTCCTGAAGGCGCTAGGCGAGCACGAGCGCGGCGCCGGAGCGATCGAACGCGCGCTCGCGATCGATCCCGACGTCTACGTGCCCGAACTCGTGCGCCAAGCGGACGAAGCGCACTGGTGGAACGATCGCACGACGCGCTGGTGGCAGCTCGTCTGGGTCGGATTCGGCGCGCTGCTCTTCGCGTGGAGCCGCCGTCGCGCGAGCGCCGGGCTCGCGGCGCCGAAGCCGTGGCTCGCGCTCGCCGTGCTCGTCTCCGCGCTGACCTACGTCAACTTCGGCGCGTTCCAGTTCGGCTCGTTCGTGCACCGCTGGGACTCGTTCCACTACTACGTCGGCGCCAAGTACTTCGACGAGCTGCGCTACGACGGCCTCTACGACTGCGTGGTGATCGCCGACCAGGAATCGCCGGGTTGGAGCGGCCGCAATGCGACGCGCGTCGTGCGCGACTTGCGCACCAACCGGATCGTCGACGCCGCGAGCGTGCTCGCCGCGCATGGCGCGACTGAAGCCCCCGGCGCGCAGAGCGCGCCTGAGTTGCCCGGCGCGGCTCGCGCGCCCGAATCACTCGGCGCGCCCGAATCCATCGGAGCGCCTGGCGGTCCCCGCGGCCCCGGCGCTCGGAAGAGCCGCTTCACGCCCGAGCGCTGGAGCGCGTTCTGCGCCGACGTCGCGAGCTTCCGCGACCGCGAGTCCGCCGAGCGCTGGGAGCAGACGACCACCGATCACGGCTACAACGCGACGCCGGTGTGGGGGATCTTGGGCGGGTTGCTCGCCAACGCGGTACCCGCGACCGACGGAGGGCTCGTGTTCCTCGCCGCGCTCGACCAGGTCTACCTCGCCGCGCTCGTCGTCGCGCTCGTTTGGGGCTTCGGTTGGGAGCTCGCCGCGCTCGCGATGGTCGTGTTCGCCACCTTCTATCCCGGGCGCTTGGCGTGGACCGGCGGAAGTCTGCTGCGCTGGGATTGGCTCTTCTTCACCGTGCTCGCCGTCGCGGCGCTGCGCAAACAACGACCGTGGCTCGCTGGACTCGCGCTCGGCTACGCGACGTTGCTGCGCGTCTTCCCGGTGTTCGTGTTCGCCGGGCCGGTGCTCGCGTGGCTCCTCGAGTTCGCGACCGCGCGCCGCGAAGGCCGCGCGGCGAGCCACGGGCTCTGGCCGCGCTTCTTCGGCGGCGCGCTGCTCTCCGCGGCGGTGTTGGTGCCGATCAGCTTCGTCACCAGCGGCGGCGTCTCCGCGTGGACGCAGTTCGCCACCAACTCGGCGAAGCACCAGGAGACGCCGCTCACCAACTACATGGGGCTGCGCACCGTGCTGACGTGGCGCGCCGATTCGCCGGCGCGCACCGAGGAGAGCCGCGACGATCAGACGTTTTGGGACACCTGGCGGACCTCGCGCACGCGCGCGTGGGGCGAGATGCGCGTCGTGCACCTCGCGTTGGTCGGCGCGTGGCTGGTGTTGCTCGCGTTCGCGGTCCGAGGACGCGAGCCGTGGCTCGCCGCCGCGCTGTCGGTGACCCTGATCCCGGTCGCCGTCGAGCTGACGTGTTACTACCTCGCATTCGTCGTCGCGCTCGTGCCGGTCGCCGAGCGGCGGCCGCGCGCCGGGTACCTGTTGCTCGCGCTGTCGGCGCTGTCGCTCCTCGTGTCGCTCGCGCCGCTCGGGTCGATGACGACGTGGGAGGACCAGCAGTTCACCCAGCTCTCGGTGTTGACGTTGATTGCGTTCGCACTGGTCTTGTTCGCGTTCCGCCGCAGCGACCCCGACGTCCCGACCATCGCGCGCTGACGTAGTCGTTCGCTAGGATGCGCCGTGGAGGTGCATCGGATGAAGAGCTCTTGGATCGCGCTGGTCGCCGGAATCGGCTTGCTCGGCTGCGGCGGCACGCGCAACGGCGAGCGCGACGACGCCGCGCCGGTCCGCAAGTACCTGCTCGAGCGCGTCGACGACGTCGGGATCGTCCAGGTCTACGCCGACGGCTTCGCGAACCTGACGCGCGAGCAAAAGGTCCTCGCGTGGCACCTCTACCAAGCCGCGGTCGTCGGGCGCGACATCTACGTGCAGCAGCGGTGCGAGGTCGGGCTCGAGATCCGCGATCTGGTCGAGGAGATCCTGACGCACTCCGAACGCGTCGAGCCGATCACGCTGGAGCACGTGCGGCGTTACGCGAAGCTCTTCTGGGTCAACCACTCGCCGTACAACAACGTCACCGCGCGCAAGTTCACGATGGGGGGCAGCATCGAGGAGCTCGCGCTCGCGTGCGATGCCGCCGAATCCGTCGGCGCGCGCTTCCCGAAGAAGTCCGGCGAGAGCGTCGGTGGGCTCGTGCGGCGGCTCGGACCGTGGCTCTTCGACCCCGATTTCGCGCCGATGGTCACCGTCAAGTCGCCGAAGCCCGGCGAGGATCCGCTGCAGGCCTCGGCGTGCACGTTCTACGGCGCCGAAGTGACGCTCGCCGACGTCGAGCGCTTTCAGGAGGAGTACGGGCTCAACTCGAACCTCGTCAAGCGCGCCGACGGGCGCCTCGAGGAGCAGGTTTGGCGCATGGGCGATCCGACGCAAGGCGTGCCGCCCGGGCTCTACGCGCGCGAACTCGCCGCGGTCGCGAGCCACCTGTCGCGCGCCTGTGAGTTCGCGCCCGAGCCGACGCGCCGCGCGCTCGAAGCGCAGATCCGTTTCTATCGCACCGGCAACCGCGCCGATCGCGAGGCGTACGACATCGCGTGGGTGACCGACAAGGATTCGGTGATCGACACCGTCAACTCGTTCGTCGAGGTTTACGTCGATCCGCGCGGCGTCAAGGGCGCGTGGGAGGGCATCGTTTCGTACGAGGATCCGAAGAAGGCCGCGTTGATCAAGGGCATCGCGCACGCAGCGCAGTGGTTCGAGGACCACATGCCGTACGAAGCGCGCTTCCGCAAGCCCGACGTCAAGGGCATCTCCGCGCGCTCGATCGACGTGCTCGTCGAAACGGGCGACGCCGGTCCGGTGTCGGCGATCGGCATCAACCTCCCGAACGACGCGAAGATCCGCGAGGACTACGGCTCGAAGAGCGTCAGCCTCGCGAACATCATCGAGGCGAACACCAACTCGACGACACCGAATGCGCGCGCCGAGTTCTGTTGGGACGACGCCGAGGTGGAGCGCGCGGAGAAGTGGGCGGCGCTGACCGGCGACATGCTCACCAACATGCACGAGGTGATCGGTCATGCGTCCGGCCGCCAAGCCGACGACAAGCCCGGCGATCCCGCGCAGTACATCAAGGAGAACTACTCGGCGCTCGAGGAAGCGCGTTCGGACCTGGTGGCGCTGTGGTTCATGCGCGATCCGAAGCTGAAGGAGCTCGGCCTGCTCGCCGATCCCGAGGAAGCGTCGCTCGCCGCGTACGAGAACTACGTGCGCAACGGCGGTCTCCAGCAACTTCGGCGCATGCAAGGCACCGACCAGCTCGAGGAGGATCACATGCGCAACCGGCAGATGGTCGTGCGCTGGATCCAAGCGAACTCGAAGGCGATCGAGGAGCGCGAACGCGACGGCAAGCACTACCTGCGCGTCGTCGACGCCGACGCCTTCCGCGAAGCGGCGGGCAAGCTGCTCGCGCTCGTCCAACGCCTGAAGTCGACCGGCGACTATGCCGGCGCGAAGGAGCTCTTCGACGCGCACGGCGTGAAGTTCGATCCGGAGCTGCGCGACGAGATCGTCGCGCGCTATGCGACGCTCGACGTGCCCGCGTACGTCGGCTTCGTGTTCCCGCGGCTCACCCCGGTCCACGGCGAGACGGGTGACGTCATCGACGTGACGATCAGCTACCCGCTGTCGCTGGAGCAGCAGATGCTCGAGTGGTCGGGGCGCAGCCCTTCGCCGCGTCCGTGACGCGCGGCCGCCTCGTCGGATTCCGCGATCACTGGTAGAGTCGGCAGCTCGTTCGCACGCTCTCGACGCCCCAGGATCACCCATGTTCCGACACCTCGCTCTCGCGTCCCTCCTCGCTGCTCCCGCGTTCGCTTCCGACTGGTCGAACCTCGGCGGCAACGGCGCCCGCAACGGACTTTCGAGCGAGCACGGCCCGACGAGCGGCACGGTGCTCTGGAGCAACGCGCTCGATCCCGCGGTGATCGCGTGGCATCCGGTGACGCTCGGCCACCGTGTTTTCGCGATCCGCGAGGCGGGCTTCCCTCAGAACGGCGGCGCCGCCAACGACAAGCTCGTCTGCTATCACATCGATACCGGCGCGATCCTCTGGAGCACCGTCGTGCCGTACAGCGGCAGCACGGCGACCGATTGGATCGCGTGGATCGGCGGCGCGAACGGCTCGCGGGTCTACGCGTCGCGCGCGTCCAACGGCAAGCCCAAGGAGCTCGAAGCGTTCGACGCGGCGACCGGCGCGCATCTGTGGACCTCGGTCGCGAAGAGCGAAGCGTTCGCCTACGACGGCGTGGTCTTCGCGCCGGACGGCGACCCGATCGTCGGCGATCTCGCGACGTTGACGCGCATCGACGCCGTCACGGGCAACACGGTCTGGACGTTCAACCGCACGCGGCCGGTCAGCGGCAACTGCGGCGCCGCGGTCACCGATACCGCCGTCTACCTCGACAACGGTTTCTTCGGCACGTCGCAGTGGATCACCAAGCTCGACCTCGCGACCGGCGCGTTCCTCTACGACAGCCCTCACCTCCCAGGCGGCAGCGAGCAGAACGCTCCGTTCGTTTCGCCCGACGGCAGCACCGTCTACCTCGCGCGCACGCAGAACAACCCGGCGACCGACTTCCTGTTCGCGTTCGACGACACGGGCGCGGCGCTGAACGTCAAGTGGCAGACCGCGGTGCGCTGGACGACCTCGCACGAGCACGGCATCGGCGCCGACGGCTCGGTCTACACCTTCCTGCCGAACAACGAGTTCGTGCGACTCGATCCGACGACCGGACTCGTCGCGTCGACCGCCGGCACCCTGTCGCCGATCGGCACGAGCAACCTGAGCCCGAAGACCGCGGTCGCCGCCAATGGCGTCGTGTACGTCTCGAACGGTTGGGCGAACTCGCCGTCAACCAACGGCCGCGTCTGGGCGTTCAGCGCCGACCTCTCGACCAATCTCTTCACGCTCAATCTGACCAATCCGAATCAGGGCGGTCCCGCGCTCGGCGCGAACGGCACGCTGATCGTCGCGGACCTCGCCGGCGTGCGCGCGTACCGGACGCCGACGGCGAGCTTCTACTGCGCGGCGAAGACGAACTCGCTCGGCTGCGTGCCCGGCATCACGTTCACCGGCGCGGCGAGCGCGACGTCGACCGACGCGTTCACGATCCGCGAGCATTCGGCGCTCAACAACAAGAACGGGCTCTTCTTCTACGGCACCGCCGGCGCCGCGAGCTCGCCGTTCCAGGGCGGCACGCTCTGTGTCCACGCGCCGATCAAGCGCACGTCGGTGCAGAACTCGGGCGGCAACCCGCCGCCGAACGACTGCAGCGGGAGCTACGCAATCGACTTCAACTCGCTGATCCAAGGCGGCACGGATCCGAACTTGGTTTCCAGCGCGACGGTGCACGGCCAATGGTGGGCGCGCGATCCGTCGGATCCGTTCACCACGAGCCTCTCCGGCGGGATCACGTTCACGATCCAACCGTGATCGCGAGACGCTACAGTGCGCGCCGAACCCAGGAGGTCGTCATGAAGCTCGTTCCCGTCTTCGCTCTCGCGCTCGTTTGCACCGTCGGTGCCTGCACTGCGGTTTCCGGCGCCCTTCGGACTTTGCCGCCGGCGGACGCCAAGGCCGCTTTCGAGCGCCTGAAGACGCTCGACGGTCGTTGGGCCGGCCAAGCGCGCCACGGCGGCGATCCGTTCCCGGTCGAAGTGTCGTACCACGTCACGGCGGCGGGCTCCGCGGTCGAGGAGAAGCTCTTCGTCGGCACCGAGCACGAGATGGTGACCATGTACCACATGGACGGCGAGCAACTGATGCTGACGCACTACTGCGCAGCCGGCAATCAACCGAGCATGGTCGCGCGCTGCGACCCGAACATGGACGTGCTCAAGTTCACGTTCTCACACGCGACCAACATGGAGTCCGAGGACGAGATGCACATGCACTCGGGCTCGATCCGGTTCGTCGACTCCGATCACATCGAAGCGGTGTGGAGCGGAATGTCCGACGGCAAGCCGGTCGGCGACGCGGTGTTCAGCGTCGCGCGCGTCAAGTAGCCGGCGCTCGGCGGCGCGAGCTCAGCGCCTCGGCGCGAGCGCCGCTCCGTCGTACTCCGGCGGCACGGCGACGCCGACCAGCGAGAGCACCGTCGGCGCGATGTGCAGCACGCTGACGCCGCCGAGCGGAAGCTCGAACGCGCGGTTGGAGAAGAACACGCACTGGACCTCCGACGGATCGACCGACACGTGGTCGCCGGACCAGTCCTTGGTGTTGTCGGTGCAGATCGGTCCGGGCGCGAACTTGCCGTCGGCGGTCTCGACGACGCCGAGGCCGCCGGTGGTCGCATCCCACGCGATCCGCCAACCGCCGGCGAAGCAGAGCGCGAGGTCGGGCAGGCGATTGGTGAACTCGCCCGAGTAGTTCGCCTCGCGCGTGTGGCCCGACTTGCCGAAGCGCTCGCCCGTCGCGGGATCGGTCGCGGTGAGGAACTTCGCGAGGATCTCGGCGAGCAGCTCGTCCTTCTCCTCCGGCGCGACGATGCCGCGGCCCTCGCGGCCCTTCAAGTTCACGTAGATCCCGCCGAGCCCGAGCGCGTACGCCTTGGTGCGCGACCAATCGATGTACGGCTCCTTGATGCTCTTCGCCGCGCCCTTTCCGCCGAGCGGGTTGAGCGCGAGGTAGCCCTCCGCGTGGAGCCAGTTGTTCAGATCGACCTCGCGTCGGAACGACTGGAAGCCGTGGTCGCCGCAGACGATCAGCGTGTCGTCGGGACCGACGAACTCGTCGAGCACGCGCCCGACCGTCGCGTCGAGGTGGCGATAGCTCGCCGGGATCGCGTCGGCGAACGTGATCGTCTCGCCGAAGTAGACGAACGTCTCCGCGGCGCGCGCGGGATCGTGCAACGGGTGCGTCGGGTCGTAGTGTTGGTAGAGCATGTGCTGCACGCGGTCGGGCGTGCTGAGACAGCTCATGAAGACCCGCCAATCGTCGCGCGCGAGGCGGTCGAACGTCAGCTTCTCGCGCCACGTCTCGGTGAACTCGATGTCCTGCATGAAGCTCCGCACGTCGAGGAGCTTGTCCTTGAGCGGATTGGTCATGCACGCCCAACCGACCGACTCGTACGGGCCGCACGCGTGCGCGAGTTCGGCGGCGAAGTCCTCGGGTTGGCTGAGCGGTTGCCAGAACGGAGGCTTCGCCGGATCGAACTGCAGCGTGTCGACGTAGAGCTCGAAGTACGGCTGGTCGAGGTGCAAGAGCTTCGCGCGAGTGAGCGCGTGGACCGCGAAGATCGGCGTGAACTCGAACGTCACGTGATACCAGTCGCTCCACTCGCCCTCGACGAGCTCGTGCGTCTCGTCGCCGATCGTGACGCGCGCCTTGCCGTTCGCCTTCTCGATTCGCAACGGCAGCGTCGTGCGCTCCCCTTGCACGCGCGCGAGCTCGCCCGCTTCGCCGCTGCCGCGCAGACGATCGAGTTCGGTGCGCGCGGCGACCTTGAGCGGCGCGGCGGCCTCCGGATCGGCGAGCACGGCATCGAGCGCGATCGCGCGCTGCGCGAGCCGGTCGACCTCGAACCAATTCGGCGGCCCGAGCACTTGCGCGAGGATCACGCCGTCGCGCTCGTCGACCTTGAACTTGTGCCCGCCGCTGCCGGTTTCGGACATCGTGCTCTCCGGCGGACGCGCGAAGCAGCGCTCGTCGGTGGTGTAGACGGTGAAGCCGTTGATCTCGCCGCGCGCGTCGGGATAGCCGAGGCCGAAGAGCACCTTCGCGTGCTCGGTGAACGGCCGATCGAAGGACTCCGCGGCGTCGAGCACGACGCACGGCACGCCCGCCTCCGCCGCGGTCTCCCAGAAGGGCGTGGTCTCCAGCGGCGTCGTCATCACCGGCACCGTCGTCGGCAGCCAGCCGCGCGCGACCCAGCCGAGCCACGCGCCGCCGCCGCCGAGCACGAGGCCGACGCACAGCGCGAGCACGACGCGCGCTCGCAGCACGAGCTTGGCGAGCACGAACCCGACGATCAGCGCCGCGCCGCCGAGCGCGAGCGCGAGTCGCTCGCGCGGCCACGTCGGGATCGGCGTCGACGCGAGCTCGGTGATCGGCTTGGGCTCGGGACCTTCGAGGTAGCCGCCCTTCGGCGCGGGCAACCCGCTCTTGCCGGAGAACGAGCGCTTGAGGAAGCCCGCGACGCCGGTCTTGCCGGGATTCTGACCGGTGTTGAGCGACGCCCACGCGGTCGGCGACTCCGCCGGCACGACGCTGGAGAGCGGCGCGAACGTGCCTTGGTCGGCGAGGCGCTTCAGGTTCGGGAGCTCGCCGCGCGCCATGAGCTCGCGGATCGTGCGCGCGTCGGCGCCGTCGAAGCCGAGCACGATGACGCGGCCGCCGTCGGTCGGCGAGGTGCCGCTTGCGAGCGGCGCGTTCGCCGCCGCCCCCGGGGCGGCCGGGGCGGCCGGGGCGACGGGCGCGAACGGCGCGAACGGCGCGAGCAGCGCAAGCAGCGTGCACGACGCGAGCGTGGAGGTGATCGCTCGGCCGCACGAGCTTCGGGTCGCTTCGAACATCGGCGGCGGAGGATAGCAGCGCCCGACGAATCGCGCGTGCCGAGCCCGCGTCGACCCGGTCGAGCCCGCTGAGTTGCCAGGGTTCGCCGGGCCGCGCGCTCTCGATCGCGAGCACGGCGGACGTTGCCGCGGCGTCCCGACCTTCGACGCACTCGCCGCGGAGCCGTCGCTCGCGAACGTACGAGGCGAAGCGCGGCCGGGACCGACGCTACCGCCGCAGCGGGTTCGACTCCGCGGGATCGCGCGCCTCGCCGCGCGGCAGCCAATCCAAACGGTTGCCGGCGAGCTCGCGAAGTCGCGCGAGCGACGCGCCGTAGCCGACGCGCGGTTGCAGCGTGTAGGTCGGCACCGAGTCGTCGAAGAGTTGGTCCCAGCTCGCGAGCGCGTCGTCGCCGAAGATCAGGGTGCGCGGCTCGATCAGCCCGCCGTACAGCGCGACGAGCGACCCGCACGAGCCCTTACCCCAGATCGTGACGTTCTTCGTGCGCGCAAGCAGCGCGTCCGCCGCGCGCGCCGCATCGAAGCCCATCGCGAAGCTGTCGGCGATGCCGAGGTAGCTCATCAGCTTGGGATCGAGGCCGGGGAGCTCGCCGAAGCCGCGCACGTCGATCGCGAGGCACGCGTAGCCGTCGGCGACGAGCCGTTCGACGTCGAACTCCGCGCGCGCCGCGTTCTTGCCGTGCTCGCTGACGAGCACGAACGCGGCCTTCGGTTGCTCCGGCCCCCAGTAGATGCCGGGGATCGTCAGCCCAGGCTCCGATTCGAACGTGACCGCGCGCCCCGACTCGCCGGGGATTGGCGCGAGGAAGCGCAGCTCGATCGGCGCACGCTCGGGCAGACCGCCGTTCAGCGCGACGACGTCCTCCCAGCTCACCTCGCCCGCGCGCGCCGCGACGCCGCGCGCGACGTCGCGCATCGTGGTCTGCTTCGCCGGCGGATCGACGAGGCACACGAGCGCGGGATCCTCGGGCTCCTCGGTCTTCGCCGTCTCCTCGGGCACGGGCGAGCCGTCGCCCTTGCCCTTCAAGTAGAGGTCGAAGAAGCCGAGCGCCGCCTCGCGCATCGGCTGCGAGTAGTCGTGACCGCCTTCGAAGAGCCGCGACCACGCGTGCTCCTCGGCGCCGAAGAGCTTCCACTGCGCCGCGAGCTTCTCGCCGGTGCGCTGCGTGCCGCGCGCGGGGAACTCGTCGTCGTCGGTCGCGCCGATCACGAACACCGGCGCGGGCGCGCGGATGCCGAGCACGTCCGCGCGATCACCGACCTGCACGTAACCGGGCGCGTGATTGCAGTCGCAGCCGTTGTCCCAGCCGTCGAGGAAGCTCGACGGATAGCAGCACGGCACCGCGCAGGTGAAGCGCTCGTCCGCCGCGAACGCGAACATCGTCGCGTGGCCGCCGCCGGACGTGCCGGTGATGCAGACGCGCGTCAGGTCGGCCTCCGGACGCGTCGCGAGGTAGTCGAGCGCGCGCATCAGATCCCACACGAAGATCGTGTCGGCGGTGGTCGAGCCTGCGATCAGCCGCGGATCGAAGTGCGTGCCCGCGCCGCGCCGCTCGATCTTGGCGTCGCCTTCGAAGCTGTGGCCCGGCGAATCGACGGCGAGCGCGAGGTAGCCGTGCTTCACTTGATGGATGAATCGCAACTGCTCCGACGGCTCGGTCTTCTTGTGCTGCCAGTGACCGTTCGGGTTGACGATCACCGGGAGCTTTTCGCCGCTCTGCGCATCGACTCCGTCCGGCACGTAGAGGTGCGCGGTCACCGGGAAGTTCGGCCGGCTCTCGAAGACGAGCTTCTCGATGCGGTAGCCGTCGCGCTGGAGCACACCGGTGATGCGCGCGTTGAGCGGCGTGCGCTGGGGCAGAGGCTCGAGGCCGATCGAGCGCATGAACTCGCGCTTGCGCCGCGCGCGCTCGACCTCGAACGCTTCGCGCGTGGGGGGCACCGGCCGATCGCACGCCGCGCGCATCTTCCGCGCGAGCCAGTCGGCGACCATCGCGCCGCCGCGGCCTTCGAGCACGCGGTCGAGCGACGCGACGCCCGGGACCGGCGTGAACGAGTCCATTCCTTGCTCCGCGACGATCACCTCGCCGAGCGTCAGGAACGGAATGTCGTGCGCGTTCATGAAGTCGCAGAAGACGCTGGTCGAGAAGCGATTGCCCTCGGAGCCCGCGTCGACGACGACGACCGGCTTCTCGCTTCGCCCTAGCTCGAGGAGCTTCTTCAAGTTGCGCGCGCAGCCCGGGATGTGCATGCGCTGCATCAAGCGCGCTTGGCAGAGCCAGATCTCGCCGTCGCCGAGCTTGCAGCGCGCGATGCCGCCGTTGCCGAAGACTTCCCAGCCGTCGCTCGCGCGGATCGGTTGCCAGAGCACCGCGTCGGTCTCGACCTTCTCGAGCCCGAGCGCGCCCGCCGGATCGAAGACGTTGGTCGCCGCATTGTCGATCTTCGGCCGCTTGGGGAACCAGTCGAGCGAGTAGCGACCGCTCGCGTAGTCCTGCTGGAGCACGACGAGCTTCATCCCGCGCGCAACCGCGTCGAGCAGCTTCTTCTGCGTGCCGACGTCGAACCCACGATGGAAATCCCACGCGCGCGTCGCGACGAGCAACATCCCGTGCTTCGCCGGATCGAGCGACTCGGGCCGCAAGTACCTCAGCGCCTCCTGACTCGAGTAGTAGAGCGGCGTCGGACCTGCGCGCGCCGGCACGACGTCGTAGGGTCTCTGATGCGTCCACTCGGGGAGCCGATACACACCCCGCGTCGTTTCGATCTCAGCTGCGATCGCGTGACCGGCGTTGGCTCGCGCGAGGTCGATCGTGAACGACGTTGCGTCGCGCGTCATCGCGCGCTTGTGGAAGAACGTCGAACTGGGCAGCGGCTTCTCCAGCAGCCACGCGCGCTCGATGGGGTCTCCAACCGATTTCGAGGCATCGAGCGTGCAGCGGACGGTGGAGTCGGTCGGTGCCGACCACCGGAGCGACGGCGGCGCGGCGAGGGGCGTTCGCGCTGGGGTCGGAGCCAGCGACGAGCGCCGGAGCGCTTCCTTCGAGATCGAGCCTGCGTACCGCACCGCCTCCCGCTCGACGAGCTCGGACTGCGAGCGCCAATGGAATTCGTTCGAGTGCATCCGCAGTCGGTCGGTGAACGGGCGGTAGAAGCTCGCTGCCGACGAGTCCGCGAGTGCAGCCCACGCGCTCTGCGCGCGCGCGTAACCGGAACGAAGCAGGTCGCGATCGAGCGCAGCGTCCGTGGACTCGGTCGCACACGCTTCGCTCGACGCGATCAAATCCCCGAGCCGCAGTCGCCACGAGAAGTACTCGCCGAGCGCCGAGGGGAGGTTGATCGCCGCGTCCAACTCCAAGTCCGCGCCTGTCGACTCGGGACTCGGAAGGTGCAGCGTCTCGAACGTGCGATTCAGCCCGGCGAGCGCGTTCGGCGTGCGTCCGTCGACTCCGCCGGTTGCCGAGTACGCGAGGCGTTCCTTGATGGACAGGAAGACGTGACTGTCGAACGGTTCGTTCTGGATGACGTCGTCGGTGGTGCCGCCCCACTCGAGCTCGGGCGCGTGATCTCGGTGATCGGGACCGAACGAGAACGCAGTGAAGAGCGTCGGGACGATAGCGCTCGCCGCCTTCCAGTTCGTTGCGATCGACCGCACGTACTTGCTCAGGTGGTTCTCGATCGCGCGTTCGAACACGCTCTCCGGCGTCTTCGAGTCGTACCCGAGCCGGCCCCACTGGATCAGCCACAACGCGTCGCGTTGGTGGATCCACGTGCACCATTGGTCCTTCGGATCGGCGAGGTAGTAGCGCGGCGTGGCGGGGAAGTAGGAGTTCAAGAGCTCGACGCTGAAGCCGCGCGCGGTGCCGAGCGGCATCGAGCGCACGGTGCGGCGCACCCAATCGGGCTCGTAGAACGGGAAGATGCGGTGCGTCCCGTTCGCGCGGACTTGCCAGACGATCTTGTACGGTTGGTCGGGCCAGCGCTCGACGACGGGCGTGTGATCGGAATTTGGCCGCGAGGGATCGCGACTCTCGTTGCCCGGCCACATCCGCGCCGCTCCACCCGCCGGCACGTTCGAGTCGCTGAGGTAATCCTCGAACGAATACGAATGCCAACCCGGCACGCGGCCGCCCGCGATCGGATACGGCGGACCCCACTGCTCGCCATTGAACTTGATCTCGACCGTGAAGTCCTTCGAGGCGCGCGCGAGCGGCACGACCACCTGCTTGCGCGTGATCCACGAGCGCGTGTAGAGCGGGATGTCGCGCCCGCTCGCCTTCACCGCCTCGAGATAGCAGTTGAAGAACTCCGCGCCGTGTCCGCTCTCGCCGATGCGGAAGCCGATCGCGTCGAGCTTCGGCAGCGCGCGGATCATCGCCTCGACCACTTCGCGCGTGTACGTGTAGAGATTCGCCTCGCTCGACTCGTACGGCGGCTTCGGATTGTGCGGCGTGTAGAACGCCGCCTCGTAGCTCATCACGCTGACCTTCACGCCGCGCGCGTGCGCGAGGTCGATCACGTGGGCGAGCTGCGCGAGGTTCTTCGCCTTGAGCTCCTTCGCGACGCCGACCTCGGGGAACGACGGACTGTCGACGAAGTACGCGTAGAGGTTCGGGAAGCGCGTTGTGTCGACGTCGTAGGTGCCGTGGAGGTCGAGCTGGTTCAGCCGCGCCTCGGCCATCAGGTCGAACAGCGTCGTCCAGTAGTCCTCGTCGTGGAACCACCAGCGCGCGGGATCGCCGAGCGCCGCCGCGTCGTAGATCGGCTCGTTCTTCTCCGAGTCCCACGGCAACGTCAGGAACGGATTGATCGCGCGGACTTCGAGCTCGGGCTTCGCGCGCACGTCGAGCTTCTCGAGCGCCGCCGCGCCGGATTCCGCGACGCGCTCGGCAAGCTCGAGCTCGCCGTACATCGCCCCGGTCGCGTCGGGCGCGGAGATCACGACCTTCGCGCCGTCGCTCCGGATCGTGAAGCTCTCCGCGACGCCTTCTCCGCCGTCGACGCGGACCTCGATCGACGCGCCGCGGTCGCCGAGCCCGCGCGCGACGAGCTCTCGCTCGAGCCGCGCTCGCCCGAACTCGACCGGACCGCCCTGCGAACCCGCCAACGCCGCCACTGCGAGAAGCCAGCTCAGCATCGCGCTAGCGTACCGTCGGTCTTCGAGTCCGCGGGTCCCGCGGAGCGGAGTCGAGAAGCCATCGAGCGCCGCCGCACACGAACTCGCGCCCAGGCGACGCGGCGCGACGCGGAGTGACGCCGGCAACGCCGATCGCCGTCGAGCCGCTTCAGCGACCGAGTTCC